>NZ_JPOC01000053.1 GCF_000738775.1 Prescottella defluvii
GTTCCAGCCTAACCGAATCCGCACCCGGGCGCAAACCCGGAACTTCACTCGGCCACCCGAAGACGCTCAACCACCCTACAGGAAGTCTCACACTCGGATTTTCAGGCGCTCTCCGTACAACCTCGTTTTCCCTCACCTGAGCTGTGAAGCTCGGCGGCGGGTCGGTGTCCGTGTCGCTCTGACTTGGAATAAGTTACGCGAACCCTTCGCCTAACGCCAAATCGCCTGTTCAGAGCCCTCGAACGGCCGGACGGCCCTGCGAATCGCGCGACGATCGGCTACGACTACGCGCTACGGCACCCAGTACTTGGCGGCCAGCTCCTCGACGAGAGGGTCGTCCTCCGCAACTTCGTCGAGTGCAGCCAGGTCACCATCGATCGCGACGAGTCGCGGATCGTCGCCTTCGAACTCCTCGACCGGATGCCCGCCGTTCTCCGCCAACTGCCGCAACAGCTTCTCTCGGACGCGGACCTTCAGTGATTCGCTCACCTTCCGAGCATGGCCGTTCTCGACCACCCTTGTCGAGCGGTTCGGACGGGTCAGTCGTCGTCGTTCCGACGAAACGCCTGCCTTGCCACTGGGATCAGCATCACGAGTGCGCCGATCATCAGGATCAACCAGAAGATCTCCATCAGCACTGCCCCGCCCTTCCATAGGAGTGTGGGCTCTCCCTGTCCACCATTGTCCGCTGAACAAGGAACCGAACCAACGCCTCGGTGCCCGCGTCGTCCACGGCCGGCACGGGCATCTCCACTCCCTACCGCCCGGAGCCCGGATGCCGGGGACGCGCTCTCCGACGAAAAAAGGGCCCCTCACCTGGTAAACCAGGTGAGGGGCCCTTTCGGAGCTGCCTGAGAGAATCGAACTCTCGACCTTTTCATTACGAGTGAAATGCTCTACCGACTGAGCTAAGGCAGCGTGCCTCTCGGCGCGTGCGAGTCTAGCGCGTACCCCTGCCCCAAAAGCAAATCGGGGCATCTAGGCAAACTCCGCACCCAACCGCGCGACGAGCGCGGCGACCGCGAACTTGGGCTTGACGTTCATGTCCAGGGCCTCCCGACAATCGAGGATTGCCTCGATACAGCGCAGCAGTCCCTCCCGAGAGGTCCGCGATGCGAGGTCCGCGGCCTGCTCGGACATGTCCGGATGGTTCGACGTCGCGCCCGATCCGAACGAGTAGGCCAGTGCGTCGCGGTACAGACCCACGAGATCCATCAGCGCGCGGTCGAGCGAATCACGGCCGGTTCGCGTGGCCCGCGACTTCTGCCGCTTCTCGAGATCCTTGAGTACGCCGACCGAACCGCGCAACGCCCCGGCCGCACCCTTGCCGGTGCCGCCGGCGCCCAGCGCCGTCCGAAGTTCCTCGGTCTCCCGCTCGTCCCGTTCGGCCGTCAATTCCTTGGCCTCGAGCTCGGCTGCCTGGATCAGTTCCTCGGCCGCGGCATACGCCGTGCCCGGTCGCAGCGCAGCCGTCGCCAGCGAGAGGGCCCGCTTGCGTCGGGCCCGGGCATCCTCGTCGCTCGCGAGGCGTCGGGCACGCCCGACGTGGCCACCACAGATGGAGGCGGCCCACTCCGCGGTCTCGGGGTCGAGTTGATCCCGTTCGCGCAGAACCTGGGCGATCGCGTCGACCGTCGGCGTGACCAGCGGAACATGCCGGCACCGCGAGCGGAGGGTGACCGAGATGTCCTGAGGGTCGACCGACGGCGCACACAGCAGGAACACAGTGCGGTCCGGCGGTTCCTCGACAACCTTGAGGAGCGCGTTGGCGGCGCCCTCGGTGAGCCGATCGGCGTCTTCGATCACGACGACCTGCCACCGTCCGGTACTGGGCCGGCGCGACGCCGTCTGCACGATGCCGCGCATCTCCTTGACGCTGATGCTCAGGCCTTCGGGCACCACCCGCCGGACATCACCGTGGGTGCCGGCCATCGTCGTCGTGCAGGCATGGCACTCCCCGCAGCCGGGTACGCCGTCGGACGTGCACTCCAGCGCCGCCGCGAAGCAGAGGGCCGCGACCGAACGGCCGGAGCCGGGTGGACCGGTGAACAGCCACGAGTGCGTCATCCGAGACCCGGCGTCGCCTCCGCGAGCAGCGGTGGCGGCAGCCGTCAGCTCGGTCTCGACATGCTCCTGGCCGACCAGTCGATCGAATACACCCGCCACGCGACGAGCCTAACGATCCGTGCCGACGCGCCGGATCACGGCTTCTCGGCCGTGGTCTTCTTCGCCGCAGCCTTCTTCGCGGGTGCCTTCTTGGCCGCAGTCTTCTTCGCGGCGGCCTTCTTGGCCGGCGCCTTCTTCGCGGCGGCCTTCTTCTTCACCGGACCGCGGGCGCGTCGGTCGGCGAGCAGCTCGGACGCGCGCTCGTCGGTGATCGACTCGACCTCGTCGCCCTTACGGAGGCTCGCGTTGGTCTCGCCGTCGGTGACGTACGGACCGAAGCGGCCGTCCTTGATCACCATCGGCTTGCCGGTCGCGGAGTCGTTGCCGAGCTCGCGCAACGGAGCCGCCGCGGACGCCTGGCGACCGCGCCGCTTGGGCTCGGCATAGATCTTGAGGGCATCCTCGAGCGTCACCGTGAACATCTGCTCCTCGTTCTCCAGAGAACGAGAATCGGTGCCCTTCTTCAGGTACGGCCCGTACCGGCCGTTCTGCGCGGTGATCTCTTCCTTCGACTCGGGATCGACGCCGACGACACGCGGCAGCGACAGCAGGCGCAGCGCGTCCTCGAGCGTGACGGTCTCCAGATCCATCGACTTGAGCAGCGAGCCGGTGCGCGGCTTGGGGCCGGCAGCCTTCTTCGCGGCCTTCTTCGCCGGCGCCTTCTTGGCGGCCTTCGTCTTGGTGGTGCCGTCGGCGGCCGTCTCGACCGGGACGATGTCCGGCTCCGGCTCCGGCGCGGGCTCCGGCAGGATCTCCGTCACGTACGGACCGAACCGGCCCTCCTTCGCGACGATCTCGTGCCCGGTGAGCGGATCGACGCCCAGCTTGCGCCCCTCCTGCGGAGTGGCGAACAGCTTCTCCGCGTACTCGGGCGTGAGCTCGTCCGGCGGCAGGTCGTCGGGCAGATTGGCGCGCTGGGACACGAGCGCGTCCGGAGCGGCCCCTTCCGAGGTATCTGCAACCATCCGCTCGAGGTACGGGCCGAATCGTCCGACCCGCACGTGGACCTCGCGGCCCTCGGCGTCGTCGAACAGTCGGATCGAGTTGATCTCGCGAGCGTCGATGTCCTCGAGATTCTCGCCGACCATCTTCTTCAGGCCACCGGCGGCCGCGATCGAATCGTCGCTCGCCTCCGTGTCACCGAAATAGAAGTGCGAGAGCCAGTTGCCGCGCTGCTCGCGACCACCGGCGATCTCGTCGAGATCGTCCTCCATAGCCGCGGTGAAGTCGAAGTCCACGAGCCGACCGAAATGCGCCTCGAGCAGGCCGATCACCGCGAACGCGACCCACGCCGGAACGAGCGCGCTACCGCGCTTGTAGACGTAACCGCGGTCCAGGATGGTCTTGATGATCGACGAGTACGTCGACGGGCGGCCGATACCGAGATCCTCGAGCGCCTTGATCAGGCTGGCCTCGGTGTAGCGGGCCGGCGGATTGGTGGAGTGACCGTCCGGATCGAGCTTGGTGGCGGTCACGCCCTGCCCCTGCGTGAGCACCGGCAGACGCGACTCGGCGTCGTCGGACTGGCCGCCGGCTTCCTCGTCGACGCTCTCGACATACGCCTTGAGGAAGCCGGGGAACGTGATGGTGCGACCCGACGACGAGAACGTGCACTCCTCGCCGGTACCGGCGGTGCCGGTGATGCGCAGCGTCAGGGTGGTGCCGCGGGCGTCGGCCATCTGCGATGCGACAGTGCGCTGCCAGATGAGCTCGTACAGCCGGTACTCGTCGGTCTCGAGGCGCGAATGCAGCTGACCGGGAGTCTGGAAGACGTCGCCGGCCGGACGGATCGCCTCGTGTGCCTCCTGCGCGTTCTTCACCTTGCGGGTGTACTGGCGCGGGGTGGCATGCACGTACTCGGCGCCGTACAACTCGGTGGCCTGGGCGCGAGCCGCGGAAATGGCCGACTGCGACAGCGTCGTCGAGTCGGTTCGCATGTAGGTGATGTAGCCGTTCTCGTACAGACGCTGCGCGACACGCATGGTCCGCTCCGACGAGAAGCGCAGCTTGCGGGCTGCCTCCTGCTGCAGCGTCGACGTCATGAACGGCGCGTACGGCTTACGCGTGTACGGCTTGTCCTCGGCCGACGAGACGACCAGGTCGACGCCTTCGAGCGCCTCGGCCAGTCGACGGGCGTACGCCTCGTCGATCACCGTCACACCCGTGGACTTCAGCTTGCCGTCGGGCCCGAAATCGCGGCCGGCAGCGACACGAGAGCCGTCCACCGACACCAGACGCGCACCGAAGTTGCGCGGGCTGGCCTCGGCTCCGGCGTCGAGCGTCGCCGAGATGTCCCAGTACGACGCCGAACGGAAGGCCATCCGCTCCCGTTCGCGCTGCACGATGACACGCGTCGCGACGGACTGGACGCGGCCCGCCGAGAGCCGCGGCATGACCTTCTTCCACAGCACCGGGCTGACCTCGTAGCCGTACAACCGGTCCAGGATGCGGCGAGTCTCCTGCGCATCGACCAGATCGTTGTCGAGATCGCGGGTGTCCTCGGCGGCCGCGCGGATCGCGGGCTCGGTGATCTCGTGGAACACCATCCGGCGGACCGGGATCTTCGGCTTGAGAGTCTCGAGCAGATGCCAGGCGATGGCCTCGCCCTCGCGGTCGGGGTCGGTCGCGAGGTAGAGCTCGTCGGCGTCCTTGAGCAGGCTCTTGAGCTCGGTGACCTTCGACTTCTTCTCCGGGCTGACCACATACAGCGGCTCGAAGTCGTGGTCGACGTTCACACCGAGCCGGGCCCACGGCTCGCCCTTGTATTTGGCGGGTACGTCGGCGGCACCACGCGGCAGGTCGCGGATATGCCCGACCGAGGCCTCCACGACGTAATTCTTGCCGAGGTAGGGCGCGATCTTCTTGGCCTTCGTCGGTGACTCGACGATGACGAGGCGGCGCGTGGCGGACGCTCCGTCCGCCGTGCTCTTCTCCCGTGATGCCACCAGTCTGTCCGCACCTTTCATGCTCGATCAGTGCCGCTGTGCACCTGATGCGAATCTCGTCTCCGCCCCCGTTATACCGGGTCCGGTCAGTTACAGGGTGTCACACCAGGAAGATGAACGCGCATATCCGTCCCGCTCCGTTCGCTCAAATGTGCGGCCAGTTGCGCCGGGCATCGACATCGTCGGGCGGCCGACCGATGTTCTCCGCGAGATGCATAAGCCGTCGCCGGCCCGAAATGCGCAATCCCGGGGACGTCCCCCGGATTCCGATGATCGTCGGCGCTACCCCGGCACGCATCAGCGATTGGGCGAGTACCACGTGCGTATCGGGGGCATGGGGGTCGAGGCCGAGCACGTACCGCTGGCCGTCCGCCTCGACGCGGCCCGAGGCCAAGACCCACGCCCGTTGCTCACGGGACCCCGGGATCCAGCCGTCCGGCACCGCCTTCACAGCTCCGCGGGTCCACTGCACCGCCAGATCCGCCAACTGGGGAACCGGGGCCGTGCGCACCAGGGGGCGCCCCTCCTCGGACAAACCGATCTCGGCGTCCAGGCCGGCATCCCGGATCAACTCGGCGATCGCCTCGGCCCGCCACCTGCTGTCGACCACCACGGATACCCGGGCACCCTCCTTCGAGGTGACGACCTGTCCCTGCGCCGCGAGCAGCCCGCCGAGATCGGTGACCGCGGGCGGCACCGACTCGGCGGAGAAGAAGGACAGCTGAGCCACAAGGTGGACAGTAGGCCAAGATCCGGCACCGTTCGCCCGGATCGCGCATCCCACACCGGAAGAAAAATCGGCCCACAACGAACTCGTCCCCCACCACCGTTTCCGGTGGCAGGGGACGAGTCAGGCAGCGGTCAGTAGGACCGGCCTTGAATCAATCGTTCAGTTGGTGAACGGATCAGATAGCGCGAACGCCGGTGGCCTGCGGGCCCTTGGTGCCCTGGCCGACCTCGAACTCGACGCGCTGGTTCTCCTCGAGGGTGCGGAAGCCGCTGCCCTGGATCTCCGAGTAGTGGACGAAGACGTCAGCGGAGCCGTCCTCGGGAGCGATGAAGCCGAAGCCCTTTTCCGCGTTGAACCACTTCACAGTGCCCTGTGCCATGCTTTTCCTTCTCTTTCTTACACCGGATTCGATGGACAGCACTTCCGGTCCATCGGGCCGGTTCCGACCGCTGTACTTTCTCGATTCCCCCTCAGGAACGCATAAGCACCGCGCTCGCAACATCGATCCTGCGAGCGTTTAAACGAACACAGAAGCTGCGACCAGGTCACAGTCAACCACGTCGGACGCGCCCGCAACAGTCGAAAGACGAACAAATACTGCAAATGGTTGATCTTGCACCAGGTGCCACTCGAACTACCGTGGGGTACACCCCTGCCGGACACCCGTCCCCGAACGCAGATAGGATCAAAACCGCAGGTCCAGCCAGCGGAAGCAGCCCAGGACGCGACCCGACGACAATTCCGGAAGAGGTCCCGTGAACCCCTCGCCCCACTCCCACGACACGGGAGAAAACGGCGACAACTCGTTCGGGCGGACCCTTCTCGATCGTCTACT
The DNA here is from genome assembly GCF_000738775.1 of Prescottella defluvii. Lineage (GTDB taxonomy): Bacteria > Actinomycetota > Actinomycetes > Mycobacteriales > Mycobacteriaceae > Prescottella > Prescottella defluvii. The sequence goes on from NZ_JPOC01000053.1 coordinate 6,677, forward strand.
GGCCGGTACACCGGCGGGTGAACAACCCTTGACGTTCACCGCAGAACTTCCGCCGCGGGTTTCCCGATTCGTCGAATGGCCGGAGTGGTCCGCAGACGCCGCAGTGCGCGCGTTGCGGGCGGCCGGGATTCCGCGACCGTGGAGTCATCAGGCCGAGGCGGCATCGATCGCGGCGGCCGGAGAACACGTCGTCGTCGCGACCGGTACCGCGTCCGGTAAATCGTTCGCATATCAACTACCGGTACTCACCGCGCTCGCCGAAGATTCCCGCGGCACCGCGTTGTACCTCTCCCCGACCAAGGCACTCGGCGCCGATCAGTTGCGCGCCGCGATCGCGCTCACCGAGTCCGAGCCCGAACTCGGGTCGATCCACCCCAGCGGCTTCGACGGCGACACTCCGACCGAGATCCGGCAGTGGGCGCGGGCGAACTCCCGATGGATCTTCACGAACCCGGACATGTTGCACATCGGGATCCTGCGATCGCACCAACGCTGGTCTCACCTGTTCCGCAACCTGCGCTACGTCGTGGTCGACGAGTGCCACTCCTATCGAGGCGTGTTCGGTTCCAACGTCGCACTGGTACTGCGGCGGTTGCGTCGCATCGCGGCCCGGTACGGCGCGAACCCCGTATTCGTCCTCGCGAGCGCGACCACCGCCGATCCCGGCGCGGCCGCGTCCCGACTGATCGGTGCCCCCTGCGCCGAAGTCACCGAGGACGGCTCACCACACGGGCCCCGCACCATCGCGCTGTGGGAGCCGCCGCTGCTCCCGTCCGTCACCGGGGAGAACGGCGCACCGGTGCGACGGGCCGCGGGATCGGAAGCGTCCCGCATCATGGCCGACCTGCTCGTCGAAGGCGCCCGAACCCTGACCTTCGTCCGGTCCCGCCGCGGCGCGGAACTCACCGCGATGGGCACCCGACGCGCCCTGGCCGAGGTCGACCCGGACCTGGCCGGGCGGGTGGCGGCCTATCGCGCCGGATACCTGGCCGAGGACCGTCGCGACCTCGAGGCCGCGCTCGCCGACGGTCGACTGCTCGGTGTCGCGACGACGAACGCCCTCGAACTCGGGGTCGACATCGCCGGCCTCGACGCCGTCGTGGTCGCGGGCTTCCCCGGCACCGTCGCCTCGTTCTGGCAGCAGGCCGGCCGCTCCGGCAGGCGGGGCGAGGGATCGCTCGTGGTCCTGGTGGCGCGCGACGACCCACTCGACACCTATCTGGTGCACCACCCGGCGGCACTGCTGGATCGTCCGGTCGAGGCCACCGTGACCGACCCGACCAATCCGTACGTCCTCGGCCCGCAGTTGCTGTGCGCGGCGCTGGAACTACCCCTGTCCGACGCCGAGGTCGCCGACTTCGGTGCGACGGAGGTGCTGACCGAGTTGGCCGCGCAAGGCCTGATCCGGCGTCGGGCGCACGGCTGGTTCGTCACCGCCGGCTCCGATCCGCACAGCAACGTCGACATCCGCGGCGGCATCGGCGGCCAGGTCGCGATCGTCGACGGCGAATCCGGACGCATGCTGGGGACTGTCGACTCCGGCCGCGCCCCGGCGACCGCCCACCCGGGGGCCGTCCACATCCACCAGGGTGAATCCTTCGTCGTCGACCACCTCGATCTCGACGACGGGATCGCCTTGGTGCATGCCGAGGACCCGGACTGGACCACCTCGGCCCGGGAGATCACCGACATCGCGATCGGCGACGTCGCCGAACACAAGCGGTACGGCGGGGTGGGCGTCGCACTGGTGCAGGTCGAGGTGACGCATCAGGTGGTCGGCTACCTGCGCCGGCTGTCGTCCGGCGAGGTGCTGGACTCGGTGGAACTCGACATGCCGGCGCAGACCCTGCAGACCCGGGCCGTGATGTACACGATCACCCCGGAACTGTTGGAGGAGGCGGGCATCGGCGCCGACCGCGTCCCCGGCGCGCTGCACGCCGCCGAGCACGCCGCGATCGGGCTCCTTCCTCTGGTCGCGACGTGCGACCGGGGCGACATCGGCGGCGTCTCGACGGCACTGCACCCGGACACCGGCCTGCCGACGGTGTTTGTGTACGACGGACACCCCGGCGGGGCCGGGTTCGCCGACCGCGGCCACGCCGAAGTGGTCCGCTGGCTGAGCGCCACCCGGGACGCGATCGAGTCCTGCGAGTGCGCCACCGGATGCCCCTCGTGTGTGCACTCCCCCAAGTGCGGCAACGGCAATCAGCCTCTCGACAAGGACGGCGCGATCCGGGTTCTCACCGCGGTGCTGACGGCGGTGGACCCGGACCGCACGGCGACCTGAACCGCTCACTCGGCCGGCCCGGCCCGTGCGACGGCGCGTGCGGGGCCGGCAACGAACGACACGGACCCCACTCGCACCTGCGCCTCGACCACCACGTCCCAGCCGCTGACCGCGCACCGCGCCACCGTGGCGCCCATCCGATCCGCGATGGACGTGGCTGCGATGCAGGAGGATTCGTCACCACCGGACAGCGCGGACGCCGCCGCGAGTGCCGCCAGATCCGCGACGGCCTGCGCCCGATGCCGGGCAGCGACCGCCCCGCCGACGTGCACGAGTCCGGCGGTGACCACGACGAGTGCCGTCAGCGCGAAGCACGCGAACACCGTCGCACCCCCGGATTCGTCCTCCCGCAGACCCGTCACCCGTCCGCCGTCCTCGGCTCACGGACCGCGACCGCCTCGGCCGACAACTCCACCAGCGGCAGCAACGCGGCGCGGGCCCGCACCGTCGCCACGACGAACTCCCCGTCGTCGTCGAGGGTGATGTCCGCACCGGACGGTGCGACCCGCCGCGCCACGGTGACCGCGTTGGCACGGTCGTCGCGGGCGGCCAATCTCGCCGCTTCCCGCGCCGCGTCGATGCACTGCACCTGCGCCGACACCGCGACGATCGCCCCGATGCAGAGGACCACCACGGTCACGATGGACGCGATCGCGATCGCCGCCTCCACCGTGACCGCACCGTCCTCCCGCCGCAGGACGGACCGTGCCGTCACACCGACGTGGCCAACGCCTTGTCGATGATGCCGGTGAGCGCCGAGACGATCGAGTCCCCGGTCACGACGAAGGTAGAAGTTGGACTGTCACAAATGACACGGCCCTAGCGAGCGCGCCAACGCTCAGCCAGGACCTCAGCCCACTAGCGGAATCGAGCCGCCCGTGAACCGTTCCAGCAGTGTATCCGCGCAACCGATCATGTGGGTAGCACCCACGGCCACCCTTGAGGTGGTGGCAGTGCGCACCGTGACCGAACGCGTCAATACCGTTGAGACAGGCGTGAAGTTGCACCTTGAGCGCCACGCTGACGCAACGCGCCGGTTCGTTGTCTCCCTATCGGCCGCAAATCCGCTTGGCTCGCCTGAGCTTGCCGCCGAGAGACTGCCTGAACTCATTTGCGCACTGTCTGACCTCTACCTCACCTACCGCGCGAGCACATAGCGGCCCGTTGGGTCGCACAGGTGCCTCACGGCACCTGTGCGGCCTTGCGGGTCGGTCCGTGCTGTCGGCCATTTCGGTACGCCAGGCGCACCCTTCCCCATCGCTCAATCCCCTGTGCCCGTGGGCCTTCCAACGGGTAGACCGCCTCACCAGCGGTGCCGTCGCCCGTCAGAGGGGCCACAGCAACCATTCCGATTACACAGTGACACCCGTTGAAGGCAGGCCCGGACGGGGACAGCGTGGTAGCTGTAGCGCGCTGTGTGAGCATCCCGGCCCTGACGCCATACGAGTGATTCCCGTAGGCGTGTGCATACCAACCGACCGCAGCGACCGACCGACCGGCGAGAAGGCGCATCCGTACCTATGCGGTACGGGGTACGCCCTGCCCTCTCCCCACTCCCTCCCTCCCGGCGAATTCCCCCCGCAGAGTTCGCCAGGACACCCGTTGCGCCCTTCTGGGTCGAAATGCTGGACGAATCTGGCGGACTACTTCATACTCCGAGAATGAGCGAAACGACTCTTCCAGCTCTCCAAGCGGCGAGCGTGGATGCAGGAATTGAATACGACGGCCGACTGCATCTCTACAACAGACTCGCGGATGAGATCGAGTTCTCAATCAAAGAGAAGCTCAGCAACACCGAGATCAAGATCCACTCCCTCACCTGCCGAGTGAAGGAGCGGAAGAGCTTCCTAGATAAGATTCTCCGAAAAGGTTACACAAGACCAATGGAGCAAACTCCCGACCTTGTGGGCGGGCGAGTGGTCTGCCTATTTGTCAAAGATCTACCCAAGATTCAAGAGATAATCGAACAGAGTTTCGACGTCAAGGTTGTTGAGAACAAAATTGAACAGCTTCCTTCGGAAAGCTTCGGATATATGTCAGTCCACTACGAATGCCTGCTTAACGACGCCCACCGAGGCCCCCGCTACGATGAATTGAAGGGGATACGATTCGAGATACAATGCCGAACCCTCCTCATGGACGCATGGGCGAATGTTTCCCACCACCTCGCATACAAGGGAGAAGCTAGCATCCCGCCCGAACTTAAGAAAGACTTCCACGCTCTCAGCGCCTTGTTCTACATTGCCGACCAGCAGTTCCAGCAGATCAACGACGCATCGGCTATATCCGAGATGAGTGCTGCCGCGACGATCGCGCTCAGCGCCAACGTTGACGTCGGAATCAATCGAGCTACGCTCAAGGCCCTTCTTTCCGAGCTATTCCATGAACGCGAACAGGACTCGGATGAAACCTTCTCGGAACTTGTAGAACAGCTTTCAGCGAGAGAGATCATTGGGATCGGCAAGCTGCGCAATCTCCTCCAGGAAAACAAGCGTCGCGCGGAGCAAGATGAGGTCGATGACATGCCCTACAGCACCCTAGATTCCGAAGTCCTATCCCCGTACACGCAAGTCGGGTTCGCACGTAGCTGCCTCACCATGGCGTTCCCTGATGAGCCATTTTTCGTCCATATTGAGGACGATGACGATGTCTTTTAGAACTCAATCAACCACGGTGAATCGAACCTAAAAGGAACCGCCTCCCCATGCAGTCTCACGGAAGGCGGTTTCTCAATTCAGATTAGCTGATCGCCGTGTCAATTTTCACGACGCCGGACGGGCGCAGGACCGAAACACCGAACCGGCCCTCGACAAGGAGACGCTGAGCGTTCTGCTTGAAGTCGTCGCCAGCAGTGCCCCACTCGACCACCAGTCCGTGGGTGTCGGTATCTACCTTCACCGCGTCCAGGTCCAGCAGAACCGCCATCTTGATCGGCAACGCAGTGGACACAGTGACCGGCACACCGTGCAGCTTGCGCGCGGCGCGGTCAACGGCAGTGTGCGCCAGGTCGAACGAACCGCTGGTGTTGCGGGCCAGTTCGAGGGCTTCCCAGTCGGTCGGGCTGAGGACGAACACGCCCGGCTTGCGGCCCTGCGTTTCCAGCGAGGTAATCGCCTTGCGTGTGGTTGTCACGAGGTCCGTAGCGAACGCCTGCACCAGGACGCCCGACGTGGCGAGAACGCCCGTCATGTTGTTGCCTGTGCCGTCGCCATTGAGAACCTGAGCCTCTACCGCCTGCCGCAGCCCGTCCAGCATCTCAGCGTTCAGGAAGTCGCCCAACGCCGCGTTGTCGAGCAAGGTGTAGCGGTTCACGCCCTCGGACAGGTGAGCGACAACGGACAGCTCGCCGTTGACGTTCTCAACCGTGAACTTCGATTCCGGCTTGTTGCCGGCCTTCCAGACGCCAGCGTTGTTCTCACGCACGGTCTGCCGCAGGTACTGGTAGACCGGCGTGGTGTGCTGAGCGACCGCGAGCACGTCCAGGAACGACGTAGGCACCTTGTCCAGCTCAATCGGGGACTGAGACACCAGCGGCGTGCCGGTGACGGCTTCACCGGCAGTGGTAAGCGACTTCACGCCCCCTGCCTGCCCGAGCATCTGCCCCGCCAACTTGCTCGCAGCGTCCTTGGCCGACTTTCCACTCAACCCGAGAAAACGGCACTTGTTCACGCTCATACCTGACTTCTCCCCCTCGTTCACGACCGGCTCAACGCCCTTGCCCAGCTTCTCGACAGCGGCAACCAGCGCCTGTGAGTCGAGAGACGCCTTGATCTGCACGTTGCATTCCTCGACCTTGCCCAGCAGGTCGGACACCTCAAGGGCTTCCTCGTCGGTCAGTTCGACACCCGCGGCCTTGGCCCCGTCAACGATGCCCTGCATCTTGGCGACAGCCGCCGCCTTCTGTTCCTTGACGTTCATGACACCCTCGTTCTTCTTGGTGGTGACGCCCTGGTCACCCTTCACAGCTACAACCGACGTGGCACGGTTCGCGCCGATCGGGACAACGGAAACCTCGTGCAGATCAAGCTTTTTCAGGCTGACGTAGTTGCCCAGCTCTTCACTCTTGACCGGCTGGGAATCAAGCACGTCATAGGCGAAACTCAGGTTGTCCACCCGCTTGCCCTTGAGCATCCGGTGCACCTGCGCACCCTTGGGCGACTCAAGGTCGAGCTGACACAGCACCTTGAGGCCGTGCCCGTCCTCTTCCGCCTTGACGACGTGCCCGATATTGAAATCCGGGTCAGCCATGTTGTGCCCGAACAGCAGCGGAATAGGCGCACCCTTCGCAGCCCACGCATTGAGCGTTTCTGTGAAAGCGCCAGGTTCCACAACGTCCCCGTAGGAATCGACGTTGCCGAACACGCTGGCGTAGGCCACAAACTGCCCCTCGGCCAGTCCGTCGCCCGGCCCCGCCTTGAGCAGCGCCCCGCCGTGGTCCTTATGCGGCATCGACTGCCACCTCTTCCCCATCGTCTACACCGGCACCTGAGTGGTTGCCGGCCATGTTCAACGGCATTGCGAGCACGTCCCCGCCCTCGACCGCAGGCAGGTTCAACTTGGCCCGCGCCTCGTTCGGCGTCATGTACGGAACGCCCGTGGCTGCACTGAGTACAGCGGCCTGTTCCTCGAACGAACCTTGCAGCTTCTCGCCAAGGTTGAACTCGACATAGACGCCCGCAGCGTCAGCGAAGCGCGGCACCAGGAACTCGTTCAGCCTGGCCTCGATCATCGCCAGAATCGGCCCCAGAGTGTCGCCGTACAACATGCGCCGGAACTCACGAACATTCGCGTAGTTCGCGTTATCGAGCAGGCCCAACATGGTTGGGTTCACGTGGTAGACAGCGGCAACCGTTGTCAGCGCCAGCTTGGACGCCTCAACGTATTCCTCTTCCTTGGCTGAGAAGCCAACCCGCTTGAGTTCCATTCCGTCCTCAAGCACAGGCGTACCGCCCGCACTCGAACCACGCACGCCAGACCAGACGCTAGACCACATGCGCTTGAACCGAGAACGAGCGTCATTCGACCACTGAGGCGCATCCTTGGGGCGGGTTAGGTAAGTACCCACGCGCCCGCCACGTTCCCACAGCTGTTGCCGGAAACCCTGAGCATGTATCTGTTCCGCCAGGACCGCATTGAGCGCCTTGACCGGGCTTGATCCGATACGCGCGTCGGCAGGGTTCCAGCCGTGGAACACAAGCATGTTCTCGGCGCGCACCGCGACCGGCTCCGCGTCCTCGCTCAGCCTGACCAGATACGTGCCGACCTCGAACGCGGTTGACTCCTCAGTACCGACAACCCACCCGTTCGGCAGCGTCCGCAGCGAGAACCCGCCACCGTCTGCGGTTCGGTCCTCAACCATCACGTAAGCCACATCGAACAACGCCAGGTCAGCAACCACGCCGAACAAGAACTCGTAGCCCGTCTGAGACGCGTTCGGGCGATTGACCAGCGACGCCAACGGGTGATCCCGCAGCCGCTCACGTGAACCGTCAGCATCCCGCGTGAACGCATGTATCCCCAGCTGCGCGACATTCCGCGCCAGGAACGTAACCACCGTGCGCAAGTACGGCTGTTCCGCCCACAGCTGTTCCGGGCTGCGATACACCGCCTCGGTGCCCTCACCGACCATGACGCCCGCGTCATCGTCCAGGCTCACCGACCGCTTGGCCCCCTTGGACGTGAACAGCTTCACGCGTCCCCCTCAACTGCCTCAGCCACCGCCGCAACGACCGCAGCAAGACGCGCCCGTGACGCCGCCTGGTCAGCAAGCATCTGGTCACGTGCCGCAATACCGTCCCGGTACAGCCCGATTCGTTCCTCAATCGCGTCAGCCGCCCGTTCACGCCCTACGTCACCGACGTACGAATGGGCCAGCTCGAACGCAAGCGCAAAGAACAACGACTCAAGTCCGCCGTACTCCTCGAACGCCTCACGCAATACCCCGTCATAGCGGCCCGTGTCGCCGTCCAGGTACGCAACCGCCAGTTCGCTTGCCCTGATCTGCGACTCAAGGCCAACTAGCACCTTGTCCGTCATGCCGTCCCCTCTCCGATCCCCTGCACAGCCCGGCGCTGCCGAATCCCCGACAACGCCCCCGCAGTCACCACCTCGTCACCCACCGCCAAGTCCTTACGGCCCTGAGGCGTCAAACCAAGCGCGTTCAACAGCCGCAGGAACCCCGGCGACGGCTCACCGCCTTGCTTGTCGATCTGAGACGCCCACGACTTCGCCAACGCAACCGCTGCACCGTCAGACGGACGCAGATGGTCAGCCGCTTCTATCGCGGCACCGACTGCCGCCCTCAATTCGCCCATTCGGGCACCTCGTTTCAAGAAAAAAGTTCGGGGGGAGCGGATCACTCCCCGCCCGAAGGGGGCCAAGGATTGCACATTGCAGTGATTCCGACCGCCCCACCTACTCGTATTGCTGTCTCATTCGCTCTCTGAGCAACTTTCAGGGCTTGCCTGAGGGATTGCCTTAGGCTTACCGTCTTCAAGCAAATAGCGGTCGCTACCGCCGTAGCGTTGCCGCTTAGGTCTGATCCCCGGTTTGATTGGTGGATTCGTCCAGTCCACGCTTCCTCATTCCTGCCAGAGTCGCCCGCCCGCATTGCCCGATCTGGGCACGGCTTGAGGCTTTGGCTTTTCGCGCGCGAGCCAGCTTTCAAATGCCTTATCCCAGTCCTTGCGCACCCAACCGTTCTCAATGACGTAACTCTTGAAGTACGCGGCGACGGCTTCGAGGTCTAGGCATTTCTTCTGTGCTTGTTCTCGATGCTTGGCGTTGGGCTGCCAGTCGTCAGGAAGTGGTTCGGGCTTCTCGGTCCTCGCCACAGCTGTTGATGTTGTTGCAGGATCTGTTGGGGTGACACTGGTGACACCGGGCTTTGACACTGGTGACACCGGGCTAGCTGGGGCGGGTGTCATGGATGACACCGGGCTACCCGCACCGGGTGACACTGGTGACACCGGGATTTCGTGCCCTTCTGGATAGGTCAGGCGGTACTCACTGGCTATGCCGGCCTTGCCCGACTTCGCCCCTGACGCCACTTGCCCCAGCCACCCACGGGCCACGTTCTCGGCCAGGTTCCGCAACGCCTGACGCTTACTCAGGCCCGTACTAGCAACGATTCTTTCAATGCCGGGATGGGCACCGTTGCCGTTGGCGTCCGTGTAATCCCAAACCACATAGGCGACCGATCTAACCGAACTGGGTACGTCCGACGCACCGTAGGCTTTATGCCATTCAAACTTGATGCTCAGCTTTCTTCGCCACCTTCTGACCACCCAGCCCACGCGCTTTTTCCTCATGCACGTCAATGGCGTCATTGAGCGTGTCGCGCAATTGGTATGCCTCAGATTCCGTCAGTTAAACCGGTGTTCCGTTGAATTCCTTATCGCGTAGCCGGAAACTTCTTCCGTCAGTGCGCTTGTTGAGGAATGCACAGAATCGTTCGTCGTTCACGCTATGTCTCAATTCTACGAAATGGCTTGCTCACGACAATTCACGCATGTCAGCGCCCTTTGAAGCCGGGGCACGCGCGTTCTTCGTACCTGCGCACCATCTCGACCTCGCAGGCTGCCAGTGACTCGCGGTCGTACAGCCAGCCCTTAGACGTTCTGTGCGCCTTGACCTCGCCCGCGTACCGCCAACGCCTCAGGGTGCTTGCGCCGCGCTGTACGTACCGCAACGCCTGATCCTCGTTGAGCCATCGAGGGCGTCTCAGGTCAGGCGGCAACAGGTAGTCGGGTTGGTCCTGCCACCTCACGCAGCAGCGACCAGCAACGCAGAGATACGGTCCCTCTGTTCCGGCGCGAGAGGCGGGGCCTGATCCACGATCTTCCGCACGAACTCGGCGATGCGAGACTCGGCAAGCTCACGCTGCCTGTCGATCAGGTCTGACTTGTTCCATCGCTTTGCCGCAGCAGCTCGTCCGACTGCACGACGAAGTTCCGGCGATTCTCCGGCCATGTTCAATCCTTAAGGTATGGAAATGAGGAAAGCCCCAACCCGACTAGCGGGTTGAGGCTTGGCGACTGCGTGATGCCGTGGCATTGACTACAAACAACGTTACTCACGCCCGTGCCACGGGCTAAGTGACTCAGGACACAGTTCCCGTAGGTAACTGCTTTATGCCGTGGCATTCACTAACAACAACGCTACTCAGGCCCGTGCCAGATCTAAGTGACTCAGGACTCACCGAGCGCGAGTGCGTCTGTTCCCTCTCCCTGTTCCCTTTCCCTGTTCCCTTTCCTACATGTCATTCGCTGCAAAGTGCGGCAAAATACATGCGCAATGTTCAGTCCGTGCAACAGCATCCACTCACACAGCGACCTCGGCAACCTTCCAATCGACCTGCACACGTTCGACCAGGAGACCGCCGCCGGGTGCTCGCTGACCACTGCCCACAGGCAGCACAGTAACCGTCATGAGATGGTCGATGACCTTGCCTTTTAGGTCTGGCGATAGGCCAGCCCAAACCTCACCAACCCGTTCGCCACTGAGGGCTAGATTCGCCACAGGCGAAGTCTCACGCGCCGCCGCAAGCTGAGCGTCAATGCGCCCCAGGCGTTGTTGCAACTCTGCACTCCCGCGCGACAACTGCGAGCCGTCGATAGTGCCAGCGGCGAACAGGCCCGCGAGTTCATCCTTGCGCGCCTGCAAGCCGTCACGCTCAACTTGCAGCGCTGCCAGGTCGGGGCCGTCGCCTGACTCAAGCACCACCTTTGCGTCTTCACGCGACAGCCGTTCGATCACCAACGCATCAACGAACTCGTCAAGCGCGTCCTTGCGCTGAGACAGGTGAGGGCTGGCCGAACACGAATACGCCTTGTAGGAGGTTTCCTTTGTCCGCCCCATCGTGAGGACACGCATGGTCGCGCTGCACTTGCCGCAACGGTAGACACCGCTCCCCTGGTGAGCGCGCTCGTAGGAAACGCTCGTCCGTCGAGTCGGGTCGGCAATCACAGCCCGCAGCGCGTGCAAGGTGTCTACGTCAAAGATTGCCGGCCAAAGCGCCGGGCCAACGATCTTGCCGCCTTGCTCAATCAGTCCCGCGTTCCGTGCCCGCGTGAGCACCTTCCGAACACTCGTTGCAGTCCATGTCTCGGTGCCCCGCGCTGTCTTGATTCCTGCGCCCATCCATGCCAACGCTATCGACCTCAGGGATACGCCACTGAGCAGCTGTGCCGCTGCCTCACGGATAGCGTCAGCCTCGTCGGGCACCAGGTCCATTCCGCCGTCTGTGTACCCGAACGGTCGGGGTCCACCACGGAACTTTCCGGCAAGGGCCTGTTGCTGCTTGGCGCTCCGCACCCGCTCGGCCGACCGCTCTACCTCGTACCGAGCGATGCCAGCGAACATGGTTGCGTTCAGTCGCCCCGTTGGCGTTGACAGGTCGATCTTGCCCGCCTTGACCGTCCGAATGGTGACCTCATGGTCCTCACACACCTGCACCAGTTCCGACAGGTCAGGAATAGACCGATACAGGCGGTCGGTGTGCCAGCTCAGCAATCCGCCAGTAGTTCCCGTGGCGAGTTCAGCCAGCATCGCCCGGTACTGAGGGCGCGGCTTCCGCCCGTACGCAGACGTGTCGTTGTCCACGAACACGCGCACCACGCCCCACCCAAGGTCTGCCGCGAGCTTCCTGCAATCGGCTTCCTGGCGTTCAACGCCCAGACCTTCACCAAGTCGGTCCTGCGAGATTCGGCAGTAGATAACAGCGTCCCCGGGTAAACAGTCTATCTTGACTTTCCGTCACGACGGTGTAGAGAATGGCGCCGAAGGCCGCGGCGGCGATGGTGCCGATGGCGTACTCGGTAGGAGTAGTTTACATACATGAGTACGCCGCACAATCCGACACGAGCACTGATTGTCGTTCGACTGTCGCGCGTCACCGACGCGACCACTTCACCCGAGCGCCAGCTGGATGCATGTCGCGCGCTGTGCGAAAAGCGCGGATACGAGGTTGTCGGCATCGCCAAGGACTTGGACGTATCCGCCGGCCTCACGACCCCGTTCCAGCGCCCGCAACTCGGGGGCTGGCTCGAGAATCGGTTTCATGAGTTCGACGTGATCGTCGTCTACCGGATGGATCGCATCGTTCGGCGGTTGCTCGACCTGGCCGATCTAATCCGATGGGGACAGACTCACTCGGTCTCGCTAGTGAGCGCCACCGAGTCGTTCCTGGACCTGACGTCACCGTTTGGGGACATCATCGCGTTGTTGGTGGCGAAGGTAGCCGAGCTGGAGCTGGAGGCGATCAGCTCTCGAATCGCATCCGCGTACACCCACAATCGGCAGCTCGGGAAATGGACCGGAGGTGCCCAGCTTCCCTGGGGGTACCTTCCTCGCCAGACCGACGATGGTTGGCGGTTGTTCCCCGATCCCGAAGCCGTCCAAGTGATCCACGAGGTTGCCGAGCGCGTCCTATCCGGTGAGCCGCTACGAGCAATCGCTCACGACTTGAACGAACGCAAGGTTCCGACGGCCAAGGACCGCATGAACGCTCACCTGGGCCGCGATCTGAAGGGCTATCAGTGGGCCTCGCAGGGGCTCAAGCGGTCGTTGACGCAGCCGACGATGCTTGGGTACGTGACGGTGCGTGAACCGAAGCGGAACGCGAACGGCGAGATCCTGCGGGATGCACGCGGACGAAAGATGTTCGAGGCCGAGGACGTTCTACGAGGCCCTGACGGCTCGCCTATCCAGCGGGCCGAGCCGATCCTGACCAAGCATGTGTTCGACCAGCTCGGCGTGGAGCTGGCAGGCCGCGAGAACCGGAAGGAGCCGACCAAGCGGTCGACAGCACTGCTTCTTCAAGTCATCTTCTGCGGAGTCTGTGGGCGGCCGTGTTACCGACTGAAGGGTGGCCAGGGCCGTCGGCCCCGCTATCGGTGCTCGTCAGCGCAATACAAGTCCACCTGCGGCAACGGCTCAGTCGTGATGGAGGAACTCGACAATCTAGTCGAATCGTCGGTTCTTGCACTCATGGGTGATTCCGGGCGGCTGCAACGGATTTGGGATGCGGGCGAGGACAACGCAGCCGAGCTAGCAGACCTGGACACCACCCTCGCCGACCTTGCCGGCCAGGTAGGGCGAGGACCATACAGAGCAGGTACGCCGCAGCGTGCGGCACTCGATGCGAACATCGAGGCGCTCGACAAGCGCCGAGAGGAGCTGGCTGCAGCAACCACCAGGCCCGCTGGCTGGACCTGGCAGCCGACCGGCGAAACGTTCCGCGACTGGTGGGAGTCTCTGGACCTCACCGAACAGAACGTCTATCTCCGCACGATGGGCGTCAAGGTCACGTTCGAGAAGCGCGAAGAGCTGCAGGTTCATCTGGAGCTGGGCGAGCTGCGGAAGATGGCCGAGGAGGTCAAGACTGCCGGAATAATCGAGACGATCACCGAGAGGTTCTCCACGATGGCCGAGCAGGGCATCCAGGGAATGGAGATCTTCCACGACAAGGCGGTTGTCGTCATGAAGACGGGCGAGCGGTTCGAGATCCCGCGAGGAGAGGCCGAGTAGTGACCGGGCACCGGGGTCGGTCAAAAGCAGGCAGGCCCCGGCACCCTCGGAACCGAGGACCGTTCCGCTGCGTCTGAGTCGGTATGGGCGACGAACGAGAAGACTTCATACTGTGGGAGTTGGAGATCCTGCGAGACCGCTGGAGGTCCCAGGAGGACCCAGAGAGTTGGATCCCGTAAAGGAGCCGCAAGTCCTGCGGCTCACAATTGTTGTGGACGCCCATTAATTGGGTGGAGCCGACCCTTGTGCAATCCCTATTTCCCCAGCCTTAATCCCTTCCGGCAATTCCGAATTGGCGGCCATCCGTTTATTGCATCCGGTAATTGCCCCTCGGGCCGGCACCCGAATTAGTCGGACCGCTATTACTCCACCCCGATTGGCCGGCTCTTGTCCCGCCGACCCGGCGGGAGTACCCTCGAATCAGTCCGCCGGATCGGGCGGACATGTGGTCGTGTCCTCAATCTGAGCGTCGCCATTGTGGCCCCCCAGGAGCCACGGAGAGCGACTAACCCACCATGGCATGGATGGTTGGGTGGGTACGCACCTTAAGGCCGTCAGCGTGGACGCTAGAGGCCCGCATCAAAGTGCATGCTGGTCAAGCATGGTTTTTGCTGCCCTACGCGGGCGCGCGCATCAGAGGATATCTTTGATCTAGTCCTGCAGCTGCAGGAAGATTGAGTGAGGGAACCCCCTTTAGGGGGTTCCCGAACTAGGGAACTAGGGGATTCTCCTTAAGAGAATCCCTATCTAGATATATTATTAGGAGCCCCTTTGAAGGGGCTCCAATAACCATTCTTTAATGGTTGATAATAACCCCCCGAAGGGGGTTCTCAGCGGCACCTGAGGGTGCCATTTGGAGCGCCAACAATGGCGCATCTGGAGGGTCCAGAATGACTCCTGGGAGGAGCCATAAATGGCTCTAGAGCAACTCCTCTGCCATTCAAAGAATGGCGAATACGACACCTTCGGTGCGCTTTGTTTTGGTGTCTACCATCTGCCTACTCGGCCTCGCCAACCCTGGGCCCCCATCCGTGGTTGAGGGGGCCGGGCTGGCTCCTGAGCCTCATACGGCAGATGCCAGCCACAGCCCCAGGTTACAGATCGGTAACAGGCACCTGGATGCGGGAGAGAGGCCCGCATCTAGCCGTGAGTTCCGACACACATCCTGAGGAGAGGCATGAACACCAACATCATCGGCCGAGTCGAGACCTCGGCATCCGGCATCGAGTACGTCCGCCCGCTCAGCACGGCGGACGCCAAGCTGGTGCCGAACAAGGTCGACAAGTGGCGACGCGAGAACCCGAACCACGTGGTCAGGCAAGAGGTGGAATCGACCGGCGGGGCCTGGGTCCAGTTCTGGGGATTCCGCGTCTACTACGGCCCGTGCGCCGACTGCGACGGGCTCGTCCACACCCGCCGGAAGATCTCGCACAAGAAGAACGGAAGCACCGACACCGGTCGGTGGCCGAAGTACTGCACCGACTGCAGCGAGAAGCGGCACGCGGCACACAACGCAGCCGCAGCTGAGCGGATGCGGAACCTGCGGAACCTGCGGAAGAGTCGGAGAGAGAACCTGCTGGCACAAGGCGTCACCCCTCGGCAGCCGGGTAGGCCGAAGGGATCGTGGAGCACCCCCGCCAGCGAGCCGTGTGGCTCCTGGATCAGGACCGTCCCCAATATGAGTTACGTCACTTAGAGGACTGAAACTGTGTTCCGTATTTCTACTGAAGATTTGAAAGGGGAAAGACATCCCTTATGAACGTGCGAGCTTGAGCGCCGGTGGGGTCGGTGCTCGTTCGCATCCGACGAGTCCCCAGCTCGTCGGAGGTCGGTCGGTGTTGCTCTCTTCTCCGCCGACCGCCTGAACTTCCCGAGGTTGCCTGACCTCGGTAGGCCGCTGCTTCATCAGCGGATAAGGGACATGGCCTGTCCCGACTCCTAGTGAGAAGTAAGAGCCCCCGGTCTGTCTCGTCGGACAGCAGACCGGGGGTTTTTCTCGGCCCCTACCTGATAGCCCTACCCCGAAAGGAGGCCCGCCATGCGGACCTGTCGATCCGGTCAACACCATATCCACGGCCCCGCGGACCTCCGCCGCGATGGCCGGTGCATCCGCTGCAGCCGCGCCACACAGCGCGCGTACCGAGTCCGGTGCCGAGATGCACTGCGGACACTGCAGGCGCTTGCCGAATAGGCCGAGTGCCGGCCAGCCAAACACCGCCTGAGATCCACGGAGACGGACGAGTACCGCCACCTCCAGAGTGGAGGTACCCCCAAGATCCCGAGGGCTCAGAAGCCCTCACAGCGGCACGATGCCGCACGCACCCACGAGGCCACGACCCCACGTCGTGGCTTGTCGCATTTCCAGAGGAGAGAACACGCATGAACGCACCGACCGAGACAACCGCAGACGCTGTCGAGTACCGAGGCCCGCATCGGGTCTGGAACGTCGGCCCCGAGGCCGTCGTCACCCTCACTGGCCATCCGTTCGATGGCCTGCAGATCACCCATTGGTCGGTGGACTGATGAGCATCTACCTCGCCGCTGGCGCTGCGATGGCGCTGGACGCCTGGAGGCTCGCCCGATGAACGCAGAAGCCCGAGAGGCCGCGTTCCAGCGGCACCTGCAGATGTCCACCAAGTACATCGAAGCCATCCACGAGGCGGGAGACCTCGCCTGGTTCGAGGAGCTGCACCCGCGCCGGTACGTGATCCTCGCTCAGCTCGGGATGGATGACGACATCGAAGAGATCGACCTACGCCGTGCGCTGTTTATGCGCCGATACCGATAGCTCAAAGGAGAGATGAGCAGATGCAAGAAACACAGACCGCTGTTCCCGGCCCTGAGAGCCACGCTGATGAGGTTTCTACCGATTCGAGTATCTCGGGTACCCCTGACACCGATGGCGGTGCTCAGCGCACCAGCAAAGAAGCCCGGTACCGAGTCGAGCGGAACCAGGCCCGCGAGGAGCTGACCGCTGCCCAGGCTCGCATCGAGCGGATGCAGCGAGCCGAGGTCGAGCGACTGGCTGCGGACGCAGGCCTGGCACATGCGTCCGACGTGTTCACCCTCAGCGGGAACGAGCCGGTCGACTACCTCGACGACGACGGCAACGTGGACCCGGAGAAGGTCGCGGCGGATGTCGCCGCCGTCCTAGCCGAGCGTCCCGGCCTGCGGAAAAACGTCCCCGCGTTCGATCCCTCGCAGGGCACCGGAGGCACCAAGCCGAAGTCGGCCGCCCCGACGTGGGGCGCACTGTTCCAGTGACTTCGAACGCTGTGGTCTGTGGCTGACAGCGTTCACCTAAAGGGGCTGTGCCCCATAAGGATTTGGTCTGTGACCGTCTCCTGATCCACCCCATATCAAGGCCTCCAGCAATCGAGCTGGGGGCCCTTTCCTATATGTCCAGGAGGACACACCATGGCAGTTCTGAACAACAACCTCGCCAACGCCTTCACCCCGGAGGACTACGGCAAGCTGATCGACACCGAGGTCGACGCGAAGTCTGTGGCCTTCCAGGCCGCAACCGTCGTCAACACCGACAAGCACCAGGTTCGTTTCCCGGTGCTGCTCTCGGATCCCGAGACCGGCTGGTACGCCGAGAACACCCCGATCACCCTGGTCGACCCGGAGACGAACGAGATCGTCGTGATCCCGTCCAAGGTTGCGGGTCTGACCCAGGTCTCGAATGAGGCTGTCGACGACACCGATCCGGCGGTTGCCGCGATCATCGGCCAGGCGCTGGCTCGTGACATCGGCAAGAAGATCGATGCCGCGTTCTTCGGCAACACCGTCACCAACGGCCCGTCGGGCCTGCTCTCGGTCTCGGGTGTCCAGATGGTCGACACCGGAGCTGGTTGGACCACGCTCGATTACGTCCACGACGCGAAGTCTCAGGCGATGGCCCACGGTGCCGACCTGACCCACATCGTCCTGGCCCCGGACGTGGCTCTGGCGCTGTCCAAGGCCAAGACCGGCACCGGCTCGAACCAGGGCCTGCTCGAGACCGTCGACGACGGAATCAAGCTCGCTGGCCTGATCGCTCTCGTCTCGCCTGCGGTCACCCCCGGCAACGCTTGGGCTCTGGATTCCTCGCAGGTCATGACCGTCCGCCGCAAGGGCACCACGGTCAGCCAGTCGAAGGATGCCGCGTTCGGTTCGGATGCAACCCAGATCCGCGCCGTCTCTCGAGTCGGATTCGGTTACGCGAATCCGGCGGGCATCGTCCGGCTCTACGACGCTGCCTGACTTGACATACCCAGGGAACGGCTCGGACTACCGTGTCAGCATGAACGGACGCACTCTCAAGATCCTTGGTATCGCGCTGGGCGCATTCGCGGTTGCCGTCTTTCGGGTGACCGATGAGGACGTCTATCGCCACCGAGAGGAACAACGCAGGAAGCACTACGGGGACCATCCGCGATGGACCGACAAGAATCGCTGGGAGTAGCCCGGACTAACGAAAGCCCCGCACACCCGAAGGTGTGCGGGGTGTCGACGGGAACGAGTCTGGGGACAGTCGCCACCGGCTAGGGCTACTCCTCGAACGCGGCGAGTAGTCCGCCGTCCCCGATCACGGGGATGTCCTGGATCGAGAGGGCCTCGCCCAGCTCCTGGCTCGGCTCGCCGAGTACCTCTGCAAAGAACGCGTCTAGGCCGTCGAGGGCCTGACCGCTGGTGTCTGTTGTCTGCACCAGCACATGGTCACACACACGCCAGTGCCCGAGCCTCGCTCGGGCTCGGCCTGGCCCCTCGGCTGGCCCCTCGGCCTGGCCGAGGGGCCTGGTGCTGAGGCCCGAGGCTGTGCCTCGCCCTCGCCCTGGTGGTGCCTCAGGTGCCCTCCGAGGGCGCATGCACCTGTGGATCAGTCGCAAGATTCAAGAATAATCCCAGGTCAGCGTAGGTTTCTGACCTCTCCGAATCGAGGGGTCACCTACCCCCACCCCGGTTACCCCCCCCACCACGGGTCTGACCGGGTGGTAATGCGCCTGGCATATCCGATGCCGTGGCATCCAGCTGATTTATCCGACGCTCTCGCGATGCCGAGCCGCTCCGCCAGCGATTTTTCTGGCACCGAATTTCCCCTGACCTGCACGAACGGCCCTCCGCGGGCCTCTCAAACGACCCATAAAGGAGGCCTGATGGCCGAGAAACCAGAGATTCCCAGAGCCCCAAAGGGCCTTTTAGCCCGTGGAAAGCAGCTCTGGCGCGAGCTGCACGAGGTCTACGACTTCGCAGACGCTCCCGAACGGAGGGCCATCCTCGAGGAGGCCTGCCGGACCGCTGACGTGGTCAAACGGCTGCAGGCAGTAGTCGACGCAGCCGACGATCTCCGCGTACGAGGCTCGCAGGGGCAGCCGGTGGCCATGCCCGAGCTGCAGGAGCTGCGGCAGTACCGGGCGCAGATGGCGCAGCTACTCAAGGCGCTGTCGTGTCCCGACGACGAGGAGACCCTGTCTCGGTCCGAGCTGGGCAAGCTCGGCGCTGCAGCTCGCTGGAAGCCGGGTGCCTGATGGGACGACCGAAGCGACACAACCGCACCCGGTCGGCCTCGAGCCCCGAGGCTCTGGCTGCCCTCCTGCCGGACGATCTCCGGTCCCTGCAGGGTCTGGGTACCCCCAGCGACTACCAGGCACTGAGAGGCCACGTCGTCGACTGGCTCAACCACGCCGCACCAGGTCAGGGCCAGGTTCTGACCTCTCCCGTGATGGATGCAGCCGGTATGTCGGCCGCTGAGTTCTACCGAAAGGCACTCACCCAATGACGTACGCGACATCCGCCGACGTAACCACGCTGTGGGCGAAGGAGCCTGAGCCTGAGGTCATCACGCTCATCGATCGCCGGCTCGAACAGGTCGAACGCATGATCGTTCGCCGGATCCCTGACCTGGCCGACCGAATCGCGGCTGGAGACATCGACAAGGCCGATGTGGTCGACATCGAGGCCGAGGCAGTGTTGCGGGTCGTCCGCAACCCAGAGGGGTACACGTCGGAAACCGACGGCGGGTACTCGTACCAGTTCAACGGCGAGGCATCCTCGGGCAAGCTCGAGATCCTCCCCGAGGAGTGGCAGACGCTCGGGATTCGACCGAGCAAGGTCTTTTCCATCGTCCCCAACCTCGTTGCACCCGTCCGAGGTCCGTCGTTCGGCTCCGGGGGCTAGCCGTGGGGTAGCAGCCTCTTTGCCTCTTTGCCTCTTTGACGTCATAGCGTCGAGCGTCATGACGTCATGCGTCATGCGTCATGCGTCATGCGTCATGCCGTGATACTGCCCATAGTCACATATGTGACTATGCGTATATACGTCGCTACGTGGTCACGTGGTCACGTGGTCACGTGGTCACGTGGTCACGCGGTCACGCGCGGAGGCTCTCCTACACGGCGGATCCCCAGGCCGTTGACCTGGGGATCCCCTCTCGACTCCTCGACTCCTCGACTCCTCGACTCCTCGACTCCTCGACTCCTCGACTCCTCGACTCCTCGACGAGTCGTATAGAGGCATAGAGGCATAGAGGCGTAGAGCTGTAGAGCTGTAGAGCTGTAGAGCTGTAGATGCATAGAAGGCCGGCCGCGGCGATCCGGACAGTGGTCACGTAGTCACGTGGAAGTTCTGGTGACCTCCCGAACGCAGGTAGGCGTTGGAGAACCTTTTCGAGGACGGAGACCGACGACGGCACCTCGTGATCAGGCCGGAGTTCCTTCCGGCTTGATCTTTAGGTTTTCGACCGCCGCGATGATCTCAAGCACGGCCTGATACCGCTGTGTCGGGTCTGAATGGGAGCACTTCTGGATGATCTTGCTGAGCGGATCGGTGCCCTGTAGGAGTTGCTGGGTGCCTTTGAAGATGTACGACAGGACGAATCCGACCACGTAGATGTCATTGATTGGCCGAAAATCCTTGAACGCGTCGAGTGTGGGATCCACAATCGTTCCCCGGATCTCGGTCTCCACTCTCGTGAAGTCGGAATCGCGTGGTTTCGCCAGGCCGAAATCTGAGAGCTTGACCGTGACCGCCCGGCTGTCGTACTCGTGGAGCAGGACATTCTTCAGGCTCAGGTCCCGATGGCAGATGCCACTCCTGTGCAGGTAGTTAAGTCCGAAGAGGAACTGAAGGGCGATCCTTCGCCGGAAGTCGAAGTTGAGACTGGGCTGGTTATTTCGGCGCTTGATGTACTGCTCGAGCGTGCTCTCGCAGAACTCCATTGTGTAGGAGTTCTCCTCATCGTTGTACCGGTAGACCTTGAGGACGTACGGGAAGTCGAGATCCTTCATGATCTCGTACTCACGACGGAACCGTTCGATGTCCCGCTCGTCTGCCCCTCGCTTCAGCTTCTTCCTGGCGATCGTCAGGTCGTAGTTCGGATCCACAAACTTGTGGACGATCGCGTAGGCGCCTTCGCCCACGACGGTGAGATCGACCTTGGAGTGATCGGCTAGTTCCAGGGCGGTGTCGGACAGCCCGAACACCGGGTCGTACTTCTCCACCAGCACGGGCGTGAATCCTTCGGGGATCGGACTTCCGCCGCTCGCGAGTAGCCACCCCTTGGAACCGTCCAGAACCCGCTGATACTCCGGTGCGATTGTGAGGGACTTTCCAGCCCTCTCCAACGCGGTGTTCAACTCGCGCACTTCGTTAATCAGATCAAGCAGTGAGCGACTGTTGTCTGCGTTGAAGTGCCCCGGCTCCCCATTGCGAGCCTTGGTGTTCATCCAATCGAACTCGCTGTCGAGACGCTCGTGGATCGAAGCGAATGCGTGTTTTAGCGGATGATCCCCGTTCGCGAAACGATGCTGGTCGGAGAGGTACAACTCAAGATAGTCGGGATGGGTTAGCTCGTGGTTGTATTGTCTAAGGACCCGCTCTAGACGTCGCTCCCCTGGTTTAGTCACGTCTGCATCTTGTCATCACCGATCCGTTTTCAAGCGATCGGCATGACGCAGGTCAGGGCATTAACGTCGAGCCCCCTTTTGGTGGCCGCTGGCCCAGCCTTACGGACGCCCTTCGGGCGGCTAGACCATTGGCCCTCGCTTGTCCCCCTAGCCCTGCGGGCTTGTCCCATTGCGACCCACGGACCTAGCCCCTCACCGTGTCAGGCCAGCACGAGTAGCCCCGCCCTGGAGTAGGACGCGGCTGGGCTGGACTCCGATGGAGGTGCGCACCCCTCGCACCGAAGTGCCGCCCCGCGAGCTGGACGGACTGTGCTACTCGCGCCCCGTTGGTTATCGTCGGACTGAGGAGAGGAACGACGACCAAGCCCAGGGGTGTAAAACGCAGCCTCTGAGTACTCGGCGGTCGACATGCCGTCGTCGGCCGTCGCGGCGAGGACGAGTCGTGCCTGGATCTCCTGAAACTTCTTCCCCCACATTTGCTTTCCCCTTCAATCGATTCCGGTGCGGCCCTTCCGCACCGGAGTCCCCTCCCCCGGTCACAGGAGCCCACCCGCGAGCACCCGACCGGCCAACCCGATCACCACCGGGACGATTCCCAGGCAGATGAACGCGGGTAGGAAGCACAGTCCCAGCGGACCGCTGACGAGGACGCCGGCGCGCTCGGCCGCCGCGACCGCGGCGTCCTCGGCGTCACTGCGCTGCTGCGCCGCCAGTTCCCCGATCGCCGCCGACAGCGCGGCACCCGACCGCGCGGAACGCCGCGCCATCCGGGCGAGCGCCTCCGTCGCCGGTTCCGCCGCCACGACGTCCCACGCCGTTGCCGGATCGGCGCCGAGCGCCAGCAGGTCCGCCGTCCGCCGCAACGATTCCGCGAGCGGACCCGGCGCCGACCGCGCCGCGGCCGCGACCGCGGTCGACACGGGAAGCCCTGCCTTGAGGCATGCCGCCAACAGGTCGAACGTGCCCGCGACCGCCATCGGGTCCGCCGGGGCGTCGGCGGTGCGCGCGCCGGCCCCGTCGGTGGTGGCCGCGCCGAGACTCGCCGCTCCGACGTCCGGCACCCCCGACGTCCGCAATCGCCGGCGTGCCCGACCCGAACCGGGTACGACGAGGACCGCCGCCGCCAGCAGGATGGACGCCGCCCACATCAGCCCACCACCCGGCCGACGATGCGGTCCGTCCACGCCAGTCCCAGCGCGACCGCCGCCGTGCCGATCACGAGCAGGACTCCACCGAGGCCCCCACCGAGCAGGACCCGTAACGGGGACGCCCCCATGAGCTGGCCGAGTCCGATTCCGAGGGCCGGCAGCCCGGCCAGGACCGCGGCGGTTGCCCGCGCCCCCGCAAGTCCGGCCTCGGCGCGGGTACGAAATCTGCTGCGTCCCAGAAGATCCGTCCGCGCAGCATGGAGGAGGTCGGCCAGCGCGAGACCGTGCGCCTCGGCAACCGCCCACGCGTCCGCGATCCGCCGCAGGTCGTCGGCCACGACGCCGTCCTTCGCGACCAGACCGCTCGCCGCGGATCCGCCGAGTCGAGCGCGCGCCCCCGCGCTCCGGAACGCATCCGACGCGGCGCCACCGCATTCCTGTGCGGCGGACTCGCACGCAGCGGCGGGGTGCGCCCCGACCCGCAACTCTCCGATCACGACGTCCAGGCCCGCGAGCACGCTCTTGCGTTCCCGCTCCCGGTGAGCCGCTACCACGCTCCGACGGCGGCGGCCTCGGGCCGTGGCCGCCGCGACGGCGCCCGCGACCGCGGCGCTGGGCGCGCCGAGCACGGCCAGCGGAACGCATCCTGCGAGTGCGAGATCGAACGGTGACAGCTTCAGCAGTGACACCCACCGCGGGCTCACGGGTTGCGGGGCAGCCGAGGACATCGCGCGCAGCCGACGACCCGTGCGGCCGTTCGGGACCGCCAGTATCGCCGCCGCAAGGCACAGCATCGCCGCGATCACTGTGCGCACCTGGTGGTCAGCAGCTCACGCAACGCCCCGGACCCGGGCCCCACACCGGATTCGCGGGTCCACGCCGGCACGACACGGACGGTTCCCGCCGAATCCCTTTCCAGAACACCGATCTCCACGAGTCTTCGGGTGCCCGCCGCGTCCCGTCGGACGTGCAGCACCACCTGGACCGCGGCGGCCAGCTGACTGTGCAGGGCCTGCCGATCCAGCCCGCCGAGCGCAGCGAGGGCCTCGAGCCTCGCCGGGACCTCGCCGGGCGAGTTGGCGTGCACCGTCCCGGCGCCGCCGTCGTGGCCGGTGTTGAGGGCCGTGAGCAGGTCGACCACCTCGGCGCCCCGCACCTCGCCGACGACGATGCGATCCGGCCGCATCCGCAGCGACTGCCGGACCAGGTCCCGCACCGTCACCTCGCCGACGCCCTCGACGTTCGGGGCACGTGCGACCAACCTGACCACGTGCGGGTGAGCGGGTGCGAGTTCGGCGGCGTCCTCGACGCACACGATGCGCTCCGCCGCACCAACCTGGCCGAGCATCGCCGCGAGCATGGTGGTCTTGCCGGCACCGGTTCCGCCGGTGACGAGGAAGGCGAGCCGCGCCCGCACGATCGCGTCGAGCAGTGCGCGTGCGTCGGCGTCCACCGCACCGCTCGCGGTGAGCTCGTCGAGTCCCTGCGTCGCGGGCCGCAGCACCCGCAGCGACACACACGTGCCGCCCTGCGCGACCGGCGCGAGCACGGCATGGAGGCGAACACCGAAGTCGCCGTTGCCGATCGACGGAAGTCGACCGTCGACCGAGGGCTGCGCGTCGTCCAGGCGGCGCCCGGCGGACAGCGCCAGTCGCTGCGCGAGCCTCCGCACGGCGCCCTCGTCGGGAAAGGACACCGGGGTCCGTTCGAGCCCGGTCCCGCGGTCCATCCACACCTCGTCGGGTGCCGTGACCAGGACGTCGGCGACGCCGGGCACCGCGAGCAGCGCCTCGAGCGGACCGGCACCGGTGAGTTCGGTCTGCAGCATTCGCAGTGCGACGAGCAGGTCGGTATCGCCGAGGACCCCACCCGATTCGGTGCGGATGGCAGCCGCCACCGTGGCCGGGGTGAGTTCCCCCTCGGTGAGCGCGAGGCGGTCGCGCACCCGCTCGAGCAGGTCGGTGGACGCGAGCACGTTCGCCGCGGTTCCCTTCACGCGGACCACCGCCGCGGCCGGGCACCGAGCAGACCGAGTACCGCCCGCGCTGCCGCCCCCAGCGGGGACCGCGAGCCGAGGTCGAGCCCGCCCCGCTCGAGCATCACGTCGAGGTGCGGCTCCGGACGCATCGTGGCGAGCAGTGGCACTCCGATCGTGTCGGCGAGGTCGGCGCCCCGCAGCCCGCCCGGCGCCGGTCCGCGAACGACGATGCCCTGATGCGGATTCCGTTCCGCAACCCGGGCGAGGACTCGTTCGGCAGCCATACCCGCCCGCACCGTCGCCGGCACCACTGCGACGACCATGTCGGCGATGTCGAGCAGGCTGTCGCTGGCCGCCGACGCATGCCGCGGGATGTCGCACACCACGAGATCACCGGCCCGCCGACCGGCCTCCGCGACGGCCGTCGCCGCCGCCGGGGTGGGTCCCCCGACGTGCGCGCGGCCACGGTCGCAGGCGAGTACACCGACCCCGGGACGGGGCGACGGCAGTGCCGCGTGCAGTGCGTCGGCCGAGACCTGCCCGGCCTCGACGGTCAGGCCCGACCATCGCGGCCCCGGCGTGTTCTCGAGACCGAGCAGCAGATCGACGCCCCCGCCCATCGGATCCGCGTCCAGCAGGATGGTTGCCGCCGTCGCCGATCCCGCCGTCCGCCCATGATCCCGGGAATCCCGGGACGCGACCGATTCGACCGCGACGGCCGCCGCGAGCACCGAGGCGCCGGCGCCGCCGCAGCCCCCGATCACCGCGACGACGGTGCCGTCGCCCTGCCGTCCGGCACTCCGATCGCCGAACGCCGCCACGAGTGCGGCCTCGTCGTCGGGGATGCCGAGCACGCTCTCCGCCCCGACCGCCGTGGCCGCCTGCCAGTCGGGCAGTGTGGGCGGACCGTCGCAGACGAGTAGCACCCGGTCGCGGCGCGGCAGTCGCGTCGCACACTCGCGCGCCGCGGCCGCGTCCACCACCACCAGACCGGCCCCCTCCCACACCCGGCGTGCGGGCAGACCCACGACGCCTCAAAGGCTGTTGGGTGCCCGGGCGCGACCCCCGAACGGCACCGCCCGCGTGGTCGCTCCGGCACCGCGCGGG
>NZ_JPOC01000054.1 GCF_000738775.1 Prescottella defluvii
GTTGTCCACAGGCCGGCGAATTCCACAGACCGGTGTTTCGCGGCGTTCGCGCACGCCCGGTGTCGGGGTGCGCCGCGAGGGTGCCGGCATGGATGGAATCTTCGTACCGTTCCGCGGCGGGGCCGCCCTCGACCAGGGCCTGGTGAGCAGGCGCGCACTCCGACGCCACTACACGCGCATCTATCCCGACACCTACGTGTACAACGACGTCGAGGTCGACGCGCGGATCCGAGCACGGGCGGTGTGGTGCTGGTCCGGTGGACGCGGGGTACTCGCCGGACCGTCGGCCGCCGCCCTGTGGGGCACGAGATGGATCGACGCCACCGCGCCGAATGCGCTGTGCTCGACCGCCCACCTGCGCCCGCCGCCGGGTATCGCGATCTACCGCGACTGTGTCCCGGACACCGACATCGCCACGCACACCGGAATACCGTTGACCGGTCCGCTGCGCACTGCCTTCGATCTGGGCCGGCGCCTCGAGTTCGACCGCGCAGTCGAAGCCGTCGACGCGCTGTACCAGTCGACCGGCATCACCCGCGCCGAGCTTGCGGCCTACGCGGAGACCCGATCCGGAGAACGCGGAATCATCCAGCTACGCAGCGTGATCGAAGAATCCGACGAGGGCGCCGAGTCGCCGTGGGAGACCCGAACGCGGCTGGCCCTCGTCCGGGCCGGACTGCCACGACCGGCCACCCAACTGACCATCCACGACGACGGCCGGTTCGTCGGCCGGGTCGACATGGCGTGGGAGCGCTGGCGGGTGATCGTCGAGTACGACGGCGACCACCACTTCGAGGCGGAGCAACGGAACCGCGACATCGAACGCTGGAACGCACTCGAGACCGCCGGATGGCGGGTGATCCGCGTCAAAGCCCGGCAGTTGACCTCCGGGCGGGCGACCCTCATCGCCCAGGTCACCCGCGTCCTGCGCGACGCCGGCGCCCCCGTGTAACGCCGAACGGGAATTCACGGCACGCTTCGGGCTCGAAGGTGTGCCGTGAATTCCCGTTCAGGGGTTCGGGGGTGCGTTCAGCGCTGGTTGCGTGGCTTCCAGACGACGATCGCGTTGTTGCGTGGGATGGGCACCAGGTCGCGGCGGTAGCTGGCGTGGACGCGGGCGATCTCGGCGGCCATCTCGTCGACGCGATGCTGCAGCGCCTCGACCTGGTTGGTCAGTTCGATGATCCGCTTGATGCCGGCGAGGTTGACGCCCTCGTCCTGGGACAGGCGCTGCACTTCGCGTAGCAGCGCCACGTCCCGCGGCGAGTACCGCCGACCGCCACCGGTGGTGCGGTGCGGGGTGACCAGGCCGAGCCTGTCGTAGTTGCGCAACGTCTGTGCGTGCATGCCGGCCAGTTCAGCGGCCACCGAGATGACGAACACCCGCGCATCGGGGTCCGCTGGGGCCTCCGATGCCTTACGGCCCTTGTCGCTCATGATGGTTCACCTGTTCGATCGGTTCACGCCGGTCAGGCGCCGGCCCATCCTGCCCGCGGATCGAATCCGCTGGCCTTCTCCGCTTCCAGATAGGTCTGGAGCGCCTCGATGGCGGGGTCGTCGAGCTTCTGCGGCACCGCTACCTTCACGGTGACCAGCAGGTCTCCGGCGCCTCCGCCGCGCTTGGGCACACCGCGCCCTCGCACCCTGAGAACCCGTCCGTCCGCAGTGCCGGCCGGAAGCTTCACGCCCACGCGGCCGTCCAGTGTCGGCACGGACAGGGTGGTGCCGAGCACCAGTTCTCCGTAGCTGACCGGGATCACAAGCGTCAGATCGTCGTTGGTGCGCCCGAACACCTTGTCGGGGCGAACGTGGACGGTGACGTACAGGTCGCCGGACGGCGCACCCCGCAGTCCGGCCTCGCCCTGACCCGCCAGGCGGATCCGCTGGCCGTCACTGACGCCCGAGGGAACCCGGACGGTGATGGTGCGGGTGCGGTTGGTGACACCGTTGCCGTGGCAGTCGGTGCACGGGTCGTCGATGATCGATCCGGTGCCGCGGCAGTCGTCGCACGGTTCACTGAAACCGAACGCACCCTGATTACGGCTGACGACGCCGGCCCCGTTGCAGCGCGGGCACACTCGCGGGCTGGTGCCCGGCTTGGCCCCACTGCCGTGGCACGTGGTGCATGCCGATCGGCTGGTGAGGCGCAGCGGAACCGTCACGCCCTGAGCTGCCTCGCGGAACTCGAGCGTGGTCTCGGTCTCGACGTCGCTGCCGCGGTGCGGACGTGTGCTCGTCGCCGACCGGCCGCCACCACGGTTGAACAATCCACCGAAGATGTCGCCGAGTCCGCCGTCACCGCCGGCACCGCCACCACCACCACCGAACAGGTCGTTGATGTCGAAGCCGCCACCGAATCCACCACCGCCGGTGCCGTATCCGGCACCGGGGCCGAAGCCACCACTCGCGAACAAGCGACGAGCCTCGTCGTACTCCTTGCGCTTCGCCGGATCGGTGAGGACCGCATTGGCCTCACTGACCGCCTTGAAGCGCTCCTCCGCCTTGGTGTCACCGGGGTTGGCGTCGGGATGCAGATCCCGGGCCAGCTTGCGGTACGCCTTCTTGATCTCGTCGGCGGAGGCGTCAGAGGAGACGCCCAGTTCCTTGTAGAAGTCCTTCTCGATCCACTCCCGCTGGCTCACTGGGCGTCTCCTCCTCTCACTGTTTCTTCTGTCTGACTACTCAGCTGCCGCATCGGCTGCGGGTGCACCGTCGGTGACGGTGACCATCGCCGTGCGGAGCACGCGGTCGCCCAGGCGGTAGCCCTTGCGCAGGACCGCCGCGAGGACGGGGTTGTCACCGTCGCCCTCCATCTGCACGGCCTCGTGCAGTTCCGCGGAGAACGCGTCGCCCTCGACGCCGAACCCTTCCAGGCCCAGACCGTCGAGCACAGCGACGAGCTTGTCGGACAGCGACTTCAGCGGTCCCGAATCCAGATCCCCGTGAGCACGCGCGCGGTCGAGATCGTCGGCGAGGTCGAGGAACTTCCCGACCACCGCGACCCGCTCGTCCTCGACGGCGCGGTCGATCCGAGCCAACGCGTTGCGGCGAATGTTCGCGATCTCCGCCTTCGCGTAGCCCAGCTCGGTGCTGGCCTTCTCGAGTTCGGCGGTGATCGTGGTCAGATCGTCCGTCTCGGCCGCACCGGCCCCGGCCGCCTCCTCGGAGGCGGCCGGGGTGCCGTCGACGATCTGCTCGTCGACGGTCACCGGTTCGCGCTCGGGGTTCTCCGACGTCACTTCTTGTCCTGATCGGTCGGCTCGTCGACAACCTCTGCGTCGACGACGTCGTCTGCGGGGCCGGAGCCGTCGCCCGACGCGGAGGCGTCAGCGGCCTGCGCGTCGTAGATCGCCTGGCCCAGAGCCTGCGACTCGGTCGACAGCTTCTCGACCGCGGCCTTGACGACGGCCAGATCGGTGCCGGCGAGAGCAGTCTTGACCTCGGCGACCGCGGCCTCGACCTTCTCCTTGACGTCGGCCGGGACCTTGTCCTCGTTCTCCTTGACGAACTTCTCCGTCTGGTGGACGAGCGACTCGGCCTGGTTGCGGACCTCGGCCTCCTCGCGGCGGGCCTTGTCCTCCTCGGCGTGCGCCTCGGCGTCCTTGACCATCCGGTCGATCTCGTCCTTGGACAGGCCGGAGCCGTCCTGGATCTTGATCGTGTTCTCCTTGCCGGTGCCCTTGTCCTTGGCCGTGACGTGGACGATGCCGTTGGCGTCGATGTCGAAGGTGACCTCGATCTGCGGCACGCCACGCGGGGCCGGCGGGATACCGGACAGCTCGAACGATCCGAGGAGCTTGTTGTGCGAGGCGATCTCGCGCTCACCCTGGAACACCTGGATCTGCACCGACGGCTGGTTGTCGTCCGCCGTGGTGAAGGTCTCGGAGCGCTTGGTCGGGATCGTGGTGTTGCGCTCGATGAGCTTGGTCATCACGCCACCCTTGGTCTCGATACCGAGGGACAGCGGGGTGACATCGAGCAGCAGGACGTCCTTGACCTCGCCCTTGAGGACGCCGGCCTGGAGGGCAGCGCCGACGGCGACGACCTCGTCCGGGTTCACGCCCTTGTTGGGCTCACGGCCACCGGTCAGCTCACGCACCAGGTCGGAGACGGCCGGCATACGGGTGGAGCCGCCGACGAGCACGACGTGGTCGATGTCCTTGACGGAGATGCCCGAGTCCTTGACCACGGCCTGGAACGGCGCGCGGGTGCGGTCCAGCAGATCGGAGGTGATCTTCTGGAACTCGCTGCGGGTGAGCTGCTCGTCGAGGAACAGCGGGTTCTTGTCCGCGTCCACGGTGATGTACGGCAGGTTGATGGAGGTGCTCTGCGAGCTGGACAGCTCGATCTTGGCCTTCTCCGCGGCCTCGCGCAGACGCTGCAGGGCCATCTTGTCCTTGGTGAGGTCGATGCCGTTCTGCGCCTTGAACTTCTCGACGAGCCACGACACGACGCGCTCGTCCCAGTCGTCGCCACCGAGGTGGTTGTCACCGGAGGTCGCGCGGACCTCGACGACGCCGTCGCCGATCTCGAGCAGGGACACGTCGAAGGTGCCGCCGCCGAGGTCGAAGACCAGGATGGTCTGTTCCTTCTCACCCTTGTCGAGGCCGTACGCGAGCGCGGCCGCGGTGGGCTCGTTGACGATGCGCAGGACGTTCAGGCCTGCGATCTGTCCGGCCTCCTTGGTGGCCTGGCGCTGTGCGTCCTCGAAGTAGGCGGGGACGGTGATGACCGCGTCGGTGATCTCCTCACCGAGGTACGCCTCGGCGTCACGCTTGAGCTTCATCAGCGTGCGGGCGCTGATCTCCTGCGGCGTGTACTTCTTGTCGTCGATCGCGACGGTCCAGTCGGTGCCGACGTGGCGCTTGACCGAGCGGATGGTGCGGTCGACGTTGGTGACCGCCTGGTTCTTGGCGGGCTGACCGACGAGTACTTCGCCGTTCTTGGCGAAGGCCACGACGGACGGGGTGGTGCGCGCGCCCTCGGCGTTGGCGACCACTACCGGCTCGCCGCCTTCGAGCACAGACACGACCGAGTTGGTGGTCCCGAGGTCGATTCCGACCGCACGAGCCATAGTGATCCCTCACTTTCCTTCTTCGCAGCCTCTCGAGCTGCGGTTATCTTCTCGACACTGAGCTTGACGAACCTCAGGTGAGCGTATCCGGCTCAAGTTTGCATCCGACTCCGGTCGAAGTCAATCCGAAACTTGAGTCACTCACGCTCAGGTTCTCGAATTGGTCAACGGGCCGCCTCCCGAGTTTGTTCCCGGCCGGGCGAAATCCCCGACCGGGTCGCCTCGACCGGACCCGCGGATACGATTCGGACGTGGACACCACCGGCGAACACGAGGCCGCGGCGACACGGGCGCAGCGACCGAAGCCGCCCCGGCCCGACGTCTCCGTCGCACCCCTGCACGACACCTGCGCCGATCCGGGTCGGACTCCGCCCACCGTGACCGCGGCGGTCACCGCGTGGGCCGCGTCGTTCGCCACCTTCGCCGCCCTGGCCGCCGTCCTGGCCGCCGACTACGACACCGTCGTCGACGCCCTCTCGTCCGGGCTCACGACCCGGGATCCGACGGCGAACCCGGACACCGCCGACCAGGC
Source organism: Prescottella defluvii (assembly GCF_000738775.1). Taxonomy (GTDB): domain Bacteria; phylum Actinomycetota; class Actinomycetes; order Mycobacteriales; family Mycobacteriaceae; genus Prescottella; species Prescottella defluvii. Next base: position 5,607 of record NZ_JPOC01000054.1, read on the forward strand.
GGCCGGGCTGACGGTGCTGGGGGTCGGCGCCGTCGGGATGCTGCTGGTCCTGGCGGCCGTGCTCGGGATCGTGTGGCTGCGGTCCGGACACGGCCGGGCGCGCGGGTGGCTCACCGCCGTCGGCGCCCTCACCGTCGTGGCGGCCGTCGGCATGTGGAGCGTGCTGTCCGACGCCGGAGACGTCGCGTTCGGGCTGCTCACGTGGGCACCGCTGCTGCAGGCCGCACTCGTCGCCGTCGGCACCGCACTGCTGTTCACCTCTGCTGCGTCCGCGTGGCTCGGGCGCAGGATCGCGGTGTCCCTATGACCACGGCCGTCGTCGTCGGCGCGGGCCCCAATGGACTGGCCGCCGCCGTCGCGCTCGCGCGGCGCGGGGTGTCGGTGACCGTGTACGAGGCCGCCGACACGATCGGTGGCGGCACCCGCACGTCCGAGCGCATCGTGCCCGGACTGTTGCACGACGACTGCTCGGCGGTGCACCCGATGGGGGCGGCGTCGCCGTTCTTCCGGTCACTCGATCTCGCCGCACACGGGCTCGAATGGCGGTACCCGGACATCGATCTGGCGCACCCCCTCGACGACGCCGTGTCCGGCGTGTTCACGCGGTCGATCGAGCGGACCGTGAGCAGGCTGGGACCCGACGGTCCCGCGTGGCGCCGACTGTTCGCGCCGCTGTCCGAGCGCTTCGACGACCTGGCCGGCGAACTGCTCCGGCCCGTCGCACACCTGCCCCGACACCCGATCTCGATGGCGCGCTTCGGGATCAGCGCGCTCGCTCCCGCGACGTCGACGGCGAAGCGGTGGCGCACCGAGCAGGCGCGGGCACTGTTCGGCGGCGTGGCCGCGCACGCGTACTACCCGCTGTCCCGGCCGACGACGTCGGCTGCGGGCCTGATGATGCTCGCTGCCGGCCACCGCTACGGCTGGCCGGTCGCCAAGGGCGGATCCCGGGCGATCGCCGATTCGTTGGCCTCCCTGCTCCGTGCTCACGGCGGCCGTATCGAGACCGGACGACGGGTCCGCTCGCTGGGCGAGTTGCCCCGCGCCGACGTCACGATGCTCGACCTGTCCCCCACCGGTGTGGCGGAGGTGGCCGGCGATCTGCTGCCGGCCCGGGTGGCCCGCGCGTACCGCAAGTACCGGTACGGCCCGGCGGCGTTCAAGCTGGATCTGGCCGTCGAGGGCGGGATCGCGTGGCGCGACGAGGCGTGCCGCCGCGCCGGCACCGTCCACCTCGGCGGGACCTTCGGGGAGATCGTCGCCACCGAACGGGACCTGCACCGCGGCCGGATGCCCGAACGCCCGTTCGTCCTGATCGGTCAGCAGTACCTGGCGGATCCGTCACGCTCGGTCGGCGACGTGCACCCGGTATGGGCGTACGCCCACGTGCCCCACGGATACACCGGCGATGCGACCGAGGCGATCCTGCGCCAGATCGAACGCTTCGCTCCCCGCACACGCGACCGCATCGTCGGCACCTTCAGCCGGTCCGCCGTCGAGATGCCGCGGTACAACCCCAACTACGTGGGCGGCGACATCGCGACCGGCGCGAACGATCCGGTCCAGTTGTTGACGCGTCCCCGGGTCGCCGTCGATCCGTATGCGACGGGCATCCCGGGCGTCTACATCTGCTCTGCCGCCACCCCACCCGGCGGCGGTGTGCACGGGATGGGCGGATTCAACGCGGCCAGATCGGCGCTGCGGGCACTCGCGCGCTAGTCCGGTCGACCGATCCGCATCGGCGTCGGCATCTGCACCGCGTCGACCCTCAGCCCGCGCGGGGCCGCAGCGAGCTGACGCCGCGGGCCCACGCGTCCGCCATGTGGTCGCCCACGAGGTCGTCGAATGCCAGGCACGCGGCCGCGCCGAACAGGACGTCGCCGGCACAATCCGGGCGTTGCTCGACGAGACCGCCCGCGAGGTCGCGGACGGCGATCTGCTCGTGCACCGAATCCGCCTCGACGTGCTCGTCGAAGAACAGGGTGGCCGCAGTCCCGAAGCCGAGCCGGCGCAGCCCGGCGGCATACTTCTTGCTCGGCAGCGCGGAGGTCGTCTCCACCGCACACAGGTGCCCGACGAGGGCGGCCCGCAGCCGCCGATGCAGGCCGAAGAGGGACAGCGCGTTGAGCGAGGCGAGCGTCACCGCCGGGACGTCGTCGAGGTAGTGGGCATACCCGTCGGACAACCCCACCTCGCGCATCGTCGACGCGAACAGCTGTGAGTGCATCCGCTCGACCCGCCCGCCCCCGTACTCGTCGGCCTGCACCTCGACCAGCGCCGCCTTCGGCCGCCCTACGAGCCTCGGGATGCCGAGGGTGTGGACGTCGGCCTCGCGGAGCTGGTTGAGAGATCGGTGGATCAGCAGCTCCCGGAACTGGTCCACGGTCGAGTCCGTGGCCATGAAGCCGGACAACCCGGGCCCCACCGTGGGCGCGGTCATCTCCCAGAGCGCCGCCTCGACGTCGGCCGGATCGACGCCCTCCGTTCGCGGGCCCGCAAGTTCGCGGACAGCCTCCTCGAACGGCGCCTCGAGCTCCGCACGCGCCACGATCAGCTCCGGCGCCCACTCCAGCCGGTCGTCTGCACCGTCGACGCCGTGCAGGTGCAGCTCGTACAGCAGCGTCAGGGCCAGCTGCGCGTCGTCGTCGGTGAGGATTCCGTTCGACGACTCCGACCGGTAGCCGCGGGCCGCGGTGTTCACGGTCGCCGGTTCGTCCGTGCCGGACAACACCGCGACGAGGGCGGCGCTCACCGGACCGCGTGGTTCGGGAATCGGCATCGGCATCGGCTTTCAGTCCTGCCCGTCGCTCGAATCCGCGTCGTCCGTCGTCGTCCGCGGCGGCGTCGCGCCACCTTCCTCGGCCCACGTGTCACGTCCGCTGGGATCGGACTGGACGTCGCCCTCGACAGGTACATGCTTCCGGTCATCCGGTGTGGCCATCGGTCTCGTTCCTCCGTTCTGCTCCGTGGGGCTGGTCCGTGGAGCGTCTAGGTGTACCGGGCCACGAGCCGGTCGAACTCGTCGCTGTCGACCAGGCCGGGTTGTCCGATGTCCAGTGCGGTCAGAAACTTGTGCACCAGACCGAAGTCGCGTTCCAACTCGGCGCGGGAGGGGCCCGAGGGTTCCGGGCTCGCACCGCTTCCGATCGTCGCGTCCAGATTGGCGGCGATCACGTTCAGCTTCTCCCGGACCTTGTCGATCCGGCCGGTTGTTCCTCCAGTTGTCATCCGTTCTCAACCCCGTTTCCGTACTGTCGCCGTTCGCAAGGTCTGCGGGCACTGACCCTCATACTGCCCGTGACCGGATCGTTCTGCTGGAAAGGATTTCGGCCGCGAGCCCTGTGGAGCAAAGAACTCACACCTGTGGACAGACCTGTGAATGATTCACCGAGAGCGGAGGACTCGACGATGCTTCGAGACCCCGGCGTCACTCGAGTTGACACAGAGAAGATTTCACTGCTTCTGCGGTTTCTTCCGTTTGTGCGAGCTGTCGCAGAAGGGCGGTCGGCCGGTCCTCCCACAGCGACACAACGCAATCGTCGCGCGTTCGTTGGCAATCGGGGAACCGGTGGCGTCGACGAGGCTCACCGGTCCACGCACGAGCAGTGGCCCGTCGGGGCACACGGTCACGACCACCTCCGATTCCGCGCTGTCAGCCACGACCGGCCACCTCCCTCCGCGCGGCCCGGAACACGACCACCCTCTCGCGGTCCTGCCCCTCCTCGACCAGCCCGCGGCGGCGCAGCATGCCCTCGCGCGCAGTAGTTATCGGACCGAAGGGTATGTGCAGGCTGCGAACGATCTCCACTTCCAGTCCCTGCTCCTCGAGCATCACCTGGGTCTTCCCGAGACCGCAGAGCGCGGACTGCAGCAGCAACAGCACTCCCCCGTCGGCCAGGACGTCGGGCACGTCCGTGCAGATGCGATCCAGCAGCGAACGACCGTTCGATCCCGCGTCCCACGCCCGCGCCGGACCACGGGTCGGCAACCGGTCGGTCTCCGAGGGCACGTAGGGCGGGTTGGACACCACGAGGTCGAACCGCTCGCCGTCCACCGGTGCCGTGAGATCGCCCCGCAGCACCCGCACGGGAGCGCGTTTGAGCCACGCGTTGATTCGCGTGTTCACCACCGCTCTCCGACCGATGTCCACCGCGGTGATGTCTTTCGCGCCCGCCGCCGCGGCATGTGTCGTGAGCACCCCGGTTCCCGCACACAGGTCCAGGATCCGGGTACGGGCACCCACGGTCTCGGCGCTCAGCGCCTGCGCCAGAAGGAAACTGTCGGTCTGCGGACGATAAACACCTGGTAATCGGAGCAGCACGAAGGACCTCCTCGATCCTCGTGACGTCGGAGCACCGACGCCTCCTTCGAGTATTGCCGAGCCTGGTGTGCACTGCACGGGACCGACGCCGAGGGGTTCCTGCGCCCGATCAGTGGGGTGGAGTCGCCGCGACCGGCGCCACGCGCACCGATCCGCTGTCGATGTCGAGGGCCATCGCCCCGCCGAAGCCGCCGGCGCCGCCGGTGCCACCCAGTTCGGTCAGCACCCCTTCCGCACTGCGGGCGGCGACCTGACAGGCACGGGCGGTGAACTGGTCGACCAGCGGATGCGCCGCCCGCTCGCGCCACTTGCGCACCGCCGCGAGCGACACGACCCGGGCCTCCTCGATCGAGGCGTCGACCGACAGCCCGAGTCGCTGCGCGGGATCGATGCCGAATCCGCCGATGAGCCGCTGCAGTTCGGTCAGATCGTCGCTCGACAGCCCGGTCTCGGTGCTGCGCAGCCGCCCGAGCATCCGCAGTTCCTGGAATCCGTGCACGTCCGCGAGCAGCCGACCGGCCTCGTCGAGCAGCCGCGGGGTCTGTGCGGTGGGATGCGCCTCCAGGACCCGTTCGAGTGCGACGAGTGCGGAATGCGTCTTGAGCTGTTCGGCGCGCTGGCCGAACTGCACATCGAGCACCTGCCGCAGTTCGTCGAGTCCGCTGCGCGCCACCAGTTCGGCGGCCAGGCTGGGCGAATCCTGCACCCCGAGCCGGACGAGCATCACCGCGAGCCGAATCCCGAACAGCCCGAACCGGTCCGCGAGCTGACGACGCATCTCCGCGTCCACGGGCAACGGGGCGTCGTCGCGGACGAAGCGGTCGGCCGACAGCATCGCCAGCTGCAGATCCTCCCCGGGCACCTGCGCCAGCGCCTCGAACGCCGCGAACTCGCTCTGCCGCAACGTCCGTGCGCCGAGCGCCAACAGGCCCGCGACCGGGACGACCGCCTGGCACAGGCCGGTGAGCTCGAGTTCCGACGTGAACCGCGCCGCCATCTCCTTCGCGGAGTGCATCGCGTCGGCGCGCCCCGCCCCGACCTCGTCGGCACGCGAGACCACCCCGACGACCCCGAGCGGCCCGGACTCGCCACCGACGTGCGCTCCGATCCGGCCCAGGAACTGGACGTCCGACGCGCTGAGGCTGCGCAGCAGGTACACCACCGCGTCGGCCCCGGACACCGCGTTCTCGGGGGTCAGCATGTCGAGGGTGCGGGCGGAGATGTCCTTCGACAGTGACGACGTGCCGGGGGTGTCGATGATGGTGGTCTGCGCCAGCGCACTGGCCGGCCACTCCACGTCGAGGCGGTCGACGCGGTCCGCGGTGAGGTCACCGAGATCGAACGTCAGGCGCCCCGTGCGACGCTGTACGGCCACGTTTGCCGATTCGCCGTCGTCGTAGCGAGCAGTGACCGTCGGGGTCGTGCCGCCGCGGTACCAGGTGACGATGCGGGTGCACTCGGTGGCATCGGTCGGGGCGATGTCCTGTCCGACAAACGCATTGAGCAGCGTCGACTTGCCCGCCTTGACCGAGCCGGCGAGTGCGACCCGCAGCGGCTGGTCGAGCCGGGACGCGCACTCGTGCAGCTGGGCCCGCGCGACCGGGTTGTCGGCATAGATCTCGCGCGCCGCCACGATCAGGGCGTGCGCCCGCCCGAACGAGGTCGACGCCGTCACGCCGGAATCTCCTCGTTCGCGTTCGCTGCGACCGGAAGCAACTGGGCCGCAATATCCTTCAGTTCGCCGAGGACCTTCATCTGCCGCTCCACCTCGGTGGCACGTCCGGCACGCGCCGTCGATTCGACGGTGGCCGCGTCCTGTGCCGCACGCAACGAGTCGCCGAGCGACCGCAGCGTCTGCTCCGCGAGCGCCGTGAAGTGGTCGCGCAGCAACCGCTGGATCAACCGGAGCCGGTCCTTGGACTCCTTGCCGACCTGGAAGCTGACATCGTCGGTGAAGCGTCGGATCGCCATCTTCGCGTCGGCTCGCCGCTTGACCACCCGGGCGTCCCGGTCGTCGCGGTACGCCTTGGTGCCGAGCAGCACTCCCGCACCCACCGAGATCGGGTTGAGCAGTGTCATCCCCATCAGCGTCGTGACGAGACCGAACATCAGGACACCGCCGTACGATCCGCGCATCCCGACGAGAACCTTCTGGGTGAGGCCGATCCGGCCCGACTCGAGATCCGACAGCGCCACCACCGGCTCGAGCACACCGTCGAGATCGGCGACGTCCAACTGGGGCATCTCCACCGAACCTGCGTCGGCGAAGTGCTCGGCGACCACCTCCGCGAGCCACAGCGCCCGGTCGTGCGCCCACACGAAGTTGTCGCCCACCGACCGCGCGATCTGCTCCTCGAGCCACTCCCCCAGCTCGCCCCACTCCTTGCCCGGATCCCCGTCGTCGACGGCGCGTTCCGCCTCGCGGGTGACCTGCCGCAGCCGGTCCCGCAGATCATGGTCGATGTCCGACGCCAGGTCCGCGATACCGTCGGCGAGGGTCTGCTGCCATCGCGACGTCTTCTTGTGCAGTTCCTCCGTGGCCGCCTTGGCGCGTTGCAGTTCGGCGACCGCGGCCGCACCCTTCGCCGGATCTCGCAGCGCGGCAAGCTCACTGCCGAGTGCGAGCATGAGATGCTCGACCACCGAGTGGACGTCGTGGGACACCGCGCGACGCAAACCGCCCTCGGCGTGCTCGATCACCCGGCCCCGCAGGAACGCGTACAGGGCGTCGAATCCGGACTCGTCGTGCAGCGACCGGTCGTCGAGGCGCAGGGCGTGCGAACGCAGCACCGACGAGATCGGCAGCAGCGGGACGTCGAGCCCGGCCCGTTGCAGGTGCGCGGCGTCGGCCTCGACGATCCGCCGCCAGTGCGGGTACAGATCCGTCTTGGTGATCAGGCATGCGACGGCGGGACACAGCCCGGTCACCTGGCGCAGGAACACGAGTTCGGGCTCGGTGAACTCCTGGCTCGCATCGGAAAGGACGAGAACCGCATCGGCGGCCGACCCCAGACCCAGAGTCGCTGCTGCGTGGGGATTTCCGTGCCCGCCGACACCGGGAGTGTCGACGAACACCAGACCGTCCGCCAGCAGTGGGCTCGGCACATTGACCTCGAGCCGCAGTACCTCGCGTCCCTCGGCGTGCGGGGACGACGGACTCACCGAATCAAGTTCCGCGAGGGGCACGTCCACTCGTCGTGGCTCACCACCGGGTTCGGCGACGACGAGTTCGACGAAGGCGCTCTCGGCGTTCTGCACGACCGTCGGTACCGCGGTGGTCTCGTCGTCCCCCACCGAGCACACCGTGAGGTTGAGCAGCGAGTTGACGAACTGACTCTTGCCCTGCTTGAGCTGCCCCACCACCACGACCCGGAACCGGGGATCGACCACCCGGGTGCGCACCAGGTCCAGACGATCCACCAGATCCGTCCGACCAGCCGCCGCGGCGATCCCCGCAGTCCGGTCCAGCAGAGCGGTGAGGGCGGTCTCCTGCGCCGGCACCGTGCGATTGCATGTCGGCGACTTCGCCGACGCCACCGTATCCGAGGTCGCGCTGTCCATGGGTTTCGCTGCCCCGCTTCTGTGTTCCGACCCCCGCCCGCACCGCAGTGCACGCGCTGACTGATCCGCCGCTCCGTTGGATACGAACCGGGGCCCCGTTCGCATTAGCGCGTACGGGGCCCCGTTCGTTACAGGTCGTGTCCTGCGGTCACGGTGTCAGATCGTCACCGAGATCGATGTGCACGGGCGCCGGATCGACGAGGGAGCCCAACTGGCCCGCCACGTCGCCGATGCCGTTCGCGAACAGTCCGGCGTCCGAGTGCGCGGAACCGAACGCGTCGGTGTCGATCGACGACCACGCGTTGCCCGCCACCGCGTCGGACAGTCCACCGGTGAGGCTGCCGGCCGCGTCCAACGCGCCCTGCAGGGCCGTGTCGAAGCCGGTCGTGAGGCCGCCCGCGATGTCGGCGGTGCCGCCGAGACCTGCGTCGGCCTGCTGGCCGAGGTCCGAGACCGAACCGAGCGCACCCGACAGGCTCGCACCCAGGTCACCGCCCAGATCGACACCGAGATCGACACCGAGATCCACACCGAGGCCGGCGCCGAGATCCGCACCCGGATCCGCGGTGGAACCGAGTCCGCCGCCGAGATCGCCCGTCGAGCCGAGGGCACCACCGAGCCCGCCGCCGGCACCGAGGGCCGCGTCGATCGCGGCACCCAGTTCGCCACCGGCCGCGCTGCCGGTCCCCAGCACGCCCTCGAGCGCACCGCCGAGCTGCACACCGAATCCGCCGTCACCGGCGAGGATGCCGCCGAGGTCCAGGGAGCCGCCGGAGTCGAGGCCGCCGCCGAGCAACCCACCCAGCGCCGCACCGAGATCGGCGCCCGCCGAGCCGCCGACGCCGAACGCACCCTCGAGGAGCCCCCCGAGGTCCGCTCCGGCACCGACCTCCAGGCTGCCGCCGAGAGCCAGGGCGCTGTTGATCGCGGTTCCGAGCGCCGCGGTGAGCGCACCGTCCACATCGAGCGCGCCGCCCAGCGCACCGCTGATCGCCGCACCGAGGTCGCCGCCCGACCCGATCAGGCTGCCGAGGTCCAGACCACCGTTCAGTCCGCCGCCGAGCCCACCGTCGAGGGCCCCGCCGATCGCGGCACCCAGATCGGCGCCGATCGAACCACCCGCGCTGAGGGCGGACTCGAGCGCGCCACTCAGGGCGGCCGTCAACTGTGTGCCGAGATTGCCGCCGAGTTCTGCGCCCAGGCTGCCACCGACCGACAACGCCGCCGCGAACGCACTCTCGAAGCCGGCACCGAGCTCCCCACCGAGCCCGGCACCGGCCTCGATTGCCGCGCCGAAGAGTCCACCGAGGGCGGCTCCGAGCTCCCCACCGAGCTCACCGCCGATCGCGAAAGCACTCTCCAACGCGGCGCTCAACCCGCCGTCAGCCGACAGGAGTCCACCGAGGTCGAGGCTGGTCACGCCCTCGAGTGCGGCTCCCAGCGCCGCACCGAGATCGGTCACCATCGATCCGTTCACGTCCACGACGCCGCCGAGCGCCCCGTTCAGGGCGGCCGCCAGCGCACCCCCCAGATCCAGCGAACCATCGAAGTTCGTCAGGCTGCCGAGGTCCAGACCACCGTTGAGTCCGCCACCGAGCCCGACCGCGGCCTCCAGCGCGGCACCGAGAGTGGCCCCGAGCTGCGCGCCGATCGACCCGCCGACCGCCAGAGCAGCGCCCAGCGCCGCGACCAGGTCGCCGCCGAGGTCACCGGCAATCCCGCCGTCCAGGCCACCGCCCACCACCGCCCCGAGCCCCAGCCCGGCTCCGGCGCCCAGACCCAGTCC
>NZ_JPOC01000055.1 GCF_000738775.1 Prescottella defluvii
CCCCGCCGCACCCACCGGGCCGGACGGCGATGGCGACGGCACGGGCCCGCTGCCGGTCCTCGAGCCCACCGAGGCGCAACTGTGGCCGGCCACCGCGGCCGACGACGCGACGGCCCCCGGAACCGTGTCCGCGCAGGCTGCGCCCGGCGGCGGGCACGGCGGTGGTGGTCACGGCGGCGGCGGGCACATGGCGGGCGCTCTCGGCGGCGTCGCCGCCACCCCGGACCTGATCCGGGCCGTCGACGCGTTGCCGCCAGCCACGGAGGACCCGCACACCGACACCACCGCGCTGCGCCGCGACGACTCCGAGTTCCGGCTGGGCCGACTACTGCGTCCGGTGCGCTGGATCCTGGCCGGCGTCGTGGTGTGCCTGGCCCTGGACTCGCTGATCGGCATCGCGTTCCCCTCGATAGTCCGGTTCGCGCTCGACCACGGTGTGTCGGCCGGCGACTCCGGGCCACTGTGGACCGCGGCCGCCGTCGGCACGGTGCTCGCGCTGGTCGGCTGGCTCGTCGTCGCGGTACTCACGGTGATCACCTCCCGAGCCGGGGAACGCGTCCTGTTCGGGCTGCGGGTGCGCAGCTACGCGCACCTGCAGCGACTCGGCCTCGACTACTACGAGCGGGAACTGTCCGGCCGGATCATGACCCGGATGACCACCGACGTCGATGCTCTGTCGTCGTTCATCCAGACGGGCCTGTCGACCGCGGTGGTCGCGTTGCTCACGCTCGGCGGCATCGCCGTCGCGCTCCTGGTCACCGATGTGACGCTCGCGCTGGTCGCCCTCGCCGCACTGCTCCCCCTCGCGGTCGCGACGGTCGTGTTCCGGCGCGTGTCGGGGACCGCGTACTCGGTCTCCCGGGAACGGATCTCGATAGTCAACGCCGACTTCCAGGAGAACATCGCGGGACTGCGCGCGGCGCAGGCCTACCGGCGCGAGGAGTTCGCGGCCCGGCGCTTCGCCGAACGCGCGGACAGCTACCGCCGCAGCCGCATGCGCTCGCAGCGGGCGATCTCGATCTACTTCCCGTTCATCACGCTGCTGTCGGACCTGGCACTCGCCGCGGTCGTCCTCGTCGGCGCACAGCGGGTGGCGGACGGCTCCGCGACGGCCGGCACCCTGGTCGCGTTCGTGCTGTACCTGGGCCTGCTGTTCGGGCCGATCCAGCAGCTGTCCCAGGTGTTCGACGGCTACCAGCAGGCCGCCGTCGGCCTGCGGCGGATCGGCGAGCTGCTCGCCACCCCGAGTTCGATCGAGACGGCCGACGCCGGCGACACCGTCCCCATCGAGGGCCGTCTGCGCGGCGACGTGGCGTTCGACGACGTCACCTTCCGCTATCAGGGCGCCGAGTCCGACGCCCTCAGCAACATCGACCTGCACATCCCGGCCGGCACGACGGTCGCGCTGGTCGGCCGCACGGGTGCCGGCAAGTCGACGGTCGTCAAGTTGCTCGCCCGGTTCTACGATCCGACGTCCGGATCGGTCCGGGTCGACGCGGAGGACCTGCGCCGCTACCCGTTGCACGCCTACCGGGGCCGCCTCGGTGTCGTCCCGCAGGAGGCGCACCTGTTCACGGGCACGGTGGCGAGCAACATCGCGTACGGCCGGCCGGACGCGAGCCGCGCGGAGATCGAAGCGGCCGCGCGGGCCGTGGGCGCACTGCCGACCATCGCGGCGCTGCGCGGCGGCATGAACCAGCCGATCGGCGAACGCGGTCAGGGGCTGTCCGCGGGGCAACGTCAGCTGATCGCGCTCGCGCGCGCCGAGATGGTCGATCCGGACCTGCTGCTGCTCGACGAGGCGACCGCGACGCTCGATCCGGCGACCGAGCAGATCGTCCTCGAATCGAACCGAATGGTCACTCGAAAGCGCACGTCGGTGGTGGTCGCGCATCGTCTGGCGACGGCCGCGCGCGCCGATCTGATCGTGGTCGTCGACGGTGGCCGTATCGTCGAAACCGGTGCTCACGACGCCCTTCGCCATTCGGGCGGACACTATTCGAAGCTCTGTGATGCGTCTGCCAGTCAACAGGGGAATAATTCGACGTCGAGAACCGTCATCGATGGTGACCGCATCGCAACACTGTGAGACTGCCGACACGCGCCGGACCGGATGCCCGAGCTCGACGCGCGGAGGCTAGCCTCATGTGTATAGGCGCTCTGATCGGGTACCGAAGAAAGAAACGAGGCGAACACCTGCCGTGAGCAGCAGCTCTACTTCCCAGTTCGGACAGAACCAGTGGTTGGTTGACGAGATGTACCAACGCTTCCAGGATGATCCCTCATCCGTGGACGCTAGTTGGCACGAGTTTCTGACGGATTACTCGCCCGATGCGGCGAATGCGGGCGGGAACGGTGAGGCACTGAACGGCGGTGATGTCGCCACGAAGTCGGCCAACGGTGCTTCCTCGGCAGCACCTGCCGCGCCGGCGCCCGCTGCCCCTCCGGCAGCCCCGAAGGCCGCCCCACAGCCGACGCCCAAGCCCGCAGCTGCGCCTCAGGCAGCCGCCCCCAAGCCCGCGGCAGCGAAGGCAGCCGCCCCGCAGGCTGCTCCCGCCTCGGAAGCTCCCGCTCAGGACACCAACCAGGTCCTGCGTGGTGCAGCAGCAACCGTCGCCCGCAACATGAACGCGTCGTTGAGCATCCCGACCGCCACCAGCGTTCGCGCCATCCCGGCGAAGCTGATGTTCGACAACCGGATCGTCATCAACAACCACCTCGCCCGTACCCGGGGCGGCAAGGTGTCGTTCACCCACATCCTCGGTTACGCGATCGTGCAGGCGGTCAAGGCGTTCCCGAACATGAACCGCCACTTCGCCGAGATCGACGGCAAGCCGAACGTTGTCACCCCGGCGCACACCAACCTCGGTCTGGCCATCGACCTGCCCGGCAAGAACGGCAGCCGCTCGCTCGTCGTCGCTGCCATCAAGGGCACCGACTCGATGAACTTCGTGCAGTTCTACGCCGCGTACGAGGACATCGTCCGCCGCGCGCGTGACGGCAAGCTCACCGCCGAGGACTTCTCCGGTGTCACGATCTCGCTGACCAACCCCGGTGGTATCGGCACGGTCCACTCCGTTCCGCGCCTGATGCAGGGCCAGGGCGCCATCATCGGTGCCGGCGCGATGGAGTACCCGGCCGAGTTCCAGGGTGCGAGCGACGAGCGCATCGCGGAGATGGGCGTCGGCAAGCTGATGACGCTGACCTCCACCTACGACCACCGGATCATCCAGGGCGCCGAGTCCGGCGACTTCCTGCGCACGATCCACAACCTGCTGATCTCCGACGAGTTCTACGACGAGGTCTTCCACTCGCTGCACATTCCCTACGAGCCGGTCCGCTGGCGCAAGGATGTGTCCGAGGGCGCCATCGACAAGAGCACCCGCGTGCTCGAGCTCATCGCGGCGTACCGCAACCGCGGCCACCTCATGGCCGACACGGACCCGTTGCAGTTCGTCAAGGACAAGTTCCGCAGCCACCCGGACCTCGACGTCACGACGCACGGCCTGACCCTGTGGGATCTGGACCGCGAGTTCAACGTCGGCGGCTTCCACGGCAAGGCCCGGATGAAGCTCCGCGACGTCCTGAGCATCCTGCGGGACGCGTACTGCCGCCACATCGGCGTCGAGTACACGCACATCCTCGAGCCCGAGCAGCAGGCATGGCTGCAGGAGCGCGTCGAGGCCAAGCACGTCAAGCCCACGGTCGCGCAGCAGAAGTACATCCTGAGCAAGCTCAACGCCGCCGAGGCGTTCGAGACGTTCCTGCAGACCAAGTACGTCGGCCAGAAGCGCTTCTCGCTCGAGGGCGCCGAGTCCGTCATCCCGATGATGGATGCCGTCATCGATCAGAGCGCCGAGCACAGCCTCGACGAGGTCGTCATCGGTATGCCGCACCGCGGTCGCCTGAACGTGCTCGCGAACATCGTCGGCAAGCCGTACTCGAAGATCTTCACCGAGTTCGAGGGCAACATGAACCCGGCGGCCGCACACGGCTCCGGCGACGTGAAGTACCACCTGGGCGCCGAGGGCACCTACATCCAGATGTTCGGCGAGAACGACATCAAGGTCTCGCTCACCGCGAACCCGTCGCATCTCGAAGCGGTCGACCCGGTCCTCGAGGGCCTGGTCCGCGCCAAGCAGGACCTGCTGGACAAGGGCCAGGAGGGCTTCACGGTCCTGCCGCTGATGCTGCACGGCGACGCAGCCTTCGCCGGCCAGGGTGTCGTGGCCGAGACGCTGAACCTGGCGCTGCTGCGCGGCTACCGCACCGGCGGCACCGTGCACATCGTCGTCAACAACCAGGTCGGCTTCACCACCGCCCCGGAGCACTCGCGTTCGTCCGAGTACTGCACCGACGTCGCGAAGATGATCGGCGCACCGATCTTCCACGTGAACGGCGACGACCCCGAGGCCTGCGTCTGGGTCGCTCAGCTCGCTGTCGACTTCCGTGAGAAGTTCGGCAAGGACGTCGTCATCGACATGATCTGCTACCGCCGTCGCGGTCACAACGAGGGCGACGACCCGTCGATGACGCAGCCGGCGATGTACGACCTGATCGACACCAAGCGCAGCGTCCGCAAGAGCTACACCGAGTCGCTGATCGGCCGCGGCGACATCTCGATGAAGGAAGCCGAAGACGCCCTGCGCGACTACCAGGGTCAGCTCGAGCGGGTCTTCAACGAGGTGCGCGAGCTCGAGAAGTTCAAGCCGGAGCCGTCCGAGTCGGTCGAGCTGGACCAGACCCCGCCGGCCCGCCTGACCACCGCGGTGGACGCGGCCACGCTCGCCCGCATCGGCGACGCGTTCGTCAACGTCCCCGACGGCTTCACGGTGCACCCGCGCGTCAAGCCGGTCGTCGAGAAGCGTCGCGAGATGTCCCGCGAGGGCAACATCGACTGGGCGTTCGCCGAACTGCTCGCGTTCGGTTCGCTCGCCGAGCAGGGTGCCCTGGTGCGCCTGGCCGGTCAGGACTCGCGTCGTGGCACGTTCACGCAGCGTCACGCGGTGCTCATCGACCGCAAGGACGGCGGCGAGTACAACCCGATCGCCGAGCTCGCGGCGAACGCCGACAACGGCGGCAAGTTCATGGTCTACGACTCGGCGCTCACCGAGTTCGCGGGCGTGGGCTTCGAGTACGGCTACTCGGTCGGCAACCCCGACGCCCTGGTGCTGTGGGAGGCGCAGTTCGGCGACTTCGTCAACGGCGCGCAGACCATCATCGACGAGTTCATCTCGTCCGGTGAGGCCAAGTGGGGCCAGCTGTCCGACGTCGTGCTGCTGCTGCCGCACGGCCACGAGGGCCAGGGCCCGGACCACACGTCGGGCCGCATCGAGCGGTTCCTGCAGCTGTGCGCCGAGGGCTCGATGACGGTTGCGATGCCGTCGACCCCGGCCAGCTACTTCCACCTGCTGCGCCGTCACCACCTGGACGGCATCCGCCGCCCGCTCGTGGTGTTCACGCCGAAGTCGATGCTGCGCAACAAGGCCGCGGTCAGCAACCTCGAGGACTTCACGACCGGCAAGTTCCGTTCGGTGTTCGAGGAGCCGTCGTACGAGACGCAGGACAGCGACCGTACCAAGGTCAAGCGTGTGCTGCTGACGTCGGGCAAGATCTACTGGGAACTGCTCGCGAAGAAGCAGAAGGACAACCGCGACGACGTCGCGATCGTCCGGATCGAGCAGCTGTACCCGATCCCGCGCCGCCGCATCGCGGAGACCCTCGACCGCTACCCGAACGTCACCGAGTTCAACTGGGTGCAGGAGGAGCCGGCGAACCAGGGTGCGTGGCCGTTCCTGGGTCTGGCCCTGCCGGAACTGCTCCCCGAGAAGCTCGCAGGCATCAAGCGCGTCTCGCGTCGTGCGATGTCGGCACCGTCGTCGGGCTCGAGCAAGGTCCACGCCGTCGAGCAGCAGGAGATCATCGACGCGGCGTTCGCGCCCACGAAGTGATCCCCCTGATCGGCTGATCTACCGAAACCGGCCCGTCCACTCGTCACGAGTGGACGGGCCGGTTTCGTTCTTCCCGGACACCCGCGACAAGTGCGCAAAACGCGAGTAGGGACGCCCCGACACCGCGACAAGTGCGCAAAACGCAAGAGGTGGGTCAGCCGCCGAGCAGGGCCGCCGCCATGCCGGCGCTGAGTGCGACCGCCGGCAGTGCGGTCACCAGTAGTTCGATCAGTTCGTCGCGGGAGAGTTCGGGGGCCCGCAGCCACGTGATGGTGGCCTCTTCGACGAACGCGATCCAGCCCCGCACGGAGAGCGCGATCCGGGCGTCCGGTTCGATGCCCAGGGTCGGGAGCTGCTCGACGACGCGGCGGGCCATCTCCGCCCGGGTCTGCTCGAACACCTCGCGCATCGCCGGGTCGCCGCTCGCGGTCCCCCGCAGCAGCGAGACATAGGTGTCGCGGTTCTCCGAGACGTAGTCCACGTACGACGCCATGACGTCCCGGAGTGTGTCGATCGGTTCGAGGTCGGGGTTCGGCGCGGTGCGGGCGAGCATGTCGGCGCTGGTGTGGCGGACGATCTCGACGTGGAAGTCGTGCTTGGACGCGAAGTAGTGGAACAGCAGACCGCGGGACACCCCGGCCTGGTCGGCGATGTCCTCGACCGAGATCTGTTCGAGCGGACGCTCCGTGAGCATGCGCACCCCCAGATCGATGAGCTGGGCGCGCCGTTCCTGGGGATTGAGCCGCGTGCGTTTGACGCCTTCCATGCCACCCACCTTACTGAATCGTGTTCAATAGCTATTGACTCACCATCGACAACTCCCTACGCTCGCTTACATGAGTCTTCCCGTCACAGATACTTCCGCCCGGGCGGCATCTCCGCGCCAGGTCGACACACTGATCATCGGCAGCGGCTTCGCCGGCCTCGGCGCGGCTATCAAGCTGACGCAGGCAGGCAAGCACAACTTCCTCGTCCTCGAGCGCGGCGCCGAGGTCGGCGGGACGTGGCGCGACAACACGTATCCGGGTGCGGCGTGCGACGTGCCGTCGCACCTGTACTCGTACTCGTTCGCGCTCAACCCGGAGTGGACCCGCTCGTTCTCACCGCAACCCGAGATCCAGAGTTACATCTCGTCGGTGGCCCGTAAGTACAACGTGCTCGACAAGCACCTGTTCGGGTGCGATGTGCTCTCCGCGCACTGGAACGATGCCGCCGCGCACTGGGAGGTCTCCACGACCAAGGGCGATTTCGAGGCCAAGATCGTCGTCTCGGCCGTCGGCGCGCTGTGCGAGCCGTCGCTGCCCGACATCGACGGCATCGAGGACTTCGGGGGCGAGATCTTCCACTCGGCCCAGTGGAACCACGACGCCGACCTCACCGGCAAGCGGGTCGCGGTGATCGGCACCGGCGCGTCGGCGATCCAGATCGTGCCGCAGCTCGCCGCGAAGGCCGCCCAGCTCGACGTCTACCAGCGCACCGCGCCGTGGATCCTGCCGCGGGCCGACCGCGAGTACACCAAGGCCGAGCACCTCGCGTTCAAGTACGTCCCCGGCTTCCAGAAGTTGTGCCGCACCGGGATCTACTGGATGCGGGAGACACAGGTCGTGGGACTGGCCAAGGCCCCGATCTTCATGAAGCCGCTGCAGTTCACGGCCGAGCGCCACCTGCGCCGGCAGATCAAGGACAAGGCGTTGCGCCGCAAGGTCACCCCGAACTTCCGGATCGGCTGCAAGCGCATGCTGATCTCGAACAACTACTATCCGGCGCTCGCGCAGTCGAACGTCGATGTCGTCACCGACGGCATCGCCGAGGTGCGCAAGAACTCGATCGTCGACCGGAGCGGTGTCGAACGCGAGGTCGACGCGATCGTGGTCGCCACCGGCTTCCACGTCACCGATTCCCCCACGTTCGCAGGAATTTTCGGAAAGAACGGGCGTTCGCTCGCCGAGACGTTCGACGAGGGCGGCCAGCAGGGCTACAAGGGTGCGGCCATCGCGAACTTCCCCAACATGTTCTTCCTCGTCGGCCCCAACACCGGCCTGGGGCACAGCTCGATGGTCTTCATGATCGAGTCTCAGCTCAACTATGTGGTGGACGCGATCGACGCGATCGAGCGGTACGACATCGGCACGATCGAGGTCCGCAAGGACGCGCAGGACCGGTACAACCGGGAGTTGCAGGACAAGCTGTCCCGGAGCGTGTGGAACAACGGTGGTTGCGCCAGTTGGTATCTCGACAAGCACGGGAACAACACGACGCTGTGGCCCGGGTTCACGTTCGAGTTCCGCCGCCTCACCAAGCAGTTCGACCTCGGCGCGTACCGCAGCGTGACGGCCGGCGACCTCCCGGCTCCCGCCCCCGTGGCTGCGGTCGCCGGGGCAGGCATCGATACAGAATTGACCGACCTCGACGACGACAAGGTGGCAGCACAGTGAGTGAATTCGCGGGCAAGGTGTGTGTCATCACGGGCGCGGGGTCCGGCATCGGCCGGGCCGTCGCACTGAACCTCGCCGGTCGGGGCGCCAAACTGGCTCTCTCGGACATGGATTCGGCGGGACTGGCGGAGACGGTGCGGCAGGTCGAGGCGCTCGGGGCGGACGTGAAGTCCGATCAGCTCGACGTCACCCAACGGCAGGCCGTCCTCGCGTATGCGGACGCCGTCGTGACGCACTTCGGCAAGGTCAACCAGGTCTACAACAACGCCGGCATCGCCTTCCACGGCGAGGTGGAACGTTCGGAGTTCAAGGACATCGAGCGCATCATGGACGTGGACTTCTGGGGCGTCGTGAACGGCACCAAGGCGTTCCTGCCGCATGTCATCGCGTCCGGCGACGGTCACATCGTCAACATCTCGAGCCTGTTCGGACTGTTGTCGATTCCGGGCCAGAGTGCTTACAACGCAGCAAAGTTCGCGGTTCGCGGGTTCACCGAGTCGCTGCGTCAGGAGATGCTGATCGCCAAGCACCCGGTGAAGGTGACGTGCGTGCATCCCGGCGGCATCAAGACCGCGATCGCCCGCAACGCGGCGGTGCCCGACGGAGACGACCAGGTGACCTTCGCCCAGTTCTTCGACAAGCGCCTGGCCCGCACCACCGCCGAGGACGCGGCGAAGACCATCGTGAACGGCGTGCGAAAGGGCAAGGCGCGCGTACTGATCGGTGCGGACGCCAAGCTCCTCGACGCCTGGGTTCGGCTCGTCGGCCCGAGCTACCAGCGGGTGGTCGCGACGGTCACCTCCCGCATGCTGCCGAAGTCGTAGTAGCGGAGGTCACTCGACTCCTCGGTCGGCCGGGCCGCGAAGCCCGGCCGGCCGAAATGTCGTACCCGATCGATAAGCTGGCTCCTCGATGACAACAAGAGCCGACGGCGTCAGCCGTCCATTCCAGGTACATCTCGGCGGAATCATCGAGTTGCTCAGCGCGAGCATCTACACCGGCCCGCAGGTGTTCGTCCGTGAGCTGCTGCAGAACGGGTGCGACGCGATCTCGGCCCGCCGCGAGCACGAACCCGGCCACGTCGGCACCATCCGGGTGCTGCCCTTCGACGGAGCCGGGTCCGTGTTCGCGGTGGAGGACGACGGCGTCGGACTGACCGCGTCCGAGGTCGGCGAGTTGCTCGCGACGGTCGGCCGCAGCTCCAAGCGCGACATCCTCGATCTGCCCCGCACCGACCGCCTCGGCCAGTTCGGGATCGGTCTGCTCAGTTGCTTCATGGTGAGCGACGAGATCCGGGTGCGGTCCCGGTCGGCGACGGGTGCGGCCGCCGTCGAATGGGTCGGTCGCGCCGACGGCACGTTCACGGTGACCGAGCTCGCCGACGACGTGCCGGTCGGAACCCGGGTCGAGCTGATCCCCCGCCAGGATGCCACTGCACTCGTGTCGCATTCGGGGGTGCGGGAACTGGCGGATCGATTCGGGCGGCACCTGCCGATCCGGGTGACCGTGGCCGGCGAGACGGTCACCCGCCCGGCACCGTTCCTCGAACGCGCGGCAGTCCCGTCACCCGAGCTGCGCGAGTTGGGCCGGGAGATCGTCGGCGCCGAGCCCTTCGCCACGATTCCCCTGCACGTGCCGTCGACCGGTACCCGCGGTACCGCCTTCGTGCTGCCGTTCCCGCTGTCCCCCGGTCAGCGGCAGTCCAACCGCGTCTACCTGGGCGGAATGCTGCTGTCCGAGCGGATGGACGACCTCCTGCCGGACTGGGCGTTCTTCGTGCGGTCCGTCGTGGACACCACGGGGCTGCACCCGACCGCGTCCCGCGAGTCGCTGATCGAGGACACCGCGCTCGAGGAGACCCGTGCCGAGCTGGGATCGGCGGTCCGCCGCTGGATCATCGGTCTGGCCGCGGAGTCGCCGCACCGGCTGGCGGCGTTCCTGTCCGTGCACCATCTGGCGCTGCGGGCGCTCGTCCTCCACGACGACGAGCTGGCCCGGTTCATCGTCCCGCACCTGCCGATCGAGACCACCGAGGGTCCGACGACCTTCGGCGAGGCGGCCCGCCGCGGCACCGTGCGGTACACCCGGACGGTGGACGAGTTCCGCCAGCTGGCCGGACTCGCGCGTCCCGGTGTCCCGATCGTCAACGGCGGTTACGTCTACGACGCCGACATCGCGGCCCGGCTGCCGGAGTTCGTGCCCGGCGCCGAGGTCGAGGTCGTCACCGTGGCCGACGAGATCGACCACCTGGACGTGCCGCCGCTGGCCGATCGGGCGGCGACGCGCCGTCTGCAGGAGCGCGCGGACGCGGCCCTGGCCGACCTCGACTGCGCCACCGCGGTTCGCGCGTTCGCCCCGGACACCGTCCCCGCCCTCTACGTCGCGGACGAGGCGGTACTGCGCAGCCTGCGCCGCGACCAGGCCGGTGAGTCGGCCGGCGGGTTCTGGGCCGATGTCCTGGGCCGGGTGGACGAGGCCGCGGCGGCGTCCGGCGTGGATGCCGCGGGTCGGCTCGCTCTGAACTGGCGAAACCGCCTGGTGCGCACCCTCGCAACCGTCGACGACGACGCCGTGCTGTCGCGGGCGGTGCGCATCCTCTATGTCCAGGCGCTGCTTGCCGGGCACCGGCCGCTGCGTCCGGCCGACCGCGAGGCCCTGACCGACGCCATGACCGACATCGTTCACCTGTCCGTCGGGCTCGACGCTGCTGTCACCACCGATCCCGCACCGCACTCCCCCTCCACCACCGACAAGGACGACCATGCCGAGTGAGACCACCGTCGACGCGCTGATCAGCGAGATCGACCGGACGCCGTACGGACCGGCCGAACGTGACCTCATCGAGCGCGCGATCACGCTCGCCGAGGAGTCCGGTGACGAGGTCGCCGCCTACACCGTGCGGATGCGTCTGATCCAGTCCGCCTCCATGACCGGGGACACCGACGCCCTGCTCACCACGTTCGCGTGGTGCGTCGGGCGGAACGCCGCCGACCCGGTCACCTTCCCCGCGGAGGTCGACGACTACGACCTGCTGTGGTTCCACAAGTGGATCGCCGATGCGCTCTCCTCGAACCCGATGTTCCCGCGCGCCACGATCGCCGAGTCGATCGAGCAGATGGAGACCACCTACCGGCAGGCGGGGGTGGGCGTGTCCGGGGTGGTGCAGACCCGGTTCTGGCAGGCGTTCGAGGCGGGCCGGATCGAGGAGGCCACCCGCCACCTCGAGGAGCTGGGCCGGACCCCGCGCGACGAGTACAGCCATTGCGATGCGTGCGTGCGGTCCGAGGAGGCCCAGTTCCGGCTTGCCACCGGGGAGCTCGAGGACGGGTTGGCCATCGTCGAGGAGATGCTCGAGCGCGACATGGGGTGCGGTGACGAACCGGAGCGGGCGATGGCCCACACTCTGGTGCCGCTGCTCCAGGTGGGCCGTCTCGAGGAGGCCGAGCGGATGCACGTGCGGGGTTACCGCCTCGCCCGCGGCGACGTCGACAACATCGACATGATCGGGCAGCACCTGATCTTCCTCTCGGTGACCGGCAATGCTCAGCGCGCCCTCGAGATGCTCGAGCGGCACATCGGCTGGCTGGCACACGACAACCTCAATGCGACCGCGCACCTGTCCGCCCTCACGGCGTTCGCGGTGACGTGTACCGCGGCCGAGCAGGCCGGGCTCGGCCACGAGCACGTCCGCGGAGCCGACGCCGCGCCCCTGCAGCGATTCCTGGGTGCACACGTGGGGCCGTGGACGGTCGCCGAACTGGCGCAGGCCTGTTGGCGGTCCGCCGACGACCTCGCCGCTCGCTTCGACGAGCGGAACGGCACCACATACCGCAGCGAGAAGCTCACCGATGCAAGAACTCTCGCGGGTCAGCGCTGGGATCTCCCGATCGGCGCCGCGCACACCGTGCCGTCCGCTCCCGTTACCGCGGACCCGCTCGCGGCTGCCGCCTTCGTCGACGACGTGGTCGCCTCGCGTCCGCTGGACGAGCAGCTCGACGCGATCCTGGACGCCGACGGCGGGGACGCTGCCCTGACCTGGATCGAGGCCGAACTGGCCGCCGCGGACGCACCGGGTCGCCGCGCGGTGCTGTTGCGGATGCTGGCCCAACTGCTGGCCGGCGGAGGTCGGCTCGAGGAGGCACTGACCGCTGTCGACGCCGCACTCGATCTGTCCGTCGCCCACATGGCCCGGACCGTGACCGCCCCGCTCGCGTCGCTGAGCGCTCAGATCTGCGACGACTGCGGTCAGCTGGACGAGGCGATCGCCCGCCTGCGGCTGGCGACGCGCGAGGCGGAACTGGCCGGCACCGAGTCCATCGGCCACCGCTACCGGCTGGGCGTCACCCTCGTGCGGGCCGGACACCCGGACGAGGCGGTGGACGAACTCGTCACGGTGGCCGAGGCCGAGAAGGCCGGCGGCACCGAGCCCGTATCGCGCGCCCTCACCCTGCTGTGGCTCGGCTACGCCCGACGCGATGCAGGCGAGCCGGGGGCCGCGGTCGGCACGTGGGCCGAGGGCCGGCAGCTGGCACAGGCCGGCGAGGACTACGGGGTCTCGGCGCGGATCGGCAAGGAACTGGGGCTGCTGATGATGCGGTTCGACGACGAGGACGCCGTCGCGGCCCTCGACGACGCCGTCGAGGACGCCCGGAAGCTCACCGATCAGCCCGACGTGCTCGCCGACCTCCTGCACGTGCGGGGACGGGCGCGGTGCCAGTTCGACGACGAGGGTGGGCTCGAGGACCTGCAGGCCGCTTCCGAGCACGCCGACCCGTGGACCCGCGCGGACGTCGGGGACTCGACGGCGCGGGCACTGTCCCAGCTGGGCCGGTTCGACGAGGCGGTACGGACGGGGCTCGCGGCCGCCGAAGCCTATGCCGCGGCCGAGGACGTCGTCGGCTCCGGCAGTGCCCTGATCGTGGTTGCGCAGGCGTTGTCCACGGCGGACCGCCACGAGGAGGCCCTCGCCGTGCTCGCCGACGCCGCACCACGGGTGACCGAGGTTCCGCCGCTGGCGATCCGGGTGGCTCTGCTGGAGGGCGACGCCCACGAGGCCCTCGGCCGGCACGATGCCGCCGCGGCAGCGCGGGCGCGAGTCGACAGCTGACGGCTGACGGCTGACGGCTGACGTCGGCGGGGGCGGTCAGATGTGCTCGGCGAGCCACTCCCCCGCCGCGTCGGCCGCAGTGATCTCGCCACCGCGGACCCGCACGGCCATGTCCGTGAGGTCCGCGGTGGTGAGCTGCAGGACCACGCTCAGTCCCCGGATGTCGTCGGCGCGCAGCACACCACTGCGGGAGAGCGGCACCACGTTCTGCGCGGTGAAGGCCTCCTTCTCGTCGGCGAGGACGACCAGTTCGTCCTGCGCGACGACGGGCGCGGCGGCGGTGGCGCCGCCGACCGGTGATGCTGCCCCGATGGCCAGTTCGCGGGCGGCCCCGTCGGCCCCGCCGACCGGGGCGACGGTGCCGAACGTGCATCCGTACGTGGACTGCAGACGCGAGATCGCCTGCGCGTCCTCGCGGAACGTGTCGGAGGCGTACAGCGTCATGGCTCCGCAGCCGGACGCGATGTCCTCGATGGACCGGGCACCGAGACCGTCGGCCTGTGCGGCGGACAGGACCAGCACCGAACGGTCGTCGGCGGGCGCGTACTCGGACACCGTAAGCCCCTCGGGCAGAGACCTGTTGAGCGCGTCGAACACCTCGTCGGCATCGGTGACGTCGGCGTCGGGATCGAACCAGTGCAGCAGACGCCCGGTGTGGTCCGGCACCAGTGCCACCCGGTTCGCGTCGAGGGCCGCGATGCGGTCGGCGCGGTCGCCCAGCCCCAGCACGAGTTCGGTTCTGCGCCCGGCAGCTTCGAGCGCGCCCGCGTAGAGTCGTGCGACGAGTTCGCTCTCGACGGTGGTCCCGGCGCCGACGGCGATCGGTTCGGGTGCGGCGGGCCCTCCGACGCTACTGCCGGTGTCCACGCCGCAGGCGGTCACGACTGCGAGCAGTGCAGCGATCGCCACTCGCGCCGAGAACCTGCCCACGCGTCCATTTCCGTTCGGTGACACCGCGTCCCTCTCCGCTCTGCTGCGGTGCGAACCGGCACCTGTCGATACCGCGCACTTGTCGAACCTATCGTTACACTGACGTCGCGCACCATCACGAGCGGTCGAGAGATCCCGATGGAAGGACGACATGTTGAGTTCCCGGCTCCACCGACTTCACCGACTCGCGGGTGTCGCGGTCGCCGCGTCACTGATTCTCCTCACGGCGTGCGGTAGCAGTGACCCGCTCGGAAGTGACGGTTCGGCCGGAGGCGCGGGCGATGCCGGCACCGACTCCGTCGTCGTCGGCTCCGCCAACTTCCCCGAGTCGGAGACGGTCGGCTTCGTCTACGCGGAGGCCCTGCGGGCCAATGGTTTCGACGTGCAGACCAGGATGAACATCGGGACCCGGGAGATCTACGTCCCGGCGCTGCGCGACGGCTCGCTCACGCTCATTCCGGACTACACCGGGAATCTGCTCGAGTACCTCGATCCGGCGTCGACGGCGACGACTGCGGCGGAAATCGACGCCGCGCTGCCCGCGGCACTCGCACCGGATCTCGCGATCACCACGCCCGCACCGGCTGAGGACAAGGACGCGGTGGTGGTGACGCGCGAGACGGCCGAGAAGTGGAACCTGACGTCGATCGCGGATCTCGCCGCGCATTCGGCGGAGATCACGTTCGCGGCTCCGGCCGAGTTCCAGGAACGCTCGGTGGGCCTGCCCGGTCTGCGGGAGAACTACGGACTCGACATCTCGCCGTCCAACTTCGTGCCGATCGGCGACGGCGGTGGCCCCGCGACGGTGAAGGCACTGACGTCGGGACAGGTGACCGCCGCCAACATCTTCACGACGTCACCTGCGATCGCGGCGAACGACCTGGTGGTGCTGGCCGATCCGAAGAGCAACTTCCCGGCGCAGAACGTGGTGCCGCTGCTGCGTGCGACCGCGAGGACCGAGCAGATGGCGCGTGTCCTGGACGCGGTCTCGGCGAAGCTCACCACCGCGGAGCTGGTGGGGCTCAACGACGCCGTGTCCGGGGACAGCAAGACCGAACCGGAGGCCGCGGCCAAGCAGTGGGTCTCGCGGCACGGTCTGGACGCGCCCGTCTCGTGATCTCGTTCTGCGGTGTCACCAAACGCTTTCCGGACGGTACGGTCGCCGTCGACGATCTCGACCTGAAGATCGACGAGGGGTCGTTCACGGTGTTCGTCGGACCGTCGGGGTGCGGCAAGACCACGTCGATGCGGATGATCAACCGGATGGTGCTGCCGACGGCGGGGACCGTCACCGTCGACGGCCGGGACGTGGCGGGCACGGACGCCGTCGACCTGCGCCGCAGCATCGGCTATGTCATCCAGGGCGGCGGCCTGCTACCGCACCGGACCGTCGTCGACAACGTCGCGACCGTGCCCGTGCTGCAGGGACGGTCCCGTCGCGCGGCCCGGCGTGACGCCCTCGACGTGCTCTCCCGGGTCGGGCTCGATCCGGTTCTGGCGGGGCGGTATCCGGCGCAGTTGTCGGGCGGTCAGCAGCAGCGGGTGGGGGTGGCCCGGGCGTTGGCCGCCGATCCCCCGATCCTGCTGATGGACGAGCCGTTCAGTGCGGTGGATCCGGTGGTGCGGGCGGATCTGCAGGCCGAGATGCTGCGGCTGCAGTCCGAGCTCCGCAAGACCGTCGTGTTCGTCACCCACGACATCGACGAGGCGGTCCGGCTCGGCGACCGACTCGCGGTGTTCGGCCCGCACGGCCGCCTGCAGCAGTTCGACACGCCACGGAACGTACTCTCATCGCCTGCAACCGATTTCGTCGCAGGTTTCGTCGGGCACGATCGGGGCTACCGGGGGCTGTCCTTCCGGAGCGCCGACGCGGTGGAGTTGCGCGAGATCCGTCGGGTGCGCGAGTCCGACGCCGCGACAACCACACTCGCCCCCGACGAATGGGCGTTGATCGTCACCGCCGACGGCCGTCCCCGGGGCTGGATCGACGCGGCCGGGGTCGACGCCGTCCGCGCCGGACGCACCGTCGCGGACGCCACCGCCGCCGGCGGCTCACTGTTCACGGTGGGCGCGGACCTGCGCCGGGCCCTCGACGCGGCCATCTCGTCGCCGTCCGGGATCGGTGTCGCGGTGGATGCGGACGGTGTCGTGGCCGGCGGCATCGACGCGGCCGACGTGATCGCCCGACTGGCCGAGCAACGGCGCGACGAGGACCGACTGCGGAACGGCCGGTGATCGTGTGCGTTGGTTGATCGACAACTTCCCGCAGGTCGCGGAACTCACCCGCACGCACCTCTACCTGGCGTTGCTGCCGCTGCTGATCGGCCTGGTCGTGGCGGTGCCGATGGGCACCGCGGTCCGGCGTGTCCGGTGGCTGCGCCGCACCACCGTCGTCGCCGCGAGTGTCGCGTTCACGATCCCGTCGCTGGCACTGTTCGTGACCGTCCCGAGCGTGTTCGGACTGAGCATCCTCGACCCGAACAACGTCGTGATCGCACTGAGCGTGTACTCCACCGCCCTGCTGATCAGGGCGGTGCCGGAGGCACTGGACGCGGTGCCCGACGACGTGGTGGACGCCGCGACCGCGATCGGGTTCACGCCACTGCGCCGCGCCCTCACCGTCGAACTACCGCTGGCGCTGCCCGTCCTGATCGCGAACGTCCGGGTCGTCGCCGTCACCAACATCTCGCTGGTGTCGGTGGGTGCGCTGATCGGCGTGGGCGGCCTGGGCGAGCTGTTCACGAAGGGCTATCAGCGCGACTACCCGGACCAGATCGTGGCCGGCATCATCGCGATCGTCACGCTGGCCCTGATCTTCGACGCCGCGCTGTACCTCCTGGGCCGGCGGCTCACGCCGTGGGAGCGCGGACCGCGCCCCACGCGTACCCGGCGCGAGACCCTGGAATTGTCGGAGGGGCCGGCCTGACATGTTCACCAGCGCATGGGACTTCATCGTCGATCCCGCCAACTGGCAGGGGCCGACGGGAATCGGCGCCCGGATCCTGCAGCATCTCTGGTACAGCCTGCTGGCGGTCGCGTTCGCGGCGGTGATCGCGGTGCCGGCCGGTCTCGCGATCGGTCACTTCCGCCGAGGCGAGATTGTCGTCGTGGGTGTGGTGAACGCCCTGCGCTCGCTGCCCACCCTCGGTGTGCTCACGTTGCTGGTGCTGCTGCTGGGGCTCGGCCTGGTGCCCCCGATCGTCGCGCTGGTCCTGCTGGGCATCCCGCCGCTGCTGGCCGGCACGTATGCGGGCGTCGCGAACGTGGACCGGACCGTGGTGGACGCCGCCGAGGCGATGGGGATGACGCCGCTGCAGGTGCTGGTCCGCGTCGAGATCCCCAATGCGCTGCCGTTGATCCTCGGCGGAATGCGCAGCGCGACGCTGCAAGTGATCGCGACGGCGACCGTCGCGGCGTACGTCAACCTGGGCGGACTGGGCCGCTACATCTTCGACGGGCTGGCGCTGCGCAGCTACGACCGTGTCCTGGTCGGGGCGATCCTGGTGGCGGCGTTGGCCCTGATCGTCGACGGTCTGCTGGCCGCGGCGGTGTGGGCGTCCGTGCCGGGCACCGGGCGGCTGCGGCGGGCCTACACCGCACCGGCCGCGCCGGCCGCCGCCGCCACCGATCCCGAACGTCCCGTCACGCTCGGTCCGCGGCCGGCCCCTCACGGGGGATGGCCGCGGCGAACGCAACCGCCGACGCGCCGGCGATGACGGCGATGACGAACACCGTCGTGAAGCCGCGCTCGCTCGGGAGTTGCCCCGCGCCGAAGCCGGTGGTGATGAGCGTCGTCGTCAGGACGGCCGTCGTGACCGCACTCGATATCGACGTTCCCAGCGACCGTCCGAGGGTGTTGATGCCGTTCGCCTGACCGGATTGGGACCGGTCGACATGGAGAAGAATCAGGGCGGGAGCCGCGGAGAAGCAGAACGCGACGCCGCCCATGATGACCATGCTCGCTCCGACCACCTGCCAGAGCTGATGGTGGAACGGTACGAGAAACACGTATCCGGCGGCGAACCCGCTCGCCCCGACGACCATCGTGACCTTCGGGCCGAACCGCGCCGATATCCGCGCGGCGATGCCCGGCATCGTCAGCGACACCAAACCGCTCGGAGCGACGCACAGACCCGTGAAGACGAGGGACTTACCCAGCCCGAATCCGGTCTCGGTCGGTAGCTGCATCAGCTGAGGCTGGCCGAGCAAGATCACGTACATACCGATTCCGACCGCGATCGTGGCCAGGTTGGTGAACAGGATCGGGCGGGTCGCGGTGGTGCGCAGATCCAGTAGCGGGGCACTGATGCGCAACTCGTACCAGCCCCACACCACGAGCACGAGCACGGATCCGACGACGGTGCCGATCGTGGCGGCCGAACCCCAGCCCCACGTGTTTCCGTTGCTGAGGGCGATCAGGAGGCCGGTCACACCGACGCTCAGTCCCACAGCCCCCACGACATCGACTCGCGCACCCGGCCGACCGTCCGTTCTCGGCACGGCGGCGAGGATGCAGGCGAGGGCGATGAGGCCGAGAACCACACAGGCACCGAACAACCCGCGCAACCCGACGTATTCGGCGGCCACAGCGCTGACCGTGAAGCCGAGAGCACCTCCCACACCCACCATCGCGCTGACCAGGCTGACGGACTTGAACACACGGTCGCCGGGCACGAACGAACGCAATGCGCTGATGCCCAGCGGGATCATCGCCATCGTCACCCCCTGCAGGACCCGGGCGACGATCATCGGACCGACCGTCGTGGCCACAGCCCCGATCACGGACCCGACGACCATGCAGGACATGGCGATGACCATCATCCGCCGCTGGCCGTAGAGATCGCCGAGACTGCCGAACAGCACACTGCTGATCGCGCCGGACAGGAGCATCGCCGTCACCATCCACGAAGTGGCACCGGACGACGCGTTCAACAGCTCGGGGAGCTCCGGCAGCATCGGGACGACGAGAGCCTGCATCATCGTGCCCAGCAGTGCGGAGAAGGCGATGACGGGCACGGTCATTCCCGAGCGCTTGCCTGCGCCGTCGCCGACGCGAGCCGGCTCGAGGACGTCTCGGTCCGTATCGGTCAGTTGCTTCGCCCGCAACGGTCCATCCCTTCGCTGTGCCTTCGGCTGAACCGGAAGGTGAGCCGGAGACTTTATATCAGGTTCCTGATAAGGCACCTGATATAGGCTGCCCGCAAGGGTAGGACGAAATCGAGGAGACCACCGTGACGGACTATCTGTCCGACCTTCTGTCGCAACCGGATCCGACGGGACTCGACAACCTGCATCACCGACTCAGGTACGTCTCCCAACTCGCGCTACGCGTCGTCGACGACGAACTGGCGACCATCGATCTCACGATCGCGAGATTCACGGTGCTCTCGGCGATCAAGCGCCATCCGGGTGTTTCGGGTGCCGCGCTGGCGAGCATGACGCTGCAGACACCGCAGTCCCTGACAAGCATGGCCGGGATCCTGGAACGCGAAGGCCTGATCCTCCGCAGCCCGGGCAAGGGAAGGATCATCGGCCACTCCCTCACCGAAGCGGGCGAGACGGCCACCGCCGAAGGTCGTGACATCCTCGACGACTTCCACGGTCGGCTCGTCGAGGGACTCGGCTCCGAACGCGTGCGGCGCCTCAATGCCGACCTCGACGCGTTCGCTGCGGTTCTGCTCACGCAACGCCGTTGACCGACGCCGAGCCGGAACGACACAACGCCCGGCCGGGAAGACCCAGCCGAGCGTTGTGTCTATTCGGGCGCGCTGCGCCCTGAAGGTCCTACGCGACGCCCTCGTCCTTGGCCGCCTGCGCGACCGCCGCGGCGACAGCCGGGGCGACCCGCGGGTCCAGTGGGCTGGGGACGATCTTGTCGACCGCGAGCTCGTCGCCGAGCACCGACAGGATCGCGTCCGCGGCAGCGAGCTTCATGTTCTCGGTGATCCGGCGCGCACCCGCATCCAGGGCACCCTTGAAGACACCCGGGAAGGCGAGCACGTTGTTGATCTGGTTCGGGAAGTCGCTGCGACCCGTCGCGACGATCGCGGCGTACTTGCTCGCGATGTCGGGGTGGACCTCGGGATCCGGGTTCGACATCGCGAAGATGATCGATTCAGGAGCCATCGTCGCGATGATCTCCTCGGGCACCGTGCCCGCCGAGACACCCAGGAACACGTCGGCGCCGTCGAGCGCCTCGACGATGCCGCCGATGCGTCCGACCGGGTTGGTGCGCGCCGCGAGATCAGCCTTGATCTCGTTGAGGTCACCACGATCGGAGGAGACGATGCCCTTCGAATCGAGCACGGTGACGTCGGCGATCCCCGCAGCGAGCAGGATGTTGGCGCACGCGACACCGGCGGCCCCGGCACCGGAGATCACCACACGCAGACCCTCGATACCGCGGCCCTGCACCTTCGCGGCACCGCGCAGCGCGGCGAGCGCCACGATGGCCGTGCCGTGCTGATCGTCGTGCATCACGGGGCAGTCGAGAGCCTCGATGACGCGGCGCTCGATCTCGAAGCAGCGCGGCGCCGAGATGTCCTCGAGGTTCACTGCGCCGAAACTCGGGCGCAGGCGGACGAGGGTCTCGACGATCTCGTCGGGGTCCTTGGTGTCGAGCACCAGCGGGATCGAGTTGAGGCCGGCGAAGGTCTTGAACAGCGCCGACTTGCCTTCCATGACGGGCAGCGAGGCGCGCGGGCCGATGTCGCCGAGGCCCAGAACCGCGGTGCCGTCACTGACGACGACCACGAGGCGGTTGGTCCACGTGTAGCGGTCGGCGAGCGTCTCGTCGGCGTGGATCGCCCGGCTGACCTGCGCAACACCGGGGGTGTACGCGATCGACAGCGCGCGCTGGGAATCGAGGGGCGCGGTTGTCTCGACTGAGAGCTTGCCACCGATGTGGCCCGCGAAAATATCCTCGTCGGTGATTTCGACCTTTGGCGTTACGGAAGCTTCAGACACAGGTGACACGATGACACTCCTCTTGGGGCCAGACTCACTCGGGTCCTGGTTACTGAGAAGTAACCGCCTCGGAGAGATGAGTCGAGACAGCACTCTGGAAACACAGGATTTGATCGGTTGCAGCTACCGGGGCGCGCGATCGCTGCACTACTGCCGGAGCGTGATGGCGCCGGGCGGGGTGGGCCCTGGCTCGAGTTCTGCCACCGTGGAGACCTTCGACGAAGGGCGGTAGCACCCACGCGAAGTGCAGTAATTTTGCACCATCGGGAGGCAGGAATCAAATCCGTCGGATCGGTCGGAACCTCACCGAAAGCTCGTTCTACCTGTGAGGACTCGGCGCCGTCGACGACGGGTGATCACGACCACCACTGACTCCACAGCAACAGCCCGGTAACCGCCATCACCGCCAGCGCCGACACCGCGGCAACCGCTCCGCGGCGCCGATCCGCGAACACCTGCAACCCCACGACGGCGATACTCGCCAGGATGTGGGCGGTGATGGATTGGCCACCCGGACCGGGGAATCCACGGTCCGACGCGAGGTAGGCGGCACCGATCACGACGAGCGTGAGGACGACGACGCCGCCCGCCACGACGCCCGACAGCGCACGCAACCCGCGCACCGCCCACGAGTCCCGCTGCCGGCGGACGCCGTCGAATCCGTCCCACGTCACCGGCCGGATCCCCCGATCGCGGTGTCGCTGCCGGAGAGCACCGGCACACCGCTCGCGCGCGCCACCAGGACGTCGAAGTCGGCGGGGTCGGTGGTGTGCCGACCGAGTTCGATGGTCTTGTTCGATCCGTGGTAGTCCGACGACCCGGTGGTGATCAGGTCCAGTTCGGAGGCCAGCGAACGCAGCACCTCGACGTCGTGGTCGTCATGGTCCGGATGATCGATCTCGAGTCCGCCGAGACCCTGCCCGGCGAGTTCCCGGACGTGGTCGAGCGACAGCAGCCGTCCGCGGGTGCGGGCACGGGCGTGCGCGATCACGCTCACCCCACCGGCGCCGGAGACCATCCGGACGGCGTGCTCGAGCGGGGTGTCGACCTTGTGCACGTAGTACGGGCTGCGAGTGGACAGCAGGTCGGTGAACGCCTCGCCGACACTGTCGACGACGCCGGCACGGACCAGTGCGCGCGCCAGGTGCGGACGCCCGACGGCGGGACCGGCCTCGGCCATCAGCTCGTCGGGGTCGATCGGCAGCCCGTCGTCGGCCATCCGGGTCGCCATCGCACGCAAGCGCGCCACCCGTTCTCCCCGCAGTCGCTCGCGCTCGACGGCGAACTCGCGCGCAGTCGGATCGAACAGGTAGGCCAGCAGATGCACGGCCACCGGCCGGCCGTCCTCGCCCCGCCCCTCGCACGACATCTCCATGCCTCGCACCAGTTGCATGCCGGAGGGCAGGGCGGCTGCCGCCTCGCTCCATCCCGCGGTCGTGTCGTGGTCGGTGATCGCGAGTACGTCGATGCCGGCCCGGGCCGCGGCCTGCACAAGTTCCGCCGGCGTGTCCGTGCCGTCGGAGGCGGTCGAGTGGGTGTGGAGATCGATGCGCACGGGTCCAGTGTGTCAGGTCCGAAAAGTGTGCGCCGAGTCCGCTTTACCGGTGGTTCACAGCGTGGCGGCGCCCCGGTCGGGGTCGCGCACGTCGATCCCGGCCTCCGCCCACGCCTCGCGCAGAGCAGCCGCTCCACGCAAGCGCACCCACGCCGCCTCGGTGCCGGTCAACGGCACCACTGCGAGGAATCGGACGGGATCGAGCGGCTCGGGCAGAACGAGGTCGGGGATCTCGCTGGGACCCAGCAGAACCGCGGTGAACGGTGCCCCCTTCCACAGCGGCTCGCCCAGGTCGATCAGCCCGTCCGCCTCGAGTACGACGCCTTCGACGGACGGGGCGGCAGCGAGGACGGCCATCGTGCGGTGCACCCCCGAAGCGACGCCCGCGCCGCCGACGAGGCTCAGGATCAGTTCGGCGCGCGGACCGCGCGTCGGATCGGCGATCATGGCGCTCGGATCGCCCATCGGGTGCCGCGAGCACCCGAGACTGACGTAGCGGACGGGCGTGTCGCCGTCGCCCGGGTAGCGGAGGATGTCGACGGGTTCGACCCCGAGGAAGGTCACCGACGCCGCGGTCGGCTCGGGCCCGCCGATGGACCGGTCGAGATGGGCGCGTACGGCCGAGACAACACTGTCAGTCACACACCCCATCTAACACCCGTGCGCGCGAACCTACTTCGGCCCTCTCCCGACCACAGGGAGGCCGATTGGACATCACCCGGCCCGAGCCACTAGTTAGATGAATTAACCAATTTGCTCGGCCCGTTTCCCCACGCACCACCTTGCGCGACCCCGCTTGCTCCACCTCTCGTACAGATTTGCTCAGGAGTCACCTTGCCCCGCAACGCAACCCGATCACCGGACACCGCACTGACCGCAACCCTCTGCTTCGTCATCCTCGTCGCATCGGTCCAGCAGACCATCGTCATCCCCCTGTCCGGTGTGATCGGTCACCAACTCGACGTCGGCACCACCGCGATCGGCTGGACGCTCACCGCGAGCTTCCTCGCCGCCGCGGTCACCACACCGGTGGCGGGCCGGATGGCGGATCTGCGCCGCAAGCGGACCGTCCTGCTGAGCGTCCTGGTGATCGTGCTGGCGGGGTCGGTTGTCGGTGCTGTCACCGAGTCGCTGCCGTGGCTGCTGGTCGCACGCGTGCTGCAGGGCCTGTCGTTCGCGGCGTTCCCGGTGAGCATCGCGATTCTGCGTGACGAGTTCACGCCGAAACGACTGACGTCCGCGATGGGACTGCTGTCCGGCACGCTCGGATTCGGCGGCGCCATCGGCATGGTGCTGACCGGACTGCTCGTCTCGGAGGGCGGCGACTACCGGCGGGTGTTCTGGCTCGCGATCGGGATGACCCTCATCGCGCTCGTCGGCGTCGTCGCGACGGTGCCGTCCCGTCCGAACCCCACACCCGGCCGGGTCGACTGGGCCGGCACCGTCCTGCTCGGCGCGGGTCTGGTCCTGCTGCTGATGCCCCTGGCCGAGGGCGTCCGGTGGGGATGGACCTCGCCCACGACGATCGGCTGTGCCGCCGCCGGCGTCGCCGTGCTGGGCGTCTGGTTCGCCGTCGAGCACCGGATCCGCCAGCCGCTGGTGCCGCCGGCAATGCTCACCCGCCGGCCGGTGCTGTTCACGCACCTGGCCGGACTGCTGGTCGGCGCCGGAATGTTCGTCAACGTCACGGGGATGATGTATTTCGTACAGAGTTCCCCGGGGATCGTCGGCTACGGATTCGACGCCGATCCGATGCGCGCCAGCTTGATGTTCATCCTTCCCGGCGCGACCGTGGGCGTGATCGCATCGATCTGCAGCGGCATGCTGATCACCCGGTTCGGTCCGCGCGGCGTGATGGCGGCGGCGTCCGCGCTCGGAGTGCTCGGGTTCGGTTCGATGATCGTCGCGCACGAGCACCCCTGGCAGGTGGTGGGCGCGTCGATGCTGATGTGCGCGTTCACGAGTCTGTCGTACGCATCCCTGCCGGCCCTGCTGGTCGCGGAGGTGGAGCCGAACCTGACGGGCGTCGCCAACAGCGTCAACTCCATCGCCCGAACCGTCGGCAGCAGTGTCGCGAGCGCGCTACTGGCGACACTGCTGACCACCCACGCCACGGCGGGTGGTGGTGCCACGGTGGACGCCTATCGGACCGCCTTCGCGATCGGCGCCGGATGCGCGGTGGCCGCGGCGCTTCTGGTGTTCGTCGCGACCTCGTCGTCGCACCGACGCCGACCGGCCGGAGCCCAGTCCGACTCCGCCACGGACTCGGACGCGGTGCCGGTCGGCTAGATCGCCAGCTTCGCCAGCATGTCGCGCGCAGACTCCGCCGTCTTCGGATCGCACAGGACGTCGTAGCGTCCGGCCACCAACTGCATCGTCGACGAGAAGTCGCGCGTGCCACGGGCCGCCGCGTACGGGATCGTGGTGGAGATCAGCCCGAAGATGACGCCACCGACGATGCCGACGAGCAGCGGCGCGAGGACCCCACCGGTGAAGATGCCGAGCAGCAGGCCCAGGAACACGCCCAACCAGGCACCCGAAACGATGCCGCCGCCAATGACTTTGGCCCAGGTGAGCCTGCCGAGCACCCGCTCGACCTGCATCAGGTCGACGCCGACGATCGTGACGTCCTCGACGGAGAACTCCTGATCGGACAGGTAGTCCACGGCGCGCTGCGCCTCGGCGTACGTCGGATACGAGCCGATGGGCCAGCCGGTGGGCGGAGTCGGCAGCCCGCGGCCCTGTCGGTTTGGCTGCGAGAGTGGATTCGTCATCGTCTTCGTCTCTCCTGCTCGGGGGCGTGCGATATGTCCGGTTCTACCGATGTCCGGTTCTTGATATCAATTGTGCCCGCACCGAGCGACGATCGCCTACCCGTTCGCCGGTGGCGTGAACGCCGACGTGCGCGTCATCCCGGCCGCCCGGCCCTTCGCCGAGATCACCAGCGCCATCTTGCGGCTCGCCTCGTCGATCATCTCGTCGCCGAGCATCACCGCGCCGCGCCCGCCGCCCGCCGCGGACGTGTGGAACTCGTACGCGTCGAGGATCATCTCCGCCTGATCGAAATCCTCCTGACGGGGACTGAAGACCTCGTTCGCGGCGTCGATCTGGGTGGGATGCAGCACCCACTTGCCGTCGAAGCCCAGCGCGGCCGTCCGCTGCGCCGAGCGGCGGAACGCGTCGACGTCCCGAATCTGCAGGTAGGGGCCGTCGATGGCCTGCAGGTCGTGTGCCCGCGCGGCCATCAGGATCGTCATCAGGATGTGGTGGTAGGCGTCGCCACGGTCGTAGCCGTCGGGCTGCTCGCCGACCACCAGGGTGCGCATGTTGATGCTGGCCATGAAGTCCGCCGGACCGAACACCAGAGTCTGCACCCGCGGACTCGCCGTCGCGATCGCGTTGATGTTCGTCAGACCGATCGCATTCTCGATCTGCGGTTCGATACCGATCCGCCCCACCTCGAGGCCGTTGGCCTTCTCGATCTGGGTCAGCAGCAGGTCGAGGGCCTGGACGTGACTGGCGTCGGGCACCTTCGGCAGCAGCACGGCGTCGAGGTTGGCGCCCGCACCGCCGACGACGGTCGCGATGTCCGCATGCGTCCACTCGGTGGTCCAGTCGTTGACCCGCACCACCTTGATCTGCTGGCCCCAGCCGTCCTCGTTGAGAGCGTCGACGATCCGCGCCCGCGCCTCGGCCTTCGCGATCGGCGCGACCGCGTCCTCGAGATCGAGGAAGATCTCGTCGGCCGGTAGGCCCTTCGCCTTGTCGATCATCTTGCGACTCGAACCCGGCACCGCCAGGACGGACCGACGCGGCCTGATGCGAGAAGTCATGACCGAACGGCCCTCCGAATTCAGTGGATCTGCGAGCAAGGATCTAGCCTTTTCATCATGGCAGCTGTGAACAAGGTATTCGCAGCCAGGCTCGCCGGCCTGGTGGTTCTCGGACCGGACGGCGAGTCGATCGGCCGGGTACGGGACGTGGTCCTGACGATCCGAATAGGCAGACAGCCGCCCCGCGTGCTGGGCCTGGTCATCGAGATGTTCACCCGCAAGAGAATTTTCGTGCCGATGCTCCGGGTCACCGCGATCGAGCCGGCATCGGTCACCCTCAAGACGGGCAACGTCAGTCTGCGCCGGTTCGACCAGCGCCCCACCGAGATCCTGGCGCTCGCCCAGGTCCTCGATTCCCGGGTCCGGATCGACGATTCGGAGGTCACCGAGGCGATCGGTGCCGACGTCGTCGTCGTCGACCTCGGCATCGAACTCACCCGGACCCGCGACTGGGTGGTGTCGCGGGTCGCGGTCCGCGCACCCCGCGGGCGGCTCGGCCGGCGCTCGGCGATCCACGTCGTCGACTGGCCGCACGTGCACGGGCTGACCCCGACCGCGCTGTCGATGCCGGGGCAGGGCGTCTCCCAGCTGCTGATGCAGTTCGACGGCATGCGCGCTGCCGACGTCGCGCACGCGATGCGCGAGCTCCCCGAGAAGCGCCGGCGCGAGGTGGCGTTGGCGCTCGACGACGAGCGCCTCGCCGACGTCGTGCAGGAACTGCCCGCCGACGACCAGACCGACCTGCTGCTCCACCTCGAGGTCGAGCGCGCCGCGGACGTGCTCGAGGCGATGGACCCCGACGACGCCGCCGACCTCCTCGGCGAACTCCCCGAGACGGACGCCGAGTCGCTGCTGCAGCTGATGGACCCCGAGGACTCCGAGCCGGTCCGACGCCTGCTCGAGCACTCCCCCGACACCGCGGGCGGTCTCATGACGCCCGAACCGGTGGTGCTGACACCGTCCACGACGGTCGCCGAGGCGCTGGCCCGCGCCCGCAACGCCGACCTCACGCCCGCGCTCGCGAGCATGGTGTTCGTGGTGCGGCCGCCGACGGCGACACCGACCGGACGCTATCTGGGGTGCGTCCACCTGCAACGGCTGCTCCGCGAACCGCCCGCGAGCCTCGTCGGCGGCGTGCTCGACGACGACCTGCCCCGGCTCGACCCCGAGGACTCGCTCGCCACCGTGACGCGTTACTTCGCGACCTACAACCTGGTGTGCGCGCCCGTCGTCGACGACGAGCACCACCTGCTCGGTGCGGTGACCGTCGACGACGTGCTCGACCATCTGCTACCGACCGACTGGCGTGAGGAGGAGGCCGGCGATGAGTGAACCGACCGGACGTCAGCGTCTCGAGACCCCCCGCGGCACCCGCGGCCTGCGCGTGCACTTCGACGTCGAGGCCGTGGGCCGGGTCAGCGAGAGCATCGCGCGGTTCCTCGGCACCGGCCGTTACCTGCTGATCCAAACCGTGATCGTGATCGTGTGGGTCGCGCTCAACGTCTTCGCGGTGAGCCTGCAGTGGGACCCCTACCCGTTCATCCTGCTGAACCTCGCCTTCTCGACGCAGGCCGCGTACGCCGCGCCGTTGATCCTGCTGGCCCAGAACCGGCAGGAGAATCGCGACCGAGTGTCGCTCGAGGAGGACCGGGCGCGCGCCGAACAGACCAAGGCGGACACCGAGTTCCTCGCCCGCGAGCTGGCCGCGCTGCGACTGGCGGTGGGCGAGGTCGCGACCCGCGACTACCTGCGCCGCGAACTCGACGACCTCAAGCAGATCCTCGCCGAACGCGACGCCCGGCAGGACGACGACGGCGAACCCGGTAAATCCCCGAAGGCTCGTCCGGCCCGCAAGTAGCCCGGACACCGCCGACGATCCTCACCGGTGCCGTAGTTCCCCGACACGACCCGTCACCGATATGTAACGTGTGTCACATCGTCCGAGATGTATCGGGCGGAAACGCTCCGCACCGGGTAGGCGGGCGTGGATGCAGGTTCCTGCAAGGAGGGGTTGAGAGAGTGCGTGTGCGTGGAACAGTCGGTGTGTCAGCCCTCGTCCTGGCCGGGTTCGTGACCGCAGCGTCGTCCGTGGGCGGTGTGTTCGAGGCTCCTCCCACCGAGGCGACGTCGGCTGCCGCCACCCACGACCTGGATCCCACCACCGAACCCCCGGCCGCGCAGTCGGCACTCATCCCGACCGTCGGGCTGGTGCCCGCCGCGCCCCGGCCCGAGCGCCAGTTGCGCACGGCGAAGCCGGCCCCCACCCCGACCGTCCCCGACCCGGCGACCCTGTTGCCCGGCGCCGCGCCGCGCTCGGTGCCGGTCCCGGTCGTGGTCGGCCCGCTCGGCATCCCCGAGATCGTCCTCAACGCCTACCGGTCCGCCGAGCTCACGACCGCCAGCGCCCAGCCGGGCTGCGGACTGCAGTGGAACCTGCTCGCCGGCATCGGGAAGATCGAGTCCGGCCACGCCGGCGGCGGACAGACCGACGCGGCCGGCACCACCGTCACCCCGATCCTCGGCCCCACCCTCAACGGGCACCTGGCGGGCAACGAGATCATCACCGACACCGATCGTGGCCTGCTCGACGGCGATCCGGCACACGACCGCGCCGTCGGTCCGATGCAGTTCATTCCGAGCACCTGGGTGCGGTACGCGTCGGACGGCAACGGGGACGGCGTCGCCGACCCCAACAATGTCTTCGACGCCACCCTCGCGGCGGCGCGGTACCTGTGTTCGGGTGGACTGAATCTGAGCGACCCGGCCCAGGAGTCGCGCGCTGTGCTGCGCTACAACAATTCGACGACGTACATGGCGAACGTCCTCGGCTGGTCGGCCGCCTATCGGACCGGCGGTACCGCTGCCCCGTCGGTGCCCGTCGCTCCCGCGCCGCCCCAACGGTCCCCCGATTCCGAGGCGGTGGCGGTGGCCGAGGCGGCACCCGCGGCGCCCGCGGCACCCGAGTCCGCGTCGGCCCCACCGCTCCCCGCCGAGCAGGTCCCCGCACCGGCGCCCGCACCCATGCCGCTGCCGCTCATCCCCGGACTGCCGCCGCTGCCGTGCCTGGTCTTCTGCCCGCCCGCCGCGCCGGTGGAGGCACCGGCACCCCCACCGGGGCCGGTCGCATAACGGCGCCGCCTACCATGGGGGCATGGCAGCCCTGAGCGAGACCGCCGTCCGCACCGCCCTGTCGCGGGTGCAGGACCCCGAGATCCGCAAACCCATCACGGAACTCGGGATGGTAAAGAGCATCGAGATCGGCGACGACGGCAGTGTCGACATCGGCATCTACCTCACCACCGCGGGTTGCCCGCTGCGCACCGAGATCACCGAACGAGTGACCAAGGCCGTCGCCGACGTCGAAGGCGCGGGCGCGATCCGCGTCGAACTCGACGTGATGAACGACGAGCAGCGGACCGAGTTGCGCCGTTCGCTCCGCGGCGATTCCACCGAACCGGTGATCCCCTTCGCCCAGCCCGGCTCGCTCACCCGCGTCTACGCGGTCGCATCCGGCAAGGGCGGAGTCGGAAAATCCAGTGTCACAGTCAATCTCGCCGCAGCGATGGCCGCGAAGGGCCTGTCGGTGGGCGTCCTCGACGCCGACATCTACGGCCACTCCGTGCCGCGCATGCTCGGCACCGACGCCAAGCCCACCCAGGTGGAGCGGATGATCATGCCGCCCCAGTCGTACGACGTGAAGCTCATCTCGATCGCCCAGTTCACCCAGGGCAACACCCCGGTCGTGTGGCGCGGGCCGATGCTGCACCGCGCGCTGCAGCAGTTCCTCGCCGACGTGTTCTGGGGCGATCTCGACGTGCTGCTGCTGGACCTGCCGCCGGGCACCGGTGACGTCGCGATCTCGGTCGCCCAGCTCATCCCGGGCGCGGAGATCCTCGTCGTCACGACGCCGCAGCAGGCGGCCGCCGAGGTGGCCGAGCGGGCCGGCGCGATCGCGCTGCAGACCCGCCAGCGCATCGCCGGCGTCGTGGAGAACATGTCGTGGATGGAACTGCCCGACGGCACCCGGATGGAGGTGTTCGGCTCGGGCGGCGGACAGGCCGTCGCGGACCGGCTCACCAAGGCCGTCGGCGCGAAGGTTCCGCTGCTGGGTCAGATCCCGCTCGAGCAGGCCGTCCGTGAGGGCGGTGACGCCGGCATGCCGATCGTGCTCGGTGACCCCGATTCCCCCGCCGGCACCGCACTGCGCGACATCGCCGACAAGCTGTCCGTGCGCGCCCGTGGCCTCGCCGGGATGTCGCTCGGCATCGACACCACCCGGCACCTGTAGGACCGACGAGAAGGGCCCGTCAGCGCAGCGAGTGCGCGGACGGGCCCTTCTTCGTGTCTGTGTGCCGGCTACGTGGCGTCGGGGTCGACCGGCGGGCGCTCGTTGGCCGTGAGGGGCGGCGGCGACGCGGGTGTCTGCTTCGACAACGACGGGCCGGTGGACCCGTTCTCGAACGGCTTGCCGTCGAACGTGTTGCCGAGGATCGAATCGTCGCCGTCGAGCAGATGCTTGGTGATGACCGCGCGCGGTGTCATCCCGCGCAGCTCGTTGAGGTCGGACAGCGGCTTGCGGAGATCGTCGAACTCCGGGCCCAACTCGTCCTTGAGCTGCTGGCTCGCGCCGCTCGCATAGTCCCGGACCTGCCGCATCGTCTTGGTCACCCAGCTGACGGCGCTAGGCAGCCGCTCGGGTCCGAGGATCACGAGCGCTGCGATGAGGAGCACCATGAACTCGCCCCAACCGATGTTGCCAAACACGGACCCAGAGTACGTGCCCGACGCCGGAATCGCTCGCATGATCCGCAAATGTCACAAACCTGTCACGAGCTGGACATCCCAGTCAGTCCGATGTGGGTGTCACCTGGACGTCCACGAGTCGCCCGGAGCGGACCAGTTGCACGGGAACCTGCCGGCCCACCGCCTGGTCGTGCACGGCCACGACCAACTCGTCGGCGCTCGCCACGGTCCGGTCACCGACCTTGACGATCACGTCGCCCTCGACGATGCCGGCCTCCTCCGCCGGGCTGCCGGACTGGACGTTGGCCACCTGCGCGCCGCTGGTCGCGTCGTTGATGACGGTGCGAGCGTTGACGCCGATCTCCGGGTGGTGCATCACGCCGTTGCGGATCAGTTCCTGCGCGACCGCGGTGACGTCGTCGATCGGGATGGCGAAGCCCAGCCCCACCGAACCACCGCTCTCGGATCGGATCGCCGAATTGATGCCGATGACGCGGCCCTCCATGTCGACCAGCGGGCCACCGGAGTTGCCGGGGTTGATCGCGGCGTCGGTCTGAACGGCGTCGATCACGGCGTCGGTGTCGGTGCCCTCGCCGCTGAGCCGCACCGGCCGCTGCAGGGCGCTCACGATGCCGCGGGTCACGGTCTTGTTCAGGCCCAGCGGCGAGCCGACCGCCACGACGTCCTGTCCCACCCGCACGTCCTCGGACCTGCCGAGTTCGGCGACGGTGAGGTTCTCCGCCTCGGTCTTGAGGACCGCGAGGTCGGTCTTGATGTCGCGGCCGACGATCTGCGCCGGCACCTTGGTGCCGTCCGAGAACGTGACGCGGATGGTCGAGGCCCCCGGGTCGGCCGCGGCCATCGAGATGACGTGATTGTTGGTGACGACGTAGCCCGCACCGTCGACGACGACGCCCGAACCGGTTCCGGACTGCTCCCCCTGCGCCACCTGGATCGACACCACCGACGGCAGGACCGCGTCGGCGACGGCAGCGATCTGTCCCTGCGGGGCGTCGTCGTCGCCGCCGGACTGCGCCAGCGTCACCCGATCACTCGTGAGCGCCCCGCGGTCGGAGGTGACCACGGTCGCGACCAGGCCACCGACCAGGCCGATCGCGAGCGCGGTGCCGGCCAACGCCACGAGCGCTTT
Source organism: Prescottella defluvii (assembly GCF_000738775.1). Classification (GTDB taxonomy): domain Bacteria; phylum Actinomycetota; class Actinomycetes; order Mycobacteriales; family Mycobacteriaceae; genus Prescottella; species Prescottella defluvii. Next base: position 32,671 of record NZ_JPOC01000055.1, read on the forward strand.
CCGTTCGATGCGTTCGCCCAGCAGCACGTCCCGGATGCCGAGCTTGGGGGCCGGCGGCATCGGTGCCGGACCGGTCGTGTCCTCGGCGGGAGGGCCGAGCCGGACCGGGGCGCCGGGATCGCGCCACGGGTCGCCGTGCGGTGAGTCCTCGGGGACGTCCGGGGCCCCCTCGGGGCCACGTTGGAGCGAATGCTGTTCACCGGCGGGGCGACCGAACGCCTCGGCCATGACGGCGTCGGGCGCACCGAGACGGATCGTGGGCGCGTCCGATGCGCGGCGCGCGGTCTCGGGAACGAAGGAGCCGGTCACACCGCCCGGACGACCGAAGGCGTGCTGCGCCGTCGGATCGACGTGCGGGCGGTACACCGGGCGGGGAGCCAGTCGCGGGCCGTCCCGACGGTCGGCATCGGACAGTCCGCCGGTATCCGGGGTGTCGCCGTCGGCCGTCCCCGATGTCCTCGAATCAGCCGTCACGCGCGCATGTCCCCCTCGTGTGCGTCAGTCACGCATGCCAGTATCACCGATCAGGACAGGGGTGTGCCGGGAGGCACCGTCAGCGGCGCCGACGGAACGGCCAGCGACGGGCGATGTCACCGTTCGGGTCGAAGGAGATGATGCCCGGTGCGGACGCCGGTGGTGGCGTGTTCTCGGGTTCGGGCACGTGGCAGCGCGGAATCTGGCTGAGCACGCCGAACAGCGAACTGGGCATCGCGACCTCGCCGGCATGCCGCAGGGCGATCCGCGCCTGCTGCTGAGCGTCGACCTCCGCGGCACACTCGGGGCACAGGGCCAGGTGCTGGGACGCGCGGAGGTACGCGTTCATCCGAAGTTCACCGTCGACGTACGAGGCGATCGCCTCACTCGCCAGGTGTTCGGTCGAGCCGAACTGACGAGGTCTGCGAGCCTGCGTCATCACACCCTCCTGAGCCACTACCGGACACCGATCTGCTCGGAGTCGACCTTCCCATTCGCGGCCAAATGGTCACGCAGTGCCTGCCGTCCGCGGTGGATCCTGCTGCGAACAGTACCCAGCTTCACACCGAGTGTCGCACCGATCTCCTCGTACGACAGTCCCTCGATGTCACACAGGACCACCGCGGCGCGGAACTCCGGCGCCAGCGAATCCAACGCCGACTGCAGGTCGGGAGCCAGTCGCGCGTCGTGGTAGATCTGTTCGGGGTTCGGCGAATCGGACGGGACCCGGTCGTAGTCCTCGGGCAGCGCCTCCATCCGGATGCGGTTGCGCCGACGCACCATGTCCAGGAACAGGTTCGTGGTGATCCGGTGCAGCCAGCCCTCGAACGTGCCGGGCTGGTAGTTCTGCAGCGATCGGAAGACACGGATGAACGTGTCCTGCGTCAGGTCCTCGGCGTCCTGGGCGTTGCCGGACAGCCGGTAGGCCAGGCGGTAGACGCGGTCGCCGTGTTCGCGGACCAACTCGTCCCACGACGGCATCGCGGCCCGGTCACCCGTGGCGTCGAACGCGGCCGTGCCGGTCGGTTCGGAGCATGCGACGTCGATGCCTCCTGCGGACACACCTGAATCTGTGCCCGCCGTGTTGTCGGCGGCGGTATCGGTGAGTGTGCGTTCGGCATTGATCATCAGGATGGGTGGATCCTCCTACTCAGGACCGCTGATCTCGAGACACGGGATTGTGGAGGTTCAACTCCCGAGAACCAGGAATTGTTCCCACATCCGCGTTCGTCGTGATCTTCACGCCGTGCGGTCTAGTCGTCCGGCGTTGCACTCAGCCTGTCGGATCCCGATATGTGCGCACTATGAGCAAGCTGAGTGGGGCCTGAGAATCTGACCTCGAAGTGTTTCCGGGGCGGGCCACGGCAGGTGGCAGGGGCGAGCCTCGAGGAATCGGGAACGCGGCGCGGCTAGCCTCTAGGACGTGCACACGAACGCCGAACGGATTCTCACCCACACCGAGGACTCGATCCTCGAGGACGAGACGTTGACCGCCGCCCGCGACCGGGCCACGGAACTCGGCGCCGCGCCGGTGCCCGCACCCGTCGGTGCCGCACTCGCACTCTTCACCAGGATGCTCGACGCGAAGACCGTTGTCGAGGTCGGTACCGGTGCCGGCGTCAGCGGGTTGTGGCTGCTCCGCGGCATGCGCGAGGACGGCGTCCTCACCACGATCGACAGCGAACCCGAACACCAGCGTGCCGCGAAGTACGCCTTCCGGATGGCGGGCATCGCGCCGTCGCGGACCCGACTGATCAACGGTCGCGCCCTCGAGGTCCTGCCGCGCCTCGCCGATTCGGCCTACGACCTGGTGTTCGTCGACAACGCCCCCGCCGATCACCCGCACTTCGTGCGGGAGGGGGTGCGGTTGCTGCGCCCGGGTGGGGTGATCGTGCTCCACAATGCGCTGCTGGGCGGGCGGGTGGCCGATCCCGGGCAGCGTGACGCGACGACGGTCGCGGTCCGGGAGGCCACGCGGACCATCGCCGAGGACGACCGCCTCACCCGTGTGCTGTTCCCGGTGGGCGACGGTCTGCTCTGCGCGGCCCGGCACTGACCTGGGATCTGTCCTCGGAGAACGCTAGATCCAGACGCCCTTGCCGATGGTGACGACGCCGCCGTTGCTGACGGCGAAGCGCTGACGGTCCCGTGCGAGGTCGACGCCGATGATCTCGCCCTCCCCGACCACGACGTTCTTGTCGAGGATGGCGCGGCGCACCACGGCGCCCTTGCCGACCCGGACGCCGGGCATCAGGACGCTGCCCTCGACGGTCGCGCCGTCCTCGACCATGACGTTGGAGCTGAGCACCGAGTTGCGGACGGTGGCTGCGGACAGGATCGATCCGGCGCCGACGACGGACTCCTGCGCGAGTCCGCCCTTGACGAACTTGGCGGGCGCGAGGTTCTCGGCGCCGCCGCGGATGGGCCAGCGCCGGTTGTAGAGGTTGAACACCGGGTGGACGGACACGAGGTCCATGTGGGCGTCGTAGAACGCGTCGATGGTGCCGACGTCCCGCCAGTACCCGCGGTCGCGGTCCGTCGCGCCGGGCACCACGTTGTTCTTGAAGTCGTAGACCGACGCGACGCCGGCGCCGACGAGCGCGGGGATGATGTCGCCGCCCATGTCGTGGTCGGAGTCGGAGTTCTCGGAGTCGGCGCGGATCGCGTCGACGAGCACCTTGGTGGTGAAGACGTAGTTGCCCATCGAGGCGAATGTCACATTGGGGTCGTCGGGGGTGCCCGGCGGGTGCGCCGGCTTCTCCAGGAACTGGGTGATCCGGCCGGATTCGTCGCTGTCGATGCACCCGAACGCGAACGCCTCGCTGCGCGGCACCCGGATCCCGGCGACGGTGACGCCGGCACCGGAGTCGATGTGGTGCTGCACCATCTGCTCGGGATCCATGCGGTACACGTGGTCGGCGCCGAAGACGACGATGTACTCGGGATCCTCGTCGTAGACGAGGTTCAGGGACTGGAAGATCGCGTCGGCGCTGCCCGTGTACCAGCGCGGACCCAACCGCTGCTGCGCCGGAACAGGGGTGATGTACTCGCCGGCGAATCCGGACAGCCGCCACGTCTGCGAGATGTGCCGGTCGAGTGAATGCGACTTGTACTGGGTGAGCACGCAGATCCGCAGGTACCCCGCATTCACCAGGTTGCTGAGCACGAAGTCGATGAGGCGGTAGGCGCCACCGAAGGGAACTGCGGGCTTGGCGCGGTCAGCGGTGAGCGGGTACAAACGCTTACCCTCGCCGCCGGCGAGCACGATCCCGAGCACATGGGGCTGACTCCTCACACCGTCAACCTATCGGCCCGCCCCGACTGCCGCCAGCATCGCCCCGGACCGGCGGGGTCTTGCTGGCCGGAACGGGTTCCGCCGGTTACGTTTAGCCGGTGCGGGTCGCGATGATGACGAAGGAGTACCCCCCGGAGATCTACGGTGGCGCCGGCGTCCACGTCACCGAACTGGTCACCCACCTGCAGCGATTGTGCAGCGTGGACGTGCACTGCATGGGCGGGCCCCGCGACGGCGCGTTCGTCCACAGCCCCGATCCCGCCCTGGCGGGCGCGAATCCCGCCCTGAGCACCCTGTCGGCCGAACTGCGGATGGCGTACGCCGCGGGCGGCGCCGACGTCGCGCACTCGCACACCTGGTACACCGGCCTGGCCGGGCATCTCGCCGGCGAACTGTACGACATCCCGCACATCGTCACCGCGCACTCCCTCGAGCCGCGACGACCGTGGAAGGCGGAGCAACTCGGTGGCGGTTATCGGGTGTCGTCGTGGTCCGAGCGCAATGCGATGGAGCACGCCGACGCGGTGATCGCGGTCAGCGCCGGAATGCGCGCCGATGTCCTCGACACGTACCCGGCGATCGATCCGGGCCGGGTGCACGTGGTGCACAACGGCATCGACGCCGCGGCGTGGTATCCCGGTCCGGCGGACACCGACGCCGTGTCGGTGCTGGCGGCGCACGGCATCGATCCCGCGCGGCCCATCGTGGTGTTCGTCGGACGGATCACCCGGCAGAAGGGGCTCGGTCACCTGGTCGCGGCCGCGCACCATTTCGATCCGTCGATCCAGCTGGTCCTGTGCGCCGGCGCGCCGGACACCGCCGAGTTGGCCACCGAGACCGAGGCTGCCGTCGCGCGCCTGACCGCGCGCCGCGGTGGGGTGGTCTGGATCCGGGACATGCTCCCCACCACACAGGTGCGGGAGGTGCTGTCCGCTGCAACGGTATTCGTGTGTCCGTCGGTGTACGAACCGCTGGGCATCGTGAATCTCGAGGCGATGGCCTGCGAAACCGCCGTCGTCGCCTCCGACGTCGGCGGAATCCCCGAGGTGGTGCAGGAGGGCGTCACCGGCCTGCTGGTCCACTACAACTCGTACGAACCGGAGGCGTTCGAGCAGGCGCTGGCAGCGGCCGTGAACGACGTGGCGACGGATCCGGAGCGGGCCGCGGCGATGGGCCGCGCGGGCCGTGCGCGGGCGACGGCGGAGTTCTCCTGGGCCCGGATCGCGCAGCAGACCCTGGACGTCTACACCGAGGTGCTCGGCCGACGGTAGGTCGAGACGACGACCGATGCGGTCACCGGGAACGGCTGCGGCAGCGCGGCGATCGCCTCGGCTCGGCGTTCGGGCGGGAGATGGCGCGCCGACGGCCCCATTCCCACGAGGTTCTCCAGATCCCGGTGTGACAGCAGCATCCGCGTCTCGACGGGTGTGCGGTGGACCCGTTCGAAATGTCCGGCGACGGTCTCCCCGAGCCGTTCGACCTTGCGGTCGTCGACGCGGACCATGCCGAGCAACTCCACGAGTTCCACGAGGTGTCGGTCGGTGGGGGTGAGTACGACGAGGGTGCCGCGCTCGGCCAGCACCCGGTCGATCTCGGCGGCATTGCGCGGGGCGAAGATCGACAGGACGTGGGTGAGGACGGCGTCCCGTACCGGCAGTTGGCGCCACACGTCGGCGACGACGGCCGCGGCACGCGGATGTGCGCGGGCCAGGCGCCGCGCTGCGGGCTTGGAGACGTCGAGACCGATCCCCCGCGCGGACGGCGATGCCTCCAGTACGCGGGCGAGGTAGTGCCCGGTGCCGGCCCCGATCTCGAGAATGCGGGGATCGACCCCGGCGCCGGTGGACTCGACAACGGCCTCGGCGACCGCGGACATGAGCGGGTCGAAGTGGCCTGCGTCGAGGAAATCGCAGCGGGCGGCGATCATCTCGGGGCTGTCCCCGGTGAACTTGGTCGCGGCGCCGGTCAGCAGCGTGACGTAGCCCTGCCGCGCGATGTCGAAGCTGTGGCCGCGGGCGCACACCAGTGCCCGATCGGCCGGATCCAACTCGTCGCCGCACTGCGGGCACGCCAACAGTTCACACACATCTGCCAGCACCTGTACCGCCGTGCCCTTTCCCGAGACCACCCGTCGAACCGATCCCCCCCGTCAACACTTCCGGCCGGGTCGTGTTGCCGACCCGGCCGGAAGTGCCGAAGAGGTGTGATCCGCTAGCTGGTGACACCCTTGAGTTCGTCCCCCAGCGCTGCTGCTTCCTCCGGGGTGAGTTCGACGACCAGACGTCCACCGCCCTCGAGTGGAACCCTCATGACGATTCCTCGTCCCTCTTTGGTTGCTTCGAGGGGACCGTCCCCGGTCCGGGGCTTCATGGCCGCCATCCTCTGCTCCCTCCAAATCTGCGCTGGACTTTTCCAGCGCCTGGGTTACCGTGGATGCCTCGTCAGCAGTTGGCGAGGCTCGTCGCCCATTCTTCCCTATCGAGCGGGTTGCCGGGAAGCTGAGGCACGAAACCGCCCGAATCAGACAGCTTCAGGCATGGGGTCGGACCCAGCATGCGGCGATGTGGTCATCGACCATCCCGGTCGCCTGCATGAGTGCATATGCCGTGGTAGGGCCCACGAAACGGAAGCCTCGACGTTTCAGTTCCCGGGCCATCGCGGTGGACTCCGGAGTGACCGCCGGAACCTCGTCGACTCGTTCGAACCTCCGCGCGCGCCGCGCCGGTGCGAACGACCACAGCAACGTGTCGAGGTCGGTGTCGGCCAACTCCAGGACCGCCCTGGCATTGCCGATCACGGCCTCGATCTTCGCTCGGTTCCGGACGATCCGCGCGTCGTCGAGCAACCGGGCGACGTCGGACTCCGTGTAGGCCGCGACGATCTCGGGGTCGAAGCCCGCGAAGACGTCCCGGAAGGCCGGCCTCTTGCGCAGGATGGTGATCCAGGACAGCCCCGACTGGAACGCCTCGAGGCACAGCCGCTCGAACAACTCGTCGCGGCCGTGCAGCGGCTGCCCCCACTCGAAATCGTGGTAGTCGCTGTAGATCCGGGAGCCGTCGCGGTCGGCGGCCCAGGGGCACCGCGTCCGCTCGTCCACACGCGCACCGATGTCGATCCCGGTGGCGTTCACCGCTCCGACTCCGCACTGCCTGTGCTGTCCGCGCCGTCTGCGCCGTCCACAGCCGGCTCGCGGTCTGCCGGTACGGCCGCCGCCCGGGTCTCCAATTGCGCTCTGAGGGAATCGATCTCCCGCCCCAGACGGTCGAGTGCCCAATCCACCTCGCTCGCCTTGTACCCGCGCAGCGTCTGCTGGAATCTGAGCGCACGCACGTCGGAGCCGGTGACTCCCTCGGCGGGGAGAACGGTGGCGGTGGTGCCCGCCGGCAGCGGCGGCAGTTCCTCGGAACGGCCGAACACCATGCTCGCAGCGAAGTACAGCAGGCCACCGACCAGCACCATGATCAACAGGTACAGAAGGACCGTCAGCATGCCCAGATACTGTCACGAACCGCCGACAGGAACGTCGCCGCGCGCAGCGATCAGGGACGGATCGTGTTCATCGGCGGGCGATCGGTCAGCGCGACGTCGGTCCGGGCGGTGACGAACGAGTCGCCGTCCGCGAGGAACTGGGTGAGCCCGGCCCCGGTGTCCTCGACGCCGCAGCGCCGCAGCATCGTGCCGATGATCTGCCGGCTCATCACCCCGAGTTCGGACAACGGCCGGTTCCGGTGCTTGCGCACCCCCAGATTGACCTGGCCGATCGCACCGAGGCCGAGCCGGTCGTAGGTGTCGAGCAGCAGCCCGATCTCGACGCCGTAGCCGGGCGCGAACGGCACCGACGACAGCAGTTCGCGGGTGCCCGCGTACTCGCCGCCGAGCGGCTGCAGGACGCACGTCAGTTCGGGCCGCAGCGCCGCCAGCATCGGCCGGGCCACCAGTTCGGTGACGCGCCCGCCGCCGTTGGCGTCCTCGGTGCCGCTGACCCGCAGCGGGCGCCGGTAGTAGCCCTTGACCAGATGGATGCCGTCGACGGTCAGCAGCGGGCCGAGCAGCTTGGGGACGAACGCGGGGTCCGGCTCGACCAGGTCGGAGTCGACGAACGCGATGAGGTCACCGGTGCTCGCGGCGATGGAGCGCCACAGCACCTCGCCCTTGCCCGGTACCGGCGGCAGTCCGGGGACCGCCGCCTCGCGGCTGATGACCGTCGCCCCGGCTGCCGCGGCCCGCTCGGCCGTCGCATCGCACGAACCCGAATCGAGGACGATCAGTTCGTCGACGAGCCCGCCCAGCAGCGGGTGGATGGTGTCGACGACACCGGCGACCGTCTTCTCCTCGTTGAGTGCCGGCAGCACGACCGACACGGTGCGCCCGGCCTTGGCCCGCTCGAGTTCCGCGATGCTCCAGACGGGATGGTCCCAGCTGTTGGCGTCCGTCCAGGTGCGCGACGCTTCGGTGATGCTCATGTCAACCCCCGTACGGTGCGGACGGGCTGCCTGGTTCCCATGATCGCGGCGACCATGTCGACCACACGTCGGGTCGAGGCAACCTCGTGGACGCGGAACACCCGGGCCCCGCCGGCGGCCGCCAGCGCGGTCGCCGCCAGGGTTCCCTCCAACCTCTCGGCCAGTTCCACACCCAGAGTCTCCCCGATGAAGTCCTTGTTGCTGAGCGCCATCAGCACGGGCCATCCGGTGTTGACGAGATCTTCCACGCGCCGTAACAATTCGAGCCCGTGGAAGGTGTTCTTCCCGAAATCGTGGGTGGGGTCGATGAGGATCGAGTCCGCCCGCACCCCCAACCGCGACGCGTGCTCGGCCGCGCCGACCACCTCGGCGACCACGTCCGCGACCACGTCCGCGTACCGGACGCGGTGCGGGCGGGTGCGCGGCACCGCTCCGCCGGTGTGCGAGCAGACGATCCCGGCCCCGAGTTCGGCCGCGACCTCCACCAGCGCGGGATCGGCCCCCGCCCACGTGTCGTTGATCAGATCGGCACCCTCGGCGACCGCGAGACGGGCGACCTCGCTGCGCCACGTGTCGACGCTGATGATCACGTCCGGGTAGCGCGCCCGGATCGCCTCGACGAACGGCACGACGCGACGCGTCTCCTCGGTGGCGTCGACGAGCGCGCCGGGTCCGGCCTTGACGCCGCCGATGTCGACGATATCGGCGCCCTCGGCGACCGCGCGGTCGACGGCGGCCATCGCCGCCTCGTCCGAGAACGTCGCACCACGGTCGTAGAACGAGTCCGGGGTGCGGTTGACGATCGCCATCACGAGAGCACGATCAGTCGCGACCGGCCTGCCACACAGGGTGGGCAGGACGTGTCCGGGGGCCGAGACGTCGTCGGCGACGGGGCGCGGTGCCATGCCCCCATGTTCGCATGACCGACGTCTCACTACTCCCGGGGAGCGGTCCCCTCGGCGACGTCGCGCGCGTATCCGTCGTAGACCGGCCGGTAGCCCTCGCCGCGACCGGCGAGCACGTACAGCTCGTCGACGGTCGGCGCGTAGGCCTCCTCGCGCAGTTCCACCTTGCGGCTCTTGAACGTCGACGTCGTCTCGAACGAGTCGACGACGCGCACGAACAGCGGGATCGCGTACGCGGGCAGCCGGGTGTACATCTCCTGGGCGAGCCGGACGCCGTCGAACTCGTGGCCCGGGCGCACCGTCACCGCCGCCATGCCGGCCTTGCCGTCGGTGCCGGGCACCGCGACGCCGTATACCACCGACTGCTCGATCGCGGGGTGCGTGGACAGCGCCCCCTCCACCTCGGTGGTCGCGACGTTCTCCCCCTTCCACCGGAACGTGTCGCCCAGGCGGTCGACGAACGCGACGTGCATGAATCCCTGGCTGCGCACGAGATCGCCGGTGTCGAACCAGCAGTCGCCGTCCTTGAACCCGTTCCGGACCAGTTTCTTCTCGCTGGCCTCCGGGTCGGTGTAGCCGTCGAACGGCGCCCGGTCGGTCACCTTCGACAGCAGCAGACCCACCTCGCCGGTGCCGACGCGGCGCAACCGCCCGGTCGGACCGCGGCGGGCGCGCCCGGTCTCGGGGTCGAACTCCACCACCGCGTACGGCAGCGGGCACACCCCGGCGGTGCGGTCGACACCCAGCGCGTTGACGAACGCGATGTTGCATTCGCTCGCACCGTAGAACTCGGCGACCCGGTCGATGCCGAACCGCTCGGTGAACTCGGCCCAGATCTCCGGCCGGAGGCCGTTGCCGACCATCAGACGGATTCCGTTGTCGCGGTCGCCTGCTCGGGGAGGCTGGTTGAGGAGGTACCGGCAGACCTCGCCGATGTAGACGAAGGCCGTGGCGTGGTTGGCCTTCGCGTCGTCCCAGAAGCGGGACGCGGAGAAGCTGCGTCCGATCGCGATGGCGGCCCCGGAGGAGAGCACCGACGACAGCGACACCGTGAGGGCGTTGTTGTGGTAGAGCGGCAACGCACAGTACAGGGTGTCGCTGCGGCGCAGGCGAACTCCCATGGCACCGAGCCCCGACATGCTCTTGAGCCACCGGAAGTGACTCATCAGGCTGGCCTTGGGCAAACCCGTCGTTCCCGACGTGAAGATGTAGAAGGCACGCTCCGATCCCCGGATCCTCTCGCACACAGCGGGGTTCGACGAGTCCGCATCCTGCGCGAGCCGATCCAGATCCTCCGCGGCGAGCACGGTCTCGGCGCGAACCTCGCCGTCCAGCGAGGCGATCGCCTCGCCGCACTCCTCCCCCACCACCAGGACCCGACTGTCCAGCACGGACAGGCTGTGCGCCAGCACATCTGCGCGCTGATTGTGGTTGAGCATGCCCGCGACCGCACCGAGCTTGACGACCGCGAGCGTGAGCAGCAGCGTCTCGGGCCGGTTCTTCATGAGAATCCCCACCACGTCGCCGCGCCGGACGCCACGACGGGCGAGCACGTCGGCGTAGCGGTTGACCCGAGTGTTGGCTTCCCCGTAGCTGATCGACGCACCCTCGAAGCGAATGAAGGGCCGGTCCGGCTGACGTCGGGCCAGTTCCTGGAACACCCGGCCGATCGACTCACGAGCCTGCGGCTTGCGCGTCATACCCAACGCCCCGCGTGCCAGACTGGGCAGCTCGGTCGCCATCCGCGGCAGTTGCAGCGCGAGCTGCACGAGACTGATCGTCGAAGCGGTGGCGTCTGAGCTCATCGGCATCCTTGTCGGGAGGGCGGGAGGACCGGGAAGGACACTCCTTACTTCAGAGTAACCTTTACGGCCCACCCCCGGAACCCCTCGACAAGAACCGTTTTCAGCGCGCGCAGGCGTCCAGCGCGGACTCGACGTCACCCGTGACGATCAGCCCGTCCAACGCCCGCTGGGCGACGAATCCCTGACCACGCAGCCCCTCGAGCCAGTGCAGCAGGCCGCGGAAGTGGTCGACGGGATCGAGCATCACCACCGGCTTCTCGTGCATGCCGAGGTATCCCGCCGTCCAGGTCTCGAACAGTTCCTCGAGGGTGCCGATCCCGCCCGGCAGCGTGATGAACGCGTCGGCGCGGTCCTCCATGATGCGCTTACGCTCACGCATCGTGTCGGTGACGATCAGCTCGTCGGCATCGACGTCCGCAACCTCCTTGTGCACCAGCGCCTTCGGGATGACGCCGACGGTCCACGCGCCGGCCTCGCGGGCCGCGGTCGCGACGGCGCCCATCATCGAGACGTTGCCGCCACCGGAAACCAACTGCCAGCCGCGTCGGCCGATCGCGGTGCCCACCTCGGATGCCAACTGCAGGAACTGCTGATCCACCGGCCCCGACGCGCAGTACACGCAGACGCTGAACTTCTTGTCGCCCACGCTCACCACTCGTCCTCGTCGCCCAGCAGCGCTGCCTCGTCCACACCCTGCTGCGACTCGGCCACGATCCGCACGGCCTCCTCGACACTGTCGGTGACGTGGATGAGGTCGACGTCACCGGGCGAGATCTTGCCGGCGCGCTCGAGGGTGTCGCGCAGCCAGTGGACCAGGCCGCCCCAGAACTCGGTGCCGATCAGGACGATCGGGAACCGCGTGATCTTGCGGGTCTGGACGAGGGTGAGCGCCTCGAACAGCTCGTCGAGTGTGCCGAAGCCGCCGGGCAGGCAGATGAACGCCTGCGAGTACTTCACGAACATCGTCTTGCGCGCGAAGAAGTACCGGAAGTTGATCCCGAGATCGACCCACTCGTTGAGACCCTGCTCGAACGGCAACTCGATGCCGAGGCCGATCGAGTACCCGCCAGACTCGCTCGCGCCGCGGTTGGCGCCCTCCATGACGCCCGGACCGCCGCCCGTGATGACGGCGTACCCGGCCTGCGCGAGAGCGGTGCCGAGTTCCCGGGCCAGCGCGTACTCGCTCGTGTCCTCGCCCGTGCGGGCCGACCCGAACACGGTCACGGCGCGCGGCACCTCGGCGAGGGCCCCGAAACCCTCGATGAACTCGCTCTGGATCCGCAGTACCCGCCACGGGTCGGTGTGCACCCAGTCGGTGGGCCCACGCTGATCGAGCAGGCGCCGGTCGGCGTTGGTCGACTCGGCCTTGCGATCGCGCCGCAACATGACCGGCCCGCGATGCTTCACCGATGAACTGCCGCGCCGAGCGGCTCCGGTCTTCCTGTCAGGTGCCATGCGGGAAAGGCTAACCGTTCCCCCGCGGCGCCCGCCTACACGGCGAGGTAGCCGCGCAGCACCCGTGTGACGTCGGTGATCTGTTCCACCGGCACGTGCTCGTCCCGCTTGTGCGCGAGGTTGGGATCACCGGGGCCGTAGTTGACCGCGGGGATCCCGAGCGCCGAGAAACGGGAGACGTCGGTCCAGCCGTACTTGGCACGGAACTGTCCACCGGCCGCGTCGATCAACGCCGCGGCCGCGGGGTTCGCCAGCCCCGGCAGCGCGCCGGGCGAGCTGTCGGTGACCTCGAAGCCGAGTTCGAGACCGCCGAGTGCCGCCGCGTCGAACACCTCGCGTACATGCGCGATCGCCTGCTCGACGCTGCGGTCCGGCGCGAAGCGGAAGTTGACGTCCATCTCCGCGGCGTCCGGGACCACGTTGCCGGCAACCCCGCCCGAGATCCGCACCGCGGACAGGCCCTCCCGGTAGATGCAGCCGTCGATGTCGACGGACCGCGCCCGGTAGGCGGACAACCGCTCGAGCACGGGGGCGAACTTGTGGATCGCGTTGTCGCCGAGCCACGAACGTGCCGAGTGCGCGCGCACCCCCGACGTCGTCAGACGCACCCGCAGGGTGCCCTGGCATCCCGCCTCGATGAAGCCCGCCGTGGGTTCGCCCAGGATCGCGACGTCGGCGGCGAGCCATTCCGGAAGGTCGCGCTCGATGCGGCCCAGACCGTTGTACTGCGCGGCGATCTCCTCGCAGTCGTAGAACACGAGCGTCAGATCGTGCGCGAGGTCGGAGATCGTCGCGGCCAGGTGCAGGAAGACCGCGTCGCCGGACTTCATGTCGACGGTGCCGCAGCCGTGCAGCAGGTCGCCCCGCTCGTCGGTCGTGCGCCGACTCGGCACGTTGTCGGCGATCGGCACGGTGTCGAGGTGACCGGCGAGCATGACCCGGCTCGGCAGGCCACGGTCGGTGCGGGCGAGCACCGCGTTGCCGCTGCGGATCACCTCGAACCCGGACGTCTGTTCCCGCAGCGCGGCCTCGACGACGTCGGCGATGACGCCCTCGTCCTGCGACACGCTGGGAATGTCCACGAGCGCAGCGGTGAGATCGATGGGGTCGGCGTGCAGATCGAGGGTGCTCACGGCTTCTAAGATTAGGCGCCCTGTCCAGCACGGCACCCGACCGGTCGGAACGTGTGGGCGGGTCCACGATCGGCTCACCGACCCGCACGGCCTCGCGCGACTCGCGTAATCTGTGCACCCGTGAATGCACACGGAGCATCAGCTGTAGGCGTCGCCAACGTGACCGAGTCGGGCACGGTTCTCGACACCTGGTACCCGGCCCCCGAACTGGGCGAGTTCGAGGACGGCACCGTTGCCGGCACCGTCGAACTCGAGGGCACCGCCATCCCGTCGGACCTCGCGCTGCTCGCCGGCAACGACGAGGCCCGCGAGGTCAAGCAGATCGTGGTGCGCACCACGATCACTGACCTGGCCGCCGCGCCGGTCGACGCGCACGACGCCTACCTGCGCCTGCACCTGCTGTCGCACCGCCTGGTGCAGCCCCACGGCGTCAATCTCGACGGCGTGTTCGGTCTCCTCGCGAACGTCGTGTGGACCAACTACGGCCCGTGCGCGGTGGACGGCTTCGAACTGGTTCGCTCGCGGCTGCGGATCCGCGGCCCGGTCACCGTGTTCGGTGTCGACAAGTTCCCGCGCATGGTCGACTACGTGGTTCCGGCCGGCGTGCGGATCGCCGACGCCGACCGTGTCCGCCTCGGCGCCCACCTGGCGAGCGGCACCACGGTCATGCACGAGGGCTTCGTGAACTTCAACGCCGGCACCCTCGGCAACTCGATGGTCGAGGGCCGCATCTCCGCGGGCGTCGTCGTGGGCGACGGCACGGACGTCGGCGGCGGAGCCTCGATCATGGGCACCCTGTCCGGCGGCGGCAAGCAGGTCATCTCCGTGGGCGAGCGCTGCCTCCTCGGTGCCAACGCCGGTCTCGGTATCTCGCTCGGCGACGACTGTGTCGTCGAGGCGGGTCTCTACATCACCGCCGGCACCAAGGTCACCGGCCCGAACGGCACCGTCGTCAAGGCCGCGGATCTGAGCGGCCGTTCGAACATCCTGTTCCGCCGCAACTCCGTCTCCGGCGCCGTCGAGGTGGTGCCGTGGAAGGGCACGGGCGTCGAACTGAACGCGGCTCTGCACGCCAACGACTGATCGATTCGTAGCTCGTGAGTTCCTCCGAAACCCCCGCCCGATTAGGGCACGGCCTCAAGGTCCGTCATCTGACGATGATGGGCCTGGGGTCGGCCATCGGCGCCGGACTGTTCCTCGGGACCGGCGTCGGGATCGCGAAGGCCGGCCCCGCAGTCCTCGTCTCCTACGTGATCGCCGGTTTCGTCGTGGTGTGCGTGATGCGCATGCTCGGCGAGATGGGCGCCGCGCTGCCCGCCAGCGGATCCTTCTCGCACTACGCGCGGATCGGCATCGGCGAATGGGCCGGCTTCGTGATGGGCTGGCTGTACTGGTTCATGCTGATCATGGTGCTGGGCGCCGAGATCACGGGCGCCTCGGCGATCGTCAACGACTGGCTGCCGGGCGTCCCCCAATGGGTGATCGCGCTGGTGTTCGTCTCCTTCTTCGCCGTGGTCAATCTCGCGAAGGTCAGCAACTTCGGCGAGTTCGAGTTCTGGTTCGCGGCCCTCAAGGTCGCGGCGATCATCGGCTTCCTCGTCGTCGGTGTCCTGCTCGTGTTCGGTCTGCTCCCGGACACCGATCCGGTCGGGCTGACGAACCTGCTCGGCGAGGGCGGCTTCATGCCGAACGGGTTCAGCGGGATCGCGGCGGGCCTGCTGGTCGTGGCGTTCGCCTTCGGCGGCATCGAGATCGTCACCATCGCCGCGGCCGAGTCCGAGGACCCCGAGCGCTCGATCGCCACCGCCGTCCGCACCGTCATGTGGCGGATCAGCGTCTTCTACATCGGTGCGATCGCCATCATGGTGCTGGTGGTGCCGTGGAACGATCCCGGACTGCAGGACGGCCCGTTCGTGTCGGTCCTGGAGAGGGCGAACCTCCCCTACGTCTCCGGGCTGATGGAACTGGTCGTCGTCATCGCGCTGCTGTCGGCGTTCAACGCGAACGTCTACGGCACGTCGCGGATGGCGTTCTCCCTCGCCCGGCGCAACGACGGCCCGAAGGCCCTCGCGAAGCTGTCCACGACGGGAGTGCCGACCAACGCGGTCCTGCTGTCGGTGTTGTTCGGCTTCGTCAGCGTGCTGCTGAACTGGCTGCTGCCCGACTCGCTGCTCGGCATCCTGCTCAACGCCGTCGGCGCCGCGCTGCTGGTGATCTGGGTATTCATCGTCATCTCGCACCTGCGCCTGCGGCGGCAACTCGAGCGTGAGGGCAAGCTGACGGTGAAGATGTGGCTGTTCCCGTACCTGAGCTATCTCACGCTGGCGATGCTCACCGCCTTCGCGGTGCTGATGATGTTCGACGACGCCGCCCGCGACCAGTTGATCGCCACCGCCGGCCTGTTCCTCCTCATTCTGCTGCTGTCGGTGATCAATTCGCGTCGCAAGGCGCGGACGGCCACGGCCGGCGAACACCCCACGGTCTAGGTCGCGGGAACGGGCACACCGGACGCTCCCGCGGCGTAGGGTCGGCGCACGATCGCCCCTGGGACCGTAGGAGAACCGTGAGCTTCATCCTCGTCGAACGGCCACGCGAGCACGTGGCGCTGGTGACCCTCAACCGCCCGGAACGCATGAACGCGATGGCGTTCGACGTCATGGTCCCGTTCCGGGAGTCGCTCGAGGCGATCAGCAACGACAACACCGTCCGCGCCGTCGTGATCACCGGGGCCGGCCACGGCTTCTGCTCCGGCGCCGACCAGACGTCGGCGGGCAAGCCCCCGCACATCGACGGGCTCACCCGCCCATCGATCGCGCTGCGGTCGATGGAGATGCTCGACGACGTCGTGCTGACGCTGCGTCGCATGCACCAGCCGGTCATCGCGGCGGTCAACGGCGCCGCGATCGGCGGCGGCTTCTGCCTGTCGCTGGCCGCGGACATCCGCCTCGCTGCCCCGGAGGCGTACTTCCGGGCGGCCGGCATCAACAACGGTCTCACCGCGAGCGAGTTGGGCCTGAGCTATCTGCTGCCGCGGGCGATCGGTTCGTCCCGCGCGTTCGAGATCATGCTCACCGGTCGGGACGTCGACGCCGACGAGGCCGCGCGCATCGGTCTGGTGTCGCGCGTGGTCGCGCCGGAGGATCTGCTCGACGACGCCTTCGACCTGGCGCAGCGGATCGCGCAGTTCTCCCGTCCGGGCGTCGAACTGACCAAGCGCACCCTGTGGTCGGGTCTGGACGCGTCGTCGATGGCCCAGCACATGAACCAGGAGGGGCTCGGGCAGCTGCTCATCCGGCTGATGACCGACAACTTCGAGGAGGCGACGCTCGCCCGGCGCGAGAAGCGCGAGCCGGTCTTCCGCGACGGCCGCTAGGTCGCGGGGACCTCGTACTCGGCCTCCGCCTTCCGGAACTGCACCTCGAGGCGGGGCCAGCGCTCTTCCGACCCGAACTCGGTGCGCGCCCGCGCGAACTGTTCGCGCGCGCCGACGTCGTCGCCCGACGCCAGCCGGTATCGGAATACGTCGAAATCAATGTCCGAGTCCACGGCCCCGGCGACGTCGTCGGGGCCGCCGAGCCGCCCCATCACGTCGAGCGCTGCGACGAGCGCGGCCCGCATCTGCTCCGCGACGGCGGGGACATCGGTGCCCGCCGTCACCGTGACGTGCGGTCCGATCCCGGGCGCGATGTGTTCGATCCTGCGCCGGTACTGGCAGTCGACCTCCTTCGGGCGTTCCTCCGGAACCCGACCGATGACGCGGTCGAACTCCGCCGAGTAGACGCCGCAGTTCACATAGAACCGGATCGACTCGTAGCTGTTCCCGGCCGACCGTTGGAGGTTGACGACGTCGACCAGCCCGTCGCGTCGACGTGTGAACGTCAGCTTCTGCTTCCGGAATCCGAACTCCTTCAGGAGCGGTGCGATACCGGTGCCGACAACGGACGAGAACGCATGCTCGGCTGATTCGGATTTCACGGCGTCATCGTTCCAGACGCGATTCCCCCTACCCATTGACACCTTTAAGGTTGCAGCCTTAAAGTCCATGATGTGACCCAGAACACGTCCCGAGTGGCGATGATCGAAGCAGCCGAGCAGATCATCGCCGAGCGGGGAATGCCCGCGCTCACGCTCAAAGACGTCCAGATCGCGGCCAACCAGTCCAACAAGTCGGCGGCCAAGTACCACTTCGGGTCCCGAGAGGGACTTATCGAAGCGCTCGTCGAACTCCGCATGTCGCCCGTCAACGCACGGCGACAGGAACTGTTGGACGAGATCGAGCGGCTCGGCGCCCCGCCGACGGTTCGACAGGTTGTGGAGGCACTCGTCCGCCCACTGGCGGCCGAAACGCTCGGTCGACCCGGCAGCCGATACGCGCGTTTCCTCGTCCAGGGACTGTTCGACCCCGCGCTTGCAGACACGATCCAGAAGCACCTGCGGGCGGAGACCTACCGGAGCGTGCATCACATGCTGGTCGGCCTCTGCCCGGTCCCGGGCGACGTCGCGAAATGGCGCGCCGACAAGGTGGCGACACTCGGCATGACCACCCTGGCAGCGCACGAGGGCCGCGACCGCACCCAGCGACAGACCGCCGCGATCGTCGCGGACCTCGTCGACACGTGCGTCGCCATACTCGAGGCGCCCACATCCGTTCGACACAGCACTCCAGATCCGACGGAACACACCGATCCCCAAGGAGTTTCGCTATGACCGCTTCCGCCAATCCCGACATCTTCCGGACCTTCATCGAACCGCGTCCGACGGATCCGCTCTATGCCGTCGGCCCTCTCGTCGCGCGACGCACCACCGAGAGCGCCGATGTCCGTCCCTACGAACTGTTCTCACTTACGCCGAAGACCCCCACCATCGGCGCCGAGATCTCCGGCATCCGGCTGACCGGCGACCTGTCCGACGACGTGCTCGCCGAGCTCCGTCGCGCCCTGCTCGAGTGGAAGGTGCTGTTCTTCCGCGACCAGGACATCGACCGCGCCGACCATCGCGCGTTCGCCTCCCGCTGGGGCGAACTGGAGCAGCACCCGTTCTTCAAGTACACCCAGCCCGGGCAGAGCGACGCGGACGTCGCGACGCTCGCGAAGGACGCGATGGCGGTCGGGGTCGAGAACATGTGGCACAACGACGTCACATGGCACGAATTCCCCTCCTTCGCAGCGATTCTGCGCGGGGTCGAGGTGCCGGCAGTGGGCGGCGACACCCTGTGGGCTGACACCGGCGCGGCCTACGACCTGCTCCCGGAGGACCTCCGCGCGCGCATCGACCACCTCGAGGCCGAGCACGACTGGATCAACTCGTTCGGCCGCGGCATGCCGGCCGAGACCGTCGAGATGCTCCGCCCCGCATTCCCCGCGGTGACGCATCCGGTGGTGCGGGTGATCCCGGAGACCGGACGCCGCGTGCTGTTCGTGAATTCCGTCTTCACGCAGCGCATTCTCGGTGTCTCCGAGGAGGAGTCGAACGAGATCCTGCGCGCGCTCTACCGGCACGTCCAGCGTCCCGAATTCCAGGTGCGACTGCAGTGGCAGCCCGACACCATCGCCTTCTGGGACAACCGCACCTGCCAGCACTACGCGTCCAGCGACTACTTCCCGGCCCGCCGGGTGATGGACCGCATCTCGATCGTCGGCGACAAGCCCGTCGGCGTCCAGCCCTGACCGTCAGCCGTCCTCGGGGCCGACCCGGACGACGAGTTTGCCGAAGTTCTTGCCGTGCAGCATCCCCAGGAACGCGGATGGCGCGTTGTCCAGTCCGTGCACGACGTCCTCCCGGTACTTCAGCCGTCCCTCGGCGATCCACCGGGAGGCGTCGCGTTCGAAGTCCGCGTACATCTCCGCGACGAACTCGGACTGGATGAATCCACGCACGGTCAGGCTCTTGGTGAGGACGAGGCCCATGAATCCGGGCAGCCGATCCGGTCCCTCCGGCGTCGTGGCCGCGTTGTACTGGGACACCAACCCGCACACCGGGATCCGGGCGTAGAGGTTGAGCAGCGGCAGCACGGCCGCGGTGACCGGTCCGCCGACGTTCTCGAAGTAGACGTCGATGCCGTCCGGGGCGGCTGCCCGTAACTGCTCCGCGAAATCCGGTGCGCGGTGGTCGATCGCGGCGTCGAATCCGAGTTCGTCGCGCACGTACGCACACTTGTCGGGCCCGCCGGCGATCCCGACGGCGCGCGCGCCCTCGATCCTCGCGATCTGCCCGACGGCAGACCCCACCGGACCGGACGCCGCCGCCACCACGACGGTCTCCCCGGCCTGCGGGCGGCCGATCTTCAGCAGACCCGAGTATGCGGTGAAGCCGGGCATCCCGAGCACGCCGAGGGCGGTCGACAATGGGGCACGGTCCGGGTCGAGTGGGCGCACAGTATTGCCGTCGACCACGGCGTGCGTCTGCCACCCCGTGTATCCGAGGACGTACGAGCCCGCCGCGATGCGCGGGTTGCGCGACTCCACCACCCGCGACACCGTCCCGCCGACCATGACGTCGCCCACCTCCACCGGGTCGGCGTACGATTCGGCGGCGCTCATCCTGCCGCGCATGTACGGATCGAGCGACAGGTAGACGGTGCGCAGCAGCACCTGGCCGTCGGACAGGTCCGGCAATTCGACTGTCTCCGTGCGGAAATTGTCCGCAGTGGGCTCACCGTGCGGTCGCGAAGCGAGAACGATGCGGGTGCTCGTGACGACGCTCATGCTCCCGACGGTACGCCCGCCCGGTCGGCCGGGGATATCGTCGAGAAGAGTCGGCCGTCGCCCGATTCGGCCGAACGGAAACCTGGAGGGTTCATGACGGACATTCGGAAGGTCACCGTGCTGGGCGCGGGAGTGCTCGGCTCCCAGATCGCCTTTCAGACGGCTTTCAAGGGATTCGAGGTCACCTCGTACGACATCGACGACAAAGCTCTCGACGCCGCGCGCGGTCGCTTCGCCGGCCTGGTCGACACGTATCGCCAGGACGTTCCCGGTGCCGACGACGGCAGCGCCGCCGCCACCCTGGACCGTCTCGCGCTGACGTCCGATCTCGACGCCGCGGTGGCCGACGCGGATCTCGTCATCGAGGCAATTCCGGAGATCCTGTCGCTCAAGCAGGACACGTACCGCCGGATCGGCGCTGCCGCGCCGGAGCGGACGATCTTCGCGACGAACTCGTCGACGCTGCTGCCGAGTGACCTCGCCGAGGCCACTGGCCGCCCCGACCGTTTCCTCGCGCTGCACTTCGCGAACCGGGTGTGGCGGTTCAACACCGCCGAGGTGATGGGCACCGAGCAGACCGACCCCGAGGTGTTCCGCACCGTCGTCGAGTTCGCGACCGAGATCGGCATGGTCCCGATCGAACTGCACAAGGAGAAGGCGGGTTACGTGCTGAACTCACTGCTCGTGCCGTTCCTGAACTCGGCGGCGGCCCTCGCCGCCGGTGGCTACGCCGAACCGGAGGATGTCGACAAGACCTGGAAGATCGCCACCGGCGCACCGATGGGACCGTTCCAGATCTTCGACATCATCGGCCTCACCACGCCGTACAACATCATGGCGCACGGGGACGAGAACGCGCAGAAGCTGGCGGTGTGGCTCAAGGAGAACTACATCGACAAGGGCAAGCTCGGTGTCGCGTCGGGCGAGGGCTTCTACCGCTACAAGGACTGACCACCTGATCTGACACGGATCGAGGGACAGGCACCGCTTGTCGGCACCTGTCCCCCGACATCCCGTCAGACCGAGACCGGCACCCGTTCCGGCTCGACCTCGAGCGGCTGCGTCCGGACGGGCCGGAACCGGTCGATGATCACGACGCAGAGCAGGGAGACGGCTCCCCAGATCACGAACGTGAGCAGGTGGCCCCCGACGGTGTCACCACCGAAGTACAGGATCGACCGCACCGACTCGACCGCCGCCGGCATCGGCAGGACGTCGTGCAGGAACCGGAAGATCGTGGGTTCCATGTAGATCGAGAGCGCGCCGCCGGACGCCGGGACCCCCAGGAACATGAGGACCGCAACGGCCGGGAGTACGGCCAGCACACCGAGCAGGCGCACGAAGACGGTGGTGAACAGCGCGACCGAGACGATCGCGACGATGCCGGTCCCGACCAGCGGCAGGAAATGGCCGTCCACCGCGCCGACGATCGGATCCGCGATCACCCACAACACCGTGGACATGAACACCGCGAATCCGGCCACGACGGGCACCAGCTTGCGTAGCGGCATCACCATCGGAGCGGCACCGAAGGCGACGACGACCACCATGAAGCCGGACATGATCCAGCCCATCGCGAGGTACAGGCTGACGGTTCCCATCGTGTCGCCGTCCCCGAGCGATGCCACGGTCTCCGTCTCGAGCGGCATGCCCTGCCCCGCGGACACCTGACCGAACACCTGCTGCACCACCTGCTGCTGGCTCATCCCCGCGGCCTCGTTGGTGACGAGGGTGGCCGACGGGTTCTCGGCCGACGGTAGGACGTATGCCGCCACCAGGGTGCGGTCCTCGATCTGTTGCCGGGCGTCGTCGATCGAACCGGACACGGTGAGGTCGAACAGCCCCGGCACGCTCCGCTCGAGCCCGTCCGCCATCTGCTGGGCCTGCTCGGTGCTCGCGGCGACCACCGCGACGGGCATGTCCTTCGGCGCGGGCTGGTACATCGCCCCCAGCATCAGCGACAGCATCATCACGACCATCGCGACGGGGAAGAACCCGAGGAGGGCGTAGCGGACCCGGTTGCTGGTCGGGCGGGGTCCGGCGGTGATGGACGGCATCGTCACTTCGGGATCTCCGGCCTCGGGGTTGCGGCGCCGCTTCAGCGCGTCGATGCCGAGCGTCGCCGCGAGCGCGACGAGTCCTCCGACGACGAGCACGGCCACGTGGGTGCCAACTCCGTTTCCACCGAAGTAGATGACCGACCGCAGGGCCTCACCGGTCGCCGGCGTCGGCAGGAAGTTGTGCAGCGTCGCGTACAGCGACGGCATCGTGTGCACGGACATACCCATGTTCGACGCGGGTACGCCGAGGACCATCAGGAAGAGCATGCCCGCCAGCACCGCCATCGGACCGAGGATGCGGGTGAGGAACAGTTGCACCAGGCCGACAGCGAAGACGGCGAGCCACGAAATACCCAGGATCGCAGTGGTATTGCCGTCGAGCGCCCCGAGGATCGGTCCGGCGATCAGCCACACCAGCCCGGCCACCAGCGCAGCCCAGCCCGCGAGCAGCGGAACGAATCGGCGCACCCGCAGCAGCTCCGGCGAGTTCGACAGCATGATGCTCAGCGGCATGTAGCCGGCGAGCATCAACGCCGTGGTCATGAACATCGCGGCCAGACCGGCCGAGTCGCGTTCGGGGAGCGGTGCCAGGTCCTGGTTCTGCAGAGCGATCGCCTGCTCGAACGCCTGCGGCGCCACGAGCCCGGTGACCGTGGAGGCCTGGGATGCGCCCGCAGCGCCGGCGGTGTACATCGTGGCGGTGCCGTCGCCGGTGCCGGACAGCACGACGGCGCCGGCGACCTCGCGGTCCAGCACCGCCTGGCGCGCATCGGCGTCGGAGCCGACCACCCGGACGTCCACGGCCGACGGATCGGCGGCGGTAAGCGCGTCGGCGAACTCCTGGGCCTGCTGCGCCGGACCCGCGACGGCGATCGGCATGTCGTGCGGGGTCGGGGCGTGCATCGACGCGAGATAGCCCGTGACCATCATGCCGACCATCAGGAACGGCATGAGCACGATCGCGACGTACCGGCCGATCCGCTCCTTCTTGGCCCGGGCCAGTTCTGCCGCGGAAGCCTCGGTGCTGTCGGGAGGCCCCTCGGTCGCCGTGGACGTTTCTGTCATCGATTGCGCTCCTCGTTGCCATGCGTGAAACCCGCCGGTGAACCACCGACCACCCAAAATTTACGCCACCTGACTTAAATAGGACAATGTCGAAGGGCGGTGAGATAGATCGCATCCGGATCCGCGGAACCGACGACCGTCGCATCCGGCCATGTCGAGAGGGAGACAATTGGGACAGCACAGTGACCGCGTTCGCCACTCACTGATGGATGCGGCCGAGGAACTGTTCGCGACACACGGCATCGACGCCGTGTCGAACCGGCGTATCGCCGAGCACGCCGGCAACGCCAATCACTCCGCCGTGTCGTATCACTTCGGAGGGCACGACGAACTCGTCCATGCCCTGCTCTTGCGCCAGTCCGAACGCATGCGGGCGCGCCGGGCCGAGCTGGTCGGCGAACTCGGCGACGACCCCGGACTCGCCGACCTGCTTGCGAGCCTGATCGTTCCGTTCACCGACTACCTGGCGTCGGCGCCGGTTCCCAGTTGGCGGGCCCGTTTCCTACAGCAACTGCGCACGGTCCCGTCGGCCGCGGCCACGGTGGCCGAGTCGATCACCGCCGATCCGCTGATCGACGACCTGGTCCAGCAGATCCGCGGGATCCTCGCGACGATTCCGGAACCGGTCCTGCGCGGCCGGTCCTGGATGATCGGCCGCATGACGATCGACGCGTCGGCCCAGTACGAGGCGCACATCCAGGACGGCGCCACCCCCAACTGGACCGAGTTCGCGTATTTCCTCATCGACTCGTACGCCGGCATGCTGGCGGCGCCGGTGACACACCCGGGCGACTTCCTGGGGCAGTCGAAACTGTCGGATCTGCTGTAGCCGCTCAGGCGAGCAGCTTCTTCTGCACCTTCCCCATGGCGTTACGCGGCAGCGACTCGACCAGCCGGACCTCGCGCGGCCGCTTGTGCACCGAGAGCTGCGATGCGACGTGGTCGATCAGCGCCTGCTCGTCGAGCCCGTCACCTACGACGAACGCGACGATCCGCTGACCCAGGTCGGCGTCGGGCAGCCCGACGACGGCGGCTTCCTTCACCCCCGGATGCCCGAGCAGCGCCGTCTCGACCTCGCCGGCACCGATCCGGTACCCGCCCGACTTGATGAGGTCGGTGGACTCGCGGCCGACGATGCGGTGGAAGCCGCCCGCGTCGATCACCGCGACGTCGCCGGTCTTGAACCAGCCGTCCTCGGCCCACGACTCGGCGGTGGCCTCGGGCCGGTTCAGGTAGCCGTCGAACAGCATGGGACCGCGGACTTGCAGGCCGCCGATGCTCTCGCCGTCGTGTGGCACCTCGCCCCCGCGCTCGTCGCGCAGGCGGGTCTCGACGCCGCGGACCGGCAGTCCCACCCAGCCGGGGCGGCGTTCGCCGTCCACGCGGGTGCTGATCGTCAGCATGGTCTCGCTCATGCCGTAGCGCTCGATCGGCGTGAGCCCGGTGAGCTCGCGCAGTCGTTCGAACACCGGCACCGGTAGCGGCGCACTGCCCGACACCAGCAGTCGGGCACCGCTGAGCGCCCGCGCCGATTCCTCGTCCTCGGCGATCCGCGACCACACGGTCGGCACACCGAAGAACAGCGAGCCACCGGCCCGGGCGGCGTCCGCGTACGCCTGCGGCGTGGGCTTGACGGTGTGGATCAACCTGCTGCCGACCCGCAGCGGGCCGAGCACTCCGAGGATCAGGCCGTGCACGTGGAAGAGCGGAAGACCGTGCACCAGAACGTCCTTCGACGTCCACTGCCACGCCTCGGCGAGCGCGTCGATGCCGGAGGCGATCGCGCCCCGGCTGAGCAACACGCCCTTCGGCGGGCCCGTCGTGCCGGACGTGTAGAGCACGAACGCGGTGGACGACGGGTGCGGTTCCGGGTGGCCGTGCCAGTCTCGGGCGTGCACGCGCACCGGCACGATCGGCAGACGGCTGCCCTCCGGCGCCCGTCCGAGCCACGCCTGCGCGCCGGAATCGGACAGGATGTGATCGAGCTCGGCCGGACCCGAATCCGGCGGGACGGGAACGACGGTGACGCCCGCGAGCAGGCACCCGACGACGGCGATCACGGTCGCCGGTGTCGGCTCGGCCAGCACCGCGACCACCCGGGCGCCGGTGATGCGCTTGGCCAGCGCGCCGGCCGCTCCGAGGATGTCGGTGCGCGAGAGCGCGGTGTCGCCGATCCGGACGGCGTCGGGCATGTCGTCGCCGCGCGCGACGGCGAGGGGATTCAGCGAACTGAGCAGCACGACGCCCACTGTCTCACAATCGCCGGTCAGCCCCGCGTGAGCGTCGAACGCAGGAAGAACTTCAGGTTCGACGGCCGCTCCGCGAGACGCCGCATGAAGTAGCCGTACCACTGCGCGCCGTACGGCACGTAGACCCGCATCCGGCGGCCCGACTCCACCAATCGGGCCTGCTCGAGTTCCCGGATGCCGAACAGCATCTGGTACTCGAAATCGTCGGATTCCCTGCCGGTTTCCCGGACCAGCCCGTCGACTGCGGCGATGACCGCGGGATCGTGGGTGGCGACCATCGGGTAACCGTCACCGCGCATCAGGAGCGCGAGGCAACGCCGGTACGACGCGTCGACGTCGCCCCGCGACTGATAGGCCACCGACTCGGGTTCGCGGTACGCGCCCTTGCACAACCGGATCCGTGACCCGGCGCCGGACAGGTCCCGGCAGTCGCCCTCGGTGCGCCGCAGATACGCCTGCAGGACCGTGCCGAGCCACGGAAAGTCGGCCCGCAGCTCGCGCACGATCGCCAGCGTGGAGTCGGTCCGGGTGTGATCCTCGGCGTCGACGGTCACCCACGCCCCGTGCTCGCGGGCCGCCTCGCAGATGGTCCGGGCATGGTCGAGCGCGATCTTCGCCCCGTCCCCCGG
>NZ_JPOC01000056.1 GCF_000738775.1 Prescottella defluvii
CCCGCCCACCCCGTCTCGCTCGACGACTACCAGCAGTGGTGGTCGTGGGTGCCCGGCGCGGACTGGCGGCATCCGGAAGGCCCCGGCAGCAACGTCGGGGGCCGCGAGCGTCACCCCGTCACACACGTGTCGTACGCCGACGCGCTCGCGTACGCGGCGTGGGCGGGCAAGGAACTGGCGACCGAGGCCGAATGGGAGTTCGCGGCGCGCGGCGGACTCGACCGTGCCACGTACGCGTGGGGCGACGAGTTCACCCCGGGCGGCCGGCATCAGGCCAACACGTGGCAGGGCCAGTTCCCGTGGGAGAACCTCGTCGAGGACGGGTTCGTCGGGACGTCACCGGTCGGCAGTTTCCGGCCCAACGGCTACGGCCTCGACGACATGGCCGGCAACGTGTGGGAGTGGACCACCGACTTCCACACCGCCGACCACAGTGCGTCCGGCCGGAACGTCGCGCCCGCGTCGTCGTGCTGCATTCCGCGCAACCCGCGCGTCGAGGTGGGTGAGGCCCGGGACGGGGAGACGTACCCGCGTCGGGTGATCAAGGGTGGGTCGCATCTGTGCGCACCCAACTACTGCCTGCGCTACCGTCCGGCCGCGCGGCAAGGGGAGACCGAGGAGACCTCCACCTGCCACATCGGGTTCCGCTGCATAGTCCGTGGACAGGCCCCGGCCTGATGCGGCACTGGCTCGAGCGGGAGATCATCGCCAACGGCCGACTGCCGTTGCTGTTCTTCCTGCTCGGGTTCCTGCTCGCGTTCCTCTTCATCCGGGTCAGCGTCCGGATGATCCGTGCCGAGGTGCGGTGGTGGCCCGGGAACGTCACCCCGGGCGGGCAGCACATCCATCACGTCGTGTTCGGGGTGGTGACGATGTTCGCCTCGGGCGTCGCACTGATCGCGGTGTACGAGAATGCGTCCCAGACGACCGGTGCGGTGATCGCCACGTTCTTCGGGATCGGCACGGCACTCGTCCTCGACGAGTTCGCCCTGATCTTCTACCTCAAGGACGTGTACTGGGCCGACCAGGGCAGGGCATCGGTCGACGCGGTGTTCGTCGCACTCGCGGTGACCGGGTTGCTGCTGCTCGGCTTCCAGCCGCTCGAACTGCTCGACATCACCGAGTGGCGGGAGGATCCGCACATCGCGGTGCGGATCACGATCGTGGTTCTCGTGGTCGTCAACCTCGCCCTGGCCGCGATCGTCATCCTCAAGGGCAAGATCTGGACCGGTCTCGTCGGGCTGTTCGTGTTTCCGATCCTGCTCGTCGGTGCGATCCGGTTGAGCCGGCCCGGCGCGCCGTGGGCGAGATGGCGCTACACGAGGAAGCCCCGCCGGATGCAACGCGCGATCGAGCGTGAGAAGCGGTTCCGCCGCCCGATGATCCGCGCGAAGATCTACGTGCAGGATCTCGTCGCAGGTAAACCGAGTGTCGAGCATGCGCTGACGGCCACCGAGGCCGAGCTCGAGCGCACCGTGCAACCGGCGCCGCCGCCGATTACCGCGCATGGTGCGGCGTCTGGCACAATGGTCGGGTTGCCTGGCGAAGGCGACTCAACTTGATCTGAGCACGAACCAGTCGAGCCACGGCCGCTCGGTTCCTCTGCTCCTGCGAATAACGCAAGGATGGAACAACCATGAACACCTTGGATTTCCTGGACGCCAAGTCTCTCCGCAACGATATTCCGGAGTTCCGCGCCGGTGACACCCTGAACGTGCACGTCAAGGTCATCGAGGGCTCGAAGGAGCGCGTGCAGGTCTTCAAGGGCGTCGTGATCCGTCGCCAGGGCGGCGGCGTTCGCGAGACCTTCACCGTCCGCAAGATCTCGTTCGGCGTCGGCGTCGAGCGCACCTTCCCGGTCCACAGCCCCAACCTGGCCCAGATCGAGGTCGTCACCCGCGGTGACGTCCGTCGCGCCAAGCTGTACTACCTGCGCGACCTGCGCGGCAAGGCTGCGAAGATCAAGGAAAAGCGCTGAGCCTCGACGCTCTGAGCTACTTCGGTTGGCCCGGCACCGCTTTCATGCGGTGTCGGGCTAATCTGTCTCAGTGGCAGATGCACCGCAGGACCCGGCCGTGACATCGGATGCGAACGACGGCGCCGGCACCGAGAAGCGTCGGCGTCGGGGCAAGGAGAAGAAGCCGCGCTCGTTCTGGCGCGAGATCCCGATCCTCATCCTCGTCGCGCTACTGCTGAGCTTCCTGCTGCAGACGTTCATCGCGCGGGTGTACCTCATTCCGTCCGAGTCGATGGAGCCCACGCTGCACGGCTGCCCCGGCTGCACCGGCGACCGCATCGTCGTCGAGAAGATCAGCTACCGCTTCGGTGATCCGAAGCCGGGCGACGTCATCGTCTTCCGCGGTACCGATTCGTGGTCGGAGCGGTACGAGTCGACGCGCTCGTCGAACCCCGTCCTGCGGGGCGCTCAGGAACTCGGCTCGATGGTGGGGCTGGTCCCGCCGGACGAGAACGACCTCGTCAAGCGTGTCATCGCCACCGGTGGACAGACGGTCGAGTGCTGCGACGACGAGGGCCGCGTGCTGGTCGACGGCAAGCCGCTCGACGAGCCGTACATCACCATGGACTTCCCGTTCGTCCCGGGCGTGCAGACCTGCGACACCGCGGTGCGATCGGCACGTTGCTTCGGTCCGGTCACCGTCCCCGAGGGCAACCTGTGGATGATGGGCGACAACCGCAGCAACTCGTCGGATTCGCGCTACCACGTGTCCGACGAAATCCAGGGCACCATCCCGGTCGACAACGTGATCGGCAAGGCGACGTTCATCGTGCTGCCGCCGTCGCGTTGGGGCAAGATCTCGTCCCCCGACATTCAGCAGCAGTGAGTACCTGGCCACCGAGAACCGTCATTCGCAGAGCAGCCGGCTTGCGGACCATGGAGTCTGCGCTGGTGCGCTGCGGCCTGGGGCCCGTGGCCGGTGTGGACGAGGCCGGTCGCGGCGCGTGCGCGGGACCGCTGGTCGTCGCGGCCTGCGTGCTCGGGTCCAGACCGCAGGCGGCCTTGGCCGGACTGGACGACTCGAAGAAGCTCACCGAGAAGGTCCGCGAGGAACTGTTCCCGGTGATCAAGCGGCTCGCGGTGGCGTGGAGCGTCGTCGAGATCCCGGCCGCGGAGATCGATCGCATCGGGGTCCACGTCGCGAACATCGAGGGCATGCGCCGCGCGGTCGCGGGACTGTCCGTGCCGCCCGGCTACGTGCTCACCGACGGTTTCCGGGTGCCGGGACTGCCGGCGCCGTCGCTGCCGGTGATCGGGGGCGACGCCGCGGCCGCGTGCATCGCGGCGGCAAGTGTGCTCGCGAAGGTCACCCGTGATCGGACGATGATCGCACTGGACGACGAACTGCCCGGGTACGGTTTCGCCGGGCACAAGGGATACAGCACCGCGGTGCACACGGCGGCGCTCCACGAACTGGGGCCGAGCCGGGAGCACCGGATGTCGTACGCGAATGTGGCCGCGGCGAGCCGCGCATTCGAGTCGGCGGCGAGCCGCGCATTCGAGTCGGCGGCGAGTGGTGAGTTCGAGTCGGCGGGGCGGCGCGGATTCGGGTCCACGGGGTAGGTGCGGGATGATGGGTTTTCACAACAACGCAGGAGGACGTCGAGGCCGATGAGTGCCGAGGATCTCGAGAAGTACGAAACCGAGATGGAACTGTCGCTATACCGCGAGTACCGGGACATCGTCGGTCAGTTCTCGTACGTCGTGGAGACCGAGCGCCGGTTCTATCTCGCGAACTCCGTGGAGTTGCTGCCGCACAGCGCGGACGGCGAGATCTACTTCGAGGTGCGGATGTCCGACGCCTGGGTGTGGGACATGTACCGGCCTGCTCGCTTCGTGAAGTACGTGCGGGTCATCACGTTCAAGGACGTGAACATCGAGGAGTTGGAGAAGTCCGACCTGCGACTGCCGGACAACGGTCTGGGCTGATCGCCGGGGTCTTCTCATTCGGGCCTTCGGGAACCGCGCATCCGACCGGGTGCGCGGTTCTCGTGTCTTCGGGGGTGGTTTGTCCACAGCCCCTCTTTCATCCACAGGGCAATTTCTTTGCCCAGGTCGGCGTCGGGGCGGTGCCGGCGCTCCCGGGCACAGTCGGTGTCACCGGCGGGAGGTTCCGGCCGGGTGAGGGGGAAGCCCGCATGGGACGCAATCTCGCGCTGGGCGCGATGGGGGAGGATCTCGCAGCCCGCGTGCTGACGGACGCGGGTCTGCAGATCCTGGACCGCAACTGGCGGTGCCGCCACGGGGAACTGGACCTGGTGGCCGTGGACGGGGACACCGTGGTGTTCGTGGAGGTGAAGACCCGGTCGGGGCTCGGATTCGGCAGTCCGGCGGAGGCGGTCACCTATTCGAAGCAGCGGCGGATCCGGATGCTGGCGCAACGGTGGTTGTCCGCGTCGGAGCGGCACTGGCCGAACGTGCGATTCGATGTGGTGTCGGTGCTGGTCGACCGGCATCGGGCACCGGAGGTCACGCACCTGGTGGCGGTGTTCTGATGGCGCTCGGGCGTGCCCACTCGGTCGCGGTGAGCGGAGTCGACGGGCAGATCGTGGAGATCGAGGCGGACATCGGGCGCGGACTGCCCGGGGTGCACCTGGTGGGATTGCCGGACACGGCGCTGCAGGAGTCGCGGGACCGGGTGCGGGCGGCGGTCACCAATTCCGGCGAGAAGTGGCCCGAGTCGCGGGTGACGTTGGCGCTGTCGCCGGCGACGCTGCCGAAGGTCGGCAGTGTCTACGACCTCGCGCTGGCGTGTGCGGTGCTCGACGCGGCCCGGCAGGTGCCGCGGACGCGGCTCGCGAAGACGGTGCTGCTGGGCGAGTTGGCGCTCGACGGCCGACTGCGCACGGTCCGCGGCGTGCTCCCGGCGGTGCTGGCGGCGAAGAACGCGGGCTGGTCGACGGTGGTGGTGCCGGTCGAGGCACTGGCGGAGGCCGGGCTGGTCGACGGTATCGAGATTCTCGGCGCCGACCGGCTCACGGCGGTCACGCTGTGGCTGCAGGGCAAGGGGACGCTGTCCGGACCCGAGCCGTTCGACCCCGGGGCCGCGTCGTCCCGCGCCGATCTCAGCGAGGTCGTGGGCCAGGCGGAGGCGCGGTGGGCGATCGAGGTGGCGGCCGCCGGTGCCCACCACCTGATGCTCACCGGACCTCCCGGAATCGGGAAGACCATGCTCGCGCAGCGGCTGCCCGGGGTCCTGCCGGCATTGACCGAGCCGGAGGCGTTGGAGGTCACGGCCATTCACTCCGTCGCCGGGCTGCTCACGTCGGAGCGTCCGCTCATCACCGAGCCGCCGTTCATCGCGCCGCACCACACGTCGTCGGTGAGTGCGTTGGTGGGCGGCGGCAGCGGAATGGCGAGACCGGGTGCGGTGAGCCGCGCCCACCGCGGAATCCTGTTCCTCGACGAGTGCGCCGAGATGGGTACCAAGGCACTCGAGGCCCTGCGGACACCGCTGGAGGACGGGGAGGTGCGCATCGCGCGACGGGACGGGGTCGCACGCTACCCGGCGCGGTTCCAGTTGGTGCTCGCCGCGAACCCGTGCCCTTGCGCCCCGGCGCGCGAGGTGGACTGCGTGTGCGCGCCCACGGTTCGGCGGCGATACCTGGGTCGGCTGTCCGGCCCGCTCCTGGACCGGGTCGACCTGCGGATCCGGATGAAGGCCGTCGCGACGGGGGCGTTGATGGACGAGGTGGGGGAGACCACCGACCAGGTGCGTGGCCGGGTGTCGGCGGCGCGGTCCGCGGCCGGCGAGCGGTGGCGGTCCTACGGATGGCGTACCAACGCGGAGGTTCCGGGCCCGGCCCTGCGGCAACGGTTCCGGCTGCCCCGCGAGGCACTGGGACCACTCGAGAAGGCACTGCGCCTGGGGGTCGTCACCGCGCGCGGCGCCGACCGGGCGCTGCGGGTGGCATGGACCCTCGGCGACCTCGCCGGCCTGGAATCGCCGGGCCGCGACGAGGTGTCGACGGCGCTGGAGTTCCGGGATCGGGGTGCGGCATGAGCGGGCACGATCCGCGACTGCTGGCGTGGGCGTACCTGTCGAAGGTGGTGCAGGGATCGTGTCCGCCGCTCGCGCAACTGGCCGCTGCGGTCGGTCCGGTCGACGCGGCCCGGGCGGTGCGGGAGCGGGATCTGTCGAGCTTCCTGGATCGGCGGACGTCGGCGCGGGCGCACCTCGACACCGCCGCCCGGGATCTGGATCTGGTCGCAGCCATGGGCGGTCGCCTGGTGACCCCCGACGACGACGAGTGGCCGCGGTGGCGGCTGCTGGCGTTCGACGCCCTCGGCGACGGTCGGGACGACGGTGGCCCGCTGGCGCTGTGGGTGCTCGGCGATCGACCGCTCGACGAGTTGGTCGCCCGGTCGGTGGCGGTGGTCGGGACCCGCGCGGCCAGTTCGTACGGCGAACATGTCACCGCCGAGATCGTCGGAGATCTCGCGGCCGACGGCTGGACGGTGGTGTCGGGTGCGGCGTTCGGGATCGACGCGGCCGCGCACCGTGCGGCGCTGGGCGCCGGTGGTCTGACCGTCGCGGTTCTGGCCTGCGGGGTGGACCGGGCGTATCCCGCCGGACACGGGCGTCTGCTCCAGCAGATCGCACGGGACGGCGCGGTCGTCAGCGAGTATCCGCCCGGGACGACCCCGGCGCGGTACCGCTTCCTGGCCCGGAATCGGTTGGTGGCGGGGCTGTCCGATGGTGTCGTGGTGGTCGAGGCGGGCTGGCGGAGTGGGGCACGGAACACCGCGACGTGGGGCCGACGGTTGGGGCGCCCGGTGCTGGCGGTACCCGGCCCGGTGACATCGGCGGCGTCGACCGGGTGCCACCGGATGATCCGGGAGGGGGAGGCCCGCCTCGTCGCGAGCGCGAAGGACGTCGTGGAGGAGGCCGGCCCTGTCGGGGTGGACGGTGACGCGGGCGGCGGGGCGGTGCGCGCCCTGGACGCGCTCACCGGGGACGCGGCGGTGGTGTACGAGGCGTTGCCGGGCAGTGGCACCCGGGGGCCCGGGGAACTGTCGGAGGCGTCGGGGTTGCCGGTGGCGCGGGTGCGGGCGTTGCTGCCGGTGCTCGAGCTCGACGGTTTCGCCGGGTCGGACGAGACGGGGTGGTTCCGGAGTCGGTGAGGGTGGAAGTGGTGCGGCCGGTCACGGCTCGCGCATCATGACGTCCCTGATCCGGCGCAGGCGATCGGGATCGGCCTCGCTTCCGGTCCGTCCGACCAGTGTGGTCAGCGTGGTGATGACCGGCTCGCCGGTGTGATCGGACACGATGTTCTTGGTCACGATGATGTCGCTGCCGGCGGTCTGCCGGAACGACTCGAGTGAGACGTCGACGGTCAGCCGGTCGCCCGCGCGCATCGGGCGGTGGATCACCAGTTTCTGGTCCGTCTGGAGAATCTGACTCAGGTCGAATCCGGTGATGATCTGCTCGAGGAGGTACTTCTGGGCGATGGCGCCGATCACCGAGACGAAGGTGAGCGGCGCGACCAGCGCCGAATGTCCGAGCGCGCGGGCGGCTTCCTCGTCGTAGTGCGCGGGATGGTCGTTCTGGACGGCGGTCGCGTACTCGCGAACCTTCTCCCGACCCACCTCGTAGTAGTCGGGCATCCGGTAGCTGAAGCCCACCAGACGCTCGGCGCGGACGGCGCGGTCGTCGAGGTGATCGGCTGGTCGGGGCACCTGTCGAGTGTGACGGAAGAACCGCTCCGGCGTCCGATATCGGGCGGAGACGGACACAACCGGCCTCGGATCGTTTCCGTACGGAAACGATCCGAGGCCACTGGGCAGCAAGGCGTACCGCATGCGGTCCGGTGATCGCCTACAGTCGCGTCATGGCTACCGTCTGGACCGTCCCCGAAGACATCACCCGAGTGCTGCTGGCTGCGCCGGGAATCCGCGATTTCCTCACGGACGACGAGGGGCGGGGTGTGGCGAGCGATCCCAAGGTGCGGCTCGCCGAGTTCACCGCGGTCGTCAATTCCCTGCAGGACAACGCCGGGCGTACCTTCACCTCCGTTCGGGATGCCTCCGGGGTGCTGTTCGACGGGCCGCCGGGCGGTGTCGTGATCTCCGATGCGCTCCGGCTCGCCGTCATGCGGGTGATCACCGCGGAACCTCGCGAACGCAAGGCGTCGCCCAATCCGCTTCCGGCCCGCGTGGTCGAGAACCTGGGGGTGTACGTCTATGCGCTGCGGGACCCGCGGGACCGGTCGATCTTCTACGTCGGTGCCGGGCGAGGCAACCAGATCTACGCGCACGTGTGGGATGCGCTGGGGGAGGCGGGCACCCTCGACTCCGAGAACGTCGGGGACCCCGATCGTGACGACACGCGCACGGCCTGGACCCGCCGGATCCGCGACATCTACGGGGCCGGGCATGCGGTCGACCACATCGTTCTGCGGCACCGGGTGGAGTCGGCCCACGACACCGTCGGCGCGGCACGGGAGGCGGCGCACCTGGTGACCGATGCGCTGCGTCAGCTCGAAGGCCGACCGCAGCATCCGGTGCTGACGAACCTTGCCGGTGAACCGGTGGACCTCGAGAAGCGGGCCATGTCCGTCGAGGAGCTGGCCGTGCAGTACGCGGCGCTGCCCGCGCCGGAACTGCCGGTGCCGGGTGCGCTGGTGCGGGTGCCCGCCGCGGCGGCCGCGGCGTTGACGGCGGAGGAACTGTATGCGGCTGCCCGCGGGCCGTGGCGGGCCGGGGCGGCCGCCCGGAACATCGCAGATCTTCCGGTGATCGTGTTCGCGGACAACATCGTCCGGGCGGTCTACCGGGCGACCTCGTGGGAGGGCGTGGGGCCGGTCACCGATCAGCTGTGGCGGTTCTCCGGCGCCGTGGACGCCGACCTCGAGGCGAAGTTCGTCGGGACCCGGGTGACGCCGGATCGTGCCGGGCTCAAGGCCTGGCCGTCCCACGGCTGGGTGCAGCGACTCACGTTGGCCCGCCCGCACGGTCGCTGACGGCGCCAGGTGCCGTCCGCACGGTCTGTATGGTAGTTAGGTAAAGCTAACCAATTGCCGTTTGGATCGTCAGGAGCGTGTCACAGTGGCCAGGAAGACATCGACGTTGACAGTGGTGCGCACCGAGCGGATCGCATCGCACATGGTGCGTGTCGTGCTGGGAGATCCGGGCTTCGAGTCCTTCGAGCCGTCCGGGTTCACGGACTCGTACGTGAAGATCGAGTTCGGTCCCGCGGACGATCCGGTCCTGCGTACTTACACCGTCCGGTCCGTCGACCCGGTCGCTCGTGAGCTGGCGATCGACTTCGTCGTCCACGGTGACGAGGGTGTCGCGGGGCCCTGGGCGGCGTCCGTGGCCCCGGGGGAGACGGTGACCGTTCGAGGCCCCGGCGGCGCCTACACGCCCCGCCCCGATGCTGACTGGCATCTCATCGCGGGCGACGAGTCGGCGTTGCCGGCGATCTCGACCGCCGTCGAGGCCCTCGCACCCGATGCGGTGGCCAAGGTCTTCATCGAGGTCGCCGACTCGCGTGACGAGGTCCCGCTGGCGGCCGGTGACAACGTGGAGATCACGTGGATCCACCGCGGCGTGACCTCCGATGCCGCGGGCGCGGAGGTGGCGGGCGAGAACTCGCCGCTGGTGACTGCGGTCCGGGAGACGACGTGGCTGCCCGGCGACGTGCACGTGTTCATCCACGGCGAGGCGCAGGCCGTGATGCACGGCCTGCGCCCCTACATCCGGAAGGAACGCGGTGTCCCGGCCGCGTCGGCCTCGATCTCGGGGTACTGGCGGCGCGGGCGCACGGAAGAGGGCTTCCGCGTGTGGAAGACGGAACTGGCGGCCACCGGGGCGATCTGAGTCGGCCGTCACGCCGCCCCGGTGCCGGCCTGCTCCGGGGCGACGGACGGGTTCGGGCCGGCGTCGCGGGTCAGCACGACGAGCGCGGTCAGGGCGATCGCACCGGATGCGAGGATTGCGACGGCCATCGGCACGGCGGAGTCTCCGCCGCCGATTCCGACGAGCGGGGAGATGACCGCGGCCAGGCCGAACTGCCCGGCGCCGAGCAGTGCCGAGCCGGTGCCGGCGGCCTCGGGGACCCTTCCCTGGGCCAGCGCGGTTGCGTTGCCCATGATGAAGCCGATGCTCGAGACGGCGCCGAACATCAGGGGCAGCACCAGCGTGATGTGACTGCCGCCGATCGTGGTCGCGAGGGTGAGGAGAGATCCGGACGTCACGAGCAGTCCGACGCCGAAGGTGAGGAGTTGCCGGGGTGCGAACCGGCCGATCAGCTTGGTGTTGACGATGCTGCCGACCATGATGCCCAGCGAGTTGACCGCGAACACCATGGAGAACTGTCCGGGCGTCAACCCCAGAACGTCCTGCACCACGAACGGCGAGGCGGAGATGTACGCGAACAGGGCGCCGAACCCGAACGCGAACGTCAGGGCGTAGCCGACGTACACACGGTTGGTGGCGACGTTGCGGATGTTGCCGGCCAGTGCGGCCAGTCCGCCGCCGTGCCGGCGCTCGACTGGCAGTGTCTCCGGGACGATCGTCAGCACGCCGACGAGCATCACGACGGAGGCGACGGTGAGCACCCAGAAGATGCCGCGCCAGCCGATCGGCCCCAGCAGTGCGCCGCCCATGAGCGGTGCGACGACGGGCGCCACGCCGCCGATGATCATCATGATGCCGAAGAGTCGCGCCGCCGAGTCGCCCCGGGCGCGGTCGGCGATCACGGCGCGCGCCAACACGATTCCGGCGCCGCCGCTGAGGCCCTGGAGAAGGCGCGCGCCGATGAGGACGCCGATGTTGGGCGCGATCGCGCACAGCAGGCCGCTGATCGCGCACACGACGGTCGCGCCGATCAGCAGTTTGCGGCGTCCGAGGCCGTCGGACAGCGGCCCGATCAGCAACTGGCCGATGCCGAGTCCGGCCATGAAGGTGGTCAGCGTCAACTGAACGTTGGTGGGGGAGGTATCGAGACTGTCGGCCATCGACGGCAGTCCGGGCAGGTACATGTCCGTCGCCAGAGGGGCGGTGGCCGAGATCAGAGCCAGCACACAGAGAAGAGGAATGGGTAGAGCGCGTTTCACGCGAGAACCCTATCGGCGCGGCCGCTTGCGATTTCGTGGGGACGCCGCGACGGTTGTCGGCATGGACGTCGACCCGAACCCGCAGCTTCCGCCCGGGTTGCGCATGCATCTCGACGACTACGCGGAGTACCTGAGGCTCGAGCGCGGGCGGTCGGTGCACACCGTGCGCGCCTACCTCGCCGATGTCAGAAGTCTGCTCGAGTACCGGGTCCGCGACCGTCCCGACGCCGGGCTGGCCGACGTCGATCTGCGGGTGCTCCGCGGCTGGCTCGGAGATCAGGCCGCGGCGGGTGTCGCGCGCACCACCCTGGCCCGGCGGACGTCGTCGGCCAAGGGGTTCACGGGGTGGGCGCAGCGGACCGGCCGGATGGAGGTCGATCCCGGAGTCCGGCTCGTCGCGCCGAAAGCGCACCGGACGCTGCCGCCGGTACTGCGTCAGGAGCAGGCGGCGGAGGCGATGGCGGCCGCGCAGTCCGGTGCCGATCAGGAGGACCCGATCGCGCTGCGGGACCGTTTGATCGTGGAACTGCTGTACTCGACCGGAATCCGCGTCGGCGAACTGTGCGGACTCGACGTCGCCGACATCGACGGCAGCAGGCGGGTGCTGCGAGTGCTCGGCAAGGGCGACCGGGAACGTGTAGTGCCGTACGGCCGGCCGGCCGAGGAAGCGATCGATGCGTGGCTGCGCGCCGGGAGGCCCGAACTCGTCAACGAGCGGTCCGGGGACGCGCTGCTGCTCGGGCGCCGGGGCGGACGCCTCGATCAGCGTCAGGCCCGCAGCGTCGTGCACGACGTGGTCCGGGCCGTGCCCGGCGCACCCGACCTTGCGCCGCACGGCCTGCGGCACTCGGCGGCGACGCACCTGCTCGAGGGCGGAGCCGACCTGCGTGTGGTCCAGGAACTGCTGGGGCATTCGAGTCTGGCCACCACCCAGCTCTACACGCACGTCTCGGTGGCCCGGCTGCGCTCGGTCCACGATCAGGCTCATCCGCGGGCGTGACCACCGGGGTCGATCGGGAGGAGCCGGATCGGCATCGTGCGGACCAGCGGTAACGGGTCGAGGTATTCCCGATCCCGGCGCAGACCCCAGTGCAGGCACGCCGTCGCCGCGCACTCGGGGTGCCCGGGCACGACGGTGCCGAGGACGGTGCCGCGTTCCACCCGTCGGCCGGCGGTGACCGACGCGTCCACCGGCTCGTACGTGGTCCGCAGGCCGCCGGGATGATCGACGGAGACGACGGGTTTCCCGGCGACCGCGCCGGCGAAGACCACCGTTCCGGAACCGGCGGCGAGCACGGGCTGGCCCGGCGTCGCCGCCAGGTCGACGCCGCGATGTCCGGGCAGCCAGTTCCGGTCGGGCTTGTCGAACGCGCGCACCACCCGCGGCCGGGGGCGCAGCGGCCAGTCGAACGTCGCCCGGGTCGTGTCGGTCCCCCCGCCGGCCGGCGCGACCGGAGGCGGAGACGGGGGCCGAGGTTGCGGGGTCGGCGCGGCCCCGGCGGGGGAGATGCAGAGCATCAGCAGTGCTGTCGCAGTTGCGACGCTGCAGGCGGCGCGGGACGGGCGTGGGAATCTCATCGATCGACCCTGTCGTGCAATCGGGCCCTGCGGGGGCCTGTCCGTCCATCTGTGGATACGAGAGTTCTTCATCCACAGATGGGACGGCCGGGCTCGCCACCTGCCCCTTCCGTGCTCTCGGGTCGCGGGTTAGGAACGATCGCGGTCAGGCCGTACACTTGTCGGGCGGTCTGTGCACGCACAGTCCGACTTCGCGCGCCCGCGCATTATCCGGTCTTCGGCTGGTCCTGCATTCGTGCAGGTCCGAGGATCGGGCGGGCGCCAGGGCAGAGGCCACCCGGCCACTGCGACAACCGGCATACGAAAGAAGAGGTACACAGCCATGGCTGTTGTGACCATGAGGCAGCTGCTTGACAGCGGCGCACACTTCGGGCACCAGACCCGCCGCTGGAACCCGAAGATGAAGCGGTTCATCTTCACCGACCGCAACGGCATCTACATCATCGACCTGCAGCAGACGCTGACGTACATCGACAAGGCGTACGAGTTCGTCAAGCAGACTGTCGCCCATGGCGGCACCGTCCTGTTCGTCGGTACCAAGAAGCAGGCCCAGGAGTCCATCGCGGCCGAGGCGACTCGCGTCGGGATGCCCTACGTCAACCAGCGTTGGCTCGGCGGCATGCTCACCAACTTCTCGACCGTCCACAAGCGCCTGCAGCGCCTGAAGGAGCTCGAGTCGATGGAGCAGACCGGCGGTTTCGAGGGTCGCACCAAGAAGGAAATCCTCATGCTCACGCGTGAGATGACCAAGCTCGACCGCACCCTCGGCGGCATCCGGGACATGGCCAAGGTTCCGTCGGCCATCTGGGTCGTCGACACCAACAAGGAGCACATCGCCGTCGGCGAGGCGCGCAAGCTGAACATCCCGGTCATCGCGATCCTGGATACCAACTGCGACCCCGACGTCGTCGACTACCCGATCCCGGGCAACGACGATGCGATCCGCAGCGCCGCCCTGCTCACCAAGGTTGTTGCTTCGGCAGTGGCCGAGGGCGTGCAGGCCCGTGCCGGCCTGAGCGCCGACAAGGATGCCAAGCCGGAGGCCGGCGCCGGCGAGCCGCTCGCAGAGTGGGAGCAGGAGCTCCTCTCGCAGGCAGCCCCCGCCGCTGACGCACCGGCTGCTGAGGCACCGGCCGCTGAGGCTCCCGCCGCGGACGCGCAGCAGTCCTAGTCGATTCGGCCCCGACCCTTGCGGTCGGGGCCGTTTCACTCAGCTGCTCCGGCCCGGCCCCGCACCTCGCGTCGCGGGAGTCGGGCACCGAAACTCATCCGAGGAGGATTGCCCCCGATGGCGAACTACACCGCCGCTGACGTCAAGCGGCTCCGCGAGCTCACCGGCTCCGGAATGATGGACTGCAAGAACGCGCTCGCGGAGACGGACGGCGACTTCGACAAGGCCGTCGAGCTGCTCCGCATCAAGGGTGCCAAGGACGTGGGCAAGCGCGCCGAGCGCACCACGGCCGAGGGCCTGGTCGCGGCCAAGGACGGCGTCATGATCGAGATCAACGCCGAGACCGACTTCGTCGCGAAGAACGCCGAGTTCCAGGAGCTGGCCGACAAGGTCGTCACCGCGGCCGCCGCCGGAAAGCCCGCCGACCTGGAGGCCCTCAAGGCCCTCGAGATCGACGGCAAGACCGTCGACGCCGTGGTCCAGGAGCTCTCCGCGAAGATCGGCGAGAAGCTCGAGCTGCGTCGCGTCGTCTCCTTCGACGGCCCGGTCGCGACCTACCTGCACAAGCGTGCCTCCGATCTGCCCCCGGGCGTCGGCGTGCTCGTCGAGTACACCGGTGAGGGCGAGGGTGCCGCCGAGGCCGCTCGCGCTGCCGGCATGCAGGTTGCCGCGCTCAAGGCGAAGTACCTCAGCCGCGACGAGGTCCCCGCGGACATCGTCGAGGCCGAGCGTCGCGTCGCCGAGCAGACGGCCAAGGAGGAGGGCAAGCCCGAGGCTGCGCTCCCGAAGATCGTCGAGGGTCGCGTCAACGGCTTCTTCAAGGATGTCGTCCTGCTCGAGCAGTCGTCGGTCACCGACTCCAAGAAGACCGTCAAGGCTCTTCTGGACGACGCCGGTGTCACCATCACCCGCTTCGCGCGGTTCGAGGTCGGCGCCAGCTAGTCGCACTTCCACACATCGGCCCCGCCGGCCGGGTGGGTGCAGTCGTCGATCCGGTTCATCCGGATCGACGGTCCGCCCCATTCGGTCCGTGCGGGGCCGACGTGTGCGGTGGGTGGGGTCAGCGCTGGTGATCCCGGGTCGATGAGGCAGGATGGTAGGGCCTGTTCCGGAGGATCTTCCGGACGGGTCGTCGACGCCCGGCCCGGCCCGTTCGTGGCCCGCTCGCCGAAGAACCGCAATACTTCTAGAACCGCACATCCTGCAGAACCGAGGGAGAGTTATGACCGCACCGGCCGACGAACGTCCAGGATTCCGACGTGTGCTCCTCAAGCTCGGCGGTGAAATGTTCGGTGGCGGCAAGGTCGGGCTCGATCCGGACGTCGTGACGCAGGTCGCCGAGCAGATCGCCGAGGTGGTGCGCTCGGGCGTGCAGGTCGCGGTCGTCATCGGTGGCGGCAACTTCTTCCGTGGCGCCGAGCTGCAGCAGCGAGGTCTCGACCGCGCGCGCTCGGACTACATGGGCATGCTCGGCACCGTCATGAACTGCCTTGCGTTGCAGGACTTCCTGGAGAAGCAGGGCGTCGACACCCGCGTGCAGACCGCGATCACGATGGGGCAGGTCGCCGAGCCGTACCTGCCGCTGCGGGCCAGCCGTCACCTCGAGAAGGGACGTGTGGTCATCTTCGGTGCCGGCATGGGTATGCCGTACTTCTCGACCGACACGACCGCCGCGCAGCGCGCGCTCGAGATCGGCGCCGAGGTGGTCCTGATGGCCAAGGCCGTCGACGGCGTGTACTCCGCGGACCCGCGTCTGGACCCGGACGCCACGATGTACTCGGAGATCACCCACCGCGAGGTGATCGAGAAGGGCCTCAAGGTCGCCGACGCCACCGCGTTCAGCCTGTGCATGGACAACCAGATGCCGATCATGGTGTTCAATCTGCTCACCGAGGGGAATATCGCGCGTGCGGTGTCCGGTGAGAAGATCGGGACACTGGTCAAGTCATGACGACGTCCAGCGTGATCGTGATCCGGAACGGATACGACCGTGACAGTCGAGATAGCCAACGAGTTGGAGGAGAACAGCCGTGATTGATGAAGCTCTCTTCGAGGCCGAGGAGAAGATGGAGAAGGCCATCACGGTTGCGAAGGACGACCTCGGCTCCATCCGGACCGGCCGAGCGAATCCGGGCATGTTCAACCGGATCGTCATCGAGTACTACGGGTCGATGACGCCGATCACGCAGCTCGCGAGCATCAACGTGCCCGAGGCTCGGATGGTCATCATCAAGCCCTACGAGGCGTCGCAGCTTGGGCCGATCGAGAACGCGATCCGCAACTCGGATCTGGGCGTCAACCCCAGCAACGACGGCAGCATCATTCGGATCTCGGTCCCGCAGCTCACCGAGGAGCGTCGTCGCGAGTTCGTGAAGCAGGCGAAGGGGAAGGGCGAGGACGCCAAGGTCGCCATCCGCAACGTCCGCCGCAAGACGATGGACGAGCTGTCGCGCATCCAGAAGGACGGCGAGGCGGGTGAG
The DNA here is from genome assembly GCF_000738775.1 of Prescottella defluvii. Classification (GTDB taxonomy): domain Bacteria; phylum Actinomycetota; class Actinomycetes; order Mycobacteriales; family Mycobacteriaceae; genus Prescottella; species Prescottella defluvii. The sequence continues at coordinate 16,306 of NZ_JPOC01000056.1, forward strand.
GACGAGGTCGGCCGCGCCGAGAAGGAGCTCGACAAGACCACCGCGCGTTACGTCACCCAGATCGACGACCTGGTGAAGCACAAGGAAGCCGAATTGATGGAGGTTTAGCCGTGGGGAAAGCTGACGGCGCCTCCACGGCGTCGCCGGGTCCGGCCGTGGTCACGTCCAAGGCCGGACGCAACCTCCCCGCCGCTATCGCCGTCGGCGGCGGCATCGGCGTTGCGTTGATCTTGATCCTGATCTACGCGCCGCTGGTGTGGATCGGTGTGGTCGCCGTGGCGATGGCGATCGCCACGTGGGAGGTCGCCAAGCGGCTGAGCGAGGCCGACATCCGGGTTCCGGTCATCCCGCTGTTGGTCGGCGGCCAGGCCGTCATCTGGCTCAGCTGGCCGTACGGGACGACTGGGGCGCTCGGGGCATTCGCCGGCACCGCACTGGTGTGCATGGTGTGGCGCCTGTTCGACCACGGGTTGGGGGCCACCCCACGCAACTTCCTGCGGGACACCGCGATCGCGGTCTTCGTGGCCGCGTGGATTCCGCTGCTGGCGTCCTTCGCGACGCTGATGGTGTTGCAGGACGACGGCGCCGGCCGGGTGTTCTGCCTCATGATCGTTGTCGTTTGCTCCGACGTGGGTGGCTACGCCGCGGGCGTGTTCTTCGGTAAGCATCCGATGGTGCCGGCGATCAGCCCCAAGAAGTCGTGGGAGGGATTCGCCGGATCGCTCGTCTTCTGCGTCGTCGGTGGCGTCCTCGTCGTGACGTTCATCCTGGACGCGAATCCGCTCATCGGTGTCCTCCTGGGTGTCGCGCTGGTGTTCACTGCGACGCTCGGTGACCTGATCGAATCCCAGGTCAAGCGAGAGCTGGGCATCAAGGACATGGGCACGCTGCTGCCCGGCCACGGCGGCATCATGGATCGGCTCGATTCGCTGCTGCCGTCCGCCTTCGTCACCTGGCTCGTTCTCACCGTCCTGGTGTGAGCCGCTCCGACCGCGGCCGGCGGCGGGGTCGGGGACCGATCCCGAGCCCCAACATCTGGCACTGGCCCGACATCTACGAGGTCGAGAACCGCGCCCAGGATGTCGACGGCATCGTGTTCGGCGCCCTTGCAGAGGTCGCGGACTGGCGCGGCCGCGACGTCGTCGACGTCGGCTGCGGTGCGGGCTTCCATCTGCCGCTGTTCGCGGCGTCGGCCCGGTCGGTGGTGGGGGTCGAACCGCACCCGCCGTTGGTGGCCGCGGCCCGCGCTCGCACCGTCGGACATCCCTCGGTCCGTGTCCTCGAGGGGTCCGCGGACGCGCTGCCGCTGCCGGACGGCAGTGTCGACGTCGTGCACGCGCGCACCGCGTACTTCTTCGGTCCGGGATGCGGTCCGGGCATTCTCGAGGCGATGCGGGTACTGCGTCCCGGCGGGGTGCTCGCGATCGTCGATCTCGACGCGACGGTGCCGCCGTACGGCCGATGGATGCGTGAGGACCTTCCGCACTACGACCCGGCCGCCGTCGAGGCGTTCTTCGACGCGCAGGGTTTCGCGATGCGTCGGGTGCGGACCCGGTGGGAGTTCGCGGACCGGGACGCGCTGCGCGCGGTGCTGGGTATCGAGTTCACCGCACGGACCGCGGCCCGTGCGTTCGCCGAAACCCCGGGGCGGGGACTGGAAGTCGGCTACCGCATCCACACTCGGACGCTGTCGAACGGCCTCATCCTCCCGACTGGTTAGTGTTACTCGAAGTATTGACACCGGCGCTGCCGTCGTGTGAGCTGAGTCGCATGCTCTCGGTGCGACGAACGCGTTGGACGGCAGTGATTCTCGGTGTGTGCCTTGCGGCCGCTGCCGGCGGTGTGGCCGGGGCGGCGCCCGACCCGGTGGACTTCTACGAGGTCGCGGCGCCGCTTCCGGACGGCGATCCGGGGGTCGTGCTGCGCACCGACCCGTACGCGCCGCTGCTGTCGATCCCAGGCCAGGCCGGGCCGTGGCCGTCGGGGGCGAATCGGCTCATGTACCGCACCACGGATCCACACGGCGCCGCCACCGCGGCGACCGCCACCTACTTCGATGCGAGCCTGCCGTGGGTGGGTGCAGGTGCGCGCCCGCTGGTGGTCCTCGCGCCCGGCACCCAGGGGCAGGGCGACCAGTGCGCGCCGTCGAAGCTCTTCGCGCAGGCGATCCACTACAGCCCCCCGCTCGATTTCGCGGTCGAGTACGAACTGCTGCAGGTGCATGCGCTGCTCTCGCGCGGTATCGACGTCGTGGTCACCGACTATCAGGGGCTCGGCACCGAGGGCATGCACAGCTACGTCGACCGTCGCGCCGAGGCGCATGCCGTGCTCGACGCGGCGCGCGCGGTGAAGGCGTTGCCGGGAACTCGGATCGGCGAGGACAGCCCGATCGGGCTGTGGGGGTACTCGCAGGGTGGGGGCGCGGCCGCGGCGGCCGCCGAACTGCAGGCCGAGTACGCGCCCGAACTGAACATCGGCGGAACGTATGCCGGTGGACCTCCGGCCGATCTGCGCGCCGTCGCATCCGCACTCGACGGCGGCCTCGCGGCCGGACTCCTCGGCTACGCGGTCAACAACATCTACGCCGGCTACCCGGAGACCCGGGCCGAGATCGACGGTGTGCTGAGCCCGGCAGGGCGGCAGGCGCTCGACGACATCGCGAACCAGTGCGTCCCCGAGACGCTCGCGCGGTACGGCATGCACCGGACGTCGGAGTGGACGCGGGACGGCCGGTCGGTCGCGGAACTGATCGATGCGCTGCCGACGGTGCGCGCGGTCGTGGACGAGCAGCGGATCGGGCGCGCGGTGCCGACCGCGCCGGTCCTGATCGTGCAGGGGCGCAGCGACGACGTGATCCCGTACGCGCAGGCACGTCAGCTCGCGGAGGACTGGTGCGGGGCGGGTGCGACCGTCGAGTTCTCGACGGCCGAGTTCCCGCCGATCGCGCCGGGACTCGTCGTCGGGCACGGCCTGCCGATGGTGTCCGGGCTGCCGCAGGCGCTGGACTGGATGACCGACCGTCTCGGTGGGGTGCCGGCGACGTCCACCTGCACCGCCTGACGCTCAGTGGAGGCCGAACACCTCGGCGAGCCGGGTGATCTTCTTGGCCTTGGCGAGCCGGGGCAGGTCGCTGCCGTCCTGCACCCGCTCGCCGTCGACGCCGAGGTCGGCGATCACGTCGTGGGCCCAGGCGATGTCGTGGGGGCTGGGGCTCAGGGCGCGATTGACCGTCGGCGCCTGGTCCGGGTGCAGGCACAGCTTCCCGGTGAGTCCCAGCGAGACCGTCGCCGCGCAGTCCCGTTGCAGGATGGCCTCGTTCGCGGGGACGGTGGGTCCGTCGATCGGGCCCCCGGCCAGTCGTGCCGCCCGGCTGGCGATCGCCAAGCGTGAGCGCGGGTAGGACATCGCGGTGACGTCGTCGCTCATTCCGGTGTCGCGGCGGAAGTCGCCGCTGCCGAACGCGAGCCGGAACGTGCCGTCCGCCCGGGCGATCTCGGGTGCCGCCTCGAGGCCGACCGCCGACTCGATCAGCGCCAGGATCGGCGTGTCCGGCAGTAGTTCGGTGGTCGCCTCGACCTGTCCGCCGCTCTCGGTCTTGGCGAGCATCACTCCCTGTAGGCCCGGGAGGCCGCTGAGGGCCCGCAGGTCCTCTTCCCAGTAGGCGGTGGTCGCGTCGTTGATCCGCACCCACGCCTCACCGCCGCCGGACAGCCATTCGGTGACCGCGGTGCGTGCGTCGGGCTTGCGGTCGGGGGTGACGGCGTCCTCGAGGTCGAGGATGAGCGCGTCGACGTGCTCGGGGCGGGCGAAGCTGTCCGGTTTCGTGGCCGAGGCCAGGAGCCAGGAGCGGGCGAGGTCGGGGCGAATGCTGCGGCGCTCGGATTGCTGTGTGCGGGTCGTCACGGATCGGCTCCTCGGGTCAATGACCGTGTTCGTGTCGTGACTCCCATCGTGCCCCCGAAGCGTTGCCGCAGCTAATCCGGGGGCGTGTGGTCGGTCACGGCGCCGGCGCGTTTGGCTACCCGACGGATCTGGATGATCCGCACGCCGCCCGCGAGCGCCATGATCAGTGCGCCCGCGATCGCGGCCAGCAGCAGGCTGATTCCCGCCGGAAGCGTGAACTGCCATCCGAACAGCTGGAACGTCACGGAGTCGAGGTTCTGCAGGATGAAGATCAGCAACAGGATCGCGACGACGATGCCGATCACCAGGCCGGTCCAGGTGGATGCCGCCCGGGTGCGCGCCAGCTTGCCGGCGTCATGGGCCGGGGTGGGTGCGGCGGTCTCGTGTCGACCCTCCGCGGGAGGTGACGTGGGGGGCTCGCCGGCAACCTGCTCGTGGGCCCTGCCGGGATCCTCGCTCGGTGCATCGGTCATGTGTCGATCATCACCCACACTATGGCGTTGCGCACGCGCATCGGACGTGGAGGCCGGGTAATGGGAGAATGGCAGGCACTATGACTGCCACACCCCTTCCCCTCGTCTTCACAGCGCCGCGCCGCGGGATGCCGCCGCGCCACCTCGCCGACCTCGACGCCGACGAGCGCAAGGCGGCGGTCAAGGAGTTGGGCCTGCCCGGTTTCCGTGCCGATCAGCTGGCCCGCCAGTACTACGGTCGCCTCGAGGCCGACTCGGAGAAGATGACCGACCTGCCCGCGGGGATGCGCGAGAAGGTGGGTGCGGCGCTGTTCCCGCAGTTGCTGACGGCGGTCAAGCACGTCTCGTGCGACGCCGGACAGACCCGAAAGACGTTGTGGAAGGCGAACGACGGCACGCTGCTCGAGAGCGTGCTCATGCGTTACCCGGACCGGGCGACGTTGTGCATCTCCAGCCAGGCGGGCTGCGGGATGGCCTGCCCGTTCTGCGCGACGGGGCAGGGCGGCCTGCAGCGGAATCTGTCCACCGCCGAGATCGTCGACCAGGTGCGCGCCGCAGCGGCAGCCCTGCGAGACGGTGACGTCGAGGGTGGTCCGGGGCGGCTGTCGAACATCGTGTTCATGGGCATGGGGGAGCCGCTGGCCAACTACAAGCGGGTGGTGGCCGCGGTCCGTCGGATCACGTCACCTGCGCCTGACGGTCTCGGGATCTCGCAGCGCTCCGTCACCGTGTCGACGGTCGGGCTGGCGCCGGCGATCCGCAAGCTCGCCGACGAGGACATGTCGGTGCGTCTCGCGGTGTCGCTGCACACGCCCGACGACGAACTGCGTGACACCCTCGTGCCGGTCAACAACCGGTGGCCGGTGGCCGAGGTTCTCGACGCGGCGCGCTACTACGCCGACAAGTCGGGCCGACGGGTGTCCATCGAGTACGCGCTGATCCGGGACGTCAACGATCAGCCGTGGCGCGCGGACCTGCTCGGCAAGAAGCTGCACAAGGCGCTCGGCCCGCTGGTGCACGTCAACCTGATCCCCCTCAACCCGACGCCCGGTAGCGAGTGGGATGCCAGCCCCAAGCCGGTGGAGCGGGAGTTCGTCCGTCGTGTGCAGGCACAGGGCGTGTCCTGCACCGTCCGCGACACTCGCGGGCAGGAGATCGCCGCCGCGTGCGGGCAGTTGGCCGCCGAGAACTAGGACCCGCCCGAGCCGTTCGACGAAGAAGGACCCCGCACCTCGGGTGCGGGGTCCTTCTTCGTCGTGCTCTGTGCTGCGTCGACTACCGCGGCTTGCGGCGCACGATCATGTCGCGCACGAGGATGAAGATGATCGCACCGGCGAAGCCGAGGAGGAACAGGTCCTCGACGTTGCCGCCGTGGTTGCCGATCATCATCAGCAGCAGGAACGCGGCGAAGAACCAGCCGGCGAAACGGAACAGACGCGGCGCCTCGCCACTCCAGCCCCATGCAGCCGAGGGAACCTCGGCGGTGTCGACGTGCGCGGCGACGACGGGGTCGTTGGAAGTGGGGTCCAACTGGGTACCGGCCACGGCTCGATCCTCCTGATCATACGAATCCGCTATCGCCGCATATCGTGGCATACGACCGTGCGTCGTACGAAGTGGGGTCCCGCCCGTGTCGCCGCGGCGGAGATCAATCCTGTGTGATTCTCTCAGCATCCGTCAGGAACAATGGATCCGTGGCTGACACCCAACCGACTCGCGTTCTGCTGCTGGGCAGCACCGGCTCCATCGGCACCCAGGCCCTCGAGGTCATCGCCGCCAACCCCGACAAGTTCGAGGTGGTCGGGCTTGCGGCGGGGGGCGGGAACATCGACCTGCTCGCCCGGCAGATCCGCGCCACCGGCGTGACCCGGGTGGCGGTGGCCGACCCGATGGCGGCCGCTCGGCTGGATCTGCCCGGCGTGCTGTCGGGACCCGACGCGGTCACCGAACTGGTCCGGGAGACCGCCGCCGACGTCGTGCTGAACGCGCTCGTCGGTTCCCTCGGGCTCGAGCCGACGCTGGCGGCGCTGGCGTCCGGCGCCCGCCTGGCGCTCGCGAACAAGGAATCACTCGTGGCGGGCGGCCCGCTGGTGACTGCCGCGGCGGCGCCCGGCCAGATCGTCCCGGTCGACTCCGAGCACTCCGCGCTCGCCCAGTGCCTTCGTGGTGGCCGCGCCGAGGAAGTCGACCGGTTGGTCCTCACGGCCTCGGGAGGCCCGTTCCGTGGGTGGACCGCGGCGGCGCTCGAGGACGTCACCCCCGAGCAGGCCGGTGCGCACCCGACGTGGTCGATGGGTCCGATGAACACGCTCAACTCGGCGTCGCTGGTGAACAAGGGGCTCGAGCTGATCGAGACGCACCTGCTGTTCGGCATCGACTACGACCGCATCGACGTCACCGTGCACCCACAGTCGATCGTGCACTCGATGGTGACGTTCACCGACGGCTCGACGCTCGCGCAGGCCAGCCCGCCCGACATGAAACTGCCGATTGCGCTGGCCCTGGGCTGGCCGGACCGGGTGCCGGGCGCGGCCGCGGCGTGCGACTTCTCCACCGCGTCGACGTGGACGTTCGAACCCGTGGATTCGGCGGTGTTCCCGGCGATCGACCTGGCGCGTCGGGCCGGGAAGGCCGGCGGCTGCATGACCGCCGTCTACAACGCGGCCAACGAGGTGGCGGCCGAGGCCTTCCTCGGCGGGGCACTCCGATTCCCCGGAATCGTGCGGACCGTCGAGCGCGTTCTCACGGCCGGCGGCGAATGGGCCGCGCCTCCCGCTACCGTGGACGACGTGCTCGCCGCCGACGGGTGGGCCCGTGCCCGGGCACGCGAGTTCGTGAAGCAGGAGGGCTAGAACCGCATGGTCTTCGCATTCGGAGTGGTGCTCTTCGCCCTCGGTATCGGCGTGTCCATCGCGCTGCACGAGGCCGGGCACATGTGGACCGCCAAGGCACTCGGCATGAAGGTGCGGCGGTACTACATCGGCTTCGGCCCCAAGATCTTCTCGTTCCGCCGCGGCGAGACCGAGTACGGGCTCAAGGCGATCCCCGCGGGCGGGTTCTGCGACATCGCGGGTATGACCGCGATGGACGAACTCGCGCCCGACGAGGTCGATCGTGCGATGTACAAGCAGAAGCCGTGGAAGCGGATCGTCGTGATGTCGGGCGGCATCGCGATGAACTTCCTGCTCGGACTCGTGCTCGTGTTCATCCTCGCGGTCGGCTGGGGTCTGCCGAACTCGGAGAACCGTGCCGTCGTCGAGGGCACCGTGTGCGTGTCCCCGTCGCAGAGCGCCGGACCGGACTTCGCGCTCGCGGAGTGCTCGGGTGTCGGCCCCGCCGAGGCCGCCGGAATCCGTGCCGGTGACCTGATCACCGCGGTCAACGGTGAACCCACCCCGACCTTCGGCGACCTCGTCGAGAAGACGCAGCCGTTGACCGGGACGGCCGAGTTCACCGTCGAACGGGACGGGCAGACCCTCGTCGTTCCCGTCCAGGTGCAGCAGGCGCAGCGGTACGTCAACGATCCGGACTCCACCGAGCAGAGCCCGAAGCCCCCGGTTTCGCAGGAGGTCGGAGCGATCGGTATCCAGGCGCCCCCGGGCGTCGTGCAGTATTCGGCGCTCGCGGCCGTTCCCGCGTCGTTCGCCTACACCGGCGACATCTTCGTGCAGACCGCGCATGCGTTGACGCAGATGCCGGCGAAGGTGGTGGATCTGTGGACGGCGGTGACCGGCGGTGAGCGTGGGCTGGACACCCCGATCAGCGTCGTCGGCGCCTCGGTCATCGGTGGCCAGGTCGCTGAGCGCGGCTTGTGGGAGGTCTTCGTCGGCCTGCTTGCGACCCTGAATTTCTTCCTCGGCATCTTCAATCTGCTGCCGCTGCTGCCGCTCGACGGCGGCCACATCGCGGTCACGATCTACGAGAAGATCCGGAACTCGATCCGGCGGTTGCGCGGGCTGGCGGCCGGCGGGCCGGTCGACTACATGAAACTGATGCCGGTCACGTACGTGTTCGTCGTCCTCGGCGGCGCGTACATGTTGCTGACGCTGACGGCCGACATCGTGAACCCGATCCAGCTGTTCCCGTGACCCGGTTCGACGTTCCGGTCAAACGATAGACTTGCCCCGTACCAACGAAAGAAGGCGAAACGTGACCAGCCCCGTCGGTTTGGGCATGCCCGAGATCCCTGCGGTCCTCGCTCCGCGTCGCAAGACGCGTCAGTTGATGGTCGGCAATGTCGGTGTCGGCAGCGACTACCCGGTCTCTGTGCAGTCGATGTGCACCACCAAGACGCACGACATCAATGCGACGCTGCAGCAGATCGCCGAACTGACGGCGTCGGGTTGCGACATCGTCCGGGTGGCGTGCCCGCGTCAGGAGGACGCGGACGCGCTCTCGACGATCGCGAAGAAGAGCAAGATCCCCGTGATCGCCGACATCCACTTCCAGCCGCGGTACATCTTCGCGGCCATCGACGCCGGGTGCGCCGCGGTCCGCGTCAACCCCGGCAACATCAAGGAGTTCGACGGGCGCGTCAAGGAGGTCGCCAAGGCGGCCGGGGACGCGGGTATCCCGATCCGCATCGGTGTCAACGCCGGTTCGCTGGATCCCCGTCTGATGCAGAAGTACGGCAAGGCCACCCCGGAGGCGCTCGTCGAGTCCGCGCTGTGGGAGGCGGGCCTGTTCGAGGAGCACGGCTTCGGCGACATCAAGATCTCGGTCAAGCACAACGACCCGGTGGTCATGGTCGAGGCGTACCGGCAGCTGGCGGCGCAGTGCGACTACCCGCTGCACCTCGGGGTGACCGAGGCCGGTCCGGCGTTCCAGGGCACCATCAAGTCGGCGGTCGCGTTCGGCGCGCTGCTGTCGGAGGGCATCGGCGACACCATCCGCGTGTCGCTGTCGGCGCCGCCGGCGGAGGAGATCAAGGTCGGCACGCAGATCCTGCAGTCGCTCAACCTGCGGCCCCGCAAGCTGGAGATCGTCTCGTGCCCGTCGTGCGGTCGCGCGCAGGTCGACGTGTACACGCTCGCCAACGAGGTGACCGCCGGGCTCGAGGGCATGGAGGTCCCGCTGCGGGTTGCGGTGATGGGCTGCGTCGTAAACGGCCCCGGTGAGGCGCGTGAGGCCGATCTGGGTGTCGCGTCCGGCAACGGCAAGGGACAGATCTTCGTCAAGGGCAAGGTCATCAAGACCGTTCCCGAGGCGCAGATCGTCGAGACGCTCATCGAGGAAGCGATGCGGATCGCGGAGGAGATGGAAGGCGGCGAGACGAGCGGCGCGCCGGTGGTCACCGTGAGCTGAATCCGCCCACCCCGGCGCACCTTCATGGCAATGTGGTTCCCAGATCCGGCACTGACAGCTCGACGCTGACAGACATCACGCCGAGCGGTCTCACAGAGACGTGTGACGAAGGGGGTGCGTCGGTGCTCAAACTTCTCGGGGCGAGGCAACTGGGCGGTCGGGACACCGCCGAGGTGCTGCGGGTGCTCGAGTCCGACCCTGTCGCGGCATGCATGGTGGCGGCGAGGGTGCAGCATTCCGGTCTGGACCCGCGGTCGCTGCAGGGCGAGATGTGGAGCCGCGGGGGACCGGCGGAGTCACTGTGCTTCGCGGGCGCGAATCTGGTTCCGCTGCTGGGGGAACCGGACGATCTGCGGTCCTTCGCGGACCGGGCCAGCCGGTTCCCGCGGATGTGTTCGTCTCTGGTCGGGCGCGCCGAGTTGGCGCTGCCGCTGTGGGAGTTGCTCGAATCCGATTGGGGCCCGCCGCGCGAGCTCCGCGCCGAGCAGCCGCTGCTCGCACTCCACGGAGATTCGTCGGTGCGTCCTGACCCCCGAGTCCGCCAGGTGCGGATGGACGAGATCGAAACGTACCTGCCTGCCGCCATCGCGATGTTCATCGAGGAGGTCGGGATCGATCCGCGCGCCAGCGACGGTGGCCGGGGCTACCGACGTCGGGTCGCGAATCTGATCGCGTCGGGGCGGGCGTGGGCCCGGTTCGAGGACGGCCAGGTGGTCTACAAGGCGGAGGTCGGTTCGATGTCGGCCACCGTCGGCCAGATCCAAGGTGTGTGGGTCGATCCGGCGCGGCGTGGGGAAGGCCTGGGCGCGATCGGGACGGCGGCCGTCGCCGCCGCGGTCACCGCGCGTGGCCGCACCGCGAGCCTGTACGTCAACGCCTTCAACGAGCGGGCCCGCCGCACGTACGCGAGGGTGGGTTTCACGCAGGTGGCCACCTTCGCGACGGTGCTGCTCGACTGAGAGTTGCCGGCTCAGGCGTACACGACGGCCTTCGTGACCTGCATCGTTCTACGGTCGAGGTAGCAGAACAGCACGGCGTGCCCGCCGTCGACGGTGCACGTCGCTGTCACCGCGTCGCCCGCGGCGATGAGCTTGGTGACGTCCGCGACGGGACGGCCGCCGAGGAGCTCGAGTGCGTTCTGGTCGCCGCGCTGCGCCGACTCGACCAGTCGGCGGACCGCCCGCTTGCCGCGCTCGCCGACGCTGCGCACCGCGAGCCCGAACGCCAGCGAGCCACCGAGACCCTGCAGGCGAAGCATGCGTGCGCTCATGGCGGCCGCGACACCGAGTTTCGCGCGGTCGATGCCCGCGACCTGGGCGAACATCGGTGCGACCTCCCAGTGCGCGGCGATCCGGCGGATGCGCGGGTCGCCGTGGTCGAGCGTCGTCTCGTACAGCAGGTGCATCGGGGCCTTCGCGACGACGCCGCCGCCGAGTCGGGTTTCGATCGTGACGTCACGGACGACGTCGAGGCCGCTGACGATGTCGTCGTGCTCGACGTGGAACCGGATGTCGTTGGGGGCGATGAACGTGTCCCAGAAACGGGCGAGGGGATCGCCGCCGCGGACGTGGCTGCGCCGGTCGTAGAGGCCACCGAGAACGGGGCGGCCGCCGACCGGGTCCTCGACGACGTGACGGTCGGCGAACAGTCCCAGCCAGGCGTTCTTGTCGTGCTCGGCGACGGCGGCGGGGGACTGCCGCGCCAGATCGAGCAGGTCCTCTGCGGTGGTGAAGCGCGTGATCGTGGCGGGCTCGACCGGTGTTGCTGACATGTCCGCGAGTATCGCACAGGGTTGGAACGTGTTCCAGAAAATTGGATCCGGATCCGTGTCCTACGGGAGCAACCCGAGCCGGCGTGCGGCGACGACGGCCGCGCGCCGAGAGTGCGCGTCGAGCTTGCCCATCGCGCTGCGCAGGTAACTCTTGACGGTCTCGGGTTTCACCGAGAGCCGTTCGGCGATCGTCGCATTGGTGCAGCCGAGGGCGACGTGACTGAGGACGTCGATCTCCCGTGGCGACAGGGTGACGAGCGAGGGCGCCCGCTCCTCGGTGGAACCGATGCTCGCGAGCCGCTCGGACAGGGCCCGGAGCCGCTGCTGGAGTGCGGGGTCGGGGACCTCCTGCGCGATGCTCCGGAGTTCGGCGTGGACGTCGCGGATCTCCTCGGCGTCCGCCCCGGTGTGCGGGGCCTGCTCGGCGGCCGCGGCGTCGAGCAGTTGGACCCTCCGGTCCACCTCGTCACGGACGGCCATCTCGCTCGCGAGGCGTCGTCCGGCCTGCATCATGAGGTCGGCGATGCGGTCGCCCAACTCCACGCGCTCGCGGATCGCGGCGTACATGACGGCGCGGGAGGCGCCGTGGACGACCACCGGTATCGCCAGCACCGAGCACAAGCCCTCGGCGAGGACCGGTTCGTCGTAGTGGTGGGTGATGGTGCGCGCGCGACCGTAGTCGTGCACCGCGGCGGGGCTGCGCCGGGCGACGACGTGTCCGCCGAGCCCCGAACGCTCCGGTACCGCCAGGCCCCGCAGCCCGTCGGTGTAGGTGCCGACGAACTCGCCGAGGTGCAGGGTGCCGTCGTGGACCTCGCCGCCGAACACGACCGGAACGATGTCGGCCGCGGCCACTTTCCGCAGCTCGGTGCGCAGTGCGTCGCGGTCACGAGGCCGCAGGAGGAGGGAGGTGCGGGTGGACACCCTCGTCACCCCTTTCCGGGGGTAGCCGGTCGATGCTGTGACACGGAGCATAGGTGCCATGACGGCCCGATGGTGATCTGGGCCCCGACGACGAGGAGTGACGATGACCGTCGACACCACCACCCGACTACGCGAACTCGCGGAGCTGTACGACACCCCGCAGGCGTGCGCGGCCGAGTTGCTGTGCGATCGGCACCCGGCCGACGCGGTGGCTTTCACGGTCGTCGAGAGCGACCTGTCGTCGACCGACCTGACGTACGGCTGGTTGCGCGAGCAGTCCACCCGCTTCGCGGCCGCTCTCGCCGATCTCGGGGTCGAGCCCGGCGACTGCGTCGCGACGCTCATGGGCAAGTCCGCCGACCTCGTCGTCGCGCTGCTGGGCATCTGGCGTCGTGGCGGCGTCCACGTCCCGCTGTTCACCGCGTTCGCGTCGCCGGCGATCGCGTTCCGGCTCGAGGCCAGCGCCGCCAAGGTCGTGATCTCCGACGCGAACCAGCTCGACAAGCTCGCGCCCGGCGACGACATGCCCGCGGACCCGCAGTGGCAGGTCGTCGTGGCGGGCGGCGGCGACGGTGGTGACGGCGTCCTGCGGTTCGCCGATCTGCTCGCGCAGCACTCGGCCGACGATCCGCGCGGTGCGGCGGTGGCGCTGGGCGGCGACGCCCCGATCGTGCGCCTGTTCACCAGCGGCACCACCGGCTCCCCGAAGGGGGTCCCGGTGCCGATCCGCGCGCTGGCGGCCTTCCGGTCCTACATCGAGTGGGGACTCGACGTGCGCGAGGACGACGTGTTCTGGAACGCGGCCGATCCGGGGTGGGCGTACGGGCTGTACTACGCGCTGCTCGGCCCGATGGCGACCGGCGTCCGCAGCATCCTGCTGCACGCCGGATTCTCCGCGCCGCTGACCTGGCAGGTGATCGAGCGTTTCGGCGTCACCAACTTCGCGGCCGCCCCGACCGTGTACCGCAGCCTGCGCGCCGACGAGACCCCGGTCCCGGCGTCGGTGAAGCTGCGCCGCACGTCGTCGGCCGGTGAGCCGCTCACCCCCGACGTCATCGCCTGGTCGGAGGCCGAGCTGGGTGCCGCGGTCCGCGACCAGTACGGGCAGACCGAGCACGGCATGTTCATCATCAACGCGTGGGCCGACGGCCTGCGTGAGGATGTCGTCGCCGGCTCGATGGGGCGTCCGCTGCCCGGGTGGAGCTGCGCCGTCCTCTCCGACGATTCCGACGAGATCGCACCCCCGAACACCCCCGGCCGGGTCGCGATCGACACGACCGCGAGCCCGCTGATGTGGTTCACCGGGTACAGCGACGCCCCGGAGAAGACCGCGGAGCGCTTCTCGTCCGACGGCCGCTGGTACATCACCGGTGATGCCGGCCAGATGGACGAGCAGGGCCGCTTCTTCTTCTCCTCGCGCGACGACGACGTGATCATCATGGCGGGCTACCGCATCGGCCCGTTCGATGTCGAGAGTGTGCTGGCGATGCACGACGACGTCATGGAGGCGGCGGTCGTCGGCATGCCCGACCAGCTGCGTGGCGAGGTGCTCGAGGCGTTCGTGGTGCTGCGGCCCGGCGTCGAGGGCTCCGACGAGCTGGAGAAGGACCTGCAGCAGCTGGTGAAGAAGAAGTTCGCCGCGCACGCCTACCCGCGGACCGTGCACTTCGTCCCGCACCTGCCCAAGACTCCCAGTGGCAAGGTGCAGCGCTACATCCTGCGTCAGGGTTCCTGACCCGAATCCCCACCCCTTCCGTTCCCTCCCCCCTCGCGTTTTGCGCACTTATCGCTCAGGACGGGCAGGGCAATTCGCGACAAGTGCGCAAAAC
>NZ_JPOC01000057.1 GCF_000738775.1 Prescottella defluvii
GGAAACGACAGAATCCCCGGCGGTGCCAGCCGGGGATTCTGCGTGAACTGTCGGGGCGTTACGCGCCCGCGCTGAGGAAACCGAGCAGGTCGTGCCGGGTGATGACGCCGACGGGCTTGCCGTCGTCGACCACCATGAGCGCGTCCGTGTCGCCGAGCGCCTTCGTGGCCGCCGACACCGGTTCCTGCGCACCGATCAACGGGAACGGCTTGCTCATGTGCTTCTCGACGGGGTCGGCGAGCGCGGCGCGGCCTTCGAAGACGGCGCTGAGCAGATCGCGCTCGGACACACTGCCCGCGACCTCACCGGCCATGACGGGCGGCTCGGCACCGACGACGGGCATCTGCGAGACGCCGTACTCGCGCAGGATCTCGATCGCGTCGCGCAGCGTCTCCCCCGGATGGGTGTGCACCAGGTCCGGCAGTTCCCCGGACTTGCCGCGCAGCACGTCGCCGACGGAGTGCTCGACCGCTTCACCCGTGAGCGGGGTGCGCAGGAAGCCGTACGACGCCATCCACTCGTCGTTGAAGATCTTCGACAGGTAGCCGCGGCCACCGTCGGGGAGCAGCACGACGATGACGGCGTCGGGCTCACGCTCGGCGACCTTCAGCGCCGCGACGACGGCCATGCCGCACGAACCGCCGACGAGCAGTCCTTCCTCGCGGGCGAGGCGCCGGGTCATCTCGAACGAGTCCGCGTCGGAGACGGCGATGATCTCGTCGGGCACCGACGGGTCGTAGGCGGTGGGCCAGAAGTCCTCACCGACGCCCTCGACCAGGTACGGCCGTCCGGTGCCACCCGAGTACACCGAGCCTTCGGGATCGGCACCGATGACCTTGACCTTGCCGCCGGAAACCTCCTTGAGGTAGCGGCCGGTGCCCGTGATGGTGCCGCCGGTGCCGACGCCGGCGACGAAGTGCGTCACCTTGCCCTCGGTGTCACGCCAGATCTCCGGACCGGTGGTCTCGTAGTGGCTGTCGGGGCCGCCCGGGTTGGAGTACTGGTTGGGCTTCCAAGCACCGGGGATCTCCTGCACCAGACGGTCGGAGACGTTGTAGTAGCTGTCCGGGTGCTCCGGCGCGACCGCGGTGGGGCACACCACGACCTCGGCGCCGTACGCGCGCAGCACGTTGCGCTTGTCCTCGCTGACCTTGTCGGGGCAGACGAACACGCACTTGTAGCCGCGCTTCTGCGCGACCAGGGCCAGGCCGACGCCGGTGTTGCCGGACGTGGGTTCGACGATGGTGCCGCCCGGCTTCAGCTCGCCTGATGCCTCGGCGGCGTCGATCATCTTGACCGCGATGCGGTCCTTGGAGCTGCCGCCCGGATTGAGGTACTCGATCTTGGCGGCCACCAACCCGGAGTTCTCGCCGACGACGGAGGACAGCTTGACCAGAGGGGTATCGCCGATGAGATCGACGACATGATCCGCGATGCGCATGGCCCCATGCTTCCAGATCCGATTCGGACATGTGCCGCTAAGGGTCCTTACCTGCTCCCCACCTGCTCCCCACCTGCTCCTCACCTGCTCCCCACCTGCACCGAACCGCGGGCGCTCTCGCTGAGTGGGACGGGTGTTCGTCACTCGGCAGCCAAGAACACGTTCCTGAGCTGTGCGCATCCGGCCAGGTCGGGAGACCTGCAGCCCTCCGAAAGCACCCCCGGAGCGGGTTCCGGGCCGACGATGGCTGACTGCTGCGTGGTGATGTGGCGCAGGCAACGTAAGTTCATGGTCGAAGAGACCAACGTACGAAGGAGTTTCCATGCCCGAGGCAGTCATTGTCTCCGTTGCCCGTTCGCCCATCGGCCGCGCCGTGAAGGGTTCGCTGGCAAGCATGCGTCCGGACGACCTCGCCGCGCAGATGGTTGCCGCCGCGCTGGCGAAGGTTCCCGAGCTCGACCCCACCGAGATCGACGACCTGCTGCTCGGCTGTGGCCTGCCCGGCGGCAAGGCCGGCTTCAACATGGCCCGCATCGTCGGCATCAAGCTCGGCTACGACACGCTCCCCGGTGCCACCATCACCCGCTACTGCTCGTCGTCGCTGCAGACCACCCGGATGGCGCTGCACGCGATCAAGGCCGGCGAGGGCGACGTCTTCATCTCCGCCGGTGTCGAGTCGGTGTCGAGCTTCGCCGCCGGTAACTCGGACTCGCTGCCCGACACGAAGAACCCGTTCTTCGCCGAGGCCATGGAGCGCACCGCGACCGCCGCGCAGGGTGGCGTGCAGTGGAGCGACCCGCGCGAGAACGGCATCGTCCCGGACGCGTACATCTCGATGGGCCAGACCGCCGAGAACGTCGCACAGGTGACGGGCATCTCCCGCGAGGATCAGGACCGCTGGGGCGTCCGTTCGCAGAACCGTGCCGAGGAAGCCATCAAGGCCGGCTTCTTCGAGCGTGAGATCACCCCGGTCACCCTGGCCGACGGCACCGTCGTCACCAAGGACGACGGCCCGCGCGCCGGCGTCACGTACGACGCTGTCAGCCAGCTCAAGCCGGTCTTCCGCCCGGACGGCACCGTCAACGCCGGCAACTGCTGCCCGCTGAACGACGGTGCGGCCGCACTGGTCATCATGAGCGACACCAAGGCCAAGGCGCTGGGTCTGACCCCGCTGGCCCGCGTCGTCTCCACCGGTGTCTCCGGCCTGTCCCCCGAGATCATGGGCCTGGGCCCGATCGAGGCCACCAAGAAGGCCCTCGCGCTCGCCGGCAAGTCGGTCAGCGACATCGACCTGTTCGAGATCAACGAGGCTTTCGCGGTGCAGGTGCTCGGCTCGGCCCGCGCGCTGAACATCGACGAGGACAAGCTGAACGTCTCCGGTGGCGCCATCGCCGTCGGCCACCCGTTCGGCATGACCGGCGCCCGCATCACCGCGACGCTGATCAACAACCTGCAGACCCAGGACAAGCAGTTCGGTGTCGAGACCATGTGCGTCGGCGGCGGCCAGGGCATGGCGATGGTGCTCGAGCGCCTGAGCTAGTCCTCAGCTGAATCCGCGAACGGGCGGTTTTCTGAGCATCGGCCGAGAGGCCGGCCAGAAAACCGCCCGTTCGTCGTCAGACCAGAGCTCCGGCGGTGCGGAGCTTCTCCCGAACCCGGTCGACGAGATCACCGGGCCGGTCGTACAGCAGTTCGGCCCCCACCCGCACCACCGTCCACCCCAGTTCCTCGATCTGGGCGAGCCGTTCGATGTCCCGCGCACGCTGCGCCCTGTTCCAGTGGTCGGCGCCGTCGTACTCGACCAGGACGCGCCACTCTTGCCAGCCCATGTCGGAGCGCGCGAACACCCGCCCGGACGTGTCCCGAACCCGGATCTGCGTCGACGGCCGTGGCAGGCCCGCATCCACCAGGACCAGCCGAGTATGCGTTTCCGGCGGGGACTCGGCCCCACCGTCCACCTCGTCCAGGATCGCGCGCAGACGAGCGACACCACGCATGCCGGGATAGCGGCCGGCCAGTAGCAACACGTCCGCCGGTTTCAGGCCGGTGGCATTGCAGAGAGCGTCGATGGCCACGATCGCCGGGATCCGTGTCAGACGCCGTCCGAGGTCGAAGGCCGCCCGGGCCGGGGTGGCCACCCGAATCCCGCGAACGACACCGCACTCGTCGGGCTCGATCCGGCAGTTGTGGACGATCATCCCCGGCGGGGCCCGCCAGTGCCCGGAACGAATCACCTCTGCGGGCTCACCCGCGTCGATCCACTTCGTGCGGTACAGCGCCGCTGCCGAGTACCCGGTCAGGGTCGCTGCCGGCCCGGCGAACAGCGCGGCCGCCTGCGCGCGCACCGCAGCCGTGAGTTCGATCCCCTTTCGCAGGTAGACGCCGCGATAGAGACGAACAAAGTCGTGGTAGAGCTGGTGGTCGGTGAGCGTGCCGGCCATGGTCGACCGCAGGAACGGTTCGTCGTACTCCCCCATCCGGGCAGCATGACGGACCCAGACGCACCGTCGTTGCCACGACCGGCGGGTTATCCACAGGCCACCGACGACGAACGGGCGGTTCTCTGACCGTCGGCCGAGTGGCCCGTCAGAAAACCGCCCGTTCGTGAGGCGTGGTGAGACTAGTCGTTGTTGAAGTAGCTCAGCAGACGCAGGATCTCGACGTACAGCCAGACCAGGGTGACGGTGAGGCCGAGGGCGACGCCCCAGGCGGCCTTCTCCGGCGCCTGGGCGCGGATCAGCTGGTCGGCGGCGTCGAAGTCCAGCAGGAAGCTGAACGCGGCGAGCGCGATGCAGACGAGGCTGAAGATGATCGCGACGGCGCCGCCGTCACGCAGGCCGAAGCCGCCGTCGGTGAAGAAGCTGGCGATCAGGTTGCCGATCATGAGCACCATGACGCCGATGAGGCCACCGATGATCATGCGGGTCAGACGCGGGGTGACGCGGATGGCGCCGGTCTTGTAGACGACGAGCATGCCGAAGAACACACCGAACGTGCCGAGCACGGCCTGGCCGATCAGGGCCGAACCGCCGACCCCGCCGAAGGTGACGTCGGTGAACATGAACGACAGCGCACCGAGGAACACGCCCTCGCAGGCCGCGTAGGCGAGCACGATCGCCGGGTTGTCCATCTTGCGGCCGAACGACGCCACCATGACCAGGACGAAGCCGATGAGGCCGCCGCCGATGACGAACGGAGCCGCCAGGCCGGGGTTACCGTCGACGAGGAAGTACGAGATGATCGCGGCCACCGACAGCACGCCGAGCGTGATCGCGGTCTTGGTGACCACGTCGTCGATCGTCATGGCCCGCTGGGTGGTCTGGTACTGGTCGGGCGCCGGGTACTGCTGCTGCCCGTATTCCTGCGTGACCTGCGCGGCACCGGCCTGCGCGGATCCGAAGGTGGCGTATCCGCTGCCCTCTTGCTTGGGCAGGTTCTTGAACACCGGGTTGCTGGTGGTGCGCACCGTGCACATCCCTTCTCGTGGTCGTCTGTCGTGCCCGTCGGGGCTCGTCTCCGGTCGGTTCGGACCGGCGTCGTTGTCCGTTGAACGTCCGGCACCGAGAGGAAAGTTCCCACGCGACGAGCCGAGTTGGACAATTCGGACTGTACCGGGGACGCGTCGGCCACCGCTATACGAGCACCTGATCAACGGTAGCGTCGATCGGCCACAATCCAGCGGAAATCCGCGATCCGGCCGACAATGGTCACATGGGAATCGATGACGGATTCGACGAGACACTCGATGTCAGTGAGAGCCTCGATTCTGACGAGGTTCGCAACGCCGATGGTGACGACGTGGTCGACCCGCCCGACGAGTGGAGCGAGGCGGACCGCTTCGGCACGACGCTGAGGGAGGCCGAACAGGGCGAGAGCCTGGACCAGCGCCTCGCCGAGGAGGAACCCGACACCCTGCCGAGCGGCGACGACCGTGAGGACGACGGGTACGTCGAGGACACCGGCGAACTGCAGGACGCCGAGATCGTCGACGGCGTCATCGTCGAGGACATCGGCCGCCACCGCGGCCAGGTCGACGGCGACGCGGCCGGCGGCGGACCCGTCCAGTAGTCGTCTCTACCCCGCGTCCACTACGCGCGGACGGACCGCGTGACGCTGAACTTCGGGTTGCGCCCGACCACCTCGGTACGCCCCACCGCGCGGGCCAGCACACTCTTGTACTCGAGATGCGAGTTGAACACCGTCCACATCTCGCCGCCGGGGCGCAGGACGCGTCCGGCCTCGGCGAACATCCTGTCGGCGATGCCGGTGTGAACCGCGGCGCCCACATGGAACGGCGGGTTGCAGACGATCAGGTCGACGCTCGCATCCGGGAGCGAGGCCATGGCGTCGTCGCGCAGTCCCCGCACCCGGTCGCCGACGCCTGCCGCACGGGCCGTGGCCTCCGCCGAGGCGACCGCTGCCGCCGACTGGTCGGTCGCGACGACCTCGAGTCCGGGGCGCCACGACGCGAGTGCGACGGCCAGGATGCCGGTGCCGCAGCCGAGGTCGACCGCGGTTCGGGCGTCGGGCATCGCGCGCGGCAGGAACTCGAGCAGGTACCGGGTGCCGATGTCGAGTTTGGTGCCGGCGAAGACGGCGCCGTGCGCGAAGACGTCGATGTCCAGGACGTCGAGGTGATCCGAGATCGGGAACCGCGCGGCCGTCGCGATCTCCCGTGGCGTGTCGGCGATCAGGACGCGAGACTTCTGCCGGCCACGGCTGGCACGCACGTTGACGAACGACCGGGCCAGCACCTCGTTCATCGTCGGGGTGATGTGCTTGTCACGTCCGCCGGCGAAGACGACGACGCCGGGGTCGGCGTAGCGGGCGATCGCGTCGGCGATCTCGTCGAGTTCGTCGAGGCTGCGCGGCAACTGCAGCAGGACGACGCGGGCGCCGGTCAACAGTTCCTCCCCGAGCCCGCAGGACCGGTAGCTGTCGGTCAACTCGAACGTCGACGCATTGTTCGCGAGCGCGCGTTCCCCGGTGAGCGGATCCTGGTACACCCGGATCCCGGTCACGCCGAATCGGACGGCGGTGCCGAGGGTGAGTGCACCGTAGTGATCGCCGATCACGGCGATCGCGTCACCCGCGACCGAGCCCAGGGCGTCGGCCGCCTCGTCGAGAATCAACCGGTCGGCGGCGTCGACGGCAAACAGGTTGGGTGCCTCGACGTCGGGGAATCGACGCATGAGGGTGAACAGATTTTCGGCGGAGAGCATGCCGACAAGTGTGCTCGACACCCGCGGCGACGGAGGGATCGGGTGACCGATGCCGAATCCGGCGAAACCCCGTTTCGGGTGTTCGGCGGCCACTAGGCTCCGCCCGAAGCTACACAGCCGGACGAACCAGGGGTGGGATTCGATGACGTTGGTGAGAAGAAGCGTGGCGGGAATCGCGGCGACGGCGATCGCGGCGGGCCTCGTCGTCGGCGGCGCCGGGGGGGCGTTCGCGGACCCCACCGGCTACCCGCCGGCGCCGCGCGCCATGGGTTCGATGCAGTCGCGGCCGTACCTGCCCACGCTGGAGGGCGGCGCGTACGCGGTCGACGGCAGCGACCTGTACGTCGCCGACGCCGAATTCCACCGGGTTATCAAAATCGTTGCAGGCGAGGACGAGCCGATCCCGCTGCCGTTCACGGGACTGCACTCACCGGCCGGTGTCGCGGTGGAGAACGGCAACGTGTACGTCGCCGACACTCGCAACAACCGCGTACTCGCACTGCTCGACGGCCGGCCCACCCAGGTGGTGCTCCCGTTCGACGGGCTCTCGGCGCCGTCGGCGATCGCGGTCGAGGACGGAACCGTCTACGTCGCCGACACCTGGAACGGTCGGATCCTCGCTCTGCGCGAGGGCGATTCGGCCCCGACGGTCCTTCCGTTCGGACAGCTCGACCGCCCCGTCCACCTCGCGGCGGAAGACGGCAGCGTCTACGTCGCCGAGCTCTCGGGGAATCGCGTCGTCGAGTTGCCTTCGGGCACGACAACTCCCGTCACACTGCCCTTCCTGGCGGACCACCAGATCGCCGGCCTGATCGTCGACAACGGCGACGTCTATTTCCTCGATTTCGACTCGTACTGGATGTCCGTCCCGTTCGGATCCCTCGGCCAGCCACCCGCCGAGGACACGATACGAAAGGTCTCGGCGGGTGAGAGCACACCGGTCGCGCTCCGGTTCGCCGGCTTCCGCGACCCGGCCGTCCTCAGCATCGAGAACGGCTCCGCGTACCTCGTCGACGGCGTGGGCGAGCGGGTGCCGACGCCGCTGACGACGTCACCGACCGGCGGCTCCGGCAGCCTCCGACTCCCCTTCGGCAGCTGAAGGATCACCCATGACACCGATCGCACGACGCGCAGCCCGCGGGCGTCTCGCGTCCCTCGCCGCCGCGCTGCTCCTTCCTGTCGCCTCGATGCTCGCGCTGCCCGGATCGGCGCACGCCGAGGCCGTCGTCACGACGATTCCCGCCGGCCCGTATCCACACGGCATCGCGATCACCCCGGACGGAACGCGCGCGTACGTGACCAACGACGTCGTCGGAACGGTCACGGCAATCGACACCGCATCGCGCACGATCGCCGCCACGGTCGATGTCGCCGGACCGGCCCGCGACATCGCGATCGCACCCGACGGCCGCCGCGTGTACGTCACGTCCGTGGCCTCCTCGGTGACGGTGATCGACGCGGCCACCGACACCGTCACCGCATCGATCCCGGTCGAATCCGGGGCCACAGCCGTCGCCGTGTCCCCGGACAGCGCCCGTCTCTACGTGACCAGCACGGTCACCAACACCCTGTCGGTGGTGGACGTCGCGACGGGGACGGTGACCGCGACGATTCCCGTCGACCGTGGCCCCCAGGACGTGGCGATCAACCCGGACGGTGCCACGGCGTACGTCGTCCACGACGCGAGCGGCACGCTGCTGGCGATCGACACGGCGACGAACGCCACGCGCTACTCGGTGTTTCTCTCCGCTCGTCCGCAGGCCGTCGCCCTGACACCCGACGGCACCCGCGCCTACACCGCGAACAATCCCGGCAACACCGTCTCGGCGATCGACCTCACGGCCGGCAAGCTGACGTCGACGATCGACGGCGGGTACGGCCGGTCCGCGATCGCGGTGACCCCCGACGGCGCGCACGTGTACGTCACGGACTTCGTCTTCGACAACATCTCGGTGATCGATACCCGAACCGACAGACTGCTCGGCGACATTCCGGTCGGCGGCTGGCCGAACGGCATCGCGGTCGCCCCGGACGGCGCGTACGTCTACGTCACCAACCGCGACGCGAACACGGTGTCGGTGCTGACCACGTCCGTCCTGCCGACACCCACGCCCCCGGGATCGCTCGCCTCACTCGGCTCACTGTTCGGAAGCTGAGCCCGTGCCCTGATCCCGGCCGCCGGCTCGCTCGCCGAGGAACGCGTCGATGTGCCGCCATGTGGTGTCCTTCGCGCCGGGTCCGGCGAGCAGCCCGAGGTGGCTGCCGGGTGCGGTCTCGAACCGCACCGACGGCGAGCCCGGGAGGACGTCGACGATGGCACCGACCGAGTCGGCGGTGGCGATGACGTCGTCGGTGCCGCCGACCGCCAGCACCGGGACGGCGAGTTCGGCGAGCTTGATCGTGGTGCCGCCCATCGTGACCCGGCCTTCGAGGAGTCCGTTGCCGAGGACCAGTTCCTCCGCCATCTGGTAGAACAGCCGCGCCGGATACCCGGGCATCCGGGCCATGAACCGGTCGATGGCCTCCATCCGGGCGAGGGTCTCGGTGTCGTGGAGGTTGCGCGCGACGAACCACGGCTTGAGCAGTTCCCGTGACGGCGCCATGGCGCGGTACGCCACCTGCACCAGCGGGGCCGGCAGCCCACCCATCAGCCGGGTCAGTTCGGTGACGGGGCGGTGGCCCGTGATCTTCCCGAGTGCCCGCGCCACCGCCATCGTCGGGATCTTCGAGTAGTCGGTCGGGGTGCCGAGCACGGTGATCGACGCGATCGGCAGGTCGGGATGCGCCGACGCGGTGAGCAGCGAGAGCGTGCCGCCGAGGCTCCAGCCGATGACGTCCACCGGGGCGCCGTCGTGCAGGTCGCTGACCCGTCGCAAGGCGCCCGGGACGATGTCGTCGGTCCAGTCCTCGAATCCGAGGTTCCGGTCGGCGTAGCCCATCGTCCCGTAGTCCACGACGTAGGGCGTGCGACCGGATCCGATCAGGTGTGCCGCGAGGCTCTGGCCGGGCCGCAGGTCGTAGCAGTGCATCGGGACCGCCAGCGGCGGTACGAGCAGCACCGGGGCGCCCTCGGACCGTGATCCGTAGCGATGAAGATCCCGGTGCTGCTCGCGGTGGACCAGCACGGACGGTGTCCGCTCCACCGGCGAGACACCGTCACCGAACGTCAGGCCCCACGCATTGCGCAGCGACACGTCCAGACGACTCCCCCAGTCCGATTCCCGCACAGCCCGATCCCCCGTATCCGTAGACGACGTCCGTTGCGGGAATCTTACTCGTGAGTCAGTTACTGTGACTGCCGGGCCAGCAACTCCTCGAACGGCACCGAGTCCGCGAACGGATCGGCCGGGCGGGCGTTCTCCCGCGCGGCCATCGCGGCAGCCAACTCACCGGCCGCACGATCGATCCGTTGCGCGAGTCCTTGGTCGCCGGATCCGGCCCAGTCCTCGGACGCCGCGTAGACCGCGGTCGGAACGGTCGCGGCCCGCAGGTACGCGAACATCGGACGGATCGCGTGCTCGAGCGCGAGCGAGTGCCGGCCGGTCCCGCCGGTCGCCCCGGCCAGCACCGGCATGCCGTCGAGCGTCCCCTGGTCGAGGACGTCGAAGAAGGACTTGTACAGACCGCTGTACGACGCGTTGAAGATCGGTGTCACCGCGACCAGTCCGTCGGACTTCGCGACGCGGTCGACGACCTCACGCAACCCGCCACCGGGAAACCCGGTGAGCAGGTTGTCGGTGAGCGCGTGCGCGTGGTCGCGCAGTTCGACGATCTCGACATCAGCGGTGATGCCCCGACCGGCGAGTGCGTCGACGGTGGCCGCGGCGAGGCGGTCGGCCAGCAACCGGCTCGACGACGGCTGCGTCAGCCCGGCCGAGATCACCGTCAGCGTGCGGGTGTTCGAGTCGGTCATGACAGCACCTCCGTCTTCTTCGCGGCGGCCAGCAGGCTCGCATGCGTGGGGGCCTCCGGGACGTGCGCGGGACGCAACGCGTCCATCTCCCGCCGCAGCACCGGAACGACCTCTTCACCCAGCAGGTCCAACTGCTCGAGGACCGTCTTCAGCGGCAGGCCCGCATGATCGACCAGGAACAGCTGACGCTGGTAGTCGCCGAAGCTCTCACGGAACGTGAGGGTCTTGTCGATGACCTCCTGCGGGCTGCCGACGGTGAGCGGGGTCTGTTCGGTGAACTCCTCGAGCGACGGCCCGTGACCGTAGACAGGGGCGTTGTCGAAGTAGGGGCGGAATTCGCGGACCGCATCCTGCGAGTTCTTGCGCATGAACACCTGGCCACCGAGACCGACGATCGCCTGGTCGGCCGAGCCGTGCCCGTAGTGCTCGTAGCGGCGACGGTAGAGGTTGATCAATTGGATGAAGTGGTCCTTCGGCCAGAAGATGTTGTTCGCGAAGAAGCCGTCACCGTAGAAGGCGGCCTGCTCGGCGATCTCGGGACTGCGGATCGAGCCGTGCCACACGAAGGGCGGGACGTCGTCGAGGGGACGCGGCGTCGAGGTGAACGACTGCAACGGGGTACGGAACTTGCCCTGCCAGTTCACCACGTCCTCCCGCCAGAGCTTGCGCAGCAATGCGTAGTTCTCGATCGCGAGGGGGATGCCCTGCCGGATGTCCTGCCCGAACCACGGGTACACCGGTCCGGTGTTGCCACGGCCGAGCATGAGGTCCACACGACCGTCGGCCAGATGCTGGAGCATCGCGTAGTCCTCGGCGATCTTCACCGGATCGTTGGTGGTGATGAGCGTCGTGGATGTCGACAGCATGATCCGCTCGGTGCGAGCGGCGATGTAGCCGAGCATCGTCGTCGGCGACGACGGCACGAACGGCGGGTTGTGGTGCTCGCCGGTGGCGAAGACGTCCAGACCCACCTCTTCGGCCTTCACGGCGATCGCGACCATGGCCTTGATGCGCTCGGCCTCGGTCGGGGTCCGTCCGATGGTCGGGTCCATGGTCACGTCGCCGACGGTGAAGATTCCGAATTGCATGCCTACCTCCAAGGTATTCCAAGTTTCAACTATATTCCACTAACCGTGAACACCGGACCGATATTCCGAACCCGAGTGCTACCGACTCAACCGCAGGTCAGCGCCGGTAGCACCACGCGATCCACGACGCGTTCGATGAACTCTCGACCCACCGGCTGCGCCGTCACCGTGACACGGTGGAACGTCAACGCGGGGAAGACCGTGCCGATCAGTTCGGTGTCACACGTCGCCGGAACGTCCCCACGCTCGACGGCACGGGCCACGATCGACCGGTAGACGGCCCGGCGCGGCTCGGTGACCGCCGCACGGACCGCGTCGCGCAGTTCACCGTCGTGCGCCATCGCAGTGAGCAACCCCGCGACGACGGCGTCGCGCCGCACGTCGGGGTCGTGCCACGCCGACGCCGCCATCACGAGGTCCTCACGCAGATTGCCGGTGTCGGGCTCGAGATACGAATCATGCAGCAGCGCAACCGCATCGGCGACCAACGCACTCTTTCCTGCCCAGCGCCGGTACACGGTGGCCTTGCCGGCACCGCACCGAGCTGCGACCGAGTCGATCGACAGCCGGTCGTAGCCCACCTCCGCGAGCAGATCCTGCGTCGCGAGCAGCAGATCGCGCTCGCGCTCCATGTCGCGGGGACGCCCCGCACGCGTTGACTGCGACACCTTCTCTCCCTTCACCGGGAGTTCAGTGTGGCGGCGACGTCGCCGCCACACCAAACTCCCAGTTGCCTCAGCCCGCGTGCACCGGGGGCTTCTCCCCCGTCGCCGCCCGGGCGTTGATCGCCGTGAAGGTGACGACCACCCCGACGATCAACAGCACCGCCGCGCCGGCGAACGCCGCCGTGAATCCGCTCGTCAGCGCGTCCGCGGCCCGCTCGAGCAGCGCCCCGTCCCCCGTCGCCACGGCCTGGAAGTAGGCGTGGTCGGCGTCGGGCAGCGAGTCGTTCGCGGTGGCGGTGGCGACCGTCGACAGGATCGCCAGGCCCATCGCGCCACCGATCTGCTGCGCCGTGCTGAGCAGGGCGGACGCGATTCCGGCGTCGGCGTGCGTGACGCCGGAGACCGCACCGAGTGTCATCGGCAGGAAGCTGCTGCCGAGGCCGACGGCAGTCACGAACATCGCGGGCATGAGATGCGTCAGGTACGACGAGCCCGGCTCGAGCATCGCCAACCACGCCATGCCGATCGCGGCGACGACCAGACCCGGTCCGGCGAGCAGGCGGGCGGGCAGGCGTCCCGCCAACTTCGATCCGACCCCGGTGGCGAGCGCCATGCCGAAGCTGAACGGCAGGTAGGCCAGACCGGTCTGAACCGGCGAGTACTCCAGCACCTGCTGCATGTACAGCGACAGGAAGTAGAACGTCGCGAACATCGCTGCACCGATGATGAGCATCGCCGCGTACGAACCGGATCGGTTGCGGTCCTTCAGGAGCCGCAGCGGCATCATCGGATGGTCGGAACGGGTCTGGATCACGAGGAACGCCGCCAGCAGCGCCACCGCGGATGCGAACAGGCCGAGGGTCAGCGGATCGGTCCAGCCGTCCTCGCCGCCACGGGTGATGCCGTAGACGAGTGCGACCAGGCCGAGGGTGCCGGTGACGGCACCGGGCACGTCGAGACGGCCGCGGACACGGTCGCCCGCCGGCAGGACGGCGGTGCCGAACAGCAGCGCGATACCGATCGGCACGTTGACGAAGAAGATCCAGCGCCAGTCGAGGTAGTCGGTGAGCACGCCGCCGAGGAGCAGGCCAATGGTCGATCCGATGCCCGACATCGCGGCATACACGCCCATCGCCTTGTTGCGCGGTCCTCCCTCGGGGAAGGTGGTCGCGATCAACGAGAGCGCCGTGGGCGCGGCGATCGCGGCACCCACACCCTGCAGGATGCGTGCGGCGATCAGCAGTTCCGCGTTGGGAGCGAAGCCGCCGAGCAGGGACGCGACGGTGAAGACGACGATACCGACGCGGAACATGCGTCGACGGCCGAAAAGATCACCGGAGCGGCCGCCGAGCAGCAGCAATCCACCGAACGCCAGCACGTACGAGTTCACGATCCAGGCCAGTCCCGATGCCGAGATGCCGAGGTCGGCTTGGATGCTGGGTAGCGCGATGTTGGTGATGGTGCTGTCGAGGATCACCATCAACTGGGCCGTCGCGATGACGACGAGCGCCAGCCCGAGGTGTCGCGGCGCCGCGACGGCGGGTGCGCGCGATGTGGACGAGGTTGTCATGGCCGAACCTTCCGAGATCGAGAGCAGTACTGCAATATCAATACGCTACCGTCTCGTATTGTATTCCCGTCGGGCCTTGACGATCGCCCGCCAGCGTCATTGACTGCTGATCGAAGGATCGCCGTCACCGCCGCACGAGGGGGTCGTATGAGGGTCACGCACGAGGTCACCAACCAGGTTCCGCCACTGATCGAGTACGACGCAGCCGACTACGCGCCGATCCTCGAGGCGCTGCAGCACGAGGGCGCGCACGAGGCCCTCGACGAAGTGCACCGCGTCGGACGCCTCGCCGGCGGCTCCGAGGCGCAGGCGCTGGGCGACCTGGCCGAGGCCCATCCCCCGACACTGCGCACCCACGACCGCTACGGCCACCGCATCGACGAGGTCGAGTACGACCCCGCCTATCACCAGCTGATGGACACGGCCGTGGAACTGGGCCTGCACGGCGCCCCGTGGGCGGACCCCCGGTCGAATGCGCACCTCGTCCGCGCCGCGAAGATGGCGGTGTGGGGGCAGGTGGACGCCGGCCACGGGTGTCCGATCTCGATGACGTACGCCGCGGTGCCCGCGCTGCGACACAACCCCGACCTCGCGCTGCAGTACGAACCACTGCTCACGGCGCGGGTGTACGACCCGGAACTGCGGGCCCCGCTCACCAAGCCCGGGCTGATCGCCGGCATGTCGATGACCGAGAAGCAGGGCGGCTCCGACGTCCGCGCCGGCACCACCCGCGCCGTCCCTCAGTCGGACGGGTCCTACCTGCTCACGGGGCACAAGTGGTTCACGTCGGCGCCGATGTCGGACATCTTCCTGGTGCTCGCGCACGCGCCCGGCGGCCTGACGTGCTTCCTGCTCCCCCGGATCCTGCCGGACGGCTCCCGCAACGCGATGTACCTGCAGCGACTCAAGGACAAGCTCGGCAACCATTCGAACGCCAGTAGCGAGGTGGAGTACGACGAGGCGGTGGCGTGGCGGGTCGGCGATGAGGGCCGCGGGGTGCGCACCATCGTCGAGATGGTCAACATGACGCGACTGGACTGCACGATCGGCACCGCGACCGGCATGCGTGTCGGCGTCACGCAGGCCGCGCACCATGCGGCGTACCGGAGCGCGTTCGGTGCACGCCTCGTCGACCAGCCACTGATGCGGAACGTGCTCGCGGACCTGGCCGTCGAATCGGAGGCGTCGACGACGGTCGCACTGTGGCTCGCGGCGCTCACCGACCGCGCCGACAACGGCGACCCGCAGGCGTCGATCCTGCGCCGTGTCGCCCTCGCGGTGAGCAAGTACTACGTGTGCAAGCGGGGACCGGCGCACGCCGCCGAGGCCCTGGAATGCTTGGGCGGCAACGGTTATGTCGAAGAGTCACGGATGCCTCGGCTCTACCGGGAGGCGCCGCTGCTGTCGGTGTGGGAGGGGTCGGGCAACATCGCGGCCCTCGACGTCCTGCGTGCGATGGCGCGCCAGCCCGAGTCGCTGGAGGCGTTCTTCGACGAACTCGACGACAGCGCCGGGGCCGACGTCCGACTCGATGCCGCGGTCGCGAACCTGAAGAACGCGTTCACCGATGTCGAGACGCTGCAGCACCGGGCGCGGCGGGTGGTCGGAGACATGGCGCTCGCACTGCAGGGTGCGCTCCTGGTCCGGTCCGGGCATCCCGCGGTCGCCGACGCCTTCTGCGCGACCCGGCTCGCCGGAGATTGGGGTACCGCGTTCGGCACGTTGCCCACGGGGCTGGATCTGGCGCCGATCATCGACCGCGCAACCCCCAAGGTCGGTTCCTGACACGACCGGTTCCTGACATAGTGGAGTCATGGCCGACGACCTGGATGCACAGCCCGAAGTGAACGCCGCACAGGATCTCAACCGTTACGAGGTCCGTGTCGGAGACACCACCGCGGGGTTCACGCAATTCGTCGACAGCGGTGACCAGCGGATCTTCTTCCACACCGAGATCGGCGAGCGTTTCGCCGGCCGGGGTCTGGCGAGCACGCTGATCCGCGCGGCACTCGAGGACACCGTTGCCCGCGGGAAGCGGATCGTACCGATCTGCCCGTTCGTCGCGGGATTCCTGGAGAAGCACGACGACTTCAGGGGCTACGTCGACGCCGTCACACCCGCCGCGCAGCAGGCGGTCATCGACTCGCAACGCTGAGCGACCACCCTCCGACAGCACGAGACAACACGAGACAACACGACAGGCCCCGCTCCGTTTCCACGGAGCGGGGCCTGTCGTCAGTTGTCACCCGATCGGGCGACGCGCGATCAGATCGCGGTGATGTTCGTGGCCTGGGGGCCCTTGGCGCCCTGGCCCAGATCGTAGGAGACGCGCTGGTTCTCGTCGAGGCTGCGGAAGCCGCCGCCCTGGATCTCCGAGTAGTGCGCGAACACGTCAGCGCTGCCGTCCTCGGGAGCGATGAAGCCGAAGCCCTTTTCAGCGTTGAACCACTTCACGGTGCCGGTTGCCATTTTGTACTCCTCATGCTTGCCGATCACGAATCGCCGATGTTCGAGCGACCCGGGCCGGTACTGCCGAAAGCGATACCCGAAGAGGAGATCTATCCCCCACAACTAAAGGAATTGCGAGCGCACAGACATGCAACCACAAAACACTATGACCACTTTCAGTCAATCACACTTGCGTCGAGAAGTCGACGCGATTCGGATCACTTTGCCGGACAGAAGATCTCCACGCTTCGTTCCGCGATGCGCCGACGCAGCCGCCGGCCGTCGCGACGTGACGGACCCACCGATCGCTGCGGCGGTGCGTTCGGCCGAGCCGACGGATCTCACGGAGCCAGAAGTGCGTCGCAAGGGTAGTCTGCGCACCACCATCCGGATGGTCCGACGCTCCGTCCACAACGGTGACCAACGCCTCCGCGAGGGCTGCGACCCTGAGATTGTTGTCCTGGGAGTGTCGCGTCAGCAGTTGCACGGCGGCGTCGCGTTCGCATCGGTAGAGGATGCCGACGATCTCCAAGGCGCGCGCCCGGAGGGTCGCGGACCGGCCGCGAGCGTGCTCTCGAGGGACTCCCGAGGAGTCCGGGCCGGTATCGACCGGCGAACAGATGGTACTGGAGTGCATGTATTCCTTCGTGGTCGTCGCGAATTCACTTCGGCGACAACACGTATCGGCGCAACGCGCCTGGCTGTGATCTTCCGGTCGACGGCGGGCCCGACTCGCGAGCGCTCGACCTGTGAGTTCGTGAGGAGGTCAGGGATTCGACGGTGACGTCGCTTCGGCGGCCCAGGATCAGAATCCGAGCCGGCATGCCGCCTTGATGGCGCACCTGACGGTCCCACTGTACGGCATGCGCCAGGATTGGTGGCCGCTGCCCCGCGCGCGGCGGTTCCGCGATTCGCCTCGAGGGCCTCCCGCCAGGGCAGTGATCGGCCCTAACATGGGGAGTGGCGCAGGCACGATGCGCCATCCCGACCCGCGGTCGTGGAAAGGATCGACCGATGACACAGGAGAACTCTCCCTACCGCAGCGCCGCGCGGGCAGGGCGGATGCTCGCGAACATTCTGGTGACCGCCACGCTCGCGGTGACGCCACTGGCAATCACCGCCACCACGGCCTCGGCTGACACTCAGCTGTTCGCGGGCGAGCAATCCGCGACAGCGGCGACTCAGGCCGGCGCCGACCGGACGGCCCCGTGCCGACGTTGGCAGAACCCGAACGCGTACGGGCACTGGCACTGCCGCTAGCCCCCGCATCCACGGCCCATCCGACGGCAGCGGTCCCACCCACCGGAATGCGGTGGGCGGGACCGGCGGTGCCATGTGCAGCAGGACGTCGGGACGGAGGGTGCCCCCAGTGGGACTCGAACCCACACTGCGCGGATTTTAAGTCCGCTGCCTCTGCCAATTGGGCTATGGGGGCCCACCACCGGCCCGACTCCGGTGGCCACGACAGTGGAAAACCAAGGAACAGTGTAGGCGGATCAAACAGTGAGCTAATTCACGACCCGCCCAGCGGGACCGACATTGCAATTCCGTCCAGAATGTCGTGTTCGCTGACGACGAGTTCGCCGATTCCCGCGCGCTGCGAAAACTCGTCGGCCAGAACAGCGGTGACGATCGCCCCGCCGCCGATCACGTCGACCCGGCCGGGGTGCATCGGGCCGAGGGCTGCGCGCTCGTCGTGGGTCATCGTCACGAGGCGGCGTGCGACGTCGTGCAGCTGGTCGATGCCGAGCCGGGACAGATGCACCCGCTCCGCGTCGTACTCGGGCAGGTCCTGCGCGACGGCGGACAGCGTGGTCATGGTGCCGGCAACGCCGACCCAGGTCCGAGCCCGCTCGACCGGAACCGTCGCGAACGCCTGCGCGAGCCGGTCCGATGCGAACGCGCGGGCGGACTCGATCTGCTCCGCGGTGGGCGGGTCGTCGTGCAGGCAGCGTTCCGTCACTCGCACACAGCCGACGTCGGTGGAGTACGCGGCGTGGACGCCGGCGGCGTCGCCGAGCACGATCTCGGTGGACCCGCCGCCGAGATCGACCACGACGAACGGCCCCTCCGCCGGATCCAGTTCACCGACCGCACCGGCGAAGGACAGCCGCGCCTCCTCGTCACCGGTGATGACCTCGGCCTCGGCGCCGGATATCACGGCACCGAGAACCTCACGGGTCATCGCGAAGAAGTCCTCGCGGTTCGCGGCGTCACGGGTGGCCGACGTGGCGACCATCCGCACCGCCGTCGCCCCGGTGTCGCGGATGATGTCGGCGTACTCGGTCAGCGCGACGCGAGTCCGCTCGATCGCCTCGGGCGCGAACGCCCCGGTGGCGTCGACGCCCTGACCGAGTCGCACGATCCGCATCAGCCGGGTGACGTCGGTGAGTCGTCCGCTGTCGTCGGCATCCGCGACGAGCAGTCGGATCGAGTTGGTGCCGCAGTCGATCGCGGCGACCCTGGTCACTCGTGCTCTCCCGCCTCGCCGGGTCCGCGGTACTCGGGCCAGTCCGCGGGAATCGCGGTGCCGCGCAGCTTGCCTCGCGCGGCGAGTGCGACCGACTCGTCACCGAACGGGTTGACACCCGGCCCCTTCGCGAGCGCGTGCGCCATCAGGACGTGGAGGCACTTGACCCGGTCGGGCATGCCGCCGCCGGTGAAGTCGGTTCCCAGGGAGTCGATTTCGTTGCGCTCGGCAAGGTAGGACTCGTGGGCGCGACGGTACGCTGCGGCCAGTTCGGGATCGGTGCCGAGGCGCTCGGTCATCTCCCGCATCACGCCCGCGGACTCCTGCCGGCTGGCCTCGGCGGTGAGCCGGGGGTCCGTGAGGTAGTAGAGGGTGGGGAACGGCGTGCCGTCGGGCAGCCGGGGGGCCGTCTTCACGACGCCGGGCTGCCCGTCCGGGCAGCGGTAGGCGATCTCGAGGACGCCCCGCGGGGCGCGACCCAGCTGGGCCTCCACTGCGTCGAGGTCTTCCTGGGGGACGGACGATTCGCTCACCCGGTGGGTACTCCTGGTTCTTCTGGTGCGGGAGCCGGCACCACGGGGGTCGCCGGCGGTGTTTCTGGTTCGGGCTGGGCGGGCGCCGGCAGTTCGGTGAGCCGCTGCCACAGGTCGCTGTGCCACGCGCCGGTGGACGGCGGGGGCGGCGGCGCATCCTTCTGCGGGGGCTTGTAGTCGCCGGGCAACTGCACCTTGTACGGGGTTTCCCCGGGCCGGACCAGGCCGAGACGTTCTCTGCCCTGCGTGGCAATCCACGCGGGGTCCTCGATCTGTTCCTTCTGCTGCTGCAACTCGTCGAGCTGCCGTTCGAGATCCTGCTGCTCGGACGCGAGACGGTCCGCCTCGGTGCGTTGGGTCAGGTACGTGCGCAGCGGCATCGCGAGGGTGAGCGCCAATGCGCAGATCACGACGGCGAGGATGACTGCGCGACCCGTCGAGAGCCCGAAGAACGTGCGCTCGGACCGGGCCGGTGCCGACCGGCGTCCCGTGCCCGCTCGCGGCGAGCGGGCACGGGACCCAGCGGCACTACTGGCGGAAGGTCCGGTCGTGTCGCCGTCGGCGTCGAGTGAACTCGACGCGTCCGAGCCGACCCGCCCGGAGGCGGTAGGAGTGCCGGCACGGTTCCGACGGGGCCCGCGAGGGCCCTGCCCGGTTCCGGCACCGCTGCGACCGGGACGCCCACCCGGAGAGGGGCGCCCCGACCGCGACCTACCGCGCTGATTCATCAGCTGGCGGAGCCCTCGAAGACGAAGCGCGGGAACGCCACCTCGCCGGCGTACCGGGCGGCGTCGCCGAGGCTCTCCTCGATGCGCAGCAGCTGGTTGTACTTCGCGACGCGCTCGCTGCGGGCGGGGGCACCGGTCTTGATCTGACCGCTGCCGACCGCGACGGCCAGGTCGGCGATGGTGGTGTCCTCGGTCTCACCCGAACGGTGGCTCATCATCGTCTTGTAGCCGCTGCGGTGGGCCAGGTCAACGGCGTCCAGCGTCTCGGTCAGGGTGCCGATCTGGTTGACCTTCACCAGGAGTGCGTTGGCCGCGCCCTTGGCGATGCCCTCCTCGAGGCGCTCCGGGTTGGTGACGAACAGGTCGTCGCCGACGAGCTGGATCTTGTTGCCGATCTGCTCGGTGAGCGAGACCCAGCCCTCCCAGTCGTCCTCGTCCAGCGGATCCTCGATCGAGACCAGCGGGTACTGGGCCAGCAGGTCGGCGTAGAACGCGGCCATCTCGTCGGCCGTGCGGTTCTTGCCCTCGAACTTGTAGCCGGTGCCGTCGGTGTAGAACTCGGTGGCCGCGACGTCGAGCGCCAGCGCGACATCGGTGCCCAGCGTGAGACCGGTCTGCGCGACCGCGACGGCGATCAGGTCGAGTGCTTCCTTGGTGCCCGCGACGTCGGGGGCGAAGCCGCCCTCGTCACCGAGGCCGGTCGACAGACCCTTGGCCTTGAGGACCGACTTCAGCGAGTGGTACACCTCGGCACCCCAGCGCAGCGACTCCTTGAACGTGGGCGCACCGATGGGCGCGACCATGAACTCCTGGACGTCGACACCGGTGTCGGCGTGCGCGCCACCGTTGAGGATGTTCATCATCGGGACGGGCAGCACGTGGGCGTTGGGGCCACCGACGTAACGGAACAGCTCCAGTCCGGAGGACTCGGCACCGGCGCGGGCCACGGCCAGCGACGCACCGAGCAGCGCGTTCGCGCCGAGGCGGGACTTGTCCGGGGTGCCGTCGGCGTCGAGGAGCGCCTGGTCGACGGTGCGCTGCTCGGTGGCGTCCAGGCCGATGATGGCCGGGGCGATCTCGCCGAGGACGGCCTCGACGGCCTTCTCGACACCCTTGCCCAGGTAGCGGTCGCCACCGTCACGCAGCTCGACGGCCTCGTGCTCACCGGTGGAGGCACCGGAGGGGACGGCGGCGCGGGCGAAGCTGCCGTCCTCGAGCAGTACCTCGACCTCAACCGTGGGGTTACCACGGGAATCGAGGATCTCGCGAGCTCCGACCTGCTCAATGATGGCCACGAATGGTTCTCCTTCGGCGGCTTCGTACGGCTGCTGCGGACGACAGTGGATGCCGGTCCGGACAGGCAGCGTCTGGGTTGTCTACGGGCAGGCGACCACGGTGAGCCGCCGGATGCATAGTGCCAGGTCTGAGCCTAACCGGAGTAACCGACTCCCGTCCTGCGGCGCGCACGGCGTGGCCCTCGTCACGCCCGTCGCGGCGGTGGTCACCGACGCACCCCCACCGAGTAGGCCGCGGCTCGATCCCGGACGTCGAGCAGGTACTCCCCGGACAGGTTGTAGGCCATGAGTGCCGCCGTCCAGCCGTCCGCGGTGGTGAGGTCGCCGCCACGCGCGCACAGGTAGCGCGCCGCGGTGAGTGCGGCGTCGTCGATGTTGTCCGGGTCGACGGCTCCGTCCCCGTTGGCGTCGACGCCCCACCGGCCCCAGGTCTCCGGGATGAACTGGAGCGGCCCCATGGCGCGGTCGTGGGTGGCGTCGCCGTCCATCCTGCCGCGGTCGGTGTCGGGGATCTCCGCGACGCCGGGTGCGCCGTCGAGCGGGATTCCGCGGATCGGCGGCGAGACCTGCCCGCCGTCGTCGACGCGGGCGCCGCCGTGGGTGCCGTGCCTGCTTTCGACGGCGGCGATGCCCGCGAGGGTCGTCCATCCGATGCCGCATTCGGGACGCGTCGCCGTCATGACGGCGGCCGCGTAGCCGTACGCCTCCATCGCGGTCGGGGAGATCGCCAGCGCGTCCGACAGCGGTGCCGCCCACTCCCGCAGCAGGTTCGCGGTCCGCCCGGCCGCGTTGATGTCGATCGGCGGGAGCGGCGCGCCGGGTCCCGGCGGAATGCCCTCGGGGATCTCGATCCGTGGCTTCCGCTGATCCAGCTCGTCGAGTCCGACCGCGAGGGTCACGACCGCGACCCCGACGAGGAGCGAGGACGTCACGATCAGGAACGTGCGCAGCGGACGCCGCCGTTTCGGCGGTCGGGCCGGCGGCAGCCCCGGCGCGCGTGTCCGTGGATCCCCGGTACGCGTGGCGGCATCTCTCATCACGCCGTCCATCATCCAGACCGCGCGGTCGTGACGCTCGCCGGATTCAGGACCAACTCCCCATTTCGGACAAAAACACCTGGTGGGGGGTGGTTTTCGGGCGGCCTTAGGGGATGCTACTTTCGGCGTGGTCGCTCCAGGTTTGCCTTGCCTATCCTGCACCGGCCGTCCGACTCGAATCAGGAGACGCCGAAGTGTCACTTCTCGCCGCCGGTGCCGACGCACCGTCCATCGCGACACAGTTGTTCGGCAGCGGCCTGATCGGTGTCCGGGAGGGGCTCGAGACCGGCATCGTGGTGATGATCCTGGTCGCGTTCCTGGTCAAGTCCGAGCGTCGTGACGCCCTCAAGTGGGTGTGGGTGGGCGTCGGCGCGGCGGTCGCGATGGTCGTCGCGATCTTCGTCGGCATCCACTTCGGCACCTCCACCGTCACCGGGACGGCCGCCGAACTCATCA
The DNA here is from genome assembly GCF_000738775.1 of Prescottella defluvii. Lineage (GTDB taxonomy): Bacteria > Actinomycetota > Actinomycetes > Mycobacteriales > Mycobacteriaceae > Prescottella > Prescottella defluvii. The sequence goes on from NZ_JPOC01000057.1 coordinate 22,867, forward strand.
GTGGTCTCGCGTCGCTCGTCGCGGTGGGCATCGTCACGGCGATGGTGTTGTGGATGCGCACCGCCGCCGCGTCCATCTCGGGCCACCTGCGCGTCGGAATGAACCGTGCGCTGGCCGTCGGGCCGGTGGCCGTCGCGGCGATGGCCTTCTTCGCCGTCGGCCGGGAGGGCGTCGAAACGGCACTGCTGCTGGTCGGCTACGCCGAGAACACCGCCGGTAGCGCGTGGCCGCTGCTCGGTCTACTGCTCGGCATCGCGGTCGCCGCAGTCCTCACCGTCCTGCTGTACGTCGGCGCCGTACGCATCGACTTCGCCCGCTTCTTCCGCTACACCGGCGCGTTCCTCGTGGTGGTGGCGGCGGGCATCCTCGCCTACGGCGTGCGGGCACTGCAGATCGCCGGATGGCTGCCCGGCGGTTCCACGATCGCGTTCGACATCTCGTCGGTCTTCGACACCTCCAGCTGGTACGGCACCGTCCTGTCGGGCATCTTCAACTTCCGGCCCGACCCGACGGTGTTCCAGCTCGTCGCGTGGGTCGCGTACCTCGCGATCGTACTGCCGCTGTTCCTGCGCCCGGTCCCCGCCCGGCCGAAGCCCGCTGCCGCACAAGACTCCTCGCTCACCGTTTCCTGAAAGGTTCCGCCCGTGCGTCGTTCCACCTCCGCGCTCGCCCTGCTCGCGATCGCTCCCCTCGCCCTCGCCGCGTGCACATCCAAGTCGGCCGCGGGCGACGAGGCGATCGTGGTGACCGCCACCGACACCTCGTGCGAGATCTCGGGCAGCACCGCCGAGACCGGGAACACCACGTTCTCGATCACCAACAACGGCGCCAAGGTCACCGAGTTCTACGTCTTCGGTGACGGCGACCGGGTGATGGGCGAGGTCGAGAACGTCGGCCCGGGACTGACCCGTCAGCTGATCGTCAATCTCGCCGAGCCCGGGACCTACCACACCGCGTGCAAGCCGGGCATGGTCGGCGACGGGATCCGCACCGCCTTCACCGTCACCGGCGACTCGGTGGCCGCGACGGACTCCGACGGTCGCCTCGCCGAGGCGGCCGCCGGATACAAGCGCTACGTCGACAGCCAGCTCACCGCCCTGCAGGAGACCGTCACCACGTTCGTGGCCGCGATCAAGGCCGGTGACGTCGCCGCAGCGAAGGCGCAGTACCCGCTCACCCGTACCTATTACGAGCGCATCGAGCCGATCGCCGAGAGCTTCCCCGACGATCTCGATCCGCGGATCGACCTGCGCGAGGTGGACGTCGAACCGGGCTGGAACTGGACCGGCTTCCACCGTCTCGAGAAGGACCTGTGGGTGGCGGGACTGCAGCCCGACACGAACGCGATCGCCGACCAGCTCGTCGCCGACATCCAGGAACTCGCCGACGGCGTGGCCGCGCCGGACTTCGTCGTCGACCCGATCCAGGTGGCCGGCGGGGCGCAGACCCTGCTCGACGAGATCGCGCGCACCAAGATCACCGGCGAGGAGGACATCTTCTCGCACACCGATCTGTACGACTTCCAGGCGAACGCGGACGGGTCGCAGGCCGCGATCGCGGCGCTGCGTCCGATCCTCGACGAACGCAACCCGGAACTGGCCGGACGCATCGACCAGCGGTTCGCCGAACTGGACCAGGCGCTCGCGCAGTTCCGCCAGGCCGACGGCTTCGTCTCGTACGACACCGTGACCGAGCCGCAGCGTCAGGCGCTGTCCCAGAAGATCGACGCGCTGTCCGCCGAAGTGAGCCAGGTGCAGGGTGTCGTCGCCGGATAGGGGTCTGTCCCGGCGACGACTGTTCGGGGCAGTCGGAGCAGTCGGAGCGGGCGCGGTACTGGCCGGGGCCGGCGCCACGGCGGGACGGCTGACCGCGCCCGCTGCGGCCGAATCGACAACGCAGACAGTGGCTTTCCGAGGCGTCAACCAGGCAGGGATCGTCACGCCCGCGCAGGATCGCATGCACTTCGTCGCGTTCGACGTCATCACCGAGTCACGCGACGAACTGGTGGCGATGCTGCAGAAGTGGACCGAGATGGCCGAGCGGATGACCGCGGGTGAGGAGGCCGCCGCCGACGGCGCGGTCGGCGCCGGCGAGTACAAGCCTCCCAGCGACACCGGTGAGGCAACGGACCTGCATGCGTCGAAGCTGACGCTGACGATCGGGTTCGGTCCGTCGCTCTTCGAGGCGAACGGCAAGGATCGATTCGGGATCGCCGACAGGAAGCCGGCCGCGCTGGTGGACCTGCCGAAGTTCACCGGCGACGCGCTCGAACCGGCCCGCTCGGGCGGCGACATCGCGATCCAGGCCTGCGCCGACGACCCGCAGGTCGCGGTGCACGCGGTGCGCAACCTGGCGCGCGTCGGTTTCGGCGTCGTCGCGGTCCGCTGGTCGCAGCTGGGGTTCGGCCGCACGTCGTCGACGTCCACGAGTCAGACGACGCCGCGAAACCTGTTCGGCTTCAAGGACGGGACCCGCAACATCAAGGCCGAGGACCCGGCGGCGGTATCGGAGTTCGTGTGGGTCGATCCCGCCGACGATCAGGCCTGGATGGCGGGCGGTTCCTACCTGGTGGCGAGGCGCATCCGCATGCTGATCGAGCCGTGGGACCGCACCACCCTGCACGAGCAGGAGCGGGTGTTCGGCCGGAGCAAGGGCAGCGGCGCACCGCTGGGGCGGAAGGACGAGTTCGACGACCTCCAACTCGACGCCAAGGGTGCCGGCGGCAGGCCGGTGATCGATGCCGACGCGCACGTGCGGTTGGCGTCGGCCGAGGAGTTGGGCGGCATCCAGATCCTGCGCCGCGGCTACAACTTCACTGACGGCACAGACGGTTTCGGCCACCTCGACGCCGGACTGTTCTTCATCGCGTACTGCCGCGACCCACAGAAGCAGTTCGTGCCGATGCAGCAGAGCCTGGCCCGCAACGACGCGCTGAACGAGTACATCAAGCACGTCGGCTCCGCGGTCTTCGCGGTCCCGCCGGGTATCGGCGACGGCGACTACTGGGGGTCGACGCTGTTCACGTGAGGAAACACGCTCGGTACGTTCCGGCGGACCGATCTCGCGCTTGAACGAGCGGGTATCCGCATTTCGCCCTACGGTGACGGGATCGAACCGATTCGGACAAAGGGGCGCACATGCAGAGCCAGTTCGACGAACTCGCCGATCTCTACGAGGGCATGGCCGGCTGGCCCTTCAGACGGCACCTCGAGATCCCCAACGTCCTGGCCGCCCTCGGGGATCTGGAAGGACGCGATGTCCTCGACTTCGGTTGCGGCAACGGCATGTACTCGCGGTGGCTGAAAGAACAGGGCGCACGGGTGGTCGGCTACGACGTCTCCGACGGCATGCTCGACTACGCCCGCCGGTGGGAGGCGAGCAGCCCACGCGACATCTCGTTCACCTCCGATCTCACCGACGATCTGGAGGGGTGCTTCGATCTGATCCTGGCCGTGTACGTGTTGCCGTACGCCACCACCAGGGCCGAACTCCACGACATGTGCGCCCAGATGGCACGACCGCTCCGTCCGGGCGGACGTCTCGTCACCCTGCCGATCCATCCCGACTATGTCCGGGATCCGTCGTACTACGAGCGCTACGGCTTCCGGCTGACCCCGATCGGCCCGGACGGGGACGGCAGCAGCGTCAAGCTCGACCTCTTCGACCCGTCGAACCACGAAGCCGACGAGGACACCGTCACTGCGTACGTGTGGAACAGGCCGAGCATCGACGACGCCATGCACACCGCCGGATTCCAGCTGGTCCAGTGGCTCGACCATGCCCAGGTGCGGACACCGGAGGCGGACGCCGAAGCAGACCTGCTGCGCGGCTACTGGGAGAAGCCGCACGCTGCCATCCTCAACTGCCGCAAGCAGTGACCGTCCGGGCGACGCTGATAGAGTGCCGCTCATGGACATCGAGGTCGACAAAATCTAGCCACCGGACTTGCCGGTGGCGTTGCCGATCGGGCGCGGACCGCGCCTCGGCTGACGACCCATGCCCATTTCAGGGCTCCCTTCCCCGGCACTTCCGGCTCGCGCCGATCACGCTTCCCGTGTGCACAGCGATGTCGACCCACCCGTACGACGCATGCTTGCCCGTCCCGGCGACCTCTCGTGATCGGTCGTTCCCTCAGCCCTGCTGATCAGCAACCTTTCACGAAAGGGACGGCAACGCATGAGTGCCTCCGCAATCACTTTGAGAGACACCACCTTCGAATGGCCCGACGGTACCGTCGCGCTCGACCGCGTGAGCGGCACCTTCACCACCGGGCGCACCGGACTCGTCGGCCGCAACGGCGCGGGCAAGTCCACGCTGCTCCGACTGGTGGCCGGACTGCTCCAGCCCACATCGGGGCGGATCGACACCGTCGGAGAAGTGGGTTACCTCCCCCAGACGCTGACCACGCGCAAGGAGTCGACCGTCGCCGAACTCCTCGGCATCGACGGGATCGTCGAAGCCCTCCGGGCGATCGAGGGCGGCGATCCGGATCCTCGACACTTCGACACGGTCGGCGACGACTGGGACATCGAGGCGCGCGCAGACGAGGCACTGCACGAGATCGGCTTCACGGCAGCCGATCTCGACCGACCGGTCGCCACGGTCTCCGGCGGCGAGGCCATGCTCATCGCCATCACCGGACTGCGGATCCGCCGCACCCCGATCACGCTGCTCGACGAGCCGACGAACAACCTCGACCGGCCCACGCGTGCGCGACTGGCGGAGATGGTCGACAACTGGACCGGCACGCTCGTGGTCGTCAGTCACGATCTGGAACTGCTCGAGCACATGGACGCCACCGCAGAACTGCACGGCAGCAGGATCGAGGTGTTCGGCGGTCCGTACAGCGCGTGGAAGGAGTATCGCGAGCAGGAGCAGGCCGCGGCCGTGCAGGCCGCGCGCTCGGCCGAGCAGGCGCTCAAGGTCGAGAAGCGTCAGAGAGTCGAAGCCGAGACGAAGCTGGCCCGACGCGAACGAACCGCGAAGAAGACGCAGAAGGACGGCGGGATCCCCAAGATCCTGGCGGGGAATCGTGCCAGCAAGGCGCAGGCATCCGCCGGATCGATGCGTTCGACACTCGACTCCAAGGTCGAGGCCGCCCAGGCCGCCGTCGACGCCGCCGACCTGCGCGTGCGCGAGGACGAACACATCCGACTCGTCCTCCCCGACCCCGATGTACCACGGGGTCGGCGACTGGCCGAGTTCCATGACGGCGACCGCTCGATCGTCGTCCAGGGTCCGGAGCGGGTCGCGCTCGTGGGCCCCAACGGCGCGGGAAAGTCGACGCTGCTCGAGAATCTTCTGCACGGCACGACCGGGGATCCGGGCCGTGTCCACGGTGTCTTGTCGACGGACCGCGTCGGCTATCTTCCCCAGCGCCTCGACAACCTCGACGACCGCCTGAGCGCACTCGAGAACGTCCAGGCGGTCGCGCCCGGCACGGCAGCCGGCACGATCCGCAATCAGCTCGCGCGTCTGCTGATCCGAGGCAGTGCCGCCGACCGGCCGGTCGCGACGCTGTCCGGCGGCGAACGCTTCCGGGTGTCGCTCGCCAAACTGCTCCTGGCCGATCCTCCCGCGCAGCTACTGATCCTCGACGAGCCGACGAACAATCTCGACGTCACCAGCGTCGAACAACTGGCCGAGGCGCTCGACGCCTATCGCGGTGCGATGGTGATCGTCAGTCACGACTACGAGTTCCTGCGCAAGGTCGGTATCGACGTGACGCTGGAGCTCGACGGGAACGGTCGAATCGCGAAGCACCACAACGACTCACCCAGCTGATGGCGGCTCAGCTACTCCAGTAGGTTCGCCAGTCGTCCGCCCCGAGTCCGCCCCACGCGACGCCGTCCGCGTGTGCGGCGGACTCGGCGGCCCGGATCCGGTCGACGAATCGCAGTGTCGCCTTGCGTAGTTCGTCCTCGGCACTGCCGGGACCTCCCAGATGCACCAGCCGCAGCTCGTCCGGAACGAGATCGTCGGGCAGTCCGGCCTTGCGGGCCCGCGAGATCACCTTCTCGGCGAGCGCCAGCGCCGGCTGCATCAGCGCAATCCCGTCGATGCACGACTGTCGGGCCTTCTCCGCGGCCTTCCGCAGTTCCCACGCGCGCTCCTGCTCGGCGACGTCGACGGGACCGGTGACCCCGTCGGTCAGGTGCGGGCTGCGGTGCGCGAGCTTCGCGACGAGTGTCGCCGCGACGTCGTCGACGGTGAACTGACCGGCCGCTTCCGCGATCCGGGAGTGGAAGAGCACCTGCAGCAGCAGATCCCCCAGTTCCTCACGAACTCCGACCGGATCTCCGACCTGAACGGCGTCGAGCAGTTCGTACGCCTCCTCGAGCAGGTACGGCCGCAGCGAGTCGTGCGTCTGGGTCACCTCCCAGCCACCGAACCCCCACAGTCGATCCATCACCTCGACGGCCTCGATCAGGGCATCACCCGCGCGCCACTGTTCGCCGTGCTCGCCCCGGTCGCTCATCCGCGTCAGACCCCTGCCTGCGCAGCCGATTGCGTCGACACGTCCACCGCGCCGGCCGCCTTGCCGTCCATCGCGAGCAGGAAGTCCGCGATGTACTGCAGCAGCTCGACGTCCCGCACCCGATCGGCGCCCACGCCGCCGGATCCGGCACGCGGCAACGGCATCTGCACCAGGCCGGTCGTGGCCCGGTACTGCGCGCTGGGGTAGATCCGCTTGAGCCGCAACTGCTTCGAGTCCGGCAGCTGCATCGGTGAGATCTTGAGCTGGGTTCCGGTGACCGCGACCTCCTCGATCCCGTACTCGCGACACAGCAGGCGCAGCTTCGCGACCGACACCAGGCGGCCCACCTCCTCGGGCAGCGGACCGTACCGGTCGACGAGTTCGTCCACCACGGCGGCGATGGCGTCGGTGTCGGCGGCCGCCGCGAGCTTGCGGTAGCCCTCGAGGCGGAGCCGGTCGCTGGTGACGTAGTCGGGTGGAATGTGCGCGTCCACCGGCAGGTCGATCCGCACCTCCTTCGTCTCCGGCTCGGTCGTGACGGGTCGGCCGTCGGCGACCGCGCGGTACGCCTCGACCGCCTCGCCGACGAGTCGCACGTACAGGTCGAAACCGACGCCCGCGACGTGGCCGGACTGCTCGGCGCCGAGCACGTTGCCGGCGCCGCGGATCTCGAGGTCCTTCATCGCGACGGCCATACCCGCGCCGAGGTCGGAGTTCTGCGAGATGGTGGCGAGCCTGTCGTACGCGGTCTCGGTGAGCGGCTTCTCCGGCGGGTACAGGAAGTACGCGTAACCCCGTTCCCGGCTGCGGCCGACGCGACCGCGCAACTGGTGCAGCTGCGACAGGCCGAGCGAGTCGGCCCGCTCGACGATGAGGGTGTTGGCGTTGGAGATGTCGAGGCCGGTCTCGATGATGGTGGTACACACCAGCACGTCGAACTCACGCTGCCAGAAGCCCTGCACGGTCTTCTCGAGCGTCTCCTCGTTCATCTGCCCGTGCGCCACCACCACCCGCGCCTCCGGGACGAGGTCCCGAATCCGCTTGGCGGCCTTGTCGATCGAGCTCACCCGGTTGTGCACGTAGAACACCTGGCCGTCGCGCAGCAGTTCGCGCCGGATCGCGGCCGCGACCTGCTTGTCGGCGTACGCCCCGACGTACGTGAGGACCGGGTGCCGTTCCTCGGGCGGGGTGAGGATCGTCGACATCTCGCGGATCCCGGCCATGCTCATCTCGAGGGTTCGCGGGATCGGCGTCGCCGACATGGTCAGCACGTCGACGTGCGTGCGCAGCGCCTTGATGTGTTCCTTGTGCTCGACACCGAAGCGCTGCTCCTCGTCGACGATCACCAGGCCCAGGTCCTTCCACCGGACGCCGGTCTGCAGCAGCCGGTGCGTACCGATGACGACGTCGATCTCCCCCTCCGCCAACTGCGCGATGATCTCCTTGGACTCGGCGGCGTCGGTGAACCGGGACAGCCCCCGCACCTTCACCGGGAACGCCGCCATCCGCTCGGTGAACGTCTGCAGATGCTGTTGGGCCAGCAGCGTCGTCGGCACCAGCACCGCGACCTGCTTGCCGTCCTGCACGGCCTTGAACGCGGCGCGGACCGCGACCTCGGTCTTGCCGTAGCCGACGTCGCCGATCACGACACGGTCCATCGGGACCGCCTTCTCCATGTCGGCCTTGACCTCGTCGATCACGGTCAGCTGGTCGTGGGTCTCGGTGAACGCGAAGGCGTCCTCCATCTCCTTCTGCCACGGCGTGTCCGGGCCGAAAGCGTGACCCGGCGCGGCCTGTCGCGCGGCATACAACTGCACCAGTTCGCCCGCGATCTCGCGGACAGCCTTGCGCGCCTTACGCTTGGTGTTGGCCCAGTCGGAACCGCCCAGCTTGCTCAGCGCCGGCAACTCGCCGCCGACGTAGCGCGAGAGCTGATCGAGCGCCTCCATCGGCACGAACAGCCGGTCACCGGGATGACCCCGCTTGCTCGCGGCGTACTCGATGACGAGGTACTCGCGGCGCGCACCACCGATGGTGCGCTCGACCATCTCCACGAAGCGGCCGATGCCGTGCTGGTCGTGCACCACCATGTCGCCGGCGTGCAGCGCCAGCGGATCGACCTGGTTGCGGCGCTTGGCCGGCATCCTCTTACCGTCCCCGGCCGCCGCGACCCGGTTGCCGGTGAGATCGGACTCGGTGACAATGACCAGTCCCGGGACACCGTCGGCCTCGGAACCGTTCGCCTCGGCGGCACCGTCGCCGGGAAGCACCAGCCCCTCGTGCAGCGACCCGCACAGCACCCCGACCAGCCCGCGGGCCGGTTCGGCGCCCGGCGCCAGTTCGCCCGCCGGGACGTCGGCGTCACGCAACCGCTCGAGCACCCGCTGCGCGGTACCGGAACCCGCCACCACGACCACCGCGCGTCCGCCGGTGGTGACGTGCGCGCGCAGGTTCGCGAACAGCATCGAGAGCATCTCGTCGGAACCGCGCACCTCCGGCGCCGACTGCACCGGCAACACCGTCTCGGTGTCGCTGCCGGAGGCCAGCGGACTGATGGTCCACCACGGCCGACCATGCGCCTCGGCGCTCTCGCGCACCTGGCGCAGCGAGCGGTATGCAGAGGCTCCCAGGTCGATGCCGCCGCCGAGCACCGACGTGTCGATCGGAGCGGCGCCGCCGATCGAGGCCGCCGTCCACGACGCCTCCAGGAATTCCTGCCCGGTGCGAACCAGGTCGGTTGCGCGCGTGCGGATCTTCTCCGGATCGCACAGCAGCACGTGGGCACCATCGGGAAGCACGTCCGAGAGCAGTTGCAGCTCGCCGGGCTGCAGCAGCGGCAGCAGCGCCTCCATGCCCTCGACCGGGATGCCGGCGGAGAGCTTGTCGAGCATCTCGACCAGCGCCGCGTCGGCGGGGTTCTCCGTGGCGAGCTGCGCGGCACGGTCGCGCACCTGCTCGGTGAGCAGCAGTTCGCGGCACGGCGGAGCGATGACGGTGGCGACCTCGAGTTCGGGCAGCGACCGCTGATCGGCGACCGAGAACGCGCGCAGTTCGGTGATCTCGTCGCCCCAGAACTCGACGCGCACGGGATGGTCCGCGGTGGGCGGGAAGATGTCGAGAATGCCGCCGCGGACCGCGAACTCGCCGCGCTTGCCGACCATGTCGACGCGCGTGTACGCCAACTCGACGAGCCGCGAGATCAGTCCCTCGAATTCGTGCTCGGTCCCGACCCGCAGAAGGACCGGCTCGATCTCCCCCAGCCCCGGCGCCATGGGCTGCACCAGCGAGCGGACCGTCGTCACGATCACCTGCAGCGGCGGGCCGTAGTCGGGGTCCTCGGGTCGTGCGAGACGGCGGAGCACCTGGAGCCGGCGCCCGACCGTGTCGGCCCCGGGCGACAGGCGCTCGTGCGGCAGCGTCTCCCACGACGGGAACTGAGCCACCGCGTCCCCGAGGATCTCGCGCAGTTCGACGGTGAGGTCGTCGGCCTCACGACCGGTCGCGGTCACCAGCAACAGCTGGACCTGCTCGGCGAGGGCCGCGGCCACGAACGGCCGCGCGGGGTTGGGGGCGACGATCTCGACGGACGACCGGCCGATGCATTCGCGCACCCGGCCGATGGCACTGTCCGCGAGGGCTGTCCTCGCGAGCCCGGCGAGCGGAGTGGCCACTGCGGACGAGGACGGAGCTGATGGGGACACGGAAGACAACGACGGCGCTCCTGATGTCGTGAAATGCAGACTGTTCGATTCTATGCGCGCGTACCGACACCGGCCCGACACCCGGCCCGACCCCACGCCCGCCGCCCGCGACCGGCCGGGCCGGGGTCGATCACTCGCCGAGCTGCGGATCGGCCTCGAGGTTGGTGAGCCCGTTCCAACACAGGTTCACCAGGTGGGCGGCGACGACCTCCTTCGACGGCGTCCGCTCGTCGAGCCACCACGTCGCGGTCGTGGCGACCATGCCGACGAGAGCCTGTGCGTAGAGCGGCGCGAGCTCCGGATCGAATCCGCGGCGCGCGAAGTCGCCGGCCAGAATGTGGCCGACCTGCCGGACCGCCTCGTTCAACAGACTCGAGTAGGTGCCCTCCTTCGCGGCGACCGGAGAGTCCCGAACCAGGATGCGGAATCCGTCGGTCCGCTCCTCGACGTAGGTGAGCAGCGCGAGAGCGACCCGTTCGACCCGGACCCGCGACCGGTTCTGGATCAGCGACGAGGTGATCATCTCGAGCAGCTTGGACATCTCGCGGTCGACGACGACGGCGTAGAGCCCTTCCTTGCCACCGAAGTGTTCGTAGACGACCGGCTTGGACACCTGGGCCCGCGCGGCGATCTCCTCTATGGAGGCGGCCTCGTACCCGCGTTCGGCGAAGAGTGCGCGTCCGATCTCTATCAACTGCTCCCGACGCTGGGTGCCCGTCATCCGTGTTCGCGGCGCGCGTTCGGCACCCTGGGATTCTCGTGATGGTCGCGACACTCGGGATAACCGTCCTTTCCGACACGCCGTACAGAACACGGACGGCGCTGGTAGAGGCCAGCCTATAGCGCACTCCGCGACGATTTTCGCCTGCGGTTCGACGCGCGGCGCGTCGACGTGCGAGGATCGGTCCCGCGTTGTGAGCGTCAGCTCGCGATCGCGGTAATCCGCCGTAGTGTAATGGCAGCACCTCTGATTTTGGTTCAGATAGTTCAGGTTCGAGTCCTGGCGGCGGAGCTCCCCCACTCATTCATCTCCACTCGGTCGAGTGTGATTCCCGCCACCGCCTACCGAGCGGTAGGTTCGGTGTTGCTACCGTCCCGTTAACGTTCGTTTCCCGACGAGAACGGTTGTTCGCACGGTTCCCCGATCCCGGGCCGCCCGGTTCTCCGGACGACCGTGCCACCCACAGCTAGTGTCGGGCGCGTTGCCATCACGAGAACTCGTCGCGATATTCTCTGTCGGAACGTGCGCGACGAGTCCGCCCGCGCAAGCGGCCAAGCGTAGATCGACACTCGAGGGAGCTTCATGCCACCGAAGACCGCCGTCATCGTCCTCGCCGCCGGTGCCGGGACTCGAATGCGGTCGAAGACCCCCAAGGTGCTGCACACTCTGGCCGGGCGCTCGATGCTCGCTCACTCCCTGTACGCCGCGGCGGCCGTCGAGCCCACCGAACTGGTCACGGTGATCGGACACGATCGTGAGGCGGTCGGAGCCGCCGTCGACGAGGTCGCCAAGCAACTGGGACGCGCTGTCGCGACCGCCGTCCAGGACGAACAGAACGGCACCGGGCACGCCGTCGGCTGCGGATTGACGTCGCTGCCCGACGACTTCGACGGCACCGTCCTGGTGACCGCCGCCGACGTCCCCCTGCTCGACGCCGAGACGCTGCGCGCGCTGGTCGGCACCCACACCGCCGAACCCGCGGCGGCGGTGACCGTCCTTACGTCGACGGCACCGGACCCCACCGGGTACGGGCGAATCCTGCGCACCACGGACGGGGAGGTCGCCGCGATCGTCGAGCAGGCCGACGCCACCGAGTCGCAGCGCGCAATCACCGAGGTCAACTCGGGGGTCTACGCGTTCGACGCCGCGACGCTCCGCGACGCGCTGTCGTCGCTGAGCGCGGACAACGCGCAGGGCGAGTTGTACCTCACCGATGTCATCGCGATCGCCCGACAGTCCGGGAAAACCGTTCGGGCCCAGCACATCACCGACAATCTTCTCGTCGCCGGAGCCAACGACCGGGTCCAGTTGGCCCAGCTCGCCGGCGAACTCAACCGCCGCATCCTCGAGCGGCACATGCGGGCCGGGGTGACCGTGGAGGATCCGTCGAGCACGTGGATCGACGTGGACGTCACGATGGATCGCGATGTCACACTGCGCCCCGGTGTCCAGCTCCGCGGCACCACCCGGATCGGCGAGGACGCCGTCGTCGGCCCCGACACCACGCTCACCGACGTCGTCGTCGGGGCGGGCGCATCGGTGATCCGCACGCACGGTGAGGGCTCCGCGATCGGACCGGGCGCGACCGTCGGCCCGTACACGTACCTGCGGCCCGGCACCACGCTCGGTGTGTCCGGCAAGCTCGGTGCCTTCGTCGAGACCAAGAACGCCGACATCGGCGCGCACTCGAAGGTGCCGCACCTGACCTACGTCGGTGACGCGACGGTCGGCGAGCACAGCAACATCGGAGCATCCAGCGTTTTCGTCAACTACGACGGCGTGAGCAAGAGTCGCACCGTCGTCGGTTCGCATGTGCGCACCGGATCCGACACCATGTTCGTCGCACCCGTCCGCGTCGGGGACGGCGCCTACACGGGCGCGGGCACTGTCCTGCGCAACGACGTGCCACCGGGGGCGCTCGCCGTCTCGGGTGGCAAGCAACGCAACATCGAGGGTTGGGTCGAGCGGAATCGACCCGGTACTCCCGCTGCCGAGGCAGCGGCACTAGCAGCCCAGCAACAAACCGATCAGCTAGAACCAAAGGATGGCGAAGACCAGTGAGCGCGATATCCAGCGACGTGCAGAAGAACTTGATGCTCTTCTCGGGCCGCGCACACCCCGAATTGGCGGAGCAGGTGGCCAAGGAACTGGACATCCAGGTCACGCCGCAGACTGCTCGTGACTTCGCCAACGGCGAGATCTTCGTCCGGTTCGAAGAGTCGGTGCGAGGCAGCGACGCATTCGTGCTGCAGAGCCACCCGGCGCCGCTGAACCAGTGGATCATGGAGCAGTTGATCATGATCGACGCGCTCAAGCGCGGATCCGCCAAGCGGATCACGGCGGTGCTGCCGTTCTACCCGTACGCCCGCCAGGACAAGAAGCACCGTGGACGTGAGCCCATCTCGGCCCGCCTCATCGCGGATCTGCTCAAGACCGCGGGCGCCGACCGGATCATCACGGTCGACCTGCACACCGACCAGATCCAGGGCTTCTTCGACGGCCCGGTCGATCACATGCACGCGCAGGGGCAGCTCGCCCAGTACGTGCGCGACAACTACGGCACCGACAACATCTGCGTGGTCTCCCCCGACGCGGGCCGTGTGAAGGTCGCCGAGAAGTGGGCCGACGCCCTCGACGGCGCACCGTTGTCGTTCATCCACAAGACCCGCGATCCGCTGGTGCCGAACCAGGTGAAGTCGAACCGCGTCGTCGGTGACGTCAAGGGTCTGACCTGCGTCCTGATCGACGACATGATCGACACCGGCGGCACCATCGCCGGCGCCGTGGAGGTGCTCAAGAACGCCGGTGCCGGTGACGTGATCATCGCGACCACGCACGGCGTGTTCTCCGATCCGGCCGCCGAGCGTCTCGCGAACTGCGGCGCCAAGGAGGTCATCGCGACCAACACGCTGCCGATCCCGGAGGAGAAGCGGTTCCCGACGCTGACGGTGCTGTCCATCGCGCCGCTGCTGGCCCGCACCATCCAGGAGGTCTTCGAGAACGGCTCGGTGACCTCCCTCTTCGACGGCATCGCCTAAGAGGCACTGCGCGCTCGTGCGCCTTTTCGGTGGGTACGCCCACCGGAAAGGCGCACGGGCGTAGCCTGTTCGGTGTGTTCGCAGGTTTCCCAACCACCGCACTGGACTTCTACGAGGATCTCGAGGCCGACAACAGCAAGGCCTTCTGGACCTCCCACAAGCCCGTCTACGACACCGACGTCCGCGCGCCCATGGTCGAGCTGCTTGCCGACCTCGAACCCGAGTTCGGTTCAGGGAAGGTCTTCCGCCCGCACCGCGACGTCCGGTTCTCGAAGGACAAGTCGCCGTACAAGACTCATCAGGGTGGTTTCGTCGAAACCTGCCCGGGTGTCGGATTCTACGTGCAGATCGACGCGTCGGGGTTGTTCGTGGCCGGCGGCCACTACGCCCACACTCCCGAGCAACTCGCGCGCTATCGCGAGTCCGTCGACGACGAGCGTCGCGGCCGTGCCCTGCAGCGCATCGTGCGCAAGCTCGAATCCGCCGGCTTCGACATCGGCGGGGACCGTCTCGTCACTCGCCCGCGCGGTGTCGCCGCCGACCATCCTCGCCTCGATCTGCTGCGGCATCGGTCGCTCACCGCAGGGCGCAACTACGGGTGCCCGGACTGGCTCGATTCAGTGGACGCCACCGGGCACGTCCAGCTCGCCTGGCGGGCGATGCGTCCCCTCGTCGACTGGTTCACGGGTGTCTTCACGTAGCGGAGATGGCGTGCGGCACAAGACTTTGCCGAGATCCAGAGCTCCCGAACATGAGTTTGATCACGCGCGGCGGGAAAAGTGGACCTCGGTGTAGCCGCGCTCCGAGCGGTGCCTTATTGTGGCTCGTCGTGATCGACGCGCAGACCCTGCAAAACCCCGCCGCCGCCTCTGTTCCGAATTCTCAACCGGTTCGCCGATGGACTCCCGGGTCTTGTGTGTGGTGCGGAAGCGCCGAATCGATCGAAGTGTTCCGCAACGAACCGCGCTGCGACACGTGCCGTGAGCACGAGACCGTGATCGACGAGGCCCGCAAGTTCATGGGGATGTACGGCCTGCGCCCGATCGGCGGCACGCTGCAGTCCGACGACGACGAAGAGCGCGAGTGGCGGGTCAACGCCCGCGATGCCCGTGCGGCCCTGAACCAGATCCGTCTGCCCGAGCCGCCGGACCCGGCGCTGATCCGCAAGTCGATGCGCCCCAAGGCTGCTCGTATCGTGACCGCGTTCGAGGCCGAGTCGGCGCCGGCCCGCAAGGCACCCGCGCGCCCCCGCGCCGCCTCGTCGGCGCCTGCCCCCGAGCCGACCGCCGCCGTCGCGCCGGCGAAGAAGCTCGACGTCGCAGCGCTCGAGGAGCGGGTGACGGGTCTGCTCGACCAGCTCACCAAGGTCGACACCCAGATCGGGCTGGCCGAGGCCGCTCAGGGTCTGGCCGCACGTGCCCGCCTCAACGACCTCAACGGCCAGAAGGCGACCATCCTCCGCACGCTCGCGGCGCTCGAGAAGGCGCGCCGCAGCGCGGGCGAGTAGCGACAGGGACGGGACAGGGACGGCATGCTCATTCGTGACGCCGTCGAGGGCGATCTGCCGAGGATCCTCGAGATCCACAACGAGGCGATCGCCAATACGACGGCGAACTGGGACGACGTGCCGGCCGACCTGGCCGAGCGGCGGCGGTGGTTCGACGACCGCGGCCGTCTCGGGTTCCCGATCCTCGTCGCGGACGTCGACGGCACAGTCGCGGGCTACGCGTCGTACGGGGTGTGGCGGCCCAAGAACGGATACCGCCACACCGTCGAGAACTCGGTGTACGTGCATGTCGACCACCACCGTCGGGGCATCGCGACTGCGCTCATGGCGCAGCTGATCGAGCGGGCCCGCACCGCCCGGATCCACGTGATCGTGGCGAGCATCGAGTCGTCGAACACCACGTCCATCGCGCTGCACGAGCGCTTCGGGTTCCGGATCGTCGCCCAGATGCCCGAGGTGGGACGGAAGTTCGACCGCTGGCTGGACATGACCTACATGCAGTTGACGTTGCCCGATCCGTTCGCCGCCGAGTAGTCAGCCCCGGCGGGCACACACCAGCGCGAACCTCTCGTTCTCGTCGGTCCAGGTCTGGATGTCGTCGAAGCCGGCCGCGGTGAGTTCCGCGCGGATGCCGTTCCTGCGGAACTTCGCGGAGATCTCGGTGCGGATCTGCTCGCCCGCCGCGAACGGCACCGTCAGGCCGAGGTCGGGCACCCGGACGGTCATCGCGGTGTCGGCCTCGAGGCGCATCTCGATCCATTCCTCCACCGGATCCCACAGCGCGACGTGCCGGAACCGGTCCAGGTCGAAGTCGGCGCCCAGTTGTTTGTTCAACACCGACAGCACGTTGAGGTCGAACTGGGCGGTGATCCCGGCGGCGTCGTCGTACGCGGGCACCAGCACGGCGGGATCGGTCACCAGGGCGACGCCGAGCAGCAGATGCTCGCCCGGGTCCAGGACGTCGGCGACGCCGGCCAGAAAGGCGCGGCGCTCGTCGGGCACGAGGTTCCCGAGCGTTCCACCGAGGAACGCGATCATCCGGTGTCCCCCACCCGGCAGGTGATGCAGCGAGTCCGTGAAGTCACCCACCACCCCGTGGACGTCGATCTCCGGGAACTCCGCCGCGATCCGGCGGGTCGCATCGCGCAGTGCGCTCTCGGACACGTCCTGCGGAACGTACTTCTCGAGCGACCCCCGTGTTCCCAGCGCGTCGAGCAGCAGCCGGGTCTTCTCGGACGAGCCCGACCCCAGTTCCACCAGGACCTGCGGTGCCGCGAGAGCGGCGATCTCGCGGGCGTGCTCCTCGAGCAGGCCTCGCTCGGTCCGGGTCGGGTAGTACTCCGGAAGCCGCGCGATCCGCTCGAACAGTTCGCTGCCCCGAGCGTCGTAGAACCACTTGGGCGGCAACCATTTGGGGGTCGACGTCAGCCCGCGGGCAGCATCCGCCCGTAGCGAGTCCGCCAGTTGGTCGGGGGTGATGTGGACTTCGAGGGTCGGTGCTCTCATACCTCTCCGATCTCCAGAACCTTCTCGGATGACGCTCACAGCGGGGTCGTGATCAGGTGGCCGGGACGTGCGGTGACGATGTGCCCGTCCGGTACCTCCTTCCAGTTGTGGTTGCGGTCGTACGGTTCGGAGCTGACCACCGCGCGGTCGTCGTCGACGAGTGCCGAGAGCGAGTGGTCCCACGTGGTCGCCCACAGTTGACGCCCGTCGCCGAGCAGCATGTTCAGTCGCGACCCGGGAGCCGCCTCATTCACCGCCGCCGTCACCTGCATCAGGGCCACCTCGGGGCTGTTGTCGCGCAGGGCGTGCCGGACGAGCAGCCACAGCAACGCCGAATCGGTGGGCGCCTCGAGCCCCAGCAGATCCACGGGGGGCAGCGCGGACGCGGGACCGGCCATCGACTCCGGCCAGTTCGCGATGCGGCCGTTGAGGCTGAACGCCCAATGCCCGGACACGAACGGCGCGCACGCGGTGCGCTCGACCGGCATCCCGACGGTCGCCGAGCGGATCGCGGCCAGCACCGCGTGCGAGCGGACACGCGACAGCATCTCGGGTAGCACCGGATCCGACCAGATCGGCATCGCGCTGCGGTACCGCGACAGCGTCGGCCCCCACCACGCCGCACCGAACCCGTCCGCGTTGATGGTGCCGCCGCCGCGCATGTCCCGCGGATCCCACGACTGCCGCAGCAGCGAGAACTCGCCCGCCGAGATGACCTCCCGGACGGACCGTGTCGGGCCGATGTAACCCAGGTGCCGACACATCACGTGTCCCGGGCGCAGCGGAAGCCGGCGAAGATCTGCCGCCGGATCGGATGGTCCCAGTTCCGGAAGGTGCCCCGGCACGCGATCGAATCGGTGCCGAACGACCCGCCGCGCAGGACCCGGTAGTCGCCGTCGAAGAACACCTCGGAGTACTCGCGATACGGAAACGCCGCGAACCCCGGATAGCCCGTGAACGCCGACGCCGTCCACTCCCACACGTCGCCCATCAACTGCTGCACACCGAGGGGGGACGCGCCCGCGGGATACGCGCCGACCGGCGCCGGACCCAGGTGATGCTGCCCGAGATTCGCCCGGGTCCGGTCGGGTTCGTCGTCGCCCCAAGGGAACCGTCGCGACCGCCCGCTCACCGGGTGCCACCGCGCCGCCTTCTCCCATTCCGCCTCCGTCGGCAGCCGCTTGCCGGCCCACCGCGCGTACGCCTGCGCCTCGAACCAGCAGACGTGCACCACCGGTTCCTCGGCGGGAACGGGCTCGAGGCCCCCGAAGTGGTGCCGCCACCAGGTGCCGCTCCCGTCACCGGTCCAGAACATCGGCGCCTCGAGCCCGGACTCGTGTCGGTGCCGCCACCCGCGGTCGCTCCACAACTCGCGCCGCCGGTATCCGCCGTCGTCGATGAAGCGCGCGTAGTCGCCGTTCGTCACCGGCGCGGTGTCGATCGCGAACTCCTCGACGTACACCCGGTGCGCGGGGCGCTCGTTGTCCAGTGCCCACCGATCGTCGGAGGTTCCCATCGTGAACTCCCCCGCGGGGATCACCGCCTCGCGAGCGGGGAGCGCGGCGCCGGCCGGGACCGGCGACGCGGTCAGCACCGGGGCCCCCTTCCGCAGCTGATGGGTGGCGAGCATGGTCTCGGCGTGTTGCTGCTCGTGCTGCGCGATCATCGCGAACGCGAACCCGTCGTGTTCGAGACGTCGCCCACGAAAACTGCTCGCGTCCAGCACATCCCACATCTTGTGGCGAACCTGGCCGACATAGCGCCGCGTCTCGGCGGGCCCGAGCAGCGGCAGTGCGGGGCGGGTGGACCGCGCATGCTTGAAGGCGTCGTACAACTCGTCGATGTCCCGGCGGACCGGGTCACGACCGCCCACGTCGCGAACCAGCCACAGTTCCTCCTGGTTGCCGATGTGCGCGAGATCCCACACCAGCGGGCTCATCAGCGGCGAGTGCTGCGCCACCAGGTCGGCGTCGTCGACGCACTCGGTCAGCATGTTGCTGCGTTCCCGCGCCCGCAGCAGCGCCGTCTCCAACTGCTCGCGGACCCCCGTCACGACTGCTCCCCCGTCACGTATCGCCCGCGGCGACAACGCGCCGCTGCGGCACCGAGGCCCGCCGCCAGTCCCCGGTCCGGTGCGTGCGTGGCCGCTAGGTCGAGCAGGTCGACCGCGGCGGCACGCACCTCCCCGTCCCCGAGTCCGGCCCGGGCCGCGTCGGACCACCGTCCCCGCGTCGCGGCGGCGACGGCCACGGCCGCGCGCGCCGCCTCCGGGGAGGACGACAGCGCCTCGACCGCCGCGATCGGGACCCGCCACAGATCGCCCGGCTGGGCGTCGAAGTACCGCACCTCGAGGTGACCCACCGCTCGTACCGGCGGGAACACGGTGGTGAGGTGGTAGTCCAGATCGGCGTGGGTGGGCCGGCGGCCCAGTTCGTCGTCGAGTCCGCCGTCGATCCAGTCCGCGAACGTCGCACCCGGCGGCGCCGTCCAGCACGGCCCGTCCCGGATCACACACAGCAACGGGACGTCGAGGACCCAGCGGGCGTAGTCACCGACCGGATCCACCGTCACGTCGGACGTTCCGGTGGTGCGGGGCGGATCCAGCTCGAGCCACGTGCGCATTCGCTGCGACGCCCAGTCCCCGGGCGGGATGCCCTGCAGTCGCGGCGAGCACGCGAACGCGGCGATCAGGGCGGGCCCGACAGCGTGCAGCAGGTTCCACCGACCGGCCACCTCGTCGACATCGGCACCCGCGTCGATGCTGACCTGCACCGCGGCGGTGTTGCACATCATGAGCTTGCCGAACGGGCCGATGCCCTCGAAGCGTTCCTCCATCGCCCGATACCGGGGCAGCTGGAGGAGCCGCCGAGCCGCGCGACGTGTGTCGGCGGCGCCGGAGTGGGCGGCGATGGAACGGCGGGCGAGGAGGGTGCGCAGAACCCGTTCATCGGAGGCGAGGGCGTCGCACAGTGCGCGAGCGCTGTCACGGGGAGCGCTGGAAAGTTCGATCTGACCGCCGGGTTCGACGGTGACGAGACTGCCGTCCGGCAGGGGCCGAGCAGGGGAACCGGGAACGAGCGAGGGGGGTGCATGGGGGCCGAGAGCCGCGGCGATGGCAGTCAGTTCCGGGCGCGTGGGGGCAGGGCCGGCGTGCGCGGTGAGCCACTCGAGCTCCGCGCCGATCAGCCTCGGCGGACCCAACTTGAAACAGACCCCGCCGACGTACGCCTCGGCTGCGGGCCGCGACGTCAAACTGGTGGACTCGACAGCAAGAACCATGCCATCCTCCCCTCGGGGGCGGTCGAGCGTCCTTCTCGAGGGTAGAGCCCGCTCCCCGTTGTGGCTACCACTGAGGAGGAATTGCCGTGCTCGATCTCGAACGACTCCGGCAGGACACTCCGGGATGCCTCGAGCGGGTGTTCCTCGACAGCGCCGGATCGTCGCTGCCCCCGCAACCGGTGCTGTCGACCGTCATCGGGCACCTGCGCCGCGAGGCCGAGGTGGGCGGGTACGTCGCGGCCGCCGAGCGCGCCGACGACCTCGCCGCGGTCCGCCCCTCGATCGCCCGGCTGATCGGCGCGACACCGGCCGCCATCGCCCTGGTCGACAGCGCCACGCGGGCGTGGTGCGAGTTCTTCGGGTCCGTCCCGTTGGGCGCCGGAGACCGGATCCTCGTCTCCCGCGTGGAGTACGCGAGCAACGCGATCACCGCGCTGCACCGTGCCGGCGCGGCGGGCGCGACCGTCGAGGTGGTCCCCAGCGACCCCACGGGGCGGATCGACCTCGACGCCCTCGACCGGATGCTCGACGAGCGGGTCCGACTGCTGTCGCTGGTGCACGTGCCCACCAACGGCGGGCTGATCAACCCGGTGCGGGAGGTCGTCGACCTCGCGCACCGACACGGCGCGCTGGTGCTGCTCGATGCATGCCAGTCGATCGGACAGATTCCCATCGACGTCGATGCGCTCGGAGTGGATGCGCTGTCGGCGACGGGGCGGAAGTGGCTGCGAGGCCCCCGCGGGACCGGATTCCTGTACCTGCGCCCCGACCTCGCCGCATCACTGATGCCGTCCGCACTCGATCTTCATGGTGCGGAATGGATTTCACCGGACGAATATCTTCCTGCGCCGGATGCGACACGATTCGAACTGTGGGAGTGCGACGTCGCCGCACGACTGGGACTCGGCGCCGCGGCCGACTACCTCCTCGGCATCGGAATCGACTACGTGGCAGCAGCGATCGCCGAGCGCGCCGACGCCCTCCGCGACGGACTCGGCGCGCTGCCCGGCGTCGAGGTGCGGGACCTGGGCGTCGACCGGAGCGGCATCGTGACGTTCACCGTCGACGGCGTCGATCCCGTCCGGGTCCGCGACCACCTCGCGGACCATCGGATCACCGTCACGGTGAGTGGACGCTCGTCGACCCTGCTGGACATGAGCGCGCGCGGTCTCGACGCCGTCGTCCGCGCGTCGCCGCACTACTTCGTCTCCGACAGCGACGTCGAGCGATTCCTCCGGACGGTCTCGACCCTCCGCTGACCGGACCCGGAGCGGACTTATGTTCCCGCTGGGCGGGATCGGTGTGCCGCCGAACTCCTACCGCATGTAAATGATCTGTGTCACACATTCATTCGCGAGAGGACGACCACATGGCTGACGCCACCCCGATCCGACCGATCCTGGCTGATCAAGTCACCGAATGGGCCTACGAAGCCGACGTCGTCGTCGCCGGATTCGGTGTCGCCGGCGCCTCCGCCGCGGTCGCCGCCGCCACCGAAGGTGCCGAGGTCCTGGTGCTCGAGCGCACCGGCGGCTGGGGCGGCGCCGCGGCCATGGCCGGCGGGTTCATCTACATGGGCGGTGGCACCCCGGTGCAGAAGGCCTGCGGTTTCGAGGACACCGTCGACAACATGAAGGCGTTCATGAAGGCCGCGCTCGGCCCGGGCGTCGACGAGGCCAAGATCGACGCTTACTGCGAGGGCAGCGTCGACCACTACCACTGGCTCGTCGACGAGTGTGGCGTCCCGTTCAAGATGAGCTTCTGGGGTGAGCCGGGCTGGGAGCCGCCGGGCGACGACGGCCTGCAGTACACCGGTGGCGAGAACTCCGCCCCCTTCAACGCGACCATCCCGCCCGCCCCGCGCGGTCACGTCCCGCAGATGCAGGACAAGCACGTCAGCTCCGAGAAGGGCGGCGGCTACATGCTGATGAAGCCGCTCACCGACAAAGCCGCCGAGCTGGGCGTCAAGGCCGAGTACGACATGCGCGTGCAGGCCCTGATCGTCGATGTCGACGGTCGCGTCGTCGGCCTGCAGGCCAAGCAGTACGGCAAGGACGTCTCGGTCCGCGCCCGCAAGGGCGTCGTGCTCGCGACCGGCAGCTTCGCGTACAACGACGACATGCTCGCGTCGTACGCCCCGCGGCTGGTCGGGCGTCCCGCCGCCTCCATCGAGGAACACGACGGCCGCGCGATCCGCATGGCGCAGGCGCTCGGTGCCGACCTCGCGCACATGGACGCCACCGAGGTCGCGTTCTTCTGCGATCCGCAGCTGTTCATCCGCGGCATCCTGGTCAACGGCCGCGGTCAGCGCTACATCAACGAGGACACCTACCCGGGCCGCGTCGGCCAGGCCACGCTGATCGAGAACCAGAACCAGGCGTTCCTGGTCATCGACGAGGAGGCGTACGAGGAGGGCATGACTCGTCCGACGTCGAGCCCGCAGCTGCGCCGGCAGCCCAACTGGGTCGCCGAGACCGTCGAGGAGCTCGAAGCCGAGATGGGCCTGCCCGCGGGTGCGCTGCAGGCGACGGTCGACGTCTACAACCGCCACGCCGCGAACGGCGAGGATCCGCTGTTCGGCAAGAAGACCGAATGGGTCAAGCCGATCGGTTCCCCCGTCGCCGCGATCGACCTGCGCGGCATGACCGGCGGCTTCACCCTCGGTGGCCTGCGCACCAGCGTCGACTCCGAGGTTCTCCACGTCTCCGGCGAGCCGATCCCGGGACTGTTCGCCGCGGGTCGCTGCACCTCGGGTGTCTCCGCCGGCGGCTACGCCAGCGGCGCCTCGCTGGGTGACGGCAGCTTCTTCGGCCGCCGCGCCGGCAAGAGCGCCGCGAAGGCCTGACACTCACGCCTCGCCGAATCGGCCCGGTCGACGCCTCGCCGTCGGCCGGGCCGATTCCCCGTTTCCGCAGGCCGTCCGGTAAAGTGTTTCGAGTTGTCTCGGCGAGGGCGATTCGCGAAGTACTTTTACGCTGAATCACCGTGATCGACGCGGCCACGGCTCCGCTCGAGCAGTCTGTACTGCTCCCCGGCCGTCCGTCCGTGTCAGTCCGGCTCTCCCGCGACCACGATCGACCGCCAGCGAAATCTCACGTGAGTTGTAGGAGCCGTTCACCATGTCTGACGAAAACCGCCTCGTAGCCTCCACTCGTTCCGAGTTCGGCAAGGGTGCCGCCCGTCGTGCTCGCCGCGACGGCCAGGTTCCCGCCGTCCTGTACGGCCACGGCACCGATCCCAAGCACCTGAACCTCCCGGCTCGCGAGTTCGCCGCCGTCCTGCGTGCGCACGGCACCAACGCCGTCATCACCCTCGACATCGACGGCCAGGACGAGCTGGCGCTGACCAAGTCGGTCGTCGTCCACCCGATCCGCCGCTACATCGAGCACGCCGACCTGCTGATCGTCAAGAAGGGCGAGAAGGTCTCGGTCGAGGTTCCCGTCGTCGTCACCGGCATCCCCGGCCCCGGCGCGCTGGTCACCGAAGAGGTCACCACCATCAAGCTCGAGGTCGAGGCGCTCAACATCCCCGAGCAGGTCGAGATCTCCGTCGCCGGTGCCGCCATCGGCACCCAGTTCCTGGCCGGTGCCGTCGCGCTGCCCGAGGGCGCGACCCTGGCCGACGATGCCGAGCTGCTGCTCGTCAACATCGTCGCCGCTCAGGCCGAGGCTGCTGCCGAGGCTCCGGCCGACGAGGCCTGAGCAGCTCCACGCTGAACGTCGTGCGGCGCGCCGAACCCGATTCGGGTTCGGCGCGCCGTTGCTTTGTACGACACGGATCGTGAAAGGACACCTCGGTGAGTGACGAGACCGGCACCGCACTGGTCGTCGGCCTGGGTAATCCGGGACCGCAGTACGAGAAGACCCGCCACAACATCGGCTTCATGGTGGCCGACGTGCTCGCGGGGCGAGTGAGCGGAAAGTTCAGCGCCCACAAGCGCAGTGGCGCCGAGATCGTCCAGACCCGGATCGCGGGCCGGCAGGTGATCCTCGCGAAGCCCCGGTCGTACATGAACCTGTCTGGTGGGGCGGTGTCCGGGCTCGCCCGCTTCTTCTCCGTGAAGCCGGAGAGCATCGTCGTCGTACACGACGAACTCGACCTCGACTTCGGCACCATCCGCCTCAAGCTCGGCGGTGGCGAGGGCGGCCACAACGGGCTGCGCTCGATCTCGCAGTCCCTCGGCACCAAGGACTACCTGCGCACCCGCGTCGGCATCGGCCGGCCGCCGGGACGCCAGGATCCCGCCGACTACGTCCTCAAGCCGTTCTCGAGCGTCGAACGCAAGGAACTCGACCTCGTGTGCGAGGAAGCCGCCGACGCTGCCGAGCTGGTCCTGCAACTCGGCCTCGAGGCCGCCCAGAACCGGCTGCACTGACCGCGCAGCCGGTCCACGGTCAGGCCGCCATCGTCGGGGCGATGGCCTCCATCTGCTCGATGACCAGTTTGATCGCGTCCGGCTGACGGTCCGGCGGATACCCGTGCCGGGTCAGCAGCCGCTTGATCTGTGACCGAAGGCGGGCCTTGACGTCCTCCCGGACTGTCCAGTCGGTCGACGCGTCCCGGCGCATCACCGAGACCAGTTCCCGGGCGATGTCGGCGAGCTTGCCCTCGCCCTGCCCCTCGACCGCCGACTCGTTCTGCGCGACAGCGTCATAGAACGCCAGTTCGTTCTCGTCGAGGGGCGGCGTGAAGTGACTGCCGCGATTCGATTCGGCGGCCACCTCCTTCGCCATCTCCACCAGCGCGGCGATCACCTCGGCGGAGGTGAGCTGACTGTTGGTGTACTTCACCATCAACGTCTGGAGCTTCTCCGAGAAGGCCCGGAGCCGAACCACGTTGTGCTTGGCGGACTTGCGCGCCTCGTCGTTGATCAGCTTCCGCAACGCCTCGATCGCCAGATTGGGGTTCTTCGCGTCCTGCGCCTTGCGGATGAAGTCGACGTTGATGTCCGCCAGCGACGGCTTCGGGATCCCCGCCGCGTCGTAGATGTCGAGGACCTCACCGGATTCGACGGACGCCGCCATCAACTGACGCAGCGCCCGTTGGATGTCCTCGGGTACGGCCTGGCCCCGCGCGTAGCGTTCCTCCGCATCCCACTTGGCCATGTAGATGCGCACTTCCTCGAAGAACTGCGCCTTCCAGACCTGCTCGCGGAGCGCCTCCTGACTGCCGCAGATCGCCCATGCCCGCGACAGTTGCGACGCGAACTTGCGATAGCGGGCCGCGAGGGTCTCCTCGCCCTCCCCCACCTGGTTCTCGGGATTGCGGGGATCGCGCAGATGGTTGACGGTCGCATTGGCGGCATCGACATAGGCCCGCCGACCGGGTTTCTGCAGCCGCGCATTCCAGTCGAATCCGTGCAGGATCTTCTCGATGATCGTGATGAGATTCTTCACGGTGTCGACGGCGGTGTCGATGTCGCGCCCCATCGGCTTCTGCTGCCGATCGGTCTCGGTGTATTCCGCCAGCGCGTGCGCGAGATTGTCGGCCAGCGGCGCGTAGGCGACGAGCAGTCCGTCCTGCTTGCCGCGGAACGTGCGATTGACCCGCGCCAGCGCCTGCATCAGCAACGCGCCCTTGAGCGGCCGGTCGAGGTACATCGTGTGCAGCGGCGGCGCATCGAAGCCGGTGAGCATCATGTCCTTGACGATGACCAGCTCGAGCTCGTCGTCGATGTCCTTGATGCGCTTCTTGATCGCGGCGTTCTCCGAGTCCCGGCGCACGTGATCGCTGATCGGCGCCGTGTCGCTCGCGTTGCCGGAGTAGACGACCTTGATGCGCCCGGTGGACAGCTCGTCGCTGTGCCAGTCCGGGCGCAGTGCGACGATCTCCCGGTACAGGTTGGCGCAGATCTCGCGGGTGGCGCCGACGATCATCGCCTTCCCGGTCGCCGTCGGATCGTCCTGGGAATCGACGAACGGGCGCATCGCGGCCCGGCGGATCTCCCAGTGCTCGACCAGATCCGCGGCCAGCTTCTTCAACCGGGCGGGGGCACCGTAGACGGCGTTGATGACCGCGACGCTCTTCTCGATCCGGTCACGTTCGGTGTCGTCGAGCCCGAACGTCGCCTCGTCGACGGAGGCGTCGAGATCGTCCTCCGAGATGTCCTCGGCGAAAGCAACTTTGACGAGCCGGCTCTCGAAGTAGATCGGGACGGTGGCGCCGTCCTCGACCGCCCGCGTCAGGTCGTACGTGTCGATCGTCGGGCCGAACACGTCCTGGGTGTTGCGGTCCTCGAACGAGATCGGTGTGCCGGTGAACGCGATCAACGTCGCGTGCGGCAGCGCGTCCCGCAGGTGCCGGGCGTAGCCGTCGAGATTGTCGTAGTGGCTGCGGTGCGCCTCGTCCACGATGACGATGACGTTGCGGCGCGTGGTCAGCAGCGGATGACTGGCACCGGAATCCCGCTCCTCCTTGGTGCGACCGAACTTCTGCAACGTCGTGAAGTAGATGCCGCCGGTGGTGCGGCCGGACAGCTCCTGGCGCAGGTCCTCCCGCTTGCGGACCTGCTGCGGCTGTTCCGGGAGCAGCCGCGACCGCAGGAACGTCTCGTAGAGCTGGCCGTCGAGTTCGGTGCGGTCGGTGATCACCACGACCGTCGGGTTGGCGAGCGCCGGATGCCGGATCACCTGGTTGGCGTACAGCTCCATCTCCATGGACTTGCCGGAGCCCTGCGTGTGCCACACGACGCCGGCCTTGCCGTTGTCGGCCACCGCCTGCACGGTCTTGCCGACAGCCTTGCTCACCGCGAAGTACTGGTGCGGCTTGGCAATCCGCTTCAGCAGGCCGCTCTCGTCCCGGTCGAAGGCGGTGAAGTTCCGGAGCAGCTGCAGGAAGCGTTCCTGGTTGAACAGTCCGTGCAGCGCGGTGTCGAGCGGCGTCGCGCCGTCGGTCAGGGACTCGGTCGTGACAGGAACGCCGTAGTCGTCGACGTTCCAGGGCGAGAAGTGGTTGAACGGCGTGAACGGCGTTCCGTATCGCGCGGTGATCCCGTCCGAGATCACGTTGAAGACAGCGAATCTGAAGGCGAGCGGGAGTTCCTTCAGATACGTCCGCAACTGCGCGTGCGCCTGGACCAGGCCGGTGTTCTCGGATCCGGCCTTCTTGAGTTCGAGGACGCTGACGGGCATCCCGTTCAGGTACAGCACGATGTCGAACCGCCGGTGATGGTCGCCCTTCACCACCGTCACCTGGTTGACGGCGAGCCAGTCGTTGTCGTCCGGTTCCGCAGACAACAGCCGGATGGTGGGCGTGGTCTCCTCGCCCGACTCGTCGACGTAGGTGATCTTCCGGAGACCCTCGGTGAGGAACTGGTGGATCACCTCGTTCTCGGCGATGGCATCGGTCGAGCCGGCCGTCGCGACGGCGGCCACTGCCTCGTCCACGACGTGGTCGGGCAGGTACGGATTGAACCGGGCGATCGACGCCCGCAGGCGCGGCACGATCAGGAGCTCGTCCCACGACGCCCGCTCGCCCGAACCCGGCGCGATCTCCGCTCCCGCGGTGGGCTTCCACCCGAGTTCGCCGAGCACGTCGAGGGCCATCTGCTCCCAATCGTTCTCTGTCAGCGCGCGGCTTTCGATCACTGCCATGTCCTCCCTCACAACAACACAACAGGGCAAACAGTACCGGGCACCCGGCGGCGTCCTCATTGGTCACTTCAACCTCACTGATAACCCCGGTTATCAGACTTCTCCTTGGTATTGCCCTCGTTCATTCCTCACGATGGGGACATCACCGCAACGAACCTGTCAGTCCGTTGCGACCGAACGTGGCGACGGACGCCCCGCGTCCGATTCACTCGACCTCCATCCGAAGGACCCACCATGACTGCTCCTCAGAATCCCCTTGGGCCGAACCAGTTCCCGGCCACTCCCCCGCCTGCCCAGCCGGCGAAGAAGTCGAAGAAGTGGCCGTGGATCGTCGGCGCCATCGCGGCCGTCGTCGTGATCGGCGCGATCGGCAGTGGCGGCGAGGACGATCCGAAGCCCGCCACCGGCCAGGCCGCGGGAGCAGCCGTCGTCGCCGGCGATGCGGCAGCACCCGCGGCACCGGCGGCCGCACCGGCCGCGCCGGCCGCGCCGGCCGTGAAGGACGCGCTGCCGGGACTGAACGCACCGGTCCGCGACGGCAAGTTCGAGTTCGTCGTCACCGGCGTCGAGTCGGGCCTGTCCACGGTCGGCGACAACCCGTTCCTCACCGAGAAGGCGCAGGGGCAGTTCGTGGTCGTGACGATGACCGTGCAGAACACCTCCGACAAGCCGAAGGGCCTGAGCCCGAGCGACCAGGAGATGTACGACTCCCAGGGGCGCAAGTTCACCGCCGACACGTCGGCGGGAATCGCCCTCGAATCGGACGTCTCGTTCTGGGACGAGATCAACCCCGGCAACAAGGTGACGATGAAGGTCGTCTTCGACATGCCCGCCGACGCTGTGCCGGCCGAGATGGAACTGCACGACTCGGTGTTCTCGGGTGGCTCGCGCGTCGCACTTCGTTAGCGGCCCGACCGGGCGGGCGCGAGCGCTGGGGGGTGCCCGCGCCCGCCCGATTCATTTCGTCAGCAGATCAAGGGGAGGAACACACATGTCCGGCTCGGCCGCCGAACGCATCGCCACACTGGAGTACGCCGTGGGACCACGGCGCGGCATCGTCCACACGCACAATCCCGCGCACTGGGGGGCCAGCGGTGCGATCCGGCCCGACTGGATGTCCGCACCGCACGCCGCGGCGGTGGAATCCGCCGCGTCGGCGTTCCGCTACTCCGACGCCTGCGCACTCTGGCGGCATCTCGCGCAGCCGGTATCCGACCGCATCGAGATCACCCGCTGCAACGACGACGCGCTCGTCGCCTCACCCGACCCGGACGTGGTCTATCACGTCACGGGCATCCCCGGCATCTGGCATCAGGGACGGGATCCCCGCCACTACACCGCCGTCCCGGCCCGCGAGGTGCTCGACGAACTGCTCGACCGGCTCGACGACCACAGCGGCCTGCTGGACGCCCGGCCGGCAAGCGCCCACGCCATCTGGGACCATCTCGCCGAGTCCCGCGAGCAGAACGGCCCTCCGGTGTCGGAGAGCATCGGGCCGTACACCGGCTGGAGGCTGATCCCCGGGACTCGGGTTCGCGTCGAACCTCTGGGCCGGAACAACTTTCGCGACGCCGATCGGGTGGCGGCCATCCGATCGGTGATCGCCAGCGCCGGCGGAACGGTCGCCGAGTGGTGCGATGCGCACGACGCGCTGCTCCGGCCGTCGGGGGTCGGCAGTGATCTCGATGCGGACGACCGGCGACTGGTACGCGAGCTGTTCCTCGATCTCGTTCTCTGGCAGGCCGGTCGGACGTCAGTGGCCGGCACGGGAGGGATGCGGCACGACAGTCTCGGTGTGCACCGGCCTGCCGAGGTGGACGTGATGCTTCTCGGTATCGGTGCCGACCCGGACGGGCGCAAGCTCTTCATCGGCGCGGGCAGGGACGGATTCGAGTTCGCGGCCTACGCTGCCGACGCCGTCCCGGGGGCGGCGCAGCCGGTGTACCGACTGCTGGTGTCGCACGCGCGCATCCGCACCCTGTGCGACGGATGGGGGGCGCCGTCGCATGCGCATCCGCTGCCCGTCGTCAGCCTGTTCGCGGACGAGATCGGCGAGCTCGGGCCGCGGGAGTGGCTGCGGCGCAACGGCGTGGACGACTGGGCCGAGGAGCATCCTGAACCGGTCGTGACGCCGTCGTCGCGGGAACTCGCGGAGCAGTTCGCCGCCACCCTGTACCGACCGCCCGCCGGCGGTCACGGTGCCGGGGTGGGACTGCCGGGCAAGACCGAGTTTCCCGCCACCTGGTCGCGGGAGACGGTGATGGAGCGGATCGAGTCGACAACGGTCGAACCGTTGGCGCGAACGGTCATCGGCTGCACGGTGTTCGACGAACGCGAATTCGACGGCGTGTGGATCTGTGTGGTGTGGCGGCGCCGACCGGATTCCGAACCGCAGGTGGTCACCGCGTATCCGCTCAGCGGGGACGGCGTGGTGTTCAACGAACTGCCCGACGACTATCCGAGGAATCTGGTGCTTCCGGCGGCGACCGACCTGAGCAAGGCCGTGGACTCGGCACCGGACGAGTTGGTGCGCCTGGTCCGGAACGCCGTCTCCTGCGGCGAACCGTACGAGGCAATCCTCGCCGGCCTGCACATCGCCGACAGCCACCGCATCGCACTACCCCTCAGCCTCATGAACACCATCGCGCAACTCATCTTCGACAGGTACTTCGACGACGCCGACTACGCGGAACTCACCGACGTCTTCACGACCTTGGCGGAGCGTGACCACCCCGAATCGACCTGGGGGCCGGTGGGATGGCTGCCCGAGTGAACGTGCACCGACGGCGCCGCCGGCCGCCCACCGGCGTCAGAACGGTGCTGCAGCGCCCGTAGTGTCCGTCGAGTTGTGGTGGCCGGCCCGTCTCTGCTCGGATCCGCGGCGTCTGCGTTGCTGCAATGGGATGTGGCTTTCGAGGAGGAAGTCGAGGTCGAGTTCGGCGCGCGTGTAGTTCAGCCTTCGGAGAGTGTCCCTGTCGGTGAGTCGAGCGGCGAGTCGTGGATCGCCCCCGGCCCGCAGGCTCGACGGCGACATCGGATCGGAGAAGGGCCCCTCCGGACGTGTCTCGGTGGCCCGGCCCGTGGGGTCGACCCATTCGAGTCGGCCGGCCCCGACTTGGCGGACGGTCCAGTAGCCGAGTGTCTTGAGCCGGTGGTGGGTTCGACACAGGCACGCCAGGTTCGATTCAATGGTGAGTCCACCGCGGTCGGGGTTGTCGTGATCGAACGGGACGGTGTGGTCGAGGTCGCACGCGGTGGCGGGCACGCCGCAATTCGGGAAGCGGCACACACCGTCCCGGGTCCTGACGATCTCCGCCAACTGCGTGTTCGGCCGGTATCTTGTTGCCCGCAAGCGTTCTCGGGTTCGCGAGGCGACCGCTTGCGGGGAGTGCGCGGGTGACGGCAGAGCCGGGCCGATTCCGAGGACCGGCCCGGTGTCGCCGCTCCCGCTGAGCATCGCGCGGTCGGCTGCGGACAGCGTGAGGACCTGTTTCCACGTGGCATCAGCGGCAAGTTCGCGGGCGAGGTCGGCATCAATTGCGCCGTAGCCCGACAGGTAGCCGGGAGCGTCGTCGAATCCCAGCAGAGTCGCTGCGTCGACCCCGACGAGGACCTGGATCTGGACTCCGGAGCCACGTTTCGCTGTTGTGTCGACGCGCGCTGTGCAATCCGTTCGTCCACACCGGCATTCGAGGTGGGTGTGACCGGAAGCGAGCGTGACGAGGGCGTCTGCACGACGCTGGGCCTGCGTCCGCGGATCGCGCCCGCAGGCGTCGAAGGTCATGGCACGGAGTCTGGTTGCGAGGATACGGCCGTCCTCGGCGGGGAGCAGTCCGTCGAGCTGCGACATTGCGTCCTCGCCGGCGATCACGCGCACGTCGCGGTCCTCGGTGGCACGCCGGCGTCGTTCCCGCGCGCCGTCGGGATCGAGTCGGGCGATCAGGCGTCGAGCGCGTTCCTTCAGCCGGGTGGTGCTCGACCGATCCGCGCCGTCGAGCAGGCAGCGCTCGATCTCCTCGAGTTTGTCGTCGGACACGTTTGCCAGCGCCTCGGACAGTGCGTGGGCTTTCGCGAGATCGATCCGCCCGGCCTGGAACTGTGCACGAACCTGATGCAGGCGCCACCGCAGATCACAGCCGAGTCCGATCATTCGCCGCGCCGCCGTCTCGGTGAGCCCCAGAATGCCGGCGACCTCGACGTGCGCGAATTCGCCGTGGTGCGCCTCGTTCCGGCCGAGCCGCGCGTCCTCCTCGCAGCGGGTGACGAACAGCGTCGTCACCGCGTCGATCTCACCGAACTGTTCCCTCGCGATTCGGGCATGCCTCGCGACGAGGACGGCGGCCACGTCCGCGTCCGCCGTCTCCATCAACACCCCTGAATCGAACATATTTTCGACTCTAGTCCGCCTGGCCGACAATCTCAGGCGTTTGCCGAGATCCAGCCGGAACGAACGGTCTGCCGAATCAGCGAACGCTGCGTCCGCGCGGCTTGCCTGTCGAGGTGGAGGACTTCTGCGGCACGCTGCGCTGGATCCTCGGCTTGGTCGCGGATGGTGCGGCGGTGGGCGGCTGACGTCGCCGCGATGCGAGGGCGTGGATCGCTTCCCGACCTTCCGCTCGAATCCTGGCCATTCCGGCAACCTCACTCTGTACGGCCTTCTCGAGCGGCGGCGCCCCGAGCGCAGCGAGAGCCCTTTTCGAAGAAGCGATCTCCCTCTCCAGGGGAAGACACGTTCCGCACCGCCAACGGTCCTCGTACCGCGACAGATTCTTGACCTCCAGGCACACTCCGCACCGTTTCGGCTGCGGCGCGGGCACCGCCTTCGGCACCGGCGCCGGGCGGGGGATCGGTTGTGCCTGCACCTTCGCCTTCGGAGCCGGCGGCGGGCTCGGGGTCGGCCTGGGTGTCGACTGCTGCGCCCGCACAGGTTCGGACGGCTGCACGGGCTTGGGCGGGCGAATGACGTCCAGTTCCGCTTCGAGTTTCGCCACCCGCTCGCGCTTGCTCTCGATCAGGGCCGAAAGTTCGCTCACGAGGCCGCTCGGGGACTGTTCGAGGTAGCGGAGCTCCGCCTCGGCCTGCCGGTACTCCTCCTCGAGTTGAGCGACACGGCGTCGGTCGACGATGGCCGTCTCGCAGGCGGCCAACCTGCCTGCAGGCAAGTCGGATTCACCGAACACAGCCATTGCGAGTTCGGTGCGGGCGCGGTTCCAGGCCAGTACGCGCGGCTGGAGATTCACCTCCAGGGATTCCTCTTCCGCGACGAGTGCGAGCGCGAACTCGAGTTCGTCGGTCAATGCCCGAGCGGCAGACCGGGCCCGATCCAGCAGTGCATTCAGATCGTCTACCGAACTGGTCAATCCTCAATCCTTTGTTTCAGTTTCACGCACGCCGGAGCGTGTCAGGAACAGTCTCCGGGTTCCCCCTGCTTGACGACCGACAGCATCGCGTCACCCTCGGAGATCGGGGCACCGGCTGCGGGATTCTGTGCCACGACCACCCAGTTGCGGTCCGAGATCTGCATGCGCCCCTTGCCTGTCGCGTCCTCGCTCTGCGAGTAGTAAACGCCGGCCTCCTGGATCGTGTCCTGCGCCTTCTGCAGGTTCATGCACATCACGTTCGGCATCAACGCTTGCGCCGTACCGGTACCGGCCGATGCGGCCGAAGTCGGTTGCTGGGCAAGCGGTGCCTGCACGGCGGGTGCTGCGGGCGGTGCAGGTGCCGCAGGCGCCGGAACCGGTGTCGCGGACGTCTTGGTGGTGTCCTCCGTCGACGAGTCAGGGTCGAGTCCATCGCTGATGTCACCGATGATCCCGATCAGGACGAACACAGCAGCGAATGCGGATGCGATGACGACACCCCGACGGACAGGCTTCTTCGCCGGCGCCTCCGGCGGCGGCGCGAAGGCCGCGGACGTATCGCCGGCGAGGAACGCCTCGTGCCCGGCCTGGGCGCGGGCGGCCAGGGCGTCCTTCTCGGCCTTGATCCGCGCGAAGTGATCGCGGATCGGTCTTCCGATGGCGAGGTACCACAGGCCCGCCGCCATGATCAGGAAGATCGCGAC
This sequence comes from Prescottella defluvii, assembly GCF_000738775.1. Classification (GTDB taxonomy): domain Bacteria; phylum Actinomycetota; class Actinomycetes; order Mycobacteriales; family Mycobacteriaceae; genus Prescottella; species Prescottella defluvii. The sequence continues at coordinate 56,753 of NZ_JPOC01000057.1, forward strand.
GGAGCCGAAGTCGAGTTGCACGAGGCTGACGATCGCCAGCCAGGTCGCGACGCCGGCGAAGAGTCCGGCAATGACACGAAGGTACGGGGTTACGGCGTTCATCATCTTCCTGGTGCGGTGCAGGGACAGGCTGGGTGCCCGCCGATTCTGACGTGATTGTGACAGGTGCCACCGACGGTTCGGACAGGTGCCACGACTACAACTCAGTGGCCAGAACGAGTAGACGATCGAACAGTGCCGGCATCGTGCCATTGTCGAAGACGCCGACGAGCGCACCCTCGCAGAATCGATCAGCGAGAACCAGTCTCGTCATCAATCCCAGCACCTCGGCGACATCGAAGCCTGCCACCACCGGGCCGACATCTCCGCGCTCCGGCAGTCGCTCGACAGCTGGTTTCGCGAGTCCGACGAACGCGGGTTCCAACAACCGGTGGGTGTGAAGCCACTGCACCGATTCGGTGACCAACGGATCCTCGACGGTGTAGCCGAACCCCAACACGCCAGCCCGGGTCGGCTCCGAACGCTTCACGTATCCGAATTCACCTTCGTGCAGTCGAATTCGTTCGACGAGCATCCGCAACTCAGCGACATCCTGCGGGTTCAGCGCCGCCAGGGCGTCTTCCGGTACGCGAGTAGCGCGATCCATCATTGCCTGTCCCCCCGTTCTTCAGCAGCGAATGCGGCGGCCGCCTACTGCTCACCGACTGGTTGGAAGTCGAGCAATCGTTCCAGGAGCGGCGGCAGCATTCCAGACTCCAGTGCGTCGCGGGTCGCCCGCTCCGATGGGCGACCGACGCCAATAGTGTTGGCGATCATCCCGAGAACCTCGGTCGGACCGAGCCGCAGGGCAAGATTCCGCATGCCCATCAGGTTCAGTTGATCGACCACCCACTTCCCTTCGAGGCCATCGGGGCCGATCAACTGGTGGTCATGGAGGAAAGTCACGATCTCGTCCACGATCGGATCGGGTGCGTCTTCACGGTTCCACTGGACCCGGAAGTTCGATCCATCAGCCGGCCAATGCGTTTCGATCCGCTCGACCAGCGACCGCAGGTGCGCCCAGGCTTCCTGGTCGAGATCCGCGATCACCTGCGGGGCACCGAATTCGACGATCCCGGGCTGCCCCGCATCCAATCCAGTCCCGTCCCTCACAGCACCGCTTCGACCTGACGCTCCGCATCACGGACACGGAGTTCCCCGGACATCAGACGTGGGAGCAAGGCGTCGCGAGTGGCGGCGAGGGTGCGGGATTCCTTCCTGGACGACGCAAGCAGTGAGTCCAACGGCTCTAGCGTTCGGGCAAGTTCGCGCTGCCTCGAGATTGCGGGCAGATTCAACTTCAGCGATCGCATGTCGGCGAGGTTTATGTAGTCCGCCATGTCAGTATTCGACTTGAGGTACAGCGCCTGTCGCCGAAATTCGTCCGAGGCCAGCCATCGCCGCAAGTACGTCCGCTCGATCTCGGCATTCTCACGTACACGGAAGAAGCAGATCTGCGGACTGTAGACCACCTCGTCGCCGCCTCCCTCGTACACTGCGATCCGGCCAACCGTTCCCTTAGTCGTCAGGAGAATGTCGCCGGGCTCACCAGCTTTCGCCCCAATCGACGAGCGGCGGTCTGCCGACACGAAGTCGGACCCCTCAGCCGCTACCTCCCCCCCAACGATGTCCGCAACCCGAATGATTCGGAAGCCATTTTCCCTCAGCTCACTACTCTTAGTCCGGTAGCCATCACTGAAAAGAAGACCACCCATCCCAGCCAATTCACCAATTGTCGTCTCAGAAAAGCCGACAGATCTGCCAGACCCCGCGGGCTCAGAGTTGGACTTCGTCAGTCGCGTGAAATGCGCATCTGCGAGAGAATCGATCGTCTCCGCGAGCTTGCGGTTCGCGGCGATCTTATCATCGAGGGCTCCGAGGACTTCGGCAATAGCGGATTGTTCGGCGATCGGCGGCACGCTAACTGACATCTTGCCGACACGTGTAATGTATATGTGCTTGATGGTCGATCCGTCGGAATCGTTTTCCATCAACTTCTGGTAGTGCGGCGCCTGAAGCAGGTATGACAGAAAGTCAGAACTGATGCGTTCGTTCGGGCGCATGGTGGCAACGGACTGGTTGATGCAAACCATCTCACGATCACACACCGCAACTCGGCCTATGCTGCCGTCCTTAGTCAGAAGAACATCACCTACGCGCGGCCGACTCTTCTCCGTGAGCAGGTTGGAATAGGCGTCAATTGAGGTATGTCGCGCAGTCGAATAGTCGATGGCGCCGTCGTGAATATCTTTCGCTGTCACCAAATACGGGCCTTCACCGGTCGTCGGCATCGGATTGGTGAAGCCGTAGGTGATTCTCTCGACAAAATTCGCCAGCGGTTCGATGGACCACCCCGCTCGGGAAGGCTCGGCGAGATGGCGCATCCCTAGGCTCACAAAACCCTCCCCAACTGCTCGCGCACGACTTCCTGCAACCGCGCCGATTTGTCGAACTGCTCGTACAGTTCCTTGGTCAGCCGCTCCAGCTTCTCCGCGATCGGCTCGCCATCGTCCTCAATCGGCGCAGCACCGACGTAGCGGCCGGGTGTGAGTGCGTAGTCGGCTTCCTTGATTTCGGCGAGGGTGGCCGAGTAGCAGAAGCCCGCCTCATCCTCGTAGACAGAACCTGAAGCGGATTCCGTTCCGCGCCAAGCGTGGAACGTGCCGGCGATCTTGGCGATGTCGTCGTCGCTCAGTGCCCGCTCGGCGCGGTCGACCATGTAGCCCATGCTGCGGGCGTCGATGAACAGCACCTGACCTTGGCGGTCGATCTTGCCCTTGGGGCCGACAGCCTTGTCCTTCGCGAAGAACCACACGCACACCGGGATACCGGTGCTACGGAACAATTGTGTCGGCAGCGCGATCATGCACGAGACCAGGTCCGCCTCCACCAACTGTGCCCGAATCTCGCCCTCGCCACCGGAATTCGACGACATCGAACCGTTGGCCATGACGACGCCGGCGCTGCCGCGCTCGGCGAGCTTCGAGATGATGTGCTGGATCCACGCGTAGTTCGCGTTGCCCGCCGGCGGAACACCGAACTTCCAGCGCTTATCGTCCTCCTTGCGGGTCCAGTCCTTGATGTTGAACGGCGGATTGGCAAGAATGAAGTCCGCCAACAGATCCGGATGCTTGTCGTGGGCGAAAGTGTCTTCCCAGCGGTCCCCGAGGTTGCCGGTGATGCCGTGGATCGCGAGGTTCATCTTCGCCATCCGCCACGTGCGCTCGTTGAGTTCCTGGCCGTACACCGCCACCTCGGTGGGGTTGCCGCCGTGCCGCTCCACGAACTTCTCGGTCTGCACGAACATGCCACCCGAACCACAAGCCGGGTCGTACACGCGACCGCTGTACGGCTCGAGCATCTCGACCAGCACCCGCACCACACCGGCGGGCGTGTAGAACTCGCCACCGCGCTTGCCCTCCGCACGCGCGAACTTCTCGAGGAAGTACTCGTACACCTCGCCCAGCAGGTCCCGCGCCTTCGTGGCGCCGTGCCCGGTGAAGCGGGTGTCACCGAACAGGTCGATCAGCTCACCGAGCCGGCGCTGGTCGACACTCTCCCGGTTGAAGATCATCGGAAGCGTGCCTGCGAGAGTGGAATTGGCCTTCATCAGCTCCTGCATCGCACCGTCGATGAGCTGACCGACCGTCCGACCCTCGACACCGACGGCCTCCTGGATGCCCTTGGCGTTCTGCGCGAGATGCAACCAACGCGCCGACTCCGGCACCCAGAAGACACTGCTGCCGAGGTATTCGTCCTCGTCGTCGATGAGCGTCCCGATCTGCTCGTCGTTCATCCCCTCCGCGATCAGTTCCTCCCGGATCTGCTCACGGCGCTCGTCGAACGCGTCGGAGACGTACTTGAGGAACACCAGTCCGAGGATCACGTCCTTGTACTGCGAGGCATCCATGGAGCCGCGCAGCTTGTCCGCGGCCTTCCACAGTGTGTCCTTGAGTTCCTTCATCGTCGACGGCGCGGAGACCGCGGCCTTCTTCCTCGGTGGCATCGTCAGCCTTTCTCTGGGACGGTCGGTGGTGCCGGTGCGACGGTGAGCGCTCCGTGCGCCACGCCGTCCACCAGTGTGATGGTCAAGTCGTCGATGGTGTGCAGCAGTCGTCGAGCAGCTGCCCGACGCTCCCGGAGGTCGGCGAGGGCGGCGGTGACCACACCCACCTGGTCGGCCTGCACTCGCGGGATCTCCCACGTCTTCCACGCCGATCCGCTGCGGATCGCCCCCGGCGGTTTGGCCCCCACCCCGCGGCTCTGCAGATGCCGCGCAACAAGTTCCGGGATCAGCCCGGATGCGGCCGAATCCGCGATCCGGAGGATCCGCGCCGGCCACATCGCCACCGATGAGCCCTCGACATCGACGATCACCCCGAACGACGGGCTGGTGCAGAAGACGATGTCTCCCGGCTCGGTGTAGCGGCCACTGGGATAGTCGGTGACGAACGTCAGACGGTCGATGCCCCGTGACCCGATCTCGCAGCGACCGAGGACCTCGTCGGCACCGATGACCGGCACCGCACCGTCTGCTTCGATGTCGACGGCGTCGATCCGGTTGCCCGACAGCACTCGGAGTTCCTTCGCGGCTGCAAGTTCGCCGGCCGTCTGGAACTGCTGGTCCTTCGCCGCTCGGTACTCCACCCACAGATCGAGTCCACCGCCGGCAACCTCAGCCGCGTCGATGGCGCCCACCAGCTCGAGCACGCGGGCCGCGGCCTCACCGGCATCGACCCGAGGGCGGTGCACCTTCGGCTTCGCGGTGAGCACGCCGCCGGTCGCCAGCAGTTCCGCAATCTTGTGGACGTGACTGAACCGAAACGCATGGGCGCGCACCGATTTCCACGTACCCATCGCGGCAGCCACGTCCGCGATCACGCCGTCGACGACGTCGTCCGCGAGCTCGACTGCGCTGAGATCGGCCAGCACCGTGTGCCGTTCTGCGACCGAGATGGTGCCGTCCTGCGCACCCAACACCCACAACGCCATCGACGTCCCTGGGCGGGCCGGCAGCAGTCCCTCCGACAGCCGGATGACAGCCCGCAGGTGGCCCGAGCGCAGCAGGTCCGAGCGCACCGAATCGGCGTCGCGATCACGAAGCGGGTCGACTAACGTCGCCGCCGGACCGATGATCACCGCGCACTGACCCGGACCCATCTGCAACGAGATGTTCTCGATCTCCGCGAGGACGTCGACATCCGAATAGTCGATCGTGGACGCCGACGGGTACTGGGTGAGAAAGACCGCAGGACGGCCGACGCTGAAGTCGGCACCGAACCCACCCTCCGGCGGACTCTCGCGCCGCAACCCGTGCGCCGCCAGCCGCCGCAGCGCCAGGCGCGCCGCCGGAACGGACGACGCTCCGGTCATGACCGTCGGCTCCGCGTACTCGGGCAATGCGGCCCGCACTGCGACCAGCAAGTCGGTGCTCGTCGGCGCCGGGTCCACGAACAGCGTGTCGTGGTCGTCCGCGAGAGCCACACTCACCCGTGCGCACAGCGACAACGCGGCAGGGGTCAGCGCCGTGTCGGACAGTTCGGGGCGCTGCATCCGGAACCGGCGCGCCATCACGGACTCGAACGCATCCACCGCGGTGAACGCCGCGTCGGACATCCGATCGGTGTACCGCGCAAAGGTCCCGAGTTCCTCACCCAGTGCCGCGATCTCGTCGCAGAGGAACTCGTTGTCCGGATCGAGTTCCTCCACCTCGTCGAGCAGGTCGTCCGGAGTCAGCTCACCGAGCGACTCCCCCAGCATCGTCTTGACCGCCAGCAGAGCCGTCACACCGTCGATCACGGCATGCGGGTGCAGCGAGGTCCCGTGGTCGAGCGCGGCGTGGATCGCGACGTCCTCGGCAAAGGAACTGTTGTTGCCGAGCCCTCGAGACCGCAGCCACTCGACAACCTCGTCTGCGTCGAACTTGTCCAGGATGCCGTCGACGACTGTCGGCCGAGGGAAGGGGCGATCCTCACCGCAGTAGCGCCGTGCCCACGCGGAGACGACCGCACGCCGCACCTTCGCCAGCTTCGCGATGTCCGGCCGGGTGAGAAGCAGGGGTGACTGTTCGGACTGACGCATGCGTCGGACTCCCCCCACCTCGCCTCGAGCCGGCCCGATCGACGGCCGCCTGACGCAATCTATCCGATCCGACCGATCTTCCAGACAGTTGCCGCAATGAACTGGGCGATAACCCCGATTATCAAAGGTTGACCGCAATTTGTCGTACCGGCCGGGCATTCTGTTCGTGTTCCCGAACGTAAGGAGAAGCCCTTGCTTGCTGTGATTCACGCCCGCAAGAACCGCGGCCTCGACGGCGGCGTCGCCCGCGCAGTCGCCGTGTGGCAGTCGGACGCCGAAACCCACACGCGCCTGTTCATCCGCGAGGACGCGACCGAAGCGTCGTACTTCGCGGCCGCGCTCGACGCGTTCTCGTTCCTCCTCGACCTCTCGGCCGCCGGCGCGGAGCCCATCCTGCTCCACGTCACCGACAACACCCTCCGCAAGGAGATTGCCTACGTCCTCGACGCGTTCCCGTCGGTCACCATGGCCGGGGTGGCGCGCGGCGCCGTCGCAGACCTCTCGCGGACGGGCCTCGACGCCCTCGATGCCGACGCCGGCGCACGGACCGCTGCCCACGAAGAACTCGAACGCCTGCGGATCGCGGCGTTGCCGGAGTTGACCGTCGCCACCGACGCCTCCAAGTCACGCCGCCGGGGTGTCGGCGTGGCCTGCGTGAGCGAAGAAGGCGGCCGTCATCAGCGAATGGTTCCGAACGTCAAGACGGTGGTCACGGGCGAGCTGCTTGCAATCGAACTCGCGATCGACCGGTTCACCGACCGTCGCCTCCACATTCTCACCGACAGTCGGGCCGCACTGCAGTACCTCGGGGTCCTGCCGTCCGCTCGGTCACTGCCGCGTGACGGGGAGGCCATCGCGGTCGTCGACCGGATCCGGCACTCGCTGACCGGTCGATCCGTGCGGTTCTCCTGGGTGCGCGGGCACAACGGGCACCTGCTGAACGAGACCGCCGACCGACTCGCCGTCGCAGCCAGACGCGCCCACGAGGCACAGATCCCCACCGCGATCCGCCGGGCCGTCGCGGAGCGAATCGTCGAACCCGTCCTCGCTGCAGCCTGATTCAGGCCGTCAGAGCGCCGCCCAGGAGCCGGTCGACGGCACGACCGTCGGCCAGTTCCTGGCGGTCCTCCGGATGCTCGAGGTAGTAGCGGAGGAACCAGTACAACGGCACCGCACCGACATCGAACTGGTCAGCCTTGATCGTGATCGTCGGCGGCGACTTCAGCACACTCGCGAACGGGCCGCGGTAGTGCTTGTCCACCGAAGGACTGTCCCCCGTTCTCAAACTGATCCTGATCGCGGAGTTTCGCTGGTACTCAAGGAGACTGATTGCCTCCAGCGACTCGATCCGGTCCCACGCGACCGACTGCGTCTCGATTCCCCGTCGTACCCTGAGTTCCTCAGGCGTGCAGACGATGCAAGGATGCTGCAGCTGACCGGTCGCGAGGAGCGCGCCATAGATCACGAACCACAATCCCATTGCTCCGACAACGCAGGGAAAGAACAGCTGTTGACCGGAAGTCATCGGAAATGTGTAAGCGCCGGTGAACATTCCGATGGAGAAGACTACACAGGCAACCGCGCCAGCGAGGAGGGAGCCCGGAAGGGTCCAGGTCGACAGCCTGTTCCCCGATACGATCGTTCCTCCCGAATCCCGCGCGATCGATGCACGACTGGCTCTGGTTCTCATGCGTGCGCTGATCACCTCGATGCCTGGCACGCACATGAGCGCAACTCCGAGAAACGCGGGCAGATAGAACCAGAGGTATCCGAATCTGCTATCAGCAACAGCGGTGACGGTCTGCCACGCCCACAGCAGCGCCATGGATGCCGCCATCACCAAACCTGCGATTGAGAGCCAACGCATCTTTCGCGAGTAATCCCAGCCTGGCGGAACATTGGAGCCCGCACGGATCCGTTGAGAATCCATCAGTAGCACACCGCCTTCCCCAACTCAGTTCCCAACCATCCAAAGAACCATGCACCACCGGAACCCCCCACAGCAGCGCCCACTGGCCCGAAAGCAGCACCCATGCTGGCACCACCCGCCCAACCACCCGCGGTCCCAGCGGCCCCAGCGATTGCCGCCTGGCACTTCGCTTCCGGCGAGTCCGCGGCATAGACATCCCAGAGTGCCGTACCGACGGCGAGCGCCGGTCCGCCGAATTTCGCTCCGTAGTGCAGGTTCTCGAGGGTATCGGCCGCGACATGCGGTATCGCATTCTTCATCGCGTTGCCCGTGTGTGTTTCGACGGCCGACAGGGCGCCTCCGGCGGTGGTCAGTACCGGGTGCGTGAAGAACTCGCTGTCCGGTGGGATCTCCTGCGGCTCCTTCCCTTCCGGGTAGACCATGGTTCGCACCCGGCCGTCCCTGTACTCGGTGCTCTCGACGCGGGTCCGGTCCTCGTAGGTGATGGATGTGACCTTGCCGCCGGTGTCGGACTCGTACGTCTTCGTGGTCGCCACGCGAGTGCCGTCGGGGTCGAAGTCCTCCTGGATCAGCATCGGACGCTCCTGCCACGAACCGGCGAAGGTGCTGGACTCGGTGAATACCTTCCGGCCGCCGTCCTGCATGAAAACCGTCTTCGTCTTCTCACCCTGATCGTTGACCGACAACTCGGTGCGGGCGACGGTCACGGCGGCGTCGAGATCCCGTTCCTGCTGCTGATAGTCGAGTAGCGGGATTCCGGCATTCATCGGAATGTCCGACTGCGGCTCACCGAGGCCCGCAACAGTCTCGAAGACCCCCAGTTCGGGCTCGATGTGCCCGTGCTTCGCCGCCGCCGCACGCAACGCATCCGACAACTCGTCATCGACCCGTCCGACCGCCGTCACCAGCGGGTTCAGATCCAGCTGCTCTGAATTCCGCTGTGCGATCAACTCGACCGCCGCTTCCGCCGACATCTCGCTCGGCTTCAGCGTCACCACCCAACGATCGGACACCTCGAACGGTCCCGCCTCGAGTTCGGCAACCCGGTTCAGGAGTGAGCTCTTGGCCGCAGTCAACGCATGGAACCCCTGTTCCATGGCATCGGCGAGGGCGGACGCCAGATCGTGGACGTCGGCGGCTTTCCGCTTCGCCCGTCCGAATGCGTCGGCCGCGGCGGCCTGCGCGACGCCGTCCCACGCCCGGATCTCGGGCAGGTCGTTGCACCGGCCCTCGATGGACACCGCGGCGTCCTCCACTCGGACGCCGCGCTCCCGCAGCGTCCGTTGTCCGGGAACGAGAGCGTCGAAGTTCCACGACGACAGGCGGGTTCGTGACGGGATCATGATGCGGGCAGCACCTTCTCGACCGACGACGCGAAGTCCTCGTCGGAGACTTCGTAGGACTCGGCGTTGCCGGATGCCGTCGCCGCGAGTGCGCCGTAACCGTCGGCGAGGGTGCGCCCTGATGCCGAGAGGAAGTCGCTCACCATTCGTGCCGCCCACTCCGAGGTCGACCCCGGCATGCCGGCGGTCCCCGAGACGATCGGTTCACGCAGATCCGTACCCGCGATCGTCTCCGACGTCTCCGCGGTCTCGCGCGCGAAGGCACGCAGAATCCCCTGGTCCACCAGCATCGAACAGTTCCCCCTGCGCCGATTCCCCCACCGGCCGGTCCCCTGCCGATCGGTCCGGACAGGATTGCACAGCACCCCCGGTGCGGCAAAGCGGTCCGTCAGAGCAGACTGATCGAACTCGACCGCCGCAGCTTGCCCGACGACGTCTTCGGGATCGACCCCGGTCCCAGGACCGCGACGGTGCGGGGGCGGACGCCGACCTCGGAGACCACGGCGTGCGCGACCTCCCGCTCGATGCGTCTGACCTCGTCCTCATCGTCGATTGCGTTGGTCTCCACCGCAACTGCGAAACTCTCCCGCTTGTCACCGGCGTCAAGTCGGATCGCGACCGCATTGCCGGGGCGCACACCCGCGACCGAACCGGCGGCACGCTCGATGTCGGTGGGATAGATGTTGCGACCCCCCATGATGATGACGTCCTTGACGCGACCGCAGACCACGACCAGCCCGTCCTCGGTGAAGTAGCCGATGTCGCCGGTGTTGATCCAGCCGTCGGCGTCCTGCGTCGCCACGGGGCCGTCGACGGTGAGATAGCCTGGGGTGACTGACTTTCCGCGCAGTTCGATGACGCCGACGGCCCGGCGCGGCAGTTCCAATCCGTCCCGTGCGACCACCCGACCCTCGAGACCGGGAACCAGCGGTCCGAGCGTGGGGAGGGGCCGCGCGTTGCTTCGGTTGGAGCGCACCGCCATTCCGCCGGCCTCGAGCAGGTCCGGGTCGATACGGTCGAGCACCATGCCCTGCCCGGGTTCGGGCACCGAGACCGCGAGCGTCACCTCGGCCATGCCGTACGTCGGAGCCAGCGCCAACGGATCGAGGCCGAATCGGGCGCCGGCCTCGGTGAGCGCGATCATCGTGTCCGGGTCGACCGGTTCGGCCCCGTTGAGCAGACACCGCATGCTCGACAGGTCGTACTCGCGGTCGGGAGCCTGCGCCAACCTGCGGGCCAGCAGGGAATACGCGAAGTTCGGTGCCGCGGTGACGGTTCCACGATACTTCCCCATCAGCTCCGCCCACAGCAGCGGCGATTTCAGGAAGTCGAGCGGGGTGATCTGGACCGTGGTGGCACCGATCTGCATCGGGACGGTGAGGAATCCGATCATGCCCATGTCGTGGAACAGTGGCAGCCAACTGATCATGACGTCGCGGTCGGGGTTGACCTTGACTCGATCGATCATCGCGTAGGCGTTGGCGTAGAAGTTGCCGTGCGTGAGCTGCACGGCCTTCGGCGAGCCCGTGGACCCGGACGTCAACTGCTGCAACGCAATGTCGTCCTCGGCCGTCTCGACCGGGTCGATGTCGGTTCCCGCGCGCATCTGTTCGATGGTCACGACGCCGATCCCCCGCTCGACGAGTAACGGGACCGCCGCCTCGAATGGCGACCCGACGATCACCGCAGTCGCCTCGATCATCGAGATGATCGCCTCGGTGTCCTGCGCCCACACCTGCAGATCGGTGCGCGGCGTCGGCTGGTGCAGCATCGTCACCGACGCGCCCCGCATCCAGGTCGCCTGACAGGCCGGGGCGATGTCGACCGGCATCCCGGCGAGGACCCCGATCGCGTCTCCATGCCCGATCCCGGCGGCGGCGAGCGCGCCGGCCATGCGGCGCGCGATCGCGTGGACCTCGCCCCACTCCTGGCGCAGCGGCGAGTCGGGCTCACCAGTGATCAGGGCCTGCGCACACGTCGCGGCCGTGGCATACATCTCGTCGGTGAACTTGCTCATCGCAAACTCCTGCCGGTCCCTGTCGGGACATTACGACTGCACCACCCGGTACCCGACACGTATATCCGCAAGCGGTGCCGACCTGTTACCGCCCGCCACCTCCCGAGTACCCTGGTAGCGGCCCGAATACCGACTCTCGAGAGGTTCACCGTTGAACAGCGCGCCCGACTCGGCCGAGCTCACCACCGCCGAGACGGCGTCCACCACGGGAGCCGTCCCCAAGTCCCTGAAGTCCGAGGTCGCGCGACGTCGCACGTTCGCGGTCATCGCACACCCCGACGCCGGTAAGTCCACGCTCACCGAGGCCCTCGCGTTGCACGCGAAGAAGATCTCCGAGGCCGGTGCCGTGCACGGCAAGGCCGGCCGCAAGGCCACGGTGTCGGACTGGATGGAGATGGAGAAGGCGCGCGGCATCTCGGTGTCGTCGACGGCCCTGCAGTTCAACTACCACTCCGACGAGGCCCCCGACGACCAGATCAACGTCATCAACCTCGTCGACACGCCCGGTCACTCCGACTTCTCCGAGGACACCTACCGGGTGCTGACCGCCGTCGACGCGGCCGTCATGCTCATCGACGCCGCCAAGGGCCTCGAGCCGCAGACCCTGAAGCTGTTCCAGGTGTGCCGTCACCGCGGCATCCCGGTCATCACCGTGATCAACAAGTGGGACCGCCCGGGTCGCACCCCGCTGGAACTGCTCGACGAGATCGACGAACGCATCAACCTCACCCCGACCCCGCTGTACTGGCCGGTCGGTATCGCCGGCGACTTCCGCGGACTGCTGCGGCGAGGCGAGGACGGCACCGCGAGCGAGTACGTCCGCTTCACCCGCACCGCCGGTGGCGCGAAGATCGCGCCCGAGGAGCGGATGACGCCCGATCAGGCGCTCGAACGCGAGGGTGACGAGTGGGCGACCGCCGCCGAGGAGAGCGAACTGCTCTCCGCGACCGGCCAGGACCACGACCAGGAACTGTTCCTCGCCGGGCAGACGTCACCGGTGATCTTCGCGTCCGCGATGCTCAACTTCGGTGTCCGGCAGATCCTCGACGCCCTCATCGCGCTCGCGCCGCCGCCGCGGGAGCGCCTGGACATCACCGACAAGCCGCGCGAGGTCACCGACCCGTTCAGTGCCGTCGTGTTCAAGGTGCAGGCCGGCATGGACACCGCGCACCGCGACCGCCTGGCGTTCATGCGCGTAGTGTCCGGAGTGTTCGAGCGCGGCATGGTCGTCACGCACGCCCAGACCGGCAAGCCGTTCACCACCAAGTACGCGTTGACGGTGTTCGGCCGCGACCGCAACACGGTCGAGAGCGCGTACCCCGGCGACATCGTCGGCCTGGTCAACGCCAACGCACTCGCGCCCGGCCACACGCTGTTCAGCGAAAAGAAGGTGGAGTTCCCGCCGATCCCGTCGTTCGCGCCCGAGCACTTCTCGGTGCTGCGCGCCGAGAGCGCCAGCAAGTACAAGCAGTTCCGCCGGGCCGTCGACCAGCTCGAGTCCGAGGGTGTCGTGCAGATCCTGCGCAACGACATCCGCGGCGACGCGTCCCCCGTCATGGCGGCAGTCGGTCCCATGCAGTTCGAGGTGGTTGCGGCCCGCATGAAGGCCGAGTTCAACGTCGAGGCCCGGATGGAGCCGCTGGGCTACGCCCTGTGCCGCCGCACCGATGCCGAGTCCGCCGTCGAGCTGGGCCGTCAGCGCGGCGTGGAGGTGTTCACGCGCACCGACGGCGTCCTGCTGGCACTGTTCAGCGACAAGTGGCGCCTGCAGTACATCCAGAAGGAGATGCCGGAGCTCACGCTCGAGGCGCTCGTCGCCGCCGGCGATCAGTAGCCGAGCTCACCCCGCGACTGGTTGACATTTCAACCACATCGGCACACGATGGAGTCATCCAAATGTAGTTGAATCGTCAACTACATTGATCGGAGCCGAACCGAGGAGACATCCATGCTCAAGATCGCCGTCATCACCGGATCCACCCGCCCCGGCCGCGTCAACCGCCAGGTCGCCGAGTGGGTACTGACACAGGCCCAGCAGCGCGGCGACGCCGACTACGAACTGGTCGACATCGCCGACTACGCCCTGCCGGTCCTCGACGAGCCCTACCCCGCCGGCATGCAGAACTACCAGCACGAGCACACCAAGAACTGGTCCGCCAAGATCGCCGAGTTCGACGGCTACATCTTCGTCACCGGCGAGTACAACCACTCCGTGACGCCAGCACTGGCGAACGCCATCTCGTACCTGAATGCCGAGTTCGCGAACAAGGCCGCCGGCATCGTCAGCTACGGCTCCGCCTTCGGGGTCCGGGCCGTCGAGCACCTGCGCGGCATGCTTTCCGAGCTCCAGGTCGCACACGTGCAGAAGACCGGAATGTTCTCGCTGTTCACCGACTTCGAGAACTTCTCCACCTTCGCCCCGACCGAACTGCAGGCCGCCTCGCTCGCCCCGGTCCTCGACCAGCTGGTGCCGTGGACGCGCGCCATGAAGTCCGTCCGGGAGTCCGCAATGGCCACCGCCTGACAGCCCGTGAACCGCTGCGAGTAGAACTGGTGCAGTGAATCCCCTGACCGCCCTCTTCGACGCCGAACTGCACCTCGGCGGGGCCGTCATCCTGTGGCGCGAGATCATCGGGAACGCGTTCGGTATCGCGTCGGCGATCGGCGGGATGAAGCGCGTCGTGTGGGCGTGGCCAGTGGGCATCATCGGCAACGCGCTGCTGTTCACGGTCTTCATGGGCGCCGTGTTCCACACCCCGCAGGACCTCAACCTGTACGGGCAGGCCGGCCGCCAGCTGCTGTTCATCACGGTGAGCGTGTACGGCTGGACGCGCTGGCTGCAGTCGCGGCACGACTCCGGCAAGGCGGTGCTCCCCCACTGGGCATCGACTCGCGCGCGGGTCGGGATGATCGCGACGATGATCGTCGGCACCGTCGTGTTCGCGAAGGTGTTCGAGGCGCTCGGCTCATGGGGCCCGTGGCCCGACGCCTGGATCTTCACCGGCTCGATCCTCGCCACCTACGGCATGGCCCGCGGCTGGACCGAGTTCTGGCTGATCTGGATCGGGGTCGATGCCGTCGGCGTGCCGCTGCTCTTCAGCGGCGGCTTCTACCCGTCCGCGATCCTGTATCTCGTCTACGCGGGCTTCGTGCTGTGGGGTTTCGCGGTGTGGCTGCGCATCCAGAAGCAGTCCGCGCAGCAGTCGAAGGCGATCACAGCGGAATGATCCACCGACCGGTCCGGTTGGACCCGGTATGGCAGCGGTCACACACGACACGGCAGATACCCCTTCGTACGGAAAGTTCGGCGTCTGGCGCCACGCCTTCGGGCTGCAACCCGAGGTGGGCGCCGAGATCGAACGACTCGGTTACGGCGCGATCTGGGCCGGCGGCTCCCCGCCCGCCGACCTGCAGGTGATCGAGGATCTGATCGCCGGCACCGAGAAGATCACCGTCGCAACCGGCATCGTCAACATCTTCTCCGCCCCGGCCGACGAGATCGCGAAGTCCTACCAGCGCATCGAGTCCCGCCATCCCGGACGCTTCGTCCTCGGCATCGGCGTCGGACACCCCGAGGTGCCCGGCATGGGAGTCGAGAAGCCGTACGACGCCCTCGTCCGCTACCTCGACGTCCTCGACGACGCGGGCGTCCCGAAGAACCGGCGCGTCCTTGCGGCACTCGGCCCGAAGGTCCTGAAACTGGCTGCCGACCGATCCGCCGGCGCCCACCCGTACCTGACGCCGCCGGAGCACACCCGGCAGGCACGGGAGATCCTCGGCCCGGACGCGCTGCTCGCGCCCGAGCAGAAGATTGTGCTGAGCACCGACGTCGAATCCGCTCGGACGATCGGCCGCGACGCCGTCGAGAACCCGTACCTGCACCTGCGCAACTACCGCCGCAACCTCGAGCGCCTCGGTTTCCCAACCGAGGAACTCGACGACGGCGGCAGCGACCGGGTGATCGACGCCCTGGTCGCGCACGGCGATGCGGCCACGATCGCCCCGCGGCTCACCGCACACCTCGATGCCGGAGCCGACCACGTCGCGATCCAGGCGCTACCGATGGCCGGCGACCCGCTCCCGGCACTGCGCGAGCTGGCCGCCGAACTCGAAATCGGCGGGGTGTGAATCCCTCACCAATCCCTAAGACTTCGCCAACGGATACCGAGTTCTGCGCTCGTAGCTTGGTCGGTGTCGGGGCCGCCGGGGCTCCGACACCGAACGAGGAGTCCGACCATGACCAAGTCCCTCATCCGCAATGTCAGCCGCCGCAAGGTCGCCGTCGCCGCCGCGAGCATCGCCGCGGTCGGCGCCCTGGCCGTCCCCGGCGTCGCGTGGGCACAGAACGCCCTTCCCGGCGGCGAACCGGTCGCCGTCTCGACTCCCGCCGCGGAAGTCACCGCAGCCTGCTCGACCGAGAACCTG
The DNA here is from genome assembly GCF_000738775.1 of Prescottella defluvii. Taxonomy (GTDB): domain Bacteria; phylum Actinomycetota; class Actinomycetes; order Mycobacteriales; family Mycobacteriaceae; genus Prescottella; species Prescottella defluvii. The sequence goes on from NZ_JPOC01000057.1 coordinate 72,588, forward strand.
TCGGACGAGGAGATCCAGAAGCTGAAGGACGAGGGAGCCGAGAACGGCACCGTCGGCACCGACGCCGTCGCATCCACGGAGTCCATCCCCGCGTCCGAGATGACCGCGGCGATCTCGGTCGACCCCGCACCCGCAGTCGCGGAGCCGACCGACAGCACCGACAGCACCGACAGCACCGACGCGGTGATGATCACAGCGCGCGCCTGCTGAGCACGCCTCGAGGACGGGCACTATGGATCGAGTGACCGATAACGCCCGCATCCTGCTCGTCGACGACGACGTCAAGGTCCTGTCCTCCCTCACGCGGGGGCTCCGACTGTCCGGATTCCAACTGGAGACCGCGGCGGACGGGGCCACCGCGTTGGGGGCAGTCGCCGCGTCGTGCCCGGATGCGATCGTTCTCGACGTCAACATGCCTGGACTCGACGGGGTCAGTGTCGTGACCGCACTGCGGGCGATGGGCAACGACGTCCCGATCTGTGTGCTCAGCGCGCGCAGCACAGTCGGCGACCGGATCGCGGGACTCGAGGCCGGCGCCGACGACTACCTCACCAAACCCTTCGAGCTCGGCGAACTGGTGGCCCGGCTACGAGCGCTGCTGCGCCGCGCACCGCGCACCCCGGCGCCCGCCGGCACCATCACGGTGGGACCGCTCGAGGTGGACCTGCCGGGACGGCGGGTCCACATGGGCGGCACGCGGGTCGAACTCACGAAACGGGAATTCGATCTGCTGGCGGTGCTCGCGGAGAACGCCGGCATCGTGCTGAGCCGGGTGCGTCTGCTGGAGTTGGTATGGGGCTACGACTTCGACGCCGACACCAACGTCGTCGACGTCTTCGTGACCTACCTGCGGAAGAAGCTGGAGGCGAACGGAATGCCGCGAGTACTCCACACCGTCCGCGGTGTCGGCTTCGTGCTGCGGGAACAGCCGTGACGGCCCGCCGATCCTCGCTGTCGCTGCGGACCCGGGTCGCACTGGTCTCCGGACTGGCCGCCGCCATCGTCATCGTCGCGATCGGGGCGGCTTTCGCAGTGTTCCTGCGCGTCAACGAATCCGACCAACTCGACCGCACCCTCGACGCGGTGTCCCTCAGTGTCGCCTCGCAGGTCACCGCAGCGAGCGAGACCAGCCCTGCGATGGGTTCCCCCGACGTCGGCACCGTCCCCTCGGTGACGGCCACCGAACCCGAGCCGGTCCGCACGACGACGATCGACGGTACCTCCGTGCGGGCGAAGGACGTTCCGATCGGCGGAGCGGTCGGCCAGGTGGTCGCCGTGTCGGTTCCCGAGGACGCACTCAGCCGCGCCATCCGGGAACAGCAGTGGCAGGTCGCCGCGGTCGCCGCCGCCGCGATCGCGGTCGCCGCCGGACTCGGCTGGCTCCTCGCCGGGCGGGCGGTACGGCCACTGCAGCGCCTCGCCGCCGCCACCCACACGGTGGGAGACGAGTTGCCCGCGGCGCTCCCCGACATCCGCGGTGCCCGCGAAGCGGAAGAACTCGGCGACGCGATCCGGCACATGCTCGACCGGATAGGCAAGGCCCAGAATCGGACCCGGGAAGCACTCGGCGCGGCCCGCGACTTCGCGGCCGTCTCCGCCCACGAACTGCGCACGCCGCTCACCTCGATGCGCACCGATCTCGAGGTACTCGCGACCATGCCGCTCACCGACGAACAGCGCACCGAGATCCTTTGCGAACTACGCGCCACCGAACGGCAGATCGATGCCACCCTCACCGACCTCGAGAGTCTGGCGGTGGGCGAGTTGTCCGACGTCGCCGATCACGAGGACATCGATCTCGTGGAGCTCGCGGACCGCTGCGTGCAGGAATCGTCCCGACGCCTGCCTCACGTGGCGATCACACTGACCGCCCCGCCGACGCTACCGATGCGCGGGCTGCCGTCGGGTCTCCGGATGGTGCTCGAGAACGCGATCGCGAATGCCGACCGGCACGGGCGCGCCGACCGCATCGAGATCACCGTCGCCGGGACCACGCACGCAGTCACGATCACCGTCGACGACAACGGCATCGGCGTCCCGGAGGACGAGCGGACAACGGCGTTCGAGCGCTTCGCACGAGGCGTGTCCGCGCACCCCGACGGCTCCGGGCTGGGGCTGGCCCTGATCGCGCAGCAGGCAGCGCTGCACCGGGGCACCGCCGAGCTGACCGACAGTCCACTCGGCGGCGCCCGGCTGCGGATCGACCTGCCGGCAGCCCACTGACCGCAGCTAGTCCGCCAGGTCGGCCGTGATCTCCGTGAACAACGCCTCGATCGCCTCGGCATCGATGTCGTCGATCGACGGCGGATTCCACGACGGCGTGCGGTCCTTGTCGACCAGCACCGCGCGCACACCCTCGACGAAGTCGGCGTTGCGGGTGACCTCGGCACCGAGGACCAGTTCGAGCGCCAGGCACTGCTGCAGCGTCAGCCCCGCACCCCGGCGCACCAACTCCGCGGTGATCCACAGGCTGCTGGGAGCCAGCGTCGTGAGCGCCTCACGAGTCTGCTTGGACCACTCGTCGTCGCCGGTCAGCCGCGCGATCATGTCGGTGACACTGCCCGACCCGAAGACCCGGTCGATCTCGCCGAGCTGCTCCTTCAGCTCCGACGCCGGCGCGTCGACGCTGTAGCGGGCGAGCACGCCGTCCAGATCCCCGCCGCTCCCGGCTCGGATCTCGTCGGCGAGGGCGCCGAGCTTGTCGCTGGGCACGAAGTGGGTGGCCAGTCCGGTGACGACGGCATCGGCGGCGGAGGCGCGGGCACCGGTCAGGCCCAGGTACATGCCCGTAGCGCCGGTCAGCCGGGGCAGGAAGTAGCTGGCCCCGACATCGGGGAAGAAGCCGATCGCGGTCTCGGGCATCGCGAGCACGGCCTTCTCGGTCACCACACGCACCGACCCGTGCACCGAGATGCCGAGGCCGCCGCCCATCGCGTGCCCGTCGATCAGCGCAACATACGGCTTGGGATAGTTCGCGATGAGCGCATTGAGTTCGTACTCGGTGGAGAAGAACTTGTGGACGGCATTGTGGTCACGGTCCAGTGCGGACTGCCGCACCGACTTGATGTCGCCACCGGCGCAGAATGCCCGGTCCGACGAACTGGTCACCAGCACCGCCGCGATGGCGTCGTCGTCCCGCCACTGCACCAGTGCCGCATGTATGTCCCGGATCATGCTCGCATCCAAGGCGTTGAGTGCCCTCGGGCGATCGAGCACGATCTCCGCGACGTTTCCGTGTACCCGGGTCTGGATGAACGACGTCACCGGACCTCCTTATGTTCTTCTCGATCGGTTCACGGCCACAGCGCGTCACGGACCCAGCCCACGCCCTCGACTTCCAGGCTGCGCCGGTACCGCACCCGCAGGTGCCGGCGGCCCGGATCGGCGTGCCAGAACTCCACCGTCTCCGGGACCAGACGCCAAGCCTGCCAGGTGTCCTCGACGTAGGACGGATCGGCCTCCACCTCGGCCACCGACGCCCGCACCGCGGCGTCGTACTCGCCGACATCGGTGAGGATCTCGCTCTGCCGACTGGCCGCGGCCACCGCACGCGCCGTCACGGACCGTTCCCGGAAGTCGCGTGCGCTCACCTCCGCCTCACCGCGCACGACCGGACCCCGCACCCGCACCTGACGGCCCTGCTCCCGCCAGTAGAAGGTCAGCGCGGCAACCGGATCAGCGTCCAACTGCCGCGCCTTGGGCGAACGCCGGTCCGACGAGAACCACCAACCGGCCTCAGTGACGTCCTTCAGCAACAGAGTGCGGGCGTCGGGTGCGCCGGCCTCGTCCACCGTCGACAGCGTCGCGACGTGCGGTTCGACCACCCCGGCCTCGACGGCCTCCTCGAGCCAGTCCACGAACAGCGCCATCGGATCGGCGGGCAGCGCCGCGCCTGCCGCAGCGCCGGGCATGGGGAGACCGGTCGTGGGGGCAGTGGCCGATGCACCGGGAATGGCTCGGATCCAGCTACGGGTGTCCGGATACGACGCACGGGTCTGCTTGGCGGACATACGCCGAACCCTAGTCGTCACTCCTTGATCGGGCCGGACAGCATCCAGCGATGCCCGAACGGGTCGATCAGCGTCGCGTTGCGGCGGCCGTGGTTCTCCGAGATCCACCGCTCCACCGTGCCGCCGGCGTCGTGGGCACGTTCGAGCACCAGGTCGGTGTCGTCGACGGGCAGCATCAGACTCACCGACGTGGCACCCGATTCCGGTGCGCTGAGCCCCATCTCCGGGAACTCCTCGGCCAGATAGATCATCCCGGACTGCAGTCGTAGTTCGGCGTGCCCGATCCGGCCGTCGTCCATCACGATCGGTTCGCCCACCAACTGGGCACCGAACGCCTTTCGGTACCACTCGATCGCCTGCACCGCCCCGCGCACCGTGAGATACGGCAGGGCCCCTGCGGCAGGAAGATCCGTCACGGCACGATCCCGGACGCCGTTCCGGACGGCGGCGACCCGATCAGGGCCCACCGGTTCGACGTGAGGCGGAAACTCGGCATGTCCGCGAGCGAGTACACCGACTCGTAGGTGCGCTCGTACGAGGTCTGCGCGATCTTCCACCGGCCGGCGGCATCCCGCCGGTAGCTGTCCTGGTAGAAGGCCGCGCCGTGCATCATCATCTGGTCGCCGGGCACCACGACGGTGTCGGACAGGTACCAGATCCCCGTCGCGGTGTCCCCGTGCACGTCGATCTCCGGATGGCCGCAGTGGTGCTCGGTGATCACGTGCGGACCGAGAGTGTCCTGCAGGAACGATACGAATGCATCCCGCGAATCGAATCGGAGATGCTCGGCGTACGTGGCCGTGGCCTCGGGCAGGAGGGTGTCCGCGAAGTCGACCCACGACTTGGTGTCGAGGGCACGCACGTACCGGTACTTGAGCCGACTGATCTCGGCAATCGCCTCCAGATCCACGCTGCCCGCCCTCCGCCCGAACCCGTACGGTACAAGTGCAGGCTAACCGTCACCACGGACTTTTGGGGTCCGTAGTGCGATTATCGTTGCCGGGCAGCTACATCGCCGCGCCTCAGTCGAACTCGGCCGCGAGCTCCATCCACTGCTCCTCCGCGGCCTCCTTCTCGGCCACCACCTGCTTGAGCTCCGCGTCGAGGGCCATCAGCTTCGCCGGATCGGTGGCCGCCTCCGCGAGCTGGGCGTGCAGTTTCGCCTCGCGGTCGTCGAGCTTGGCGACCGCCCGCTCGAGCCGGGACAGTTCCTTGCGGGCCGCCCGATCGGCGGCGCCGTCCCGGGCCACCTTCGGCCCGGACGCCCCGGCCGTGGACGCCACCGACTGCGCCACGTTCTCCGGCTTCTGTGCCAGCACCGCGCGCCGCCGCAGGTACTCCTCGATCCCACCGGGCAGGTTGGTCAGCTTGCCGTCCCCGAACAACGCCCACGTGGTGTCGCAGATGCGCTCGATCAGGTACCGGTCGTGGGAGATGACGACCATCGTGCCCGCCCAACCGTCGAGAAGATCCTCGAGCTGCTGCAGGGTGTCGATGTCGAGGTCGTTGGTGGGCTCGTCGAGCAACAGGACGTTCGGCTCGGCCATCAGCACGCGGGTCAGCTGCAGGCGACGGCGCTCGCCACCGGACAGGTCACCGACCGGGGTGCGCTGACGGGCCGGGGCGAAACCGAGCCGCTCGGCGAGCTGGCCGGCCGAGACCTCCTTGTCGCCCAGCGTGATCCGCTCCGCGACATCCTTGACGGCGTCGAGCACCCGCATGTCGGTGGGCAGGTCGTCGAGTTCCTGGCGCAGCCAGCCGATCTTCACCGTCTGACCCTGGATCCGCTTGCCGGTCGCCGGTTCCAGTTCGCCCGCGAGGGTGCGCAGCAGCGTCGTCTTGCCGGAGCCGTTGACGCCGACCAGGCCGACGCGCTCACCCGGGGCGAGCCGCCACGTGAGGTCGTGGACCAGTTCGCGGCCGTCCGGGGTGGTCAGCTTGGCGTCCTCGAGTTCGATGACGACCCGGCCCAGGCGCCGCTTCGCGAACGATGCGAGCGCGATGCTGTCGCGTGGCGCGGGGACATCGGCGATGAGCGCCTCGGCCGCCTCGACCCGGTACTTGGGCTTGGAGGTGCGGGCCTGCGGGCCGCGCCGCAGCCACGCGAGTTCCTTGCGCGCCAGGTTCTGCCGGCGCTCCTCGGCGGCGTCGGCCTGCCGGGACCGTTCGGCGCGGGCGAAGATCCAGTCGTTGTAGCCACCCTCGTAGCTTTCGACCTTGCCGCCCACCACTTCCCACGTGCGGTTGGCGATGGTGTCGAGGAACCAGCGATCGTGGGTGACGACGACCAGCGCCGAACGCCGCGCGACGAGATGCTCGGCGAGCCACTGCACGCCCTCGACGTCGAGGTGGTTGGTGGGCTCGTCGAGCACCAGCAGATCGAGATCCTGCACCAGCGCTGCCGCCAGCGCCACCCGCCGCCGCTCACCACCGGAGAGTCCGTCGACCTTGGCGTCCAGGCCGAGGTTGTCGATGCCGATCCCCGCGAGGATGCTGCGGATCCGCGCGTCGCCCGCCCACTCGTGGTCCGCGACGCCGAGCGGTCCGAGAACCACGTCGCCGACCGTCGAGCCCTCGGGCAGGACGCCGCGCTGGGTGACGACCGCCATCCGCAGACCGCCGACCCGGCTGACCCGGCCGGAGTCGGGCTCCTCGAGACCGGCGAGCACCTCGAGCATCGTGGTCTTGCCGCCACCGTTGAGGCCGACGACGCCGATTCGCTCGCCCTCCTGCACGCCGAGCGAGACGGAGTCGAGCAGCGGCTTGACGCCGAAGGACTTCGAAACCTGTTCGAGATTGATCAAATTCGCCATCAGTGGCTGCCTTCTTCCGGCTCGGGATCGATCACGCGTGCGCCGGGGACGGGCCCGCTCGCGACGCGTACGGTGCGGCACACTCCCGCACCCGAGAGTTCGGCCCCCACCGCGACCGCGGCGTCGGCGTCCTCGCACAGGAACGCGCACGTCGGGCCGGAACCCGACACGATCCCGGCCAGTGCGCCCGCGGTGACGCCGGCGCGCAGGGTGCGACGAAGATCGGGGGCCAGCGACAGCGCCGCCGCCTGCAGGTCGTTGCCGAGCAGTGGCGCCAACGCGGCCGCGTCACCGGTCGCGAGCGCGCGCATCAGGTCCGCGACGTCACCTACCCGCGGCGGATCGCCCTCCGCGCGGAGCCGATCGAGTTCGCGGAACACCGTCGGCGTCGACAGCCCGCCCTTCGCGAGCGCCAGCACCCAGTGGAACGTGTTGCGTGAGAGCACCGGCAGCAGCTTCTCGCCGCGCCCGGTGCCGACCGCGGTCCCACCGTGCAGGGAGAACGGGACGTCGCTGCCCAGGCGTGCCGCGAAACCGCTCAACTCGTCGCGGCTCAGACCCAGACCCCACAGCTGGTCGAGGGCCACCAGCGCCGCGGCCGCGTCGGCGCTGCCGCCCGCCATGCCGCCGGCGACCGGGATGCCCTTGACGATCGAGATCTCGACGTCGGGTGCGACCCCCGCCTCGGCGGCCAGCAACTCGGCGGCCTTCCACACCAGGTTCGTGTGGTCGGTCGGGACCGTCGCCGCGCCCTCTCCGCGCACCCGGACCGTCAGGGTCTCCGCGGGCACCACCGAGAGGTCGTCGCTGAGGGAGAGCGCCTGGAAGACCGTGCTGAGTTCGTGATAGCCGTCCTCGCGCAGGTCGCCGACGGCAAGGTGCAGGTTGACCTTGGACGGGGCCCGGACCGTGACGGGGCGTGGGACGACGGAAAGCACAATTTCCAACAATAGGCGCTCGGCGCGGGGTCACGAAAACGCACCTCAGGCGCCACTTCCGCCTATCGCACGGACCGGACGCCGACACCCAGTCCGACGACCGCGACGGTGACTGCCGCGACCACCCCGGAAAGCACCGCTCCCGACGCGAGATCGCCCGCGAACAGGGCGCGCTCGGCGTCGACGACGTACCCGAGCGGGTTGATCGCGACGAGTGCCCGCATCCAACCCGGGGCGTCGTCGAGAGGCAGCATCGTGCCCGACAGGATCAGCATCGGGAACATCAACGTCTGCTGCACCACCCAGAACATCCAGTCCTGCTCCCGCACCGCCAGCGCGAGCGCGTAGGACAGGGCGCCGAGGCCCACGCCGAACACCCCGAGCAACACGATGCCGACCAGGGCACCGAGCGGATCGACGTCCAGACCCAGCGGCAGCGCCACCAGGATGATCAGGACGGCCTGCGCGGCAAGGGGAACCATCTCCTTCGCCGCCCGCCCGATCAGCAACGAGGACCGGTGCACCGGCGTCACCAGCATCCGCTCGTGCGAGCCCTGCTGCATCTCCATCAGCAGATTCGAGCCGGTCATCGAGGTGCCGAAGATCGCGATCATCACCAGCACACCGGGGATGAACCAGTTCCACACGCCCTCCTCCATCCCGGGCACGCCCTTCAGCAGTGGGCCGAACAGGGCGAGCAGGATCAGCGGCTGCGCGAGGCTGAACACGACGCTCACCGGGTCGCGCAGTGTCGGTCGCAGTTCACGCGCCATGACGATGCTGCTGTCGCGGACGATGCCGGTCATGAGAGGTCTCCTCGGGTCTGGAAGTCGAGTGGTGTGGAAGGGAACGCGCTCACGCGGCGGCCGTCTCACGCAGGCTGCGTCCGGTCAGGCCGAGGAAGACGTCGTCGAGGGTGGGGCGGGTGATCTCCGCGGTCGCGACCCGCAGGCCGTGTCCCTCCGCGATCCGCAACAGCTCCGGCAGGGTCACGTCGCCCTGACTCGTCCGGACCAGCACGGTGGCACCGGCCACCTCGACGCCGCGGACCGTGACCAGCGTTTCCGCAAGCCCCGCGACCCGGGTCGCCGCCGCCGGGTCGTCGAGCCCGATGGTCAGCAGGTCCCCCGCGAGATCGGACTTCAGGGCGGTCGCGGTGTCGTCGGCGATCACCGTGCCGCGGTCGATCACGATCACCCGCTCGGCCATCGCGTCGGCCTCCTCGAGGTAGTGCGTCGTGAGCACGATCGTCGTGCCGCTCTGCGCCCGGAGCCGCAGGATGTGTTCCCACAGGTTGGCGCGGCTCTGCGGGTCCATCCCGGTGGTCGGCTCGTCGAGGAACAGCAACGGCGGCCGGTGCACGAGCCCGAGGGCGATGTCGAGGCGTCTCCGCTGACCGCCCGACAGCGTGCTCACCTTCCGCGCGGCCAGGTCGGCGAGCTCCAGCGCCTCGAGGAGCTCGTCCGCCCGGGCACCCGACGCCGCCTTCGCCATGCCGTAGCACTGCCCCTGCGTCACCAGTTCGTCCCGGACCCGCTGGTTGTGGCCGGCCCCGCTGCCCTGCCCCACATACCCGATCCGGCGGCGGACCTCGTCGCGGTCGACGGTGACGTCGAAGCCCGCGACACTCGCCCGACCTGACGTCGGCGCCAACAGCGTGGTCAGCATTCGGAGCGTCGTCGACTTGCCCGCACCGTTGGGTCCGAGCAGCGCCACCAGCTCGCCGTCGGCCACCTCGAGTTCGACGCCCACCACCGCGTCCACCGTGTTCTTGCCCTGCTTGAAACGTTTGGTCAACGCCTCCGTGCGGATCATCGCGTGCATCGTTCCTGCCTCCCGGTGTCAGTGGCCCGTTCCCTGTCGCCACGAAACTAGGAGCAATTGCGGACACCTACCGTCCGCTTTCGATGGGATGCTCGAACGCATGCGGGAAACATCGGCACGACTGCTGCGACTGCTGTCCCTGCTCCAGACCCGCCGGGACTGGTCCGGTGACGAACTGGCGGAGCGGCTCGACATCACGCCACGCACCGTCCGGCGCGACGTGGACAAGCTGCGTCGCATCGGCTACCCGGTGGATGCGACGGTGGGCGTCGGGGGCGGTTACCGACTCGGTGCCGGCGCCGAGATGCCGCCCCTGCTGCTCGACGACGACGAGGTCCTCGCCGTCGCGCTCGGCCTGCAGTCCGGTGCCACCGGATCCGTGGTCGGGATCGGCGATTCGTCACTGCGGGCGCTGACCAAGCTGCGGCAGGTGATGCCGTCGCGGCTGCGGCACCGCCTCGAATCACTGCAGGTGGACGTCGTGCACCGGGAACCGGCGCCGAGCGCCGTCGACGCCGCGGTGCTGTCGGCGATCGCGTCCGTGTGCCACAACCACGAGCGGTTGAGGTTCGACTACCGCACCCACGACGGCAGCGAGAGCCGGCGCGAGGTGGAGCCGCATCGGCTCGTCCGGTCCGGGCAGCGCTGGTACCTGGTCGCGTGGGACACGATGCGCGACGACTGGCGCTCCTTCCGGGTCGACCGAATGGAACCCAAGATCCCGACCGGGCCCAGATTCACGCCCCGCGAACTGCCGCCCGGGGGCGCCGCCGAATTCGTGGCCCGCGGCGTCGACCGGGCCGTCACGCAGGTCCGCGCGCGCGTACTGCTCCACGCCGAGATCGACGAGATCGCCCCGATGGTGGACGCCGCGTGGGCCACCCTCGAGGACGCCCCGGACGACCGCTGCGTGGTGGCGCTGGGCGGCGACTCACTGCAGTCCATCGCGCGCTGGCTCAGCGCGTTCGACGTCGACTTCACCGTGCTCGACCCGCCCGAGCTGCGCGACGAGTGCCTGCGCAGGGCGGAACGGCACGCACAGGTCGCCGAGCGCTACCGCGGCGCCTGACCGGGCACGTCCATCCAACTGCCGCCGACGTCGTTGCGGATCCACTCGACCTCGATCCGCCGGTCCGCGATGGCCCACCGGCCGTCGCGGCGCTCGAATCGGTCGAGATACCGCAGCCACACGGTGAGGAAGTTGCGGGTGGGATTGCCGGCGTCGGCTGCGCTGGTGTGCTGCGCCATCACGTAGGTCTCGGTGTCGGCCGTATCGCCGGCGAGGTCGATCAGCATGTTCCCCACGAAGTGGAATGTCCGGTCGAACAGTCCGAAGCCGGCGGGGTCACCGAGGAAGTCCATGAACTCGTCGACGCCGCCCTGGTAGAAGGGGGCGTAATCGTTGTGGGCGTCGTCGAAGAAACACTCCCGCACCAGGCCCCAGTCGCGCCGGTCGACGCCGCGGTAGTAGCGGTGGAGCACGTCACCGATCTCGGCTCGATCGCTGAGTGCACGGGGCTCGTAGGGCGTCACCTCGGTCCTTCCGTCACGCGGGCGCGGTTGCCGAACCATACTTCCGATTCGGGGACGAGGCGACGATTCGGGCCCGGACACACGGAACGGGGCCCCACTCCCGAAGGAGTGGGGCCCCGTCCTCGGCGTCAGTCCGGCTCAGCCGGACAGATCCGTGTCAGCTCAGACAGCGGTGACGTCGGTGGCCTGCGGGCCCTTGTTGCCCTGGCCGACCTCGAAGCGCACGCGCTGGTTCTCTTCCAGGGTGCGGAAGCCGTTGGTCTGAATGGCCGAGTAGTGGACGAAGACGTCGGCGGAGCCGTCGTCGGGCGCGATGAAGCCGAAGCCCTTTTCAGCGTTGAACCACTTCACGGTGCCTTCTGCCATGTTTCTTTCTCTCCTCTTACACAGTGCAAACTCGGGAAACTCCAGGTCAGGGGTTCCCGGGCCGGTGTTACTCGGCGGCTACGTCGCTCTCAGGAGAGACCTCGTCCGCCCGCAACTTCAGGATTTGCGAGCGTGGACTATCACAAACACAAAAACTACGACCGACATCAGTCAACCACAACCAGCGCCGATGCGCATCGACTCGGCCCAGAAGTGGCCTACATCTCGAATCGACACCTTGCGCTCGATACCCCCTGGGGGTACCTTTCGAAGTGTTCGTCAATACCCACACGGGGTAGTGGTAACACAGAGGGAGATCACCATGAGCACCGCCGAGTACACCGTCACCGGAATGACCTGCGGACACTGCGTCTCCTCGGTGAAGGAGGAGGTCGGCGAGATCGCCGGCGTCTCCGACGTCACCGTCGATCTCGCGTCGGGCCGCCTCACGGTCACCTCCGCCGCCCCGCTCCCCGACTCCGCGATCACCGCCGCGGTCGAGGAAGCCGGCTACACCGCACAGCCGATCTAGGACATCCGATGCGCACGTCCACCACGCTCATCGCCTACGCCGGGGGTCTCGCGGTCGTCTTCGCCGCTGCCCTCGGCGTGGGCGCCGTCACGGGAAGCCCGATCGACATGACGAGCACACACACCGACGGCCACGCAGCCGCCGACACGACATCGACGTCGGGAGTCCCCGCGGGGCTGCAGGTCTCGCAGGACGGCTACACCCTCGGCGAGATCACCTCGCCCACCCGCGCCGGCGAGGCCGGCACGCTCGGCTTCCGCATCGAGGACGCCGACGGCGCCCCGGTCACCGCGTACGACGACCTGCACGAGAAGCAGCTCCATCTGATCGTCGTCCGCTCCGACACCAGCGAGTTCCGGCACGTCCATCCCACGCTCGGCGCCGACGGCACGTGGACGATCGACTGGACCTGGCCCACCGGCGGCACCTACCGGGTGTTCGCGGACTTCCAGGCCACCGGCGCTCCCGCGCAACTCACCCTCGGCCGCAACGTCGACGTCGCGGGCGATCTGGAACCGGCGCCGCTGCCCGCGGCGACGGACACCGCGAGCGTCGACGGCTACACCGTCACCCTCACCGGTGACCTCACCACCGCCGGCGGACCGCTCGCACTGACGGTCTCACGAGACGGTGTCCCGGTCACCGACCTCGACCCCTACCTCGGCGCGTACGGCCATCTGGTCGCACTGCGCGCCGGCGACCTCGCCTACCTGCACGTCCACCCGGAGGGTGAACCCGGGGACGGGGTCACCGCCCCCGGACCCGACGTCACGTTCCACGCGCAGGCCCCGAGCCCCGGCACCTACCGGCTGTACCTCGACTTCCAGCACGAAGGAGGCGTCCGTACCGCCGAGTTCACCGTTCCGGTCGGCCCCGACGGACACGAAGGAGGGCACTGATGACCACCACCGAACTCGCAACCACGCGTGACGGCACCGTCGAACTCGCGATCGGCGGCATGACGTGCGCCTCGTGCGCCGCACGAGTCGAGAAGAAGCTCAACAAGATCGAGGGCGTCACCGCCACCGTCAACTACGCCACCGAGAAGGCGAAGGTGACCTTCGACGGTTCGGTCAGCACCGACGATCTCGTCACGGCCGTGGAGAGCGCCGGGTACACCGCGACCCTGCCCCTTCCCCCCGCCGCGGCGGACGACGGCGCGGGCAGCGAGGACCCTCACGATCGCGAACTCACCGCGCTGCGCACCCGGCTGATCGTCTCGACCGTGCTGTCGGTTCCTGTGATCGCGATGGCGATGATCCCGGCGCTGCAGTTCACCAACTGGCAGTGGCTCTCACTGGCACTGGCCGCACCGGTGATCGTGTGGGCGGGACTGCCGTTCCACCGCGCTGCGTGGACCAACCTGCGCCACGGCGCCGCGACGATGGACACCCTCATCTCGCTGGGCACGTTCGCCGCGTTCGCGTGGTCGCTGTACGCGCTGTTCTTCGGCACCGCCGGCACCCCCGGCATGACGCACGAGTTCGAACTGACGATCAACCGGATGGACGGCGCCGCGAACATCTACCTCGAGGTCGCGGCCGGGGTCATCACGTTCGTGCTCGCGGGCCGGTACTTCGAGGCCAAGTCCAAGCGCACCGCCGGCGCCGCGCTGCGGGCCCTCCTCGAGCTGGGTGCCAAGGAAGTCTCGGTGCTCCGTGACGGGGTCGAATCCCGCATCCCCGCAGACCAGTTGAGCGTCGACGACCTATTCGTCGTCCGCCCCGGCGAGAAGATCGCCACCGACGGTGTCGTCGTCGAGGGCAGCTCCGCGGTCGACATGAGCATGCTCACCGGCGAATCGGTACCCGTCGAGGTCGGCGTCGGCGACGACGTCGTCGGCGCCACCGTCAACGCGGGTGGACGCCTCGTGGTCCGGGCCCGCCGCATCGGCAGCGACACCCAACTCGCGCAGATGGCAGCCCTCGTCGAGGACGCCCAGAACGGCAAGGCCGAGGTGCAGCGGCTCGCCGACCGCATCTCTGGGGTGTTCGTCCCCATCGCGATCGCGATTTCCGTTGCCGCCCTGGGCTACTGGATCGGCACCGGCAACCCGCTGCAGGTGGCGTTCACTGCCGCCGTCGCGGTGCTCATCATCGCGTGCCCGTGTGCCCTGGGCCTCGCGACGCCGACCGCACTGCTGGTCGGCACCGGCCGCGGTGCCCAACTGGGTGTGCTCATCAAGGGACCCGAGGTCCTCGAGACCACCCGCGGCGTCGACACCATCGTGCTCGACAAGACCGGCACCGTCACCACCGGCAAGATGACCCTCGTCGACGTCGTCACCGCCGACGGCACCGACCGGGACCAGGCCCTGCGCCTGGTGGGCGCGCTGGAGAACGCGTCCGAGCATCCGATCGCCCAGGCCCTCGCGGCCGGCGCCGCCGATACCGTCGGCACGCTGCCCGGCGTCGAGGACTTCGTCAACGTCGAAGGCAAGGGAGTGCAGGGCATCGTCGACGGCCACGCCGTGGTCGCCGGACGCGAGAGCCTGCTCGCCGACTGGTCGCAGCATCTACCGGCGGACCTCGCGGAGGCCAAGCAGGACGCCGAGCGGCGAGGGCAGACCGCGATCGCAGCCGGCTGGGACGGACAGGCGCGCGCCGTGTTCGTCGTCGCCGACGCGATCAAGGACACCAGCGCGGATGCGGTCCGACGCTTCAAGGAACTGGGACTGACCCCGGTGCTGCTCACCGGCGACAACGAGACGGTGGCCCGCACCGTCGCCGCGCAGGTCGGCATCGACACCGTCATCGCCGAGGTCCTGCCCGGCGACAAGGTCGAGGCGGTCAAGGACCTGCAGGCGCGCGGCAAGGTCGTCGCGATGGTCGGCGACGGCGTCAACGACGCCGCAGCGCTCGCCCAAGCCGACCTCGGCCTGGCGATGGGCACCGGCACCGACGTCGCGATCGAGGCCAGCGACATCACCCTAGTCCGCGGCGACCTGCGGTCCGCGGCCGATGCGATCGAGTTGTCGCGCAGGACTCTTCGCACCATCAAGGGCAACCTGTTCTGGGCCTTCGCCTACAACGCGGCGGCGATCCCACTGGCCGCGGCGGGTCTGCTGAATCCGATGCTCGCCGGTGCCGCGATGGCGTTCTCGAGTGTGTTCGTCGTCAGCAACAGCCTGCGGCTGCGACGGTTCCGCCCGTCGACGTAGACGCACCGACCACGAGGCCCGGCGACCACACCACGGTCGCCGGGCCTCGTCGTGTCATCGGGTCAGTTGCGACCCGCCTTGTCGAGCAGCATGATTCCCGTCGCGGTCGGCACGACGCCGCCGACGTTCTCCTGCCACGCCACGTAGATCATCACCGAGCTCACCGGGACGCTGGGAACAGTCTCGTTCCACAACGTCTGGATCTCGGCCAGCACACCGCGGATCTGATCGTCGCCGTCGGCCGCCTGCAGCTTCCCGAGCAGCGCGTCCATCTGCGGATTCGAGTATCCGGAGAAGTTCGACGTGGAGTTCCCGGCCAGGGTGGTCTGCAGTCCCAGGAACGGAATGGCCTCGTACAGGCCGATACCGGCGTGCGCCATGTCGAAGTCCCGCTGGACGTACACCTGCTTGACGATGTCACCGGCGTTGTTGGCGTTAATGATGTTCACCGTGAAGCCGACCGCCTGCAGCAGCGACTGCACGGCCATGCCGATCGCGGCCTCGCTCGGCTCCTGCAGCACGATGTAGTTCAGCGTGCCGTCGTAGCCGTCGGCCTTCGCCTCGTCGAGCAGCTTGCGGGCGGCCTCCGGGTCGAAGGGCACGCCGTCCACATCCGTGGCCCAGCGGGAGAGGTCGTTGAACATCGCCTTGCCGGGCAGCCCGAGACCGTTGTCGCCGCGCTGACCGACCAGTTCCGGATCGATCGCCAGCGCGATCGCCCGGCGCACCCGGACATCCGCGCCCGGACGTCCCTCGCGGTTGTTGACCAACTCGGCACCACCGCTGTTGAGGATGCTGAAGTAGCCGGGGTAGCCGGCGTCGATCGTGTCGTAGATGGCCTGCGGGTTACCGCGCAGGAAGCCGATGTCGATGCCGTCGGTCTTCATCGACTCGAGGTTTTCCCGGGAGCCGCTGAGCGCGACGAACTTCAGCTTGTCGGCCTTCGGCTTGCCGTTCCAGTAGTCGGCACGCGCGGTGAGCATCCGCTCCTCGTTGGGCGCGTAGCGCTCCATCACGAAGGGGCCGGCGCCGATCGGCTTGAAGGCCTCGCCCTCACCGGCACCGGGGGCGACGATCATGCCGTGGCCGAGTGCGAGCATCGACGGGAAGGTCGGCCACGCCGTGCGGAGACGGAACTCGACCGTCTGCGGATCCACCGCGGTGGTCGATTCGACAGCCTCGAGCCACACCGCGGCGCCGTTGCCCTTGTTGGTGTTGTAGCGATCGATGCTGGCCACCACCGCGTTCGCGTCGAGCGGCGTACCGTCACTGAACGTCACTCCCGGGCGCAGCTTCAGCGTCCACACCGTGCCGGCGTCGTTCCCCGTCAACGACTCCGCCAGTCGCGGTTCGTACTCGTTGGTGTCGCCGTCGTAGCGCAGCAGCACGTCGTAGACGGCCGCCAACTCGTCGCCGCCGCTACCACCGCGGGCCGCGGTCTTCGCCGGGTCCAGGACGGCCGCGAGGGCCTGCACGCTGAATGTCAGCTGCGGCGTCGAACCAGTCGGGTCCCCGGCCTGCTCCCCCACCAATCCCACCGCGGGCGGGGTCCGGGTGTCGCCGCTCTCGCCACTGCCGCTGCTCTCCGAACTCGCACAGCCCGCGAGAGCCAACGCACCGGCCACCATCACTGCTGTCAGGCTCTTACCGAACCTCGTCCTGCTACCCACGCACCCTCCAGTCACCCAGGTGTGACGCCCGCCACACGCTGGAGTGGACGTTAGCCCGCGGCGAAACGCACGGAATGCCCGCTCCCATTGAGTGAGAATTTCCGGGTGGGAGTTTCCGAGTGGGAACTTCGGGGGACGAGGTCGGCCGGGCCCTTCGGACCCGGCCGACCGTCACGCACCTGCGCTACGCGCGCACCGTCTCGGTGCACACCGTGAATCGGCGCTCGTCGTGGACGAAGCCGCCCTCCGAGCACTGCTCGACGTCCGTCGCGCCCTCGATGACCTCGACGGCCCGCTCGATGCTCTCCGCAGTCGGGTCGTCGCAGTCGACGCGCTGCGGTTCGTCCTCACCGTCCGGCAGAGTCATGCATCCGCCGATCACCCAGTCGATGTCGAGGCACAGCGCCCCACGCTCACTGCCCCAACGGGTTTCGTAGTACACCTGGTCGACGTCCGACGGGCACTGCGCGTTCTTCTCGGCCTTTGCGACCACCCGGTAGTTGGATCCCGTACTGCCGCAGACCGCTTCGTCGATGGTCGCGTCGTCCGTCGTCCCGCCGAGCAGCACGCAGTCGCCGATCTCGACGTCGATGTCCACCGAACCGCCGCCGTCGGCGCCCTGGCCCGCGACCGACGTCGGGGCCGAGGACGAGGACGAGGACGCCGCCGCCGAGGACGAGGTGTCGGCCGCTGCCGCACTACCCTCGACCGACGATCCGCATCCCGCCACCGCCAACGCCGCAAGCGCGACCACGACCACACCGGACCGCCGCACTACCGCCCGAATTCCCTTGTTCACAACCACATTCCTCAAGCAATCGCCCGTCCGGGAGCACATTCCCGGCGATCCGGACACGCCGAATCACCGTTGCATTCTCCCCGATCGGCCCGCTTCCACGAAACGGACCGGTCGGGTCATCGACTCACTGAGGTGAATCGCGTTACCTGGAAACGGTATTCGCGTGAAACTGCTCAGGGCTCCACGGACGCCAGTCGCACGAACGCGGCCGCGTCGAGTTTCTCACCGCGCGTGGATGGCTCGATTCCGGCAGCGACGAGACGACGCTCGGCCTCGGCCGGCGAACCGGCCCAACCGGCGAGTGCCGCGCGCAGCGTCTTCCGGCGCTGCGCGAAGGCGGCGTCGATGACTGCGAAGACCTTGCGCCGATGGTCGGCGTCGATCGGCCACGGCGCGTCCTCGTAGCGGTCGACTCGCACCAGACCGGACTCCACCTGCGGCACCGGCCAGAACACCGCGCGGCCGACGTGACCGGCGCGCCGGACGGTGCCGAAGAAGTTGGCCTTCACACTCGGTACGCCGTACACCTTGTTGCCCGGGGCGGCCGCCAGACGATCCGCCACCTCGGCCTGCACCATCACCAGCGCGGTGCGCAGACTCGGGAACTCGGCGAACAGGTGCAACAGCACCGGAACGGCCACGTTGTAGGGCAGGTTCGCGACGACCGCGGTGGGCTCCGCGGGAACGTCCTCGGGCATCACCCGCATCGCATCGGCGCCGACCACCGTGAGTCGATCCGCGAGTTCCGGCGCACGATCGGCGACCGTCGCGGGCAGTCGGGCGGCGAGCTTGGGGTCGATCTCGACGGCGACCACCCGGTCGACCACGTCGAGCAGGGCCAGCGTCAGCGACCCGAGGCCCGGACCGACCTCGAGGACGGTGTCCTGCGGGCCGACGCCTGCCACCGTGACGATCCGGCGCACCGTGTTGGCGTCGTGCACGAAGTTCTGACCGAGCTGCTTGGTGGGGCGCACCCCGAACTCTTCGGCGAGTGCACGGACCTCGGCGGGGCCCAGGAGGGCGGCCTGTCCTCGTGGGCTGATGGGGGGCGGCACGGCGTCTGACACCTGAAGAACCTAACGCACGCCGGTTGCGATCACCGCAGGCCCAGCCTGCTGGTGCACGACGGCCACGCACCCCAGCCCTGCGTCTCCTGCGTGCGGGACGCGATCGCGATCTGCTCCTCACGGGTCGCGAGGTCCGCGCGGGGCGCGTACTTGAGGCCGCCCTGCCGTTCCCACGTGTTCTGATCGAACTGGACGCCGCCGTAGTAGCCGTTGCCGGTGTTGATCGCCCAGTTGCCCGTGGCCTCGCACTGCGCGAGCGCATCCCACGTCGCACCGTTCTGCACCGGCGGCACCTCGGTGCCCGGCTTGGCACCCACGCGGACCACCTTCGGCTGTGCCGGGGTCGTCACGGTCGAACCGACCGGCGTGCGGACCGTCTCGACGCCGTTGACGGTGGTGACCTCGTACGTGACGTCCGCGACACCTGCGACACCCGGGTTCTCGACGACCGTCCGGCTCATGTTCAGTGTCGGGTCCTCGATCCGCTCCTCCGGCGGCGCGACCGCTTCGGTGACGACACGGGTCTCGACACGCCCGCGGGTCACCGTGACCTCCATGCCTTCGGCGAGCGGGGTCTCCGCGGCCGGCACGACGGTGTCGGCCTGCTCGAGCGGGGCGCCGTGCGCGGCGAGGAACTCACCCACCGTGGGGGCGGCCAACCGAACGTCGGCCGAGTCGGCGGCGCCGTCGACCAGCTTCACGGTGCGCGGGTTCAACACGTCGAGATCCGCGCCGTCGAGCGGCAGGCGCTGCGACCGCGACGCCGACACGTGCACGTCGCCGGCCAGCCGGAACTGGTCCAGCGCCTCGTCGACGGTGAGCGCCGTCGTCCACAGGGTGCGAGGTTCACCGTCGACCGTGAGCACGACCTCGCGGCCGCGGCGCAGCACCACGGTGTCACCGTCACTCAGATCCGAGTCCGCCGCGGGCGCAACCACATCGTGGTCACCGAGCGAGTACCCGGCCGCCGCGAGCGCACCGTTGACGTCGGACGCCATCGTGCCGACACTGACCAGTTCACCGTCGACGTCGACGGTCACCGTCTTGTGCTGCGCGATGGCGACGCCGCCACCGGCCGTGAGAGTGACGAGCGTCGCGGCCACCACGCCGTACAGGACGGGTGAGCGACTCGAGTTGATCTTCGACAGCGGCGACATCGGGATTCCTTACCGGAGACCTAGTTTGCTGGTGCACGACGGCCAGGCACCCCAGCCCTGCGAGGCCTGGACCTTCTCGGCCACCGCGATCTGCTGTTCGCGGGTCGCACGGTCGGCGGTCGGCGCGTACTGCGTGCCGCCGTGCGCGGCCCACGTGCTCTGACTGAACTGGAGGCCGCCGTAGTAACCGTTGCCGTTGTTGATCGACCAGTTACCCGTGGCCTCGCACTGCGCGAGCGCATCCCACACCGAACCGCCGGCCACCGACGGCACCGACGGCTTGGGCTTGGTACCGACCCGCACGACCGCGGGGGCCGCCTCGCGGACCACCTCGGACGACAGTTCCTGCCGGTGCGTCTCCGCACCGTTGACCGACGTCACCGTCACCGTCACGGTCCGCTCGCCCGCCGCACCCGGGTTCTCGACGGTCGTCTTGCCCTGCTCGAGTTCCGGATCGTCGACGCGGTGCTCGGGGACCTGGATCGGCTGGGTCTCGGTGCGGGTCTCGGTGCGGTTGCGGGTGACGACGATCTCCAGGCCGTCGACGAGCGCTGTCTCCGGTGCCGGCGTCACGCTGTCGGCCTGTTCGAGTCCCGCGTTCGTCACGGCCAGGAACTCGCCCACCGTGGGGGCGGCGACGCGGACGTCGGCCGGCGGCGCGCCGCCGTCGGAGATCTTCACGGCCTTGGCGTTGACGACGTCGAGTTCGACTCCCTCGAGCGGGATGCGCTGACCGCGCGACGCCGACACGTACGCGTCCCCGGCGAGGGCCAGTTGCCGCATCGCGTCGTCGACGGTCAACGCCGTCGACCACACGGTGCGACGCTCGCCGTCGACCGTCAGCACGATCTCGCGGGCGCGACGCAGGACGACGGTGTCGCCGTCGGACAACTTCGCGTCGGAAGCGGGCGCGACGACGTCGTGCTCACCGATCGGGTAGCCCGCGGTGTCCAGCACCGATCCGACCTCGGACCGCAGCGTGCTGAGTGCGATCGTCTCGCCGTCGACGTCGAGGGTGACCGTCTTGTGCTGCGTCACGACCAGGCCGCCACCGACGAGCAAGGTCGCGAAGAGAGCGGCGACCACGACGTAGAGAAGGGGCGACTTGGTGGTGTTGATCCGAACGAAAGGCGACACAAAAAGTCCCAAGGCCGACGACAGGTTTCGATCACAGCACGGTAACGGCGGGGCTGTGATCTGGCAACTTTCACGTGTCGATCAGCACCTACACTGCGACAACGATTTCGGAATCGCCGCTGGTCAATCACAAATCGATCACGACCCCCGAGTGGGACGATGCCCGTCCGCGCGTGTCGACACCGCATGGAAGGGTGGGTGCATGAGCAACGCCGAACGCCATCCTGTCGAGATCGAGTGCGAGCACGGCCCCGACACGGGACCCGCAGGCCCCCTGCTCGAGGTCATCTCCTCCCGCGAGGTACCGCTCGGCGGCCCGCGCGCGATGCGCGTCCGCCGCACACTGCCGCAGCGACAGCGGTCGCTGATCGGCGCGTGGTGCTTCGTCGACCACTACGGCCCCGACGACGTCGCAAGCACCGGCGGCATGGACGTCGCACCGCACCCGCACACCGGGCTGCAGACCGTCAGCTGGCTGTTCACCGGCGAGATCGAGCACCGCGACAGCAAGGGCGTGCACGCGATGGTTCGGCCCGGCGAGGTCAACCTCATGACCGGCGGGCACGGCATCTGCCATTCGGAGGTCTCGACGCCGGAGACGACGACCCTGCACGGCGTCCAGCTGTGGGTCGCCCTGCCCGACGCGGCCCGGGCCCGGGACACCCCCCGCAACTTCGAGCACCACGTGCCGCCGGTCGTGGATCTGGACGGTGGATCTGCGCGTGTCTTCCTCGGCTCGCTGGCCGGATCGACGTCGCCCGTTCACACCTTCACGCCCCTGCTCGGCGCGGAACTGACACTCGAACCTCACGCCGCGGTGCGACTGGACGTCGATCCGGCGTTCGAGCACGGCGTCCTCGTCGACACCGGGTCGGTGCGGCTCGAGGCCGTCGACAGCGTCGATCTCGCCCGCGCCGACCTCGGCTACGCCGGCACCGGAGCATCCCACCTGACCCTGACGAACCTCACCGGCGAACCCGCCCGCGTCGTGCTGCTCGGCGGTACGCCCTTCGGCGAGGACATCGTGATGTGGTGGAACTTCGTCGGCCGCAGCCACGACGAGATCGAGGCGTTCCGCGCCGCGTGGCAGGCCGAATCGGACCGCTTCGGCACGGTGGACGGCTACACCGGCGACGTGCCGCGACTGCCCGCGCCGCCGCTGCCGAACGCGCGGATCACGCCGCGGAAGAATCCGCCGTCGGCCTGAGCGCCCATTCTTGGGGCACCGGCGCGGGATCCCGCATTTCTCGGGCCGGAATGGGCGGTGAGGCTCAGGCGCGGGCCGGGATGCGGTACACCCGCTCGGCGGTCGCGGTCGACGCCTTCGCCAGTTCGACGGGGTCCTCGCCGCGCACCTCGGCGAGCGCCCGCAGCGTGTACGGCAGGCAGTACGACTGGTTGGGCGCACCGCGGAACGGATGCGGCGTGAGATACGGCGCATCCGTCTCGACCAGCAACTGATCCGACGGGACCAGCAGTGCGGCCTCCCGCAGCGCCTTCGCATTCTTGAAGCTGACGGTGCCGGAGAAGCTCAGCACGTAGCCGGCGTCGACGCAGGCCCGTGCCATCGTGGCGTCGGACGAGAAGCAGTGGAAGATCACCGTCTCCGGGGCACCCGCGGAGTCGAGGACCCGCAGCAGGTCGGTGTCGGCCTCACGGTTGTGGATCATCAGCGGCTTGCCGAGGCGCTTCGCGAGATCGATGTGCCAGCGGAAGCCTTCCTCCTGCTCCTCGGGTGTCGCGCAGCCGTCGAGCTTGCCGGGCCAGTACAGGTCGAGGCCGGTCTCGCCGACCGCGACGACGCGGGGATCGGATGCCAGCCGCTCGATCTCCGCTCTGGTGGCGTCGTCGAGAGCATTCGCCCGGGTGGGGTGGATCGCGACGGCCGCGAAGACCCGGTCGTCCCAGTGCGCGGCGTCGACCGCGAACTGTGCGGCGGCCAGGTCGTCGGCCACCGTCACGACCCGCTCCACCCCGACCGAGGCCGCGCGGTCGACGATCGCCCGCACGCTCGGCGCGTCGGTGCCGCCGCAGGCATCGAGGTGCGTGTGCGCGTCGACGAGTGGAAAAAGCGGCTCGGGCAGGTCCGGGGCGGGACGATCTTTGCTCACGTAGATAGAGTATGGCCACCATGACTGTGTCCTCCTCGCCTGCCTCGCCCGCCCGGCCCCCGTTCTATCTGACGACCGCCATCGCGTACCCGAACGGCGTCCCGCACATCGGGCACGCCTACGAGTACATCTCGTCCGACGCGATCGCGCGCTTCAAGCGTCTCGACGGATTCGACGTGTTCTTCATGACCGGCACGGACGAGCACGGCCTGAAGATGCAGCAGACGGCGGCCAAGGAAGGCATCGACGTCCGCGACCTCGCGACGCGTAACTCGGACGTGTTCCAGGCCATGGACAAGGTCCTGAACATCTCGTACAACCGGTTCATCCGGACCACCGACGCCGACCACTTCGAGTCGTGCAAGGCGATCTGGGAACGGATGGAGGCGTCCGGCGACATCTACCTCGACACGTACTCGGGCTGGTACTCGGTGCGCGACGAGGCGTTCTTCTCGGAGGAGGAGACGACCCTCCAGGAGGACGGCACCCGCATCGCCACCGAGACCGGCACGCCGGTCGAGTGGACCGAGGAGTCGAACTACACGTTCCGCCTCTCGAAGTACCAGGACCGTCTCCTCGCCCACTACGAGGAGAACCCCGACTTCATCGCGCCGTCGACGCGCCGCAACGAGATCCTCAGCTTCGTCAAGAGCGGGCTCAAGGACCTGTCGATCTCGCGCACCACGTTCGACTGGGGTGTCCCGGTCCCGGGCGACCCCGAGCACGTCATGTACGTGTGGGTGGACGCGCTCACCAACTACCTCACCGGCGCCGGCTTCCCGAACACCGATTCCGAGAAGTTCGAGCGCTACTGGCCGGCGAACCTGCACATCATCGGCAAGGACATCACCCGGTTCCACACCGTGTACTGGCCGGCCTTCCTGATGTCGGCCGGTGTGGAGTTGCCCGAGCGCGTCTTCGTGCACGGCTTCCTCTACAACAAGGGCGAGAAGATGTCGAAGTCGGTCGGCAACGTCGTCGACCCGCTCGCGATGGTGGAGCAGTACGGCCTCGACGCCGTCCGCTTCTTCCTGCTGCGCGAGATCTCGTACGGCCAGGACGGCAGCTACAGCCACGAGGCGATCGTCACCCGGATGAACACGGATCTGGCGAACGAACTGGGCAACCTGGCGCAGCGCTCGCTGTCGATGGTCGCGAAGAACTGCGACGCGCAGGTCCCGACGCCGGGCGAACTCACCGACGACGACCGGGCGCTGCTCGCGCAGGCCGACGCACTGCTCGCCAAGGTCCGCGCCGAGTTCGACGTGCAGGCACTGCACCTGGGCCTCGAGGCGATCTGGCACGTGCTGGGCGAGACCAACCGCTACTTCTCGCAGCAGGAACCGTGGGTCCTGCGCAAGACCGATCCGGCCCGGATGGCGACGGTCCTGTACGTGACCCTCGAGGTGGTCCGCATCGTCGGACTCCTGGTCCAGCCGGTGATGCCGGACTCCGCCGCGAAGATCCTCGACCTGCTCGGCCAGGCCCCCGACGCCCGCACGTTCGCCGACGTCGAGACCCGCATCGCCGCAGGCACGCCGCTCCCCAAGCCTGTCGGCGTGTTCCCGCGCTACGTCGAGGAAGAAGCCGCGGTGTAGCGCCCACGAAAGTTGTCGGTCCCCTCGTGCACACTCGCACGCATGGGGAGCAATAGAACATACATTCGAGAAAACCTGACCGGCTCGATGTCCGACGAGTTCGCGGACGTCGACGACTTCGAGGACGGATCGTTCGCGGATCCGTACTCGGGTCCCTTCGATGACGGCATGTTCGACGACTTCGAGCGGTTCGAGTGCCCACCACCACGGGAGCGTTCCATCACCGGCCTACTGATCGCACTGTCGGACGCCTACGAGCGTGGGTGGCAGCCGGCCGACGTCATGCACGTGACGCGGCGTGCCCTCGGGAAGGACTCGACGGCAGTCACGGCCGCCACACTGCTGTACCACTACCGGGTGACCGGCGCCGCGGAGCGGGCGCCGCTCACCTGGGTCACCCAGGTCGACCAGATCGTGGAGCGGGAGTCCGCTGCCGTGAAGTTCGCGGCCGGCCTCCCGGCCGACTGCGACAGCACCGCATTCAGTGCGGCGCTGGACGCATCCGGGTGGCATCTCGGCGAGAACGAGTCGACGGCGATGACACTGCTGTGGCTCGAGCTGCCTCGAGTCACCGAACTGGGCGTGCCGCCGTCGAGGTGGCCACGGATCCGCCTCGAGTCCGCACCGACAGCCGCCGACGAGACCGCTGATCCCAAGGTGCTCAACAAGGTTCGAGGACTGCTGGCCAAGGCGGAGGCCACCGAGTTCGTGGAGGAAGCCGAGACCTTCACCGCCAAGGCGCAGGAACTCATGACGAGGTACGCGATCAGCACGGCCCTGTTGCACGCGGCCGCCTCGGATTCCCTCGCCGTGCGCAGCCGGCGCATCCACCTCGACAATCCCTACGTCGAGGAGAAGGTGCACCTGCTCACCGCTATCGGTGACGCCAACCGGGTGCGCACCGTGTGGTTCGACAGATTCGGCATCGCGACGGTCGTCGGCGGTGCCCTCGATCTCGACCAGGTGGACCTGCTGTTCACCTCGCTGCTCGTCCAGGCCACCCGCGCGATGCAGGAGTCGTCACCGCGCGGGAAACGCGGCTCGCGCACCACGTCGTTCCGGAAGGCCTTCCTGTTCGGGTTCGCCGTCCGCATCGGGCAGCGCCTCAAGGAGACAGCCAGCCGGGCCACCGCCGAGGCCGCGGTGGACGCCGACGTCCGGATCGACGACCTGCTGCCGGTGCTCGCCGCACGGACCGAGGCGGTCGACGCCGAGTTCGATCGGCTGTTCCCGGCCACCCGGTCGTCGCGGACCCGGACCGTCGACGCGAACGGGTGGCACGCCGGGCAGTCCGCCGCCGACGACGCGTCGCTGTCGCCGGGTGGCCGGGCCCTCCCCCGGTGAGACACCGGCCACCGCGGGGGTGCCGACCGGGGCGGCATCACCGCGGACCGATGACGGATCGGCCGGTTCCACATGGAAAGCTGGACCGATGCGGATCGAGCGACTCGGACACGGCGGCAGTGCCGCCGCCGTGTTCCGCGCACTGGCTCGGCGGGCTGTCACGCGGGAGCTTCCACCGCCGGCCGGGCTGATCGGAACCTGGTTCGACGCGGCCGCCGTGATCGCCCCCAGCGTGGAGGCAGTCCCCTGTCCGCCCGAGACCGCGTTCACTCTCCCGGCGTCCGTCTCACGTGAAACACCCGCGCCGCTACCCTCCGGACCGCTCATCGGCGGCGGCTGGATCGGGTACCGCGCGTACCCGGACCGATCGGGTGCATTGCCGGCAGCTGCCGGAGGCTGGACGGATCACGTTCTGCGGCTGGACAGCTCGGGGTGCTGGTGGTTCGAGAGCCTCACCGACATGTCCTGCCCCGACGATGTGGCCGCAGCGGTCCGCGAGACCGACACGGCGCCTCGGCCGTGGCACATCGACTGGCGCACCCCGGATCGACGCGCGCACCGTCGCGGCGTCGAGGACTGCCTCGACGCCATCGCCCGCGGCGACGTCTACCAGGCATGCGTGTGCGCGCGATTCCACGGCACCGGCACGGGCGCCCCGGTGGACTTCTTCGCCGACGCCGTCGAACAGACCCGACCCGGCCGGGCCGCATTCGTCGAGGGACCGTGGGGCGCGGTCGCGTCACTGTCACCGGAACTGTTCCTGTCCCGACGCTCCGGCACCGTCACGTCGAGCCCCATCAAGGGCACCCTCCCGCTCAGCGAAGACCCTGCCGCGCTTCGCCGTTCGACCAAGGACGTCGCCGAGAACGTGATGATCGTCGACCTGGTCCGCAACGACCTGGGCAGGGTCGCCGATCCGGGCTCGGTGCGGGTCACCGACCTGCTGCGGGTCAAGCCGGCGCCCGGAGTGTGGCACCTGGTCTCCACGGTGTCGGCCACGGTGCCCGAGACGATCGACACCCCCACACTCCTCGACGCCGCGTTCCCCCCGGCCTCCGTCACCGGATGCCCCAAACACTCTGCCCGACAACTACTCCGCGACTGGGAACCCGATCCTCGCGGCGTCTACTGCGGCACGGTCGGCATGCACAGCCCGATCGCGGGACTCGAACTCAACGTCGCGATCCGCACCGTCGAATTCGACGCGTCCGGCCGCGTCGCGCTCGGAGTGGGCGGGGGTATCACCATCGACTCCGATCCCGACGCCGAGTGGCAGGAATGCCTCGACAAGGCGTCGAGCATCGTCACGCTCACGCCGTCGCGCACGCGCCCCGACCGGACTCCGGCATCTCGAAGTGCGCCGGCCGGTCCTGAGTCAGTTCGGCGGTAGCCGAACAGATCCGCGCGGTGACCACGTCCGCGTCGAGTCGCCACGTGCGCAGCACGCCGTCACCTCCACCCGCGATCACCACGGAGGAACCCGGGAGGAACATCACCTGCCAGCGTCCCGTGCCGATCGTGGTCAACGGACCGCCGACGGCCTCACCGCCGGTGTCCCCGTCGACGCCCCACAGCCGGACCGAGCCGTCGTCGCTGCCGCTGACGACGTGCGATCCGTCCGCACTGAACGCGACACTGTAGACCGTCCCGGTGTGCCCGCTCATCGCCGTCGTGCGCGGCGTGAAGCCGCCCTCGTCGTTCCTGTCCCACAACAGCAGGGTGTGGTCGTCGCTCGCGGTGACCAGCGTGGACCCGTCCGGACTGAACGCGAGCGAGTTCACACCGCCGTCGTGGCCGCCCTCCCCCACCGGACGAGGTTCCGGCGCCGACGGATCGGTGACGTCCCAGGCGTGGATGTCGCCGTCGGCGCTGGCCACGACGAGGACGTCCCCGGTCGGACCGAACACCGCACTGCGGATCAGGTTGTGCGGGCCCGCCAGGCTCGACCCCACCCGCACCGGCGCGGTCGGGTCCTCGATGTTCCACAGCGCGACCCGGAAGTCGTCGTCCCCGAGCACCAGGGTCCGGCCGTCGGGACTGAACGCCATCTCCCACGTGAACCGCGTCGCCGTCGTGATCGGCGGCCCCATCGGCACCGGCCGCGCCGGATCGTGCACGTCCCACAACTGGACGTGCCCTCCCGAGGTTTGTGTGGTGGCGAGGATCCGACCGTCCGGGGAGAGCACCGCGACATTGGCGCCACCCAACGGGCGCGGCACGTCGATGACTCCCGCCCGCTCGATCCGGCCCTCCCGGTCCACCGACCACAGCCGAACCGCCGAGTCGTAGCCCGCGGTCGCGAGCAACGATCCGTCACGACTCATCGACGGCAACGTCATCGACGAATCCGACACCGGCACCGTCCCGCCCGGCAATGTCCACACCCGCACCAGCGAATCCTGCCCGCCGGTGACGATCGTGCCGCCGTCCGGTGACAGGGCCAGAGCCGGGACGCCGCCACCGTTGCCGCTGAGACTCGGCCGCAACTCGTGCAGCGTCCGGGTGGACGGATCCATCGACCACAGCTTGGTGGTCCCGTCCCACGACGCGCTCGCGAGGGTGTCGCCGTCGGCCGCGAACGCGATGGTCCAGATGCCGCCGGTGTGCGCCTGCACGGGAGTGCCGATCGGACGAATCGCGGCGATGTCGGTCGCATCGAACATCCGGATCAGCCCGTCGTCACTGCTGGCCGCGAGATTTCGGCCGTCCGGGCTGAACGCCACCGAGTGCACGACGTCGTCGAACCCCGACAACTCGGCCCCCAACTGCACCGGCCGGGAGGGATCGGCGATGTCCCACACCTTGACGGTGCGATCGTCGCTCGACGTCGCGAGCACCGAGTCGTCCCGGAACGACACCGTCCGCACGGCACCGGAATGCCCGCGCAGAGTCCACATCGGGAACACTCCGGAATCCGGGTCGGACGTGTCGATCAGGGTGACGGAGCCGTCGTCGTGCGGGGCCGCCAGAAGGCGCCCGTCGGGACTGAAACGCACGTTGTGCACCGCACCGGGCGCGGTGCGCAGCCCCGAGAGCAGGGGACGCGGCGCCGAGCGGTCGGTGACGTCCCAGATCCACAGGGAACCGTCGCCGCTGCCCGCCGCCAGGAGTCGACCGTCGCGGCTGAACGACACCGACGCCATGTACTGGTCGGGCCCGGTGAGTTCGGCACCGAGTTGCACCGGCGCGGAGCGGTCCGTGAAATCCCACAACCGCACCGAGCGATCGTCGCTCGCGGTGGCCAGCGTGCGCCCGTCGGAGGACATCGCGACGCCGTAGATCGGACCGGAATGGCCGCGCAGCGAACGGGAGATCGGCGTGTTCTCCGTCGCGACCAGGCGAGTGAACGCGTCCGCATTGTCGGGCCGCATCTGCCACGCCGCGAGCGACAACTGGGCCGCGGTGGTCGGATCGGTGTCCCGCACGGCGTCCGCCAGGGCGACCACCTGCTGGAACTGGGCGGTGCTCCTTTCGCTTTCGGCGCGAGACTTCGCCCCCAGCGCCATCGCACCCATCACGATGGCGACGACGGTGGAGAACGCCAGCGCAGCCATCACGGTCCGCTGCATCCACGCCTGGCGACGAACCTGCCGTTCCGACAACTCGAGGAAATCCTCGGCCGCAGGGGTCAGCGACGCCGCGACCGCTGCGATCCCACCCGGTGCCGCCGCGGCGGCACTGTCCGCTCGGTTCGCGGCGTGCTCGGCGAGCAGGTCGAGCCGGCCACGGTGGTAGAGCAGGCTGTGATTGCGGTCGGCGTGCTCCCAGTGCACGGCATCGGTCTCGACCTGCTGCCGCAGCGCCGAGTACGAGCGGTCCTCCTGGATCCACGTCTTGAGCCGGGGCCAGGTGTCGATGACCGCGTCGTGGACGAGTTCGACGTCGTCGCCGTCGACCACGAGGACCCGCGCGTTGACGAAGTGGTCGATGACGCGACGTCCGGCCCCGGTGTCGTTGCTCTCGAACGCCACCAGCTGGCTCAGGCTCCGCCGGATCTTGACGTCGGTGCCGGTACTGGTGACGTAGACGAGGTGGACCATGATCGCCCGGGCCAGGACGCGGCCGTGTTCGTCGAGTTGTTCCCAGGCTCGTTCGGCGGCGGCGGCGATCGACCCGAGCACGCCCCCGGTGGCGCGATAGTTCGCGATCGTCAGCTGGCCGCCGCGTCGACGCTCCCACATCGTGTCGAGCAGGTGCGAGACGAGCGGCAGGACAGTGCCGCTGCCCTCACCGGCGGTCAGCACCCCGAGGTCGTTGAGGATCAGGTCGACCAGTCCGGGCTCCAGTTTGAGCCCGATCATCCGCGCCGGCTGGGTGATGACCTCGACGACGTCCTCGCGCAGCAGCGGCGACACCGCCTTGCTGCGCTGTTCGAGCGCACGCGCCAGCACCGGGTACGCGAGGGCCTGCGCGTAGAAGTCGGACCGCATCGTCGCGACCACCGACGCGGTCTCCGACGGCTCCGAGCCGGCCCGTGCCGTGGCCGCGAAGTCCAGAATCGTGAGGAACCGTGCCCGCTCGTCCGGATCGGTGCACTGGGTGAACAGTTCCTCGATCTGGTCGACGACGAGCAGCAGCTGGTTGGCCTGCATCCGGTCCACGGCTCGCGCGAGCGCCGACTCGATCTGCTGGTGGTCGGGCTCGGCCACGCAGTCGCCGAGTTCCGGGACCGCGGCGACCAGGGCCGCGAGCGGATGGGCGCCGGGGGCGAAGACGACGGGCGCGAAGGCGCGGCCGCCGTCCCGGTCGTGCCCCCGCAGTTCCGGGATCAGCCCGGCCTGCACGAACGACGATTTGCCGACACCCGATGCGCCGGTGACGACCACCAGCCCCTGGCCCTGCGCCGACAGCACCGAGTCGACGAGGGCACTCACGCTGTGGCGGCGCCCGAAGAAGAGCCGCTCGTCCTTCTCGCGGTAGGGCGCCAGACCACGGTAGGGACGCACCCCGGCTGGCAGGGCCGGAGCCGACGCCTCGGCCCCCGCAGCGGCGGTGCGCCCCTGCTGGACCGCGTTCGCGCTCCGCCACCACGTCTCCCACTGGCGCATCGAGAAGAGCCCGTCGGCCGGCGGCGGTCCCCCGTGTAGTGGCCGAGCCATCCGGATCAGCACCGCCAGCACCGGACGGACGGATTCGAACGTCGCGGGCATGCGCTTGCCCGAACGCCAGTCGCTCACACGTTGGACGGAGGCGGGCTTGTCGCCTCCCAGGGACCGGGTCAGCGTCGACGCCTCGGTGACGACCTTTTTGAGTGGCGGACCGCCGGCGGTCGCGAACAGCAACCGCATCTGGTCGGCGAAGAACAGTCGGGCCTGAGCGCCCGACCGCTCCGTCTCCGGAGTCTGTCCCGTCTCGGACGTCATCGTCCGCGCACCCTCTCTCGGTCTCCGACCGGTTCCACCGAATCGACCTGTCTGCCGCTTCCGCAGGCCTGCGGAATTCCGCTGCGGATTAATTCCTCACCACCCGCGAACTGCGATGATAGCCCCCGGTGCGGACCCGTCGGTTTTTCTGTCGGCCGAAGCGGGGCAAAGTCGACATCGACGCACAACGGCCCTGAGCCGGCGGCGCGGTCGCCGGTTGGGGCTGAGTTAGACGAGGGGTAGTCCCTGCCGGTGCACGCCACGGTGAAAGGAGCGCGAGATGATCGAACGAGCGACGAGATTGACGGCCAAGACGCCGCCCGCAGTCGCTGCCGGTCTGATCATCGCCGCGACAGTGGGCCTGATGGTGCTGTTGGGTGCGGCCCCCGCCGATGCGGCCGCGACCCTGTCGGGTGGGACTTCGACTTCGGTCGAAGCTCCCACCCACAGGTAGCGGCCCGTCGGAGGGTCGGCGGGGGCAGTGCGCAGTTCCGTAGTGCGCAGTTCCGTAGTGCGCAGTTCCGCACCCACGTGTCCGCGACCGGCGGTGGACCTCAGTCCCGCCGGGCCGCGAGGACCGTCTCGTACAACTCCCGCTTGGACACTCCCGGCGACGTCTCCGTGGCGACCTGTGCGCACGCATCCTTGAGACGGACGCCGTCGGCCACCAGTCGTTCCACCTCCGCGACGAGATCCTCCGGATCCGCCGACGTCGGCTGTGCACCCTCGAGCACGACGGTGATCTCGCCCCGCGCGCCGTCGACGGCCCATTCCGCCAGTTCGGCGAGGGTGCCGCGCCGCACCTCCTCGTACGTCTTGGTCAGCTCCCGGCACACCGCGGCGCGCCGCTCGCCGCCGAGCACCTCGACGGCGTCGGCCAGGCACGCGGCCAGTCGGTGCGGTGCCTCGAAGAACACGCAGGCACGCGCCTCGGTACGGAGTCCTGCGAACCAGGTCCGCCGCTGCCCCTGCTTGCGCGGAGGGAACCCGTCGAAGCAGAACCGTTCCACCGGCAGACCGGACAGCGCGAGCGCGGTGGTGACCGCCGACGGGCCCGGCAGGCAGGTCACCGGCAGGTTCTTCTCGACGCACGCCGCCACCAGTCGGTAGCCGGGATCGCTGACGGACGGCATGCCGGCGTCGGTCACCAGCAGCACCGTCTTCCCCTCCTCGATGTCGGCGACGAGCGCGGGCAGCCGGGTGACCTCGACCTGGTCGTAGAAGCTGACCACCCGTCCGGTGATCGTGACCCCCAGCGCGGCGGCCAAGGACTTGGTCCTTCGGGTGTCCTCCGCGGCGACGACCTCGGCGGAGCCGAGCGCCGCGCGCAGTCGTTCGGAGGCGTCACCGACGTCGCCCATCGGAGTTGCGGCAAGGACGAGGCGACCAGTCATGAGGGACAGCCTACGATCGACACGTGACCCAACTGACGGACGAGCGCCCGATGCCGCCGTCCGGCAGCGTCCGCACCGTCAGTCCGGCGCCGCTCGCGCCCGACCCGGACTTCGGTCCGACGGACCGGCGACGAGGTTGGGTCGTGACGCTGGTGATCACCGCGCTCGCCGCGATCACCCGCTTCACGATGCTGAACTATCCCACCGACGCGGGTACGCCCGTGTTCGACGAGAAGCATTACGCGCCCCAGGGGTGGCAGGTCCTCACCGGCGGCGGGATCGAGGACAACCCCGGGTACGGCCTGGTGGTGCATCCCCCCGTCGGCAAGCAGTTGATCGCGCTGGGCGAGGCGATCTTCGGCTACAACGCGTGGGGATGGCGGTTCGCGTCGGCGGTCGCCGGGACGATCCTGGTCCTGCTCGTGGTCCGGATCGTGCGGCGCATGACCCGTTCCACCCTGGTCGGCGCGATCGCCGGCCTCCTGATGATCGTCGACGGTGTCTCGTTCGTCTCCTCACGGCTCGGCATGCTCGACATCTTCCTGGCGCTGTTCACCGTCGCGGCGCTGGGTTGTCTCGTGGTGGACCGCGACCAGGTGCGGGAACGGATGGCCCGGGTGCGGGCGGAGGGCCGCATCGGTGTCAGCGACCTCGGTCCGCGGCTCGGGGTGCGCTGGTGGCGGTTCGGCGCGGGCATCATGCTCGGGCTCGCGTGCGGCACCAAGTGGTCCGGGCTCTACATCATCGCGTTTTTCGGCCTGCTCTGCGTCGCGTTCGACGTCTCGGCCCGGCGCGGATACGGGGTTCGGCGGCCGTGGGTCGGCACCGCGGTCCGCGACATCGGTCCGTCGCTGTACGCGCTGGTGCTCGTCCCGCTCGGGGTCTATCTCGCGACGTACTGGGCGTGGTTCGCGAGCGAGACCGGTGTCGACCGGCACGCGGCCGGCAATCAGATCGGCACCGGCGGCACCTTCTCGTTCGTCCCCGATGCGCTGCGGTCGCTGTGGTACTACAGCGCCAAGGTTCTCGAGTTCCATTCGGGACTGACCAATTCGGCGGGCAACGTCCATCCGTGGGAGTCGAAGCCGTGGACGTGGCCGATGGGCCTGCGGCCGATGCTGTACTACTTCGCCGAGGGCGAGCAGGTGTCCGGCTGCGGCGGCCCGACGTGCGTCAAGGCCGTCATGCTCATCGGCACGCCCGCGATGTGGTGGCTCGCGCTGCCGGTTCTCGCGTGGGCGATGTGGCGGACGTTCGTGAGCCGGGACTGGCGGTATGCCACGGTCCTCACCGGCTACGCAGCCGCCTTCCTGCCCTGGTTCGTCACCCTGGACCGGCAGATGTACTACTTCTACGCGGTCGCGCTCGCCCCGTTCCTCGTCATGGCGATCGCACTGGTGCTCGGCGAGATACTCGGTACCGCGAAGGATTCCCTGGAGCGCCGCGGCACCGGACTTCTCGCGGTGTGTCTGTACCTGGGCCTGGTGGTCGCGAACTTCGTGTGGTTGTGGCCGATCCTGACGGCCGTGCCGATCAGCCCGGAGTTGTGGCAGCAGCAGTTGTGGCTGCCCAGCTGGCGCTGACCTCCCGATTCTCCGTTCCGGCAATGGGATCCGCCCGCGCACACCGCCGGGTAGTGTGCACCGGATGTCCAGATTTCGCGTTTCCGCCGCTGGGTCCACCGCGGCGGCCGTGTCGGCTTTCGTCGCTCTGCTCGCCATCGCCGTGACGTCGGTACCGGCCGCGCAGGCCGATTCCGGTCGGGACGGCGGTCCGCGATTCTCCGACGTCACGTCGGTCGGGGTGCACAACACGTACGAGAAGCAGCGCTACGCGTTCCTCGCGGACGCGTTGGACGCCGGCGCAGGCATGATCGAGATCGACGTGTGGACCAACGCAGCCGGACCGGATTGGCGTGTGTCGCACTCGAACCCGGTGGGCAACGACAACAACTGTGCGGGCGCGACGTCGGCGGCGCAGTTGCGGACCGGCCCGCGCGACCAGTTCCTCGGCGGATGTCTCGCCGATCTGCGTGCGTGGCACGATGCCAACCCCGCGCACCCGCCGGTCATGGTCAAGGTCGAGATGAAGGACGGGTTCACCGATCCGCTGGGCCGCGGTCCCCGCGAGTTCGACGCGCTGGTGCGCAGTCGACTCGGCGACGCGGTGTTCGGGCCGGGCGATCTCGTCGAACGGTCCGGAGCGGCCACCCTCGACGACGCGGTCCGCGCCAGGGGCTGGCCCGATCTCGCCGAACTGCGCGGCAAGTTCCTGATCGAACTGATCCCCGGGACGGTGGAGGAAACGAATCCGCTCGACACCTGGTGGACCGACCGCGCGTACGCGACACACCTACGCGACCTGGCACGCGTGGGTGGGCTGGATCTGGCGACCGCGTTCCCGGCGGTGCACCGGGCCCAGCCCGGCGATCCCCGCGTGGCCCGGTACGACGAGGATCTGCGGCCGTGGTTCGTCGTGTTCGACGGTGACGCACGCGCCTTCCTCGACGACGGGATCGACATGCGGTGGTACCGGGACAACGGGTACCTGGTGGTGATGACCGACGCCCACGACGTGGCACCGACGCTCGACGCGGTCGCCCCGGCCGAGGACGCCGCGCGCGCTCGGGTCACCGAACTGGCGGGGCGCTCGGCGAGCGTCGTGTCCTCGGACTGGACGACGCTTCCGCAGGTGCTGTCGCTGGTCGTCGAGCGGTCCTGACGACCGGGGCGTCAGGTCCAGCGCTGCCGGGCCCGCACCGACAGTCGGCGTTCCTTCCGTTCGGCGAGGATCAACGGATCCCGGGTCAGGTCCCGGTACAGCGAGACGCACAGGCCGATCATGACGATCACGAACGGCGCTGCGGCGATGATGGTCATGGTCTGCAGCCCGTTGAGTGCGTCGGCGCCGCCGGTCCACAGGATCAGTGCGGCGACACCACCGGTGAGCAGGCCCCAGAAGACGACCACCCAGCGGGCGGGCGCGAGCGAGCCCCGCTGTGACAGCGTGCCCATCACCATCGAGGCGGCGTCGGCCCCGGAGACGAAGAAGATCGCGACGAGGACCATCACGAGGACGGTCGTGATGCCGAAGAGCGGCAGGTGCTCGAGCATCCCGAACAGCTGACTCTCCGTGGTGTCGCGTCCAGCGAGGTCGATGCCCTCGCGTTGTTCGTTGATTCCGGTGCCACCGAAGATCGCGAACCACAGCAGACTGACCAGGCTGGGGATCAGGATCACACCGACGACGAACTGCCGGATGCTGCGGCCGCGACTGATCCGGGCGAGGAACATCCCGACGAACGGGGTCCAGGAGATCCACCACGCCCAGTAGAAGATCGTCCACGACGACAGCCACTCCCCCGTCTCCGGATTGCTCGACGCCGCCGTCCGGGCGGACATCGACGCGAGATCGGCCGCGTAGTTGCCGATGGTCGTCGGAATCAGGTTGAGGATCAGGACGGTCGGACCGAGCACGAACACGAACACCGCGAGGACCAGCGCCAACACCATGTTGGTGTTGGAGAGCCACTGGATTCCCTTCGAGACCCCGGAGACCGCCGACGCGACGAAGGCGAGGGTGAGGACGGCGACGACCGCGACCAGCAGCAGCGTGCCGACCTCGCCCATCCAGCCGACCACCTCGAGCCCGGATCCGATCTGCAGCGCACCCAGTCCCAGGGATGCGGCGGTGCCGAACATCGTGGCGAAGATCGCGAGGATGTCGATGATGCGGCCGATCGGCCCCTCGCTCCGCCGCCCCAGCAGCGGGAAGAACGCCGCACTGATCAACTGCGGTCGGCCCCGCCGGTAGGTGCCGTACGCGATGGACAGCCCCATCACCGCGTAGATCGACCACGGGTGCAGGCTCCAGTGGAACATCGTGGTGGCCATGGCCGTACCGACTCCGCCGTCGGTTCCCGGTGGCGGATCGACGAAGTGGGCCAGCGGTTCGGCCACTCCGAAGAACATCAGCCCGATGCCCATGCCGGCGCTGAACATCATCGCGATCCAGCTGACGGTGGTGAACTCGGGTTTCTCCCCGTCCTTGCCGAGCGGGACGCGGCCGTACCGGCTCGCGGCCAGCCACAGCGTGAAGACCACGAACCCCGACGCAGCGATGACGAACAGCCAGCCCAGGTTGGTGACGAGCCAGTCCAGCATGTCGCCGGTGACCGATTCGAGGTTGTCGGGGGCCGCGAGACCCCACACCACGATGGCGGCGACGGCACTTGCGGCCACGCCGAACACGACACGATCGGTCCCGGACAGCTCGCGTGCGCCTGCCATTCCTCACACGGTGCTCACCCGGACCGGCAAAAGCAAGCACCCGGGCGTCGTGGCGACGTCCCGGGTGCTTGCGGCGGTGCGATCAGCCGGCGGACAGCACGCCCCGCGAGTTCTTGCCGACGACCGCGTCGACGCTGAGCCGGCCCGCTCCGACGCCCGCGATCAGCAGCGCGCCGACGCCGAGCGCCAGGACCAGTTCGTAGCCGCCGTCGCCGACGAAGATGCCGTTACCGACGTGCACGATGAAGAACGCGCCGAGCATGTTCAGGAACAGCAGGACGCCGGCGATCCGGGTGGCGAATCCGATGAGCAGGGCGATACCGCCGACCAGTTCGATCGTCGCGGCGACGATCGCGGAGACGTCCGCCAGCGGGACGTCCATTCCGGCGAATGCGGCCTGGGTGCCGTCGATGCCCCAGGTGGAGAACTTCTGCCACCCGTGCGCGATGAAGATCACGCCCAGGCCGATCCGGGCGATGAGCAGGCTGGCGTCGCGGAATGCGGTGGAATTCATGAGGGTCCTCGAAAGTGGTGGGACGCGCGGACGAACCGGAAGCGCGTTCTCGGTGGTTCCACCCTGACACGTTTAGGTTGAAGCGTCAACCTAAACGTGTCACGCGCCCTTCAACGCCGTGGCCACGAAGGTCGCGGCATCGGCATCGGAAATCCCCAGACGACGAACCGCCGCGACGTACTCCGTGGCCGCCTGCTGCGCCTTCGTCCGCGTCGGATCCCCGGAGGCCGCGATGAACGAACCGAGCCGTCCACGGGTCTCGATGACCCCGAGCTGTTCGAGCTCACGGTAGGTGCGGGCGACCGTGTTCGGCGCGATGCCGAGGTCGGACGCGAGCTTGCGGACCGTCGGAATCTTCGTGCCCGCCACCAACTCCTCGTTGTGCACCAGTTCGAGGATGCGCACCCGCAACTGCTCGAACGGTGGCGTCGTCGAGTCGTGGTCGATCTCGATGTCCACTGCATCCCTCTCATCGTTTCGCGGCCGTCGAGGCCGGTGACCTCACCGTAATGCGGCTACGGCGTCCCGGATCGGAATCGAGCCTTTCGTGAGCATCAATGTGCGGCGCACCGCCCGGGGCGCGTCGCCGTCCGCGCCGGGCTCGAGCAGCGCCGCGATCACCGCTGCGACGTCGGCGCGGGGAACCGTGCCACGGTCGAGCGGTGGTTCGGTGAGCGTCACCTCCCCGGTCGGGTCGTCATCGGTGAGCCCGCCGGGACGCAGGATGGTCCAGTCCAGCCCCTCCCGCCGTCGGAGATCGTCCTCGGCGGCGGTCTTCGCCTCGAGATACGCGGCGAAGACCGCGTCCGTGCCCGGGGGCACCGGCTCGCCCGCACCGAACGAACTGATCTGGACGAAACGCCGGACACCGGCCCGTTCGGCGGCGTCCGCCAACAGCACCGCCGCGCCGCGATCGACGGTGTCCTTTCGCGCGGCACCGCTGCCCGGACCCGCGCCCGCCGCGAACACCACCGCGTCGGCGTCGTGCAGCACAGCCGCGACCTCGTCGACCGTCGCCCGCTCCAGGTCGACGATCTCGGGCAGGGCACCCAGCGCACGCACCGGCCCCTCGTGGTCCGGATTGCGGATCAGCGCCACCGCACGGTCCCCCGACGCGGTGAGCAGTTTGGTCAGGTGGCGGGCGATCTTGCCGTGCCCTCCGGCGATGACGATGCGTCGACCTGTCATTTGGGACTCCTCGCACTGGATTCGACCTGCATACGCACTCCCTGCCATTGTCCCCGTGCAGAATGGCTGTCATGGCGAAGACCGCAACGATTTATCACAATTCCCGCTGCAGCACGTCGCGGAACACGTTGAAGCTCATCGAGGAGGCCGGCATCGAACCGACCGTCGTCAACTACCTCGAGACGCCACCGTCCCGCGACGGCCTGCGCAAGCTGCTCGACGACGCGGGCCTGCGCCCGAGCGAGGCGATCCGCAAGAAGGAGGCGCTGTACAAGGAGCTCGGGCTGACCGAGGCGTCGGAGGACGAACTGCTCGACGCGATGGCCTCCAACCCGATCCTGATCGAACGTCCGCTCGTGGTCACCGACCTGGGCACCGTCCTGGCCCGCCCGTACGAGAAGGTCCGCGAGATCCTGTAACCGTCGGTCAGTCCAGCGGACCGCGCGCGAGCGGACACGACATGCAGCGCGGTCCGCCCCGGCCCGACCCCAGCTCGGATCCCGAGATGCGCAGGACCTCGATGCCCGCCGCCTCCATCCGGGCGTTCGTCTCGACGTTGCGCTCGTAGGCCACGACGACGCCGGGGGCCAGCGCAAGGGTGTTGTTGCCGTCGTCCCACTGCTCCCGTTCGGCGGTCACGTGGTCGAGCCCGGTGTCGATCACCCGGAGCTTGCCGATGCCCATCGCGGTCGCCGCGGCCTCCAGGAACGGCTCCGGCCCACCGATCCCGACGACGCCGTCCTCCCGTCGAATGGTGAACGCCGACAGGGTGTCCCGCACGGCCGGGTACATCACGACGGCGTCGGAGTCCACCATCGTCAGCACCGTGTCGAGGTGCATCGACGCGCGCCGCTGCTCGATCGGCACAGCGAGGACCGTGTGCGCCAGCCCGTCCTCGAACACGCTGCGTGCCAACGCCTCCGCTCCGGCCGGAGTGGTCCGCTCCCCCACCCCGACCGCGATGACCCCCGGCGCGAGCAGTAGGACGTCCCCGCCCTCGACGGGCGCGGTGTGGGACTCGTACGCCCGCCGCACCCCACGGAACCGCGGGTGGTGCGCGTAGATCAGGTCGGTCAGCGACGCCTCCCGCACCCGCGCCGGCAGCGCGAGAGAGGTGATCGCGACCC
Organism: Prescottella defluvii; assembly: GCF_000738775.1. Taxonomy (GTDB): domain Bacteria; phylum Actinomycetota; class Actinomycetes; order Mycobacteriales; family Mycobacteriaceae; genus Prescottella; species Prescottella defluvii. The sequence goes on from NZ_JPOC01000057.1 coordinate 112,522, forward strand.
GATCGCCGATCCAGAACGACGAATCCCGAGTGAACAGCAGGTTCGGCAGCGGGTCGATCACGAAATCCGCGCCGTGGTGCATCAACCGCACCAGCGACGGGGTCGCCGCGCCGGTCCCGATCGGCAACTCGTCGAACGTCATCCCGGACGTGAGGATCGTCGACAGGTCGGCCGCCGGGACCCCGCGCAGGTACGCCGCCAGGTCCTGCGCCAGCACGTGTCCGAGCTTGCGCGGGTCGACGGCCGCCGAGATGCCCTGCATCCGGGCGGCCCCGCTGGTGGTGAGTGTCTCGGTGAGCAGATCGGACAGGAGCAGGACCTCGACGCCGCGGCCGCGCAGCACGTCCGCGAACGCGTCGTGCTCGTCCTGCGCGCGATCCACCCAGGGCAGTCCGTCGAACAGCAGTTGATCGTTGTTGCGGGGCGTGAGGCGTCGCAGCTCGTCGCCGGGGCGATGCAGCAGCACCGACCGCAGCGCACCCACTTCGGTGTCGACTCCCAGTTCGGACTGATCCAACACGCTCATGCATAAACGGTAGTCCCGCACCGGGCCGTCGGCACCCGCCACCCCGGGATCCTCGAGTATTGTTCAGGTTGTCGTCAGTTGTCGTCTGGGGCCGTCGGTGGCCATCGCAGAAAGGGAGAGCACCGTGGACATGCCCGATTGGAACACCCGGGAACTGACGCCCGGGCAGCTCTCCGAGCGCAGCGGCGTCGCCGTCTCGGCGCTGCACTTCTACGAGCGTGAGGGCCTGATCTCGAGCCGCCGCACCAGCGGGAACCAGCGCCGTTACAAGCGGGACGTGCTGCGCCGGGTCGCGTTCATCCGGTTGTCGCAGAAGGTCGGCATCCCCCTCGCCGAGATTCGCGACGCGCTCTCCACGCTGCCGGACGGCCGGACACCGACCCGCTCCGACTGGGCCCGACTGTCGAGCAGGTGGCACCAGGATCTCGATCGGCGGATCGAGCAGCTCGTCCGACTGCGCGACGACCTCACCAACTGCATCGGATGCGGGTGCCTGTCCCTCGCGAGCTGCACACTGGCGAACCCGCACGACGAACTGGGCACCGCGGGTCCGGGCGCGCGGGTGATCGACGTCGAGATCGACTGAGATCCGGTCAGCGTCCGTCGAGACGCCGGTGCGCCTCCGCTCGGTCCCGCTCGACCATCTGCGACACCATCTGCCGCACCAGGAGTTCGATCTGGCCGCCCACCAGCGGGATTCGCACCGTGGCGGTGCCGCGGACCTCCAGCACCGATCCGCGCTCGTCCGGGCGGAGGACGTACTCGCCGTCGATCGTGACGGGAATGCCGGTGGCCGATCCCTCGAGCGTCCCGGACGCTCGCCCCTCGTGGACCGCGCGCCACGTATCGATCCGGCGCATCCGCATCTCACCGCGAACGACCTTGCGTACCAGCGCCGGCAACCTGTCGGTGTCGGCCGTCTCGGTCATCGTCACCGTCACGAGCGCAGACCCGTCGGCATCGGACGCCCGGTCGACCCGTACCGATCCGTGCGACTGCGGCGGCATCCGCGCACGCCAGTAGTCCTCGTCGGTCAGGAGCGCATGGACCCGGTCGACGGGATGATCGAAATCGGCCGAGAACTCGAATCGCTTCGGCATCCTGCCGACGCTACCGGAGAGCTCAGGTGATCAGGCCGCGTTCGCGAGCCGCCGCCACCGCGGCCGTGCGACTGTCGACCTCGAGTTTCGTGAACGCATGAACCAGGTGCGATTTCACCGTCGCCTCACTGACGAACAACACTTTCGCAATTGCACGATTCGACAGCCCCTGGGCCACGAGTGACAGCACCTCGATCTCCCGCGCGCTCAGGTCCGCACGCGGTTGCTGCATCCGCCGGTAGAGCCGCTGGGCCACCTCGGGATCGAGCACCGTCTCGCCGCGCGCCGCCGCGAACACCGAGTCGATCAGCACGTGCGGGGCGGTGTCCTTGAGCAGGTACCCGGCGGCACCGGCCTCCACCGCCCGCAGGATGTCGGCGTCGGTGTCGTACGTCGTGAGCACCACAACCCGCGGCGGATCGGGGCGTGCGACGATCTCGGCGGTCGCGCGAGCGCCGTCCATCCCCGCACCGAGCCGCAGATCCATCAGCACCACATCGGGTTTCGCACTCTCGACCAACTCCAGCGCGTCCTCGCCCGAAGCTGCTTCCGCCACCACCTCGACATCCTCGTGCGACGCGAGCAGCGCGCGCAGCCCCGCACGGACCACCGGGTGATCGTCGACCAGCAGTACCCGCACGGCACTCACAGGGGACGCCCGACCGGAAGTGTTGCAGCAACGGCAGTTCCGTCGCCCGGAGCCGATTCGACCACCAATGTTCCTCCCAACAACGCAAGACGCTCACGCATCGCCCGCAGCCCGAACCCGCCGGCCTCGCGCTCGTCGAAGCCGATGCCGTCGTCGACGATGTCGAGACGCACTTCATCGGCAGCGTACGTCAGTGTCAGCCGCACCCGCTCGGCCTGCGAGTGCAGGCGCACGTTCGCCAGAGCGCTCTGTCCTACCCGCAACAGCGCCACGTCGTAGTCCATCGGGAGCGGAACGGGATCGCCGTCCGTGAACAGTGCTCCGGCGATGCCGGTGTGCTGTTCGAGCTGCTCCAACTGTCGGCGCAGCGCCGACTCCAACGGCGCGGACTCGAGATCCGACGGTCGCAGCGCGTCCACCACCCGGCGTGCCTCCACCAGGTTCTGCTGCGCCGTGTCGGCGATCTGCGTGAACGTCGGAGCCGAATCGGTGCCCCGCAGCCCCGCACGGGCCAGGAGCAGGATCGACGAGAAGCCCTGCGCCAGAGTGTCGTGGATGTCGCGGGCCAGACGTGAGCGCTCTGCGACGGCTCCGGACTCACGCTGCAGCGCGACCAACTCGTCCTGCGCGTCGAGCAGTTCACGGTGCGCGTCGGTCAGCTCGTCGACCAACCGCTGGCGCTGCGCCGACTCCCGAACCAACTGTTGATAGACGATCGCCATGCCCGCGGCCACCGCCGAACCGAAGATCGGACCGAGGACGGACGCCATCGTGTTGTCGTCGCCGTGCCACAGACTCGCGGCGATCGAGACCGCCGTGAGCGCCACGGTCGTCGCCAGCGCCACCGGCACCGACAGCAAGTGGAAGCACAGGAAGAACAGTGCGAAGACGAGCCACACGAAATTGGGGTTCGACGCCACCAGCGCGAGCCATCCCGCCACCAGGACGGCCAGCCACACCTGCCCCGACGAACGCTGCACCAGGCGGCTGCGGCGGACGAACCACACGCCGCCGACATACCAGGCGAGTTCGGCGAACGCGAGAACCAGCACCCAGGCCTCGTGCGCACCCTGCTCCACGACGACCCGGCCGACACCCACCGACAGCAGGAGAACGAACAGAACGTGCGCGCCGATCTGCATCGCGCGCAACACCGGTGCGACGCCGCCGGCGTGGGACGCGTCAGAGGAATCCATTTCACTTACGCTAACACCGCCAGACCCCCCACAGCCTCGGCGAACCGTGAGTCCAACTTTCGATGGACCGGCGAACTCAACCGACGCGCGATGCCCCACCCACCCCTCTCGGGCCAGGCTGGATGGCATGTTCCTCAGTATTCGAGATCTCCGATTCGCCAAGGGCCGATTCACGTTGATGAGTTCGGCCCTGTTCCTGATCTCGCTGATGGTTGTGATGCTGTCGGGGCTCACCGCGGGACTGGGCAACCAATCGATCGCCGCGGTCAAGCACATCGGCGCGGACAACTTCGCGTTCGGTGAGCCCGCCGAAGGGCAGTCCCTGTCGTTCGGGGAATCCACCGTGTCCGAACAGCAGCGCGATGCGCTCGCCGCTACGTCCGGTGTCGACGAGGCCGTCGTCATCGGTATCGCTCCGGTCCGGATCTCCGCGGACGGCCGGGAGGTCGCCGCTTCCGCCTTCGGCCTGGACGGACGCTCGTTCGCCGCTCCCGCACCCCTCGATTCCGGCTCGGTCGCGATCGACACCGATCTTGCGAAGGAGAACGGCTGGGACGTCGGCAGCCGGATCACCATCGGCACCGACACCCTGACCGTCACCGCTCTGGTCGACGACTCGTTCTACAGCCACCAGCCCGTCGTGTGGATGAACCACGACGTCTGGACCGGCCTGCCCGCCGCCGGCGGCAGCGACGGCACCGTGATCGCGATGCGCACCTCCGGCGGATTCGACGCCGGCAGCGCCGCGGCCGCCACCGGCACCTCGATCACCGACGAGGGCGGCGCCCTGAACGCGATCGGCTCCTACACGTCCGAGCGCGGATCGCTGCTGATGATGCAGGCCATGCTGATGACCGTCAGCGCCCTCGTCGTCGGCGCCTTCTTCACCGTCTGGACCATCCAGCGCAGCCAGGACCTCGCCATCCTCAAGGCCGTCGGCGCGTCCACGAAGTACCTGCTCAAGGACGCACTCGGGCAGTCGCTGATCGTCCTGACGCTCGGCGCGGGCCTCGGCACCCTGGCAGCCCTGGGGCTGGGCGCGATCGCATCGAAGGTCGTCCCGTTCACACTCACCCTCTCCGGCACGCTCGTCCCCTTCGCCGCCCTGATCGTGATGGGCATGATCGGCGCCGCCGCGGCTCTGGCCCGGATCGTCTCGATCGACCCGCAGACCGCCCTCGCGAACGCGCGTTGAGCCCGACGTCCGACCGATCCCGAAAGGACCTCACATGAGCATCTCGCTCCGCAACGTCGTACTGACCTACCCCGACGGTGACACCCGTCTGCGCGCCCTCGACGATGTCGACCTGGCGGTGGACCGCGGTGAACTGGTCGCGGTCACCGGCCCCTCCGGATCCGGCAAGTCGAGCCTCCTCGCGGTGGCCGGACTGCTGACGACCCCCGAGTCGGGCACCGTGACAGTCGACGGCACCGACGTCACGGGCCTCGATCGCGCGGCGCGCACCGACATGCGACGCGAGAAGCTCGGCTTCGTGTTCCAGCAGTCGAACCTGCTGCCGTCGCTCACCGCGACGGAGCAGTTGCAGATGATCACTCATCTGAGCGGCGGCACGGTGCGCGACAGCCGCAAGCGGGCCCGCGAGCTGCTGTGCAGCCTGGGACTCGAGGGCCAGCTCGACCGACGCCCGAACCAACTCTCCGGTGGCCAGCGCCAGCGCGTCGCGATCGCCCGATCACTCGTGAACGACCCGGCGGTCCTGCTGGTCGACGAGCCGACCTCGGCACTGGACGAGGAACGCAGCCGTGAGATCGTCGCGCTGCTGGCCCACCTGAGCCGTGAACGGTCCGTCGCGACGGTGATGGTGACGCACGATCTCAGCCAACTGGACCTGGTGGACGCCGCGTACGAGATGCACAGCGGGGCACTGCGGCCCCGCGCCGCGAAGATCGCTACAGCAGCTTACTGAACTGGTCGTTGGCCTTCTGCATCACGAACTCGTACGGCGGCGCGAACTTTCGTGCCCACCAGTAGCCGAAGCGGATGTCGTTCGACGTGTACACCAGGTACCGGTTCTTCACGATCCCGGCAAGGATGCAGTCGGCCACCTTCTCCGGTGAGACCGCCCGCTTCTCGAACCGGTGGGTGAGCTTCTTGATCCGCGGGTCGTCGCGGTCCACACCCGCGATCTGCACGGTGCCCACCAGCGGGGTCTTGACCCCGCCGGGCACCACCAGGCTGACGCCGATGCCGTGCCGCGCGAGATCGAACCTCAGCACCTCGGACACTCCGCGCAGACCGAACTTGCTGGCGCTGTAGGCCGCGTGCCACGGCAGCGCCAGCAGGCCGGCGGCGGACGACACGTTGACGAGATGTCCGCCGCGCCCGGCCGCGATCATCGGCGGCAGGAACCGCTCGATGATGTGGATCGGTCCCATCAGGTTCACGTCGACCATCGACTTCCAGTGCCGATGCTCGAGATTCTCGACCGTGCCCCAGGCCGAGATGCCGGCGACGTTCATCACGATGTCGAGGCTGCCGACCTGCTCGTGGATCTCGTCCGCGAAGGCGGTGACCGCGGCGAAATCGGAGACGTCCACTGCCCGCGAATACCTGACGGTGCCGCGGGACGACGCGCAGCGCTCGACGGTCGCCGCCAGCCCGGCCTCGTCGATGTCGGTGAGGAACAGTTCCGCGCCCGCCGCGGCCGCGGCCAGAGCGGTGGCCCGACCGATTCCGCTGGCCGCCCCCGTGATCAGGCACTTCTTTCCGTCGAGCGTCTTGATCGCCATTGCCTGCGTTCCCCCGCCTCCGCCGATCGGTCCAGGTCCGGTCCGTGTCGGCAGTGTACGTGGGACATGCCGAATCGGCGCCGGACATTCCGCCGCGCCGATTCGGGCAGGTTCGATCGGTCCTCGTCAGAGGCGCTGTGCCATCTCGTCCTGGTAGTCGCGGATGGTCTTCTCGATCCCCTTCGCGTCGTCGGGACGACCGTGGCTGCGGGCCTCGTCGGCCCGGTCGCGCAGCACACGAATCGCCCTGCGCAATTCGTTGTCGCTCATTCTGCGGTCCATGCCTCCCAGTTTCCCCGTGCGCGCCCCCGTTTTCCAGATGCCACGGATGGACGGTAGCGATTCGAGACCGAACGGTTGGACGTGAGCTACCACAAGGTTATTCGTAGACCTACGAGTTGTTCCACTGTCCCGGACGGCGCCGTGGTGACAGCTGTCGAACGATTGATCAATCAGAATCTTCGAGCTACCCGCCGGTTATCTCCGATGTTAGGATCGTCGCGATGTCTGACTTCGCCGCACGGCTCAACAAGCTCTTCGACACCGTCCATCCACCGGGCCGGAAGCCGCATACCAATGCGGAGGTGGCGAACGCCCTCATCGCGGACGGCCACAAGATTTCCAAGCCGTACATCTCGCAGCTGCGCTCCGGCCAGCGGAGCAACCCCTCCGACGAGACCGTCGCCGCCTTCGCCAAGTTCTTCAAGGTGAAGCCGGCCTACTTCTTCAACGACATCTACGCCTCGAAGGTCGACCACGACCTCGAACTCGTCACCCGACTCGAGGGCTACGGTCTGCGCCGGCTCGCAACCCGGGCGTTCGATCTGTCCGAGGAATCACAGACGCTGCTGACGACGCTCGCCGAGAAGCTGCGGGCGGCGGAAGGACTGCCCGAGATCCCACCGGACGCATCGCGCTGACAGGGCCCGCACTGCAACCAGGACCCCGAACACGCAAGAGGCCCCCTC
>NZ_JPOC01000058.1 GCF_000738775.1 Prescottella defluvii
GATGGTGTGTGCGTGTTCTTTGAGAACTCAACAGTGTGTCGATGAATGTCAGTGCCAATTATTTGGTACTCCGCATCCTTTTTGGGTGTGGGTATTTGCTGATCGTTCCATTCTTCCGTCTGGGATGGTCAGTGTTTGAATGCTAGTTTGAGTTTTTTTGCTAGTGATTTGACTCGATGTCTATGACTGATTGCTGGTTCGCCGGCCAATCTAGAGTCTTCAACGGAGAGTTTGATCCTGGCTCAGGACGAACGCTGGCGGCGTGCTTAACACATGCAAGTCGAGCGGTAAGGCCCTTCGGGGTACACGAGCGGCGAACGGGTGAGTAACACGTGGGTGATCTGCCCTGCACTTCGGGATAAGCCTGGGAAACTGGGTCTAATACCGGATATGACCTTGGACTGCATGGTTCTTGGTGGAAAGGTTTACTGGTGCAGGATGGGCCCGCGGCCTATCAGCTTGTTGGTGGGGTAATGGCCTACCAAGGCGACGACGGGTAGCCGGCCTGAGAGGGCGACCGGCCACACTGGGACTGAGACACGGCCCAGACTCCTACGGGAGGCAGCAGTGGGGAATATTGCACAATGGGCGAAAGCCTGATGCAGCGACGCCGCGTGAGGGATGACGGCCTTCGGGTTGTAAACCTCTTTCAGCAGGGACGAAGCGAGAGTGACGGTACCTGCAGAAGAAGCACCGGCCAACTACGTGCCAGCAGCCGCGGTAATACGTAGGGTGCGAGCGTTGTCCGGAATTACTGGGCGTAAAGAGCTCGTAGGCGGTTTGTCGCGTCGTCCGTGAAAACTTGGGGCTCAACCCCAAGCTTGCGGGCGATACGGGCAGACTTGAGTACTGCAGGGGAGACTGGAATTCCTGGTGTAGCGGTGAAATGCGCAGATATCAGGAGGAACACCGGTGGCGAAGGCGGGTCTCTGGGCAGTAACTGACGCTGAGGAGCGAAAGCGTGGGTAGCGAACAGGATTAGATACCCTGGTAGTCCACGCCGTAAACGGTGGGCGCTAGGTGTGGGTTTCCTTCCACGGGATCCGTGCCGTAGCTAACGCATTAAGCGCCCCGCCTGGGGAGTACGGCCGCAAGGCTAAAACTCAAAGGAATTGACGGGGGCCCGCACAAGCGGCGGAGCATGTGGATTAATTCGATGCAACGCGAAGAACCTTACCTGGGTTTGACATATACCGGAAAGCCGTAGAGATACGGCCCCCCTTGTGGTCGGTATACAGGTGGTGCATGGCTGTCGTCAGCTCGTGTCGTGAGATGTTGGGTTAAGTCCCGCAACGAGCGCAACCCTTGTCCTGTGTTGCCAGCGCGTAATGGCGGGGACTCGCAGGAGACTGCCGGGGTCAACTCGGAGGAAGGTGGGGACGACGTCAAGTCATCATGCCCCTTATGTCCAGGGCTTCACACATGCTACAATGGCCGGTACAGAGGGCTGCGATACCGTGAGGTGGAGCGAATCCCTTAAAGCCGGTCTCAGTTCGGATCGGGGTCTGCAACTCGACCCCGTGAAGTCGGAGTCGCTAGTAATCGCAGATCAGCAACGCTGCGGTGAATACGTTCCCGGGCCTTGTACACACCGCCCGTCACGTCATGAAAGTCGGTAACACCCGAAGCCGGTGGCCTAACCCTTGTGGAGGGAGCCGTCGAAGGTGGGATCGGCGATTGGGACGAAGTCGTAACAAGGTAGCCGTACCGGAAGGTGCGGCTGGATCACCTCCTTTCTAAGGAGCATTCTCCAGTGCAGGTGCAACACAGGTTGTCACTTGGCTGGCAGAGCCCGTTTCTGCTCCCACATGTGGAGCGGCGGGAGCTCATGGGTGGAACACTGACAAGCATTCTTCTTCACTACCGCCGGCCTCTGTGCCGGTGGGAAGAGAGTTATATCGACATACTGTTGGGTCCTGAGAGAACACGCAAGTGGTCTTTCGAGGAAGAAACGGACAGGACCTGAACGTGGTCATACCGCGGAGTTTTTCTCCGGCTGGTGCCACAGGAGTTCGGGTGTTGTGTGTTGTTTGAGAACTGCACAGTGGACGCGAGCATCTTTGTTGTAAGTAATGAAGAGCGTACGGTGGATGCCTTGGCACCAGGAGCCGATGAAGGACGTAGGAGGCTGCGATAAGCCTCGGGGAGCTGTCAACCGAGCTGAGATCCGAGGATTTCCGAATGGGGAAACCCAGCCACAGTGATGTGTGGTTACCCGCGCCTGAATATATAGGGCGTGTGGAGGGAACGTGGGGAAGTGAAACATCTCAGTACCCACAGGAAGAGAAAACAATAGTGATTCCGTGAGTAGTGGCGAGCGAAAGCGGAAGAGGCTAAACCATGGATGTGTGATAGCCGGCGGGCGTTGCATTCGTGGGGTTGTGGGATCCATTTTGTCAATTCTGCCGGGTTGGCCAACAGTAAGAAATCATCGTGTTAGTCGAAGTGGTCTGGAACGGCCTGTCGTAGAGGGTGAGAATCCCGTAGACGAAAACATGGTGACTGTTGTAGTGGACACCCAAGTAGCAGCGGGCCCGTGAAATCTGCTGTGAATCTGTCGGGACCACCCGATAAGCCTGAATACTCCCTGGTGACCGATAGCGGACTAGTACCGTGAGGGAAAGGTGAAAAGTACCCCGGGAGGGGAGTGAAATAGTACCTGAAACCGTGCGCTTACAATCCGTCAGAGCCTTTGAGCAGCTTGCTGCTGGGGGTGATGGCGTGCCTTTTGAAGAATGAGCCTGCGAGTTAGCGGCATGTCGCGAGGTTAACCCGTGTGGGGTAGCCGTAGCGAAAGCGAGTCCGAATAGGGCGTTTGAGTGGCATGTTCTAGACCCGAAGCGGAGTGATCTACCCATGGCCAGGGTGAAGCGACGGTAAGACGTCGTGGAGGCCCGAACCCACTTAGGTTGAAAACTGAGGGGATGAGTTGTGGGTAGGGGTGAAAGGCCAATCAAACTCCGTGATAGCTGGTTCTCCCCGAAATGCATTTAGGTGCAGCGTCGCGTGTTTCACTCTGGAGGTAGAGCTACTGGATGGCCGATGGGCCCCACAAGGTTACTGACGTCAGCCAAACTCCGAATGCCAGAGTGTGAGAGCGCGGCAGTGAGACTGCGGGGGATAAGCTTCGTAGTCGAGAGGGAAACAGCCCAGATCGCCGGCTAAGGCCCCTAAGCGTGTACTAAGTGGAAAAGGATGTGGGGTCGCGAAGACAACCAGGAGGTTGGCTTAGAAGCAGCCACCCTTGAAAGAGTGCGTAATAGCTCACTGGTCAAGTGATCCTGCGCCGACAATGTAGCGGGGCTCAAGTACACCGCCGAAGCCGCGGCATTCACATAACACCTCGGATGGTCTACGGATCGTCCGGCAGTGGTGTGGATGGGTAGGGGAGCGTCGTGCAGCCATGGAAGCAGCAGTGTGAACTAGTTGTGGAGGCTGCACGAGTGAGAATGCAGGCATGAGTAGCGAAAGACGAGTGAGAAACTCGTCCGCCGAATGACCAAGGGTTCCTGGGCCAGGTTAATCCGCCCAGGGTGAGTCGGGACCTAAGGCGAGGCCGACAGGCGTAGTCGATGGACAACGGGTTGATATTCCCGTACCCGTGTGAACGCGCCCCTGGTGAATCAGTGATACTAACCGTCCTGAAGCGTCCTTACTTCCCTTCGGGGAACCTGGATGTGGATGCACGGGACCTGATCTGGTAGTAGCCAAGCGATGGGGTGACGCAGGAAGGTAGCTGAGCCAGTCAGTGGTAATACTGGTGTAAGCGTGTAGGGCGTGACCTAGGCAAATCCGGGTCACATACAGCCTGAGACGTGATGCGTAGCCGATTGAGGCGAATTCAGTGATCCTATGCTGCCGAGAAAAGCCTCTAGCGAGCTTTCACACGGCCCGTACCCCAAACCGACACAGGTGGTCAGGTAGAGAATACTAAGGCGATCGAGATAACTGTGGTTAAGGAACTCGGCAAAATGCCCCCGTAACTTCGGGAGAAGGGGGGCCTCGTCTGGTGATCCAACTTGCTTGGTGAGCTGGGTGGGGCCGCAGAGACCAGAGAGAAGCGACTGTTTACTAAAAACACAGGTCCGTGCGAAGTCGTAAGACGATGTATACGGACTGACGCCTGCCCGGTGCTGGAAGGTTAAGAGGACCGGTTAGCCAGCAATGGCGAAGCTGAGAATTTAAGCCCCAGTAAACGGCGGTGGTAACTATAACCATCCTAAGGTAGCGAAATTCCTTGTCGGGTAAGTTCCGACCTGCACGAATGGCGTAACGACTTCTCTGCTGTCTCAACCACAGACTCGGCGAAATTGCATTACGAGTAAAGATGCTCGTTACGCGCGGCAGGACGAAAAGACCCCGGGACCTTCACTATAGCTTGGTATTGGTGTTCGGTTCGGTTTGTGTAGGATAGGTGGGAGACTGTGAAGCGGGCACGCCAGTGTTCGTGGAGTCGTTGTTGAAATACCACTCTGATCGTATTGGACATCTAACCTCGGACCATGATCTGGTTCAGGGACAGTGCCTGGTGGGTAGTTTAACTGGGGCGGTTGCCTCCCAAAATGTAACGGAGGCGCCCAAAGGTTCCCTCAGCCTGGTTGGCAATCAGGTGTTGAGTGCAAGTGCACAAGGGAGCTTGACTGTGAGACTGACAGGTCGAGCAGGGACGAAAGTCGGGACTAGTGATCCGGCACCGGCAAGTGGAAGCGGTGTCGCTCAACGGATAAAAGGTACCCCGGGGATAACAGGCTGATCTTCCCCAAGAGTCCATATCGACGGGATGGTTTGGCACCTCGATGTCGGCTCGTCGCATCCTGGGGCTGGAGTAGGTCCCAAGGGTTGGGCTGTTCGCCCATTAAAGCGGCACGCGAGCTGGGTTTAGAACGTCGTGAGACAGTTCGGTCTCTATCCGCCGCGCGCGTAAGAAACTTGAGGAAGGCTGTCCCTAGTACGAGAGGACCGGGACGGACGAACCTCTGGTGTGCCAGTTGTTCCGCCAGGAGCACTGCTGGTTAGCTACGTTCGGAAGGGATAACCGCTGAAAGCATCTAAGCGGGAAGCCTGTTCCAAGATGAGGTTTCTCACCCCCTTGAGGGGGTAAGGCCCCCGGCAGACCACCGGGTTGATAGGCCAGAACTGGAAGCACGGTAACGTGTGGAGGTGACTGGTACTAATAGGCCGAGGACTTACCACAAAGAAGCTACGCGTCCACTGTGCGGTATCTGAAACAACACACAGATA
>NZ_JPOC01000059.1 GCF_000738775.1 Prescottella defluvii
TGCTGCAACGCGCCGCGTTCGAGGAATTCGATCATCGGGTCGCCCGCGATCTGCCGCGAGAACCGGGTACACCGCGCACAGAGCACACAACGCTCACGATCCAGGAGCACCTCGGTGGACAGTGGAATCGGTTTGGGGAAGGTGCGTTTGACGCCACCGAACCGGGACTCCGCCCGACCGCTGGACATCGCCTGGTTCTGCAGCGGGCACTCGCCGCCCTTGTCGCACACCGGGCAGTCCAGTGGATGGTTGATCAGCAGCAGCTCCATCACGCCCCGCTGCGCCTTGTCGGCGACCTCGGACGTGACCTGGGTGCGGACCACCATGCCGTCGGTCGCGACGGTGGTGCACGACGCGAGCGGTTTGCGCTGCCCCTCCACGTCGACCAGGCACTGCCGGCACGCACCCACCGGTTCGAGCGGATCACCAGAGTCCCCTTCGGGACCGTGACCTCGACTCCGTCGATCGTGAAGGTCACCCGGTCCGACGGGACGGGCTGCCCGGACGCGTCGACGTTGAGGTTGACGGTCATGCCCTCCCCCTTTCCGCTCCCATGGAAGCCCGGGAAACCCGGGAGACGAGGGCGGCCGCGTCCGGATCGAACGGGCAGCCGCGGTGCTCGAGGTGGGCGAGGTACTCGGCGCGGAAGTACTGCAGCGACGACATGATCGGACTGGTCGCGCCGTCGCCGAGCGCGC
>NZ_JPOC01000060.1 GCF_000738775.1 Prescottella defluvii
GGGGTCGCCCGGCCCGCGTCGGGGGGTCGGGGTCGACGAGTCTCGCGCGCTACGAGTCCATTCCACGAATGTTCGAGGTTTCGCTTCTCCCCCCACGAAAGTGAAGGTGCGCAGTGCCTAGATTCGAACCCCATCCGGACCGGCGGCCGGCCCTCATCGCGGGCGCGTCGTCGGGCATCGGGACCGCAACCGCCTACGCCCTCGCCGAACTCGGCCATCCGGTGGCGCTCGGGGCCCGCCGCACCGAACAGTGCGAGGAGATCGCCGACAAGATCCGCAGCAACGGCGGGGAGGCGGTCGCGCTGCACCTCGACGTCACCGACACCGCGTCGGTGGACCGCTTCGTCACCGACGCCGAGGAACGGCTGGGACCCGCCGAGATCGTGCTGTCCGGTGCCGGCGACCTGGTGTTCTCGCAGGCCCACGAGATGGATCCGGACAGCTTCCTCGCGCAGGTGAATGTGCACCTCGTCGGCGCCCAGCGACTGGTGAATCGCGTCCTTCCCGGGATGATCGAACGGCGTCGTGGCGACTTCGTCCTGGTCGGATCGGACTGCGCCGACATGCCGCGGCCGTGGATGGGTGCCTACAACGCCGCCAAGACGGGCCTCGAAGCCATGGGGCGGCAGATGCGGATGGAACTCGAGGGCACCGGGGTTCGGGCGTCGATCGTGCGCCCCGGCCCGACGCTGACCGGCATGGGGATGGACTCCTCGCCCGAGGTCGTCGGGCCGATGCTCGAGGCCTGGTCGAAGTGGGGCCAGGCCCGGCACCCCTACTTCCTGCGCGCATCCGACATCGCGGCGGCCGTCGTCGCCGTCGTGTCGACCCCGCGCGGCGCCCACATGGTGCTCGTCGAGGTCCAGCCCGAGGCGCCCCTGCGGAAGGACGACGAATGACCACCGTCGTCGAACCCCGGCGCGTGTCCGGGGGCGAACACGAGCACGGCCACCTCGAGGAATTGCGCACCGACCCGATCGCGCTGATGCGCAGGGTGCGTGAGGAATGCGGGGACGTCGGGTCGTTCCGTCTCGCCGACCGCAACGTCGTGCTGCTGTCGGGGGCGGAGGCCAACGAGTTCTTCTTCCGCTCCTCGGACACCGAACTGGACCAGCAGGCCGCGTACCCGTTCATGAAGCCGATCTTCGGCGAGGGTGTGGTGTTCGACGCCAGCCCCGAGCGGCGCAAGGAGATGCTGCACAATTCGGCGCTGCGCGGCGAGCAGATGAAGGGCCACGCCGCGACGATCTCGCACGAGGTCGCGCGCCTGGTCGGAACGTGGGCCGACGAGGGCGAGATCGACCTGCTCGAGTTCTTCGCGGAACTGACCATCTACACGTCGTCGGCGTGCCTGATCGGCAAGAAGTTCCGCGACCAGCTCGACGAGCGGTTCGCGCGGCTCTACCACGAGCTCGAGCAGGGCACCGATGCGATCGCGTTCGTCGATCCGTACGCGCCCATCGAGAGCTTCCGCCGGCGCGACGAGGCACGCGTCGCGCTGGTCGCGCTGGTGCAGGAGATCATGGCGGACCGGATCGCGAATCCTCCACGCGGCAAGGATGATCGGGACATGCTCGATGTGCTCGTCTCGATCAAGGACGAGGACGGCGCACAACGATTCAGCGCCGACGAGATCACCGGCATCTTCATCTCGATGATGTTCGCCGGCCACCACACGACGTCCGGGACCGCCGCATGGACACTGATCGAACTGTTGCGGCACCCGGACGTCCTGCAGAAGGTGACGGCCGAACTCGACGGACTGTACGGCGTCGGCGCGGACATCACGTTCGCCGGGCTGCGGCAGATCCCGATCCTCGAATCGGTACTCAAGGAGACCCTCCGGCTGCACCCGCCGCTGATTCTGCTCCTGCGGGTGGCCTGCGGCGACTTCGAGGTGGCGGGCCATCGCATCGCCGAGGGTGATCTGGTGGCGGCGACGCCGGCGATCTCGAACCGGATCCCCGAGGACTTCCCGAACCCCGACACGTTCGATCCCGGTCGCTACATCGATCCCAACCAGGAGGACATCGTCAATCGGTGGACCTGGATCCCGTTCGGGGCCGGACGGCATCGCTGCGTCGGTGCCGCCTTCGCGCTGATGCAGCTGAAGGCGATCTTCTCGATCCTGCTGCAGGACTTCGAATTCGACATGGCCCAACCCGCCGACAGTTACCGCAACGACCACAGCAAGATGGTCGTCCAGCTCGAACAGCCGTGCCGCGTGCGCTACCGCCGACGGACACGGGGAAGCGAGGGGTGATGAGGGTCGAAGTGGACCTCGACCTGTGCCAGGGACACGCGATGTGTGAGCTCGAGGCTCCCGGCGTCTTCAGCGTGCCCAGGCGTGGACAGGTCGAGATCGCCGACGGCGAGATCCCCGACGAGCTGCGTGCGGATGTCGAACGCGCAGTGCAGTACTGCCCCACAGCCGCACTCCGGCTCGTGAACGACCACAGTGCCCACACGACGGAAGGTGAGTGAGAGATGACCCGGTTCGATCGCGCCGAGCTCGACGAGATGGTCCAGCGCTGGATCGAGGAGAACAAGCGCTGCGAGGCCAACGGTGACTGGAAGCCGTTGGCGCAGATGTACACCGAGGACGCCACCTACGGTTGGAACTACGGCCCACAGCAGGACTTCATGGCAGTCGGCCGCGACGAGATCCGCGAACTGGCACTGGGGCAGGAGATGCTCGGGCTCGAGGGCTGGCAGTACCCGTACCAGCAGTTCGTGATCGACGACCACACCGGCGACGTCATCGGACTGTGGAAGCAGGTGGCCGACCGAACACGCGACGACGGCAGTCACTACCAGGTCCACGGCATCGGCGGCAGCTGGTTCCGCTACGGCGGCGACTTCCAGTGGGAGTGGCAGCGGGACTTCTTCGACTTCGGCAACGTGTCGGCACTGTTCGTCGAGATGATCACGAACAATGCACTGTCCGAGGGGATGTCGGCGCGCATCCAGCGTTCGGTCTCGGGGCGGAAGCTGCCCGGCTGGTTCCCGGCCGGCACGTCGCCGGTGGAGCTGTGGTGACCGCCAAGCCGACCCGATCGTCGTTCGAGGCCCTGTCCCGCGCAGACCTCGCCGTGCTCGTCCCGGAGTTGCTGCTCTGCGGGCAACTGATCGACCGCTCGGGGATGGCGCACCTGATCGGTGCGTTCGGGCGCGAGGGGATGACCGAGGTCGCGATCGAGGAATGGCAGGCGTCGAGCCCCTGGTACACGCGGCGCATGCAGCGGGCCCTGAACTACGAGGGCGACAGTGTCGAGACCATCTTCAAGGGCCTGCAACTCGACATCGGCGCGCCGCCACAGTTCATGGACTTCCGGTTCCGCGTCGACGATCACGACCACGGCGAGTTCTGGCTCGATCATTGCGGCGCGCTCATGGACGTCGAACCGATGGGCGACGCCTTCGTCACCTCGATGTGCCACGACATCGAGGACCCGACGTTCGACGCGACCGCCCTCGCCACCAACGTCCACGCGCAGGTGCGGCCCCTCCACCGTCCGCCGCGCGTGCCCGCCGACCGGCACCCGCACTGTGCATGGACCGTCACGATCGACCCGTCCCACGTCCCGCCGGTCGTGCAACCGCACACCGAGGCCATCGGACGGACCGCCGCCGTCGCGACCGAACTGACCCCCATCGACACCGACGACGACGGCCGGGCCGACTACGCGGGCCCGCTGCTGTCGGACGTGCGGTTCGCCGACTTTTCACGGTCGGCGCTGGTGCGGATCGCGGAGGAAGTGTCCCTGCAGCACCATCTGCTGGCGCTCGGCTTCCTCGTCGGGGTCCGCAAGCGCACCGACGAGGAGACCGCGCGAACCATCACCCGCAAACAGCTCACCGGCATCGCGGGGTTGGCCGCCGAACGGATCCGAGACGCGCTGGGACTGCCCGACGACCTGGAGGGTCTCGCCGCGGTGCTGTCGGTGCACCCCCTGTTGGCGCCGAAACAGTACGTCGACAGCCGGATCGCGTTCGACGACGGCCACCTGCGCATCACGATCGGGCGGCGGGGACGTGCCGACACCGACGGGGCGTGGCCGACGCTGATCGACGGCGACCACCTCGAGCCGCTGCAGGCCCTGGTGCGAGGCGTGAACGCACGCTTCACCGCACACGTCGCGTCGGAAGGCCCGGACGCGTTGGTGGTCGACGTGCGCACCGAGGACACCCCGGCGAAGGAATGCGGCGAGGTGGCCATCACCCGCTTCAGCACCGGAGCGAACTTCGCGTTCGCGGACAGAGGTATCCCCTTGCCGCTCACCGTCGTGTGAGCGGACCTGACCGGAAGGACGTCACGCGTGGCACTCAACCTTGCCGACCTGTTCGAGCATGCCGTCGACGCGATGCCGGACCGGATCGCGCTCATCAGCGGCGACCGTGAGCTCACCTACCGCGAACTGGACGAACGTGCCAACCGGCTGGCCCACCATCTGCTGGCCGAGGGCTTCGGAGTCGGCTCCCACATCGGTATCCACCTCCACAACTCGCTGGAAACGATGGAGTCGCTGATCGCGGTGTTCAAGATCCGCGCGGTGCCGGTCAACATCAACTATCGCTACACCCGCGACGAACTGGCGTACGTGTACGACAACGCCGATCTCGAGGCGGTGATCCACCACCGGGTGTACGGGCCGCGGATCGAGGAGGTCCTGCCGGCACTGCCGGGGATCCGGCACACCGTCGTCGTCGAGGACGACCAGGGCGGACTCGGGTTGCGCTGTCCCGGTGTCCAGTACGAGGATGCGCTCGACGGAAGCTCCACGGTCCGCGACTTCGACGAGCGGCGCAGCGACGACCTGTTCCTGATGTACACCGGGGGCACCACGGGACGGCCGAAGGGTGTCGTGTGGCACCAGGAGGACATCTGGCGCGTGCTCGGTGGCGGCATCGATTTCTACAGTGGCGAACCGGTCGCCGACGAGTACCAGCAGTCCCGCATGGGGACGGCCGGAGAGCCGATGCGCTGGTTCGCGCTGCCGCCGTTGATCCACGCCGCCGCCATGATGCCGACGTTCACGGCACTGTTCACCGGAAACACCGTCGTCCTCGACCCCAAGTTCGACGCCCATCGGGCGTGGAAGATAGTGGAACAGAGGAATGTTCAGGTCCTCATCATCACCGGAGACGCGATGGGTCGACCGCTCGTCGAAGCGTTCGCCGAATCGACGGCCGACGTCTCCAGCCTCGCAGTGGTGGCGTCAGGTGCCGCGCTCTTCTCACCGGCCGTCAAGACGGCCTTCCTCGACACCTTCCCCGGCATACTTGTATCCGACTCGGTCGGATCGTCCGAAACAGGTTTCGGCGGTATCGGATTCGCGTCGAAGGACGGACCCGACAGTGGTGGTCCTCGGGTGCAGCCTGGTCGAGCCTCCTTCGTGGTCGACGACAACGGTGACCGCGTCGCACCCGGATCCACTGCCGACGGGTGGCTGGCCAAGGGCGGCCACGTACCTGTCGGCTACTACAAGGACCCGGAGAAGAGCGCCGAGATCTTCCGTGTCATCGACGGTGAACGGGTGGTCGTTACAGGTGATCGCGCCAAGGTCGAGGCCGACGGCTCGATCACCCTGCTGGGCAGGGGAAACATGGTGATCAACACAGGTGGGGAGAAGGTCTTCGCGGAGGAGGTCGAGAGCGTCGTCAAGGCTCATCCGGACGTGTACGACGCGATCGTGATCGGGGTGCCCGACGAGCGGTGGGGGCACCGCGTCGCCGCGGTGGTGCAGGCTCGGGACGGTGCAGCCATCGATTTCGGTGACGTGGAACGTCACTCGCGCGTTCGTCTGGCCGGCTACAAGATTCCGCGCTCGATCTGGGTCGCCGACCGCGTCGAACGCACACCCAGTGGAAAACCCGACTACCGGTGGGCCAAGGCGTATGCGAACACCGCGGAGCCCGATCACCGAATCTGAGGGCGACGTGGTGTCCTCCGGAACGAAAATGCCAGATCGGCGGGTAGATCGCATCGCATCGGGCACCGCCGCAGCTTGACGAATCACAAGGTGCGGTGAGGGTTTCGCAATCGATACCGGTTCGAGATGTTATCGTCGTTCCGCCTGTATGCATGTGGCCGGGGGAAAGTTGCTATCCGTCAATCGGGGGATTGACGGATTCTTGGGGGGCGTCGTTCGTCGATTCTGTCGTCATGCGATTTGGGCTGACTGTCTTTGCATTGCTGTGCATGCCGATCAGGAGGTCGAATAACGATGTCTACCCACAGGGGCAGAAACATCCGCACACTGAAGATGAAGAGCCGCATCATGGTCGCCGCGACGGCCGTCGGCGCCCTGACAATCGCCACGCCCGCCGTCGGCCACGCGGAACCGGTGCCCGGCAACGGCATCGGAAGTAGCGCCAACGGTGGCGCGAACGGTGGACTCGCAGGCCTCGGGAGCAGCGCCGGCGGAAATGGGCAGGGCGGCCTCGGGAGCGCCGTGGGTCCCGGCGGTGCGAACGGCGGCGTGAACGCCGGCAGCGCGGGCAACCTCGACCTCAACGGTCTCGCCCAATTGGTCCTCGGAAGCCTCGGCAACATCGGAGGCGGCAGCACGGGCGACACCGGTAGTGCTGGCGATCTCGGTCTGGGCAGTCTGGCGGACCTCGGAGCCGGGAGCGCTGATTCCGGCAGTACCGGTGGTAGCTCGGGCAGTGGCGATCTGGACCTGGGGAGTCTCTCGGAGCTTGCGCTCGGCAGCCTCGGATCGGGCAGTGGCAGTGGTAGCGCGGACGGTAGTGCCGATCTGAATCTCGGCAGCCTGGCCGATCTTGGTGCTGGTAGTGCCGGCGATACCGGTAGTGCTGGCGATCTCGGTCTGGGCAGTCTGGCGGACCTCGGAGCCGGGAGCGCTGACTCCGGCAGTGCCGGTGGTAGTTCGGGGAGTGGCGATCTGAATCTTGGCAGTCTCGCCGATCTTGGTGCTGGTAGCGCCGGGGATACCGGTAGTGCCGGTGGTCTGGATCTGGGGAGCCTGGGGGAGTTGGCGCTGGGTAGTCTGGCGCTTCCGTTGGGCAGTTTGGCTGCTCCGCTGGGTAGCTTGGCGTCGGGCAGTGGCGGCGATACGGGGCTGGATCTGGGGAGCCTGGCCGATCTCGGGACGGGTAGTGATTCCGGCAGCGCTGATACCGGGTCTGATTCGGGCAGTGCCGGTGGTAGCTCGGGCAGTGGCGATCTCGATCTGGGGAGTCTCTCGGAGCTTGCGCTCGGCAGCCTCGGATCGGGCAGTGGCAGTGGTAGCGCGGACGGTAGTGCCGATCTGAATCTCGGCAGTCTCGCCGATCTCGGTGCTGGTAGCGCCGGGGGCACCGGCAGTGCCGGGGCCGGGTCTGATTCGGGCAGTGCCGATTCCGGTAGTGGTGCCGGTGCGGATCTGGGGAGCCTGGGTGAGTTGGCGCTGGGTAGTCTCGCGCTTCCGTTGGGTAGTTTGGCGCTTCCGGTCTTGGGTAGTGCGGGTGCTCTGGGAAGCACGGGCGACTCGGGCAGCGTTGGCGGTGTCGATGCCGGCAGTGCCGATTCCGGTAGTGCCGGTGGTAGCTCCGGGAGTGGCGATCTCGATCTGGGGAGTCTCTCCGAGCTTGCGCTCGGCAGCCTCGGATCAGGCAGTGGCAGTGGTAGCGCGGACGGTAGTGCCGATCTGAATCTTGGCAGTCTGGCCGATCTCGGGGCGGGTAGTGATTCCGGCAGTGCCGATACCGGGTCTGATTCGGGCAGTGCCGGTGGTAGCGCGGACGGTAGTGCCGATCTGAATCTCGGCAGCCTGGCCGATCTCGGTGCTGGAAGTGCCGGGGATGCCGGTAGTGCCGGTGATCTGGATCTGGGCAGCCTGGGTGAGTTGGCGCTGGGTAGTCTCGCGCTTCCGTTGGGTAGTTTGGTGCTTCCGGTCTTGGGCAGTGCGGGTGCTCTGGGAAGCGCGGGTGACTCGGGCAGCGTCGGCGGTGTCGATGCTGGCAGTGCTGATTCCGGCAGTTCCGGTGGTAGCGCCGATCTGAATCTCGGCAGCCTGGCCGATCTCGGTGCTGGTAGCGCCGGGGACACAGGCAGTGCCGATACCGGGTCTGATTCGGGCAGTGCCGGTGGTAGCTCGGGCAGTGGCGATCTCGATCTGGGGAGTCTCTCGGAGCTTGCGCTCGGCAGCCTCGGATCGGGCAGTGGCAGTGGTAGCGCGGACGGTGGTAGTGCTGATCTGAATCTCGGCAGCCTGGCCGATCTTGGTACTGGTAGCGCCGGGGGCACCGGCAGTACAGATACCGGGTCTGATTCCGGCAGTTCCGATTCCGGTAGTGGTGCCGGTGCGGATCTGGGGAGCCTGGGTGAGTTGGCGCTCGGCAGTCTCGCGCTTCCGTTGGGTAGTTTGGCGCTTCCGGTCTTGGGTAGTGCGGGTGCTCTGGGAAGCACGGGCGACTCGGGCAGCGTTGGCGGTGTCGATGCGGGCAGTGCTGATTCCGGCAGTTCCGGTGGTAGCACCGATCTGAATCTCGGCAGCCTGGCCGATCTCGGTGCTGGTAGTGCCGGGGACACCGGTAGTGCCGGTGATCTGGGTCTCGGGAGCCTGGGTGAGTTGGTGCTCGGTAGTCTCGCGCTTCCGCTGGGTAGCTTGGCGTCGGGTAGCGGCGGCGATGCGGGGCTGGATCTGGGTAGCCTGGCCGATCTCGGGATGGGCAGTGATTCCGGCACTGCCGATACCGGGTCTGATTCCGGCAGTGCCGCTTCCGGTAGTGGTGCCGGTGCGGATCTGGGGAGCCTGGGTGAGTTGGCGCTGGGTAGTCTCGCGCTTCCGTTGGGTAGTTTGGCGCTTCCGGTCTTGGGTGGTGCGGGTGCTCTGGGAAGCGCGGGCGACTCGGGCAGCGTTGGCGGTGTCGATGCGGGCAGTGCTGATTCCGGCAGCACCGACAGTGGCAGCGCGGGCGAATCGGGGAGCACCGGCGACGCCGGCAGCCTCGGAAGCCCGGAACTGGGTAGTGCAGCGCTGGGCAGTGCGGCACCCATCCTCGGCAGTGCCGCGATCGGTGGCCTGACCTTCGGCAGTGCGCTCGCCGGCGGAGCGACAGTCGGCAGTGCGGCCCTCGGCAGCGCCCTCGCGGGCGGAGCGGTCCTCGGAAGCACCGCCGGCGGCGGAGCCGGAAGCGGCGAAGGATCCGCAGCAGGCCAGGTCGAGGGCATCGCCCTGCCGGCAACGGCAGTCGCCGGTGTCGTGGCCGCGCAGGACATCGCAGCACCGACCGCCACGTCGGAAGCCGGTGCCACCCGTACCGGCGGTCAGATATCGGCGGTGCCGGTCGGTGGCGTCGAGGCGGGCGGAAAGGGCATTACCGACGAAGCCCCGGCGCGTGGAGCACTCCTCGGTACCGCATTGCTACTTGCAGCGGCGGCCGGGGCCACGGTGGCCGGTCGGCACCGTCGAAACTCGTAGGAGCGTCACAGTTCCATGACCCACAGATCGACAGGCCGTTGCTCGCGCACGCGACGCAACGGCCTGTCGGCGGTTGTCGCGGCCTGCGCCGTCGCCGCGCTCGCCCTCACCGGATGCGCCAGCACGGAACAGGCGAACGAGCAACCGCCGGCCTCGACACAATCAGTCACGCACCCAGCGGCAGCACAATCGTCGGCCGCGCCGGCGACACTGCATCCGGTGAGCATCTCGATCCCGACGATCGGCGTCACCTCGGATCTGATGATGCTCGGCCTCGAGCCTGACGGTGCGCTCGAAGTGCCGCCCGAAGGACATCCCGCCGGTTGGTATTCCGGCTCACCGGTGCCCGGAGAGATCGGCCCCGCGATCGTCGCCGGGCACGTGGATTGGAAGGGCGACCCCGGAGTCTTCCATCGACTCCACGAACTCCGGCCCGGCGACGAGGTCACCGCCACCCGAAGCGACGGCGTCACCGCCGTGTTCCGGGTGGCGAGCGTCGAACGCTTCGCGAAATCCGAGTTCCCGACGAGCGCCGTGTACGGAGACCTCGACCACCCCGGGCTCCGACTGATCACGTGCGGGGGAGAGTTCGACGACTCCGTCCGCAGCTATCGCGACAACACCGTCGTGTTCGCAGACCTCGTCGACCAGCGTGATCCGGGCACCCGGACCGACTGAGGTGTGCAGCTACCCGACTACGCGGATGTTTTCCTGCCCCAACGGAAATAGGACAGCGGTCCGAGGAAGTTCACCGCGATGATCGCGGCCCACTTGCCTTTGCTGCCGTTGACCTGATCCCGGTCTCGCCTCGCGAGATCCGTCCACGCGGTAGCGGCCAGGCTCAACTGCACCGAACCCAGCACGAGAATCACCGCACGCTGGCGTGGGCTGAGATCGGCCCACCGCTTCTTCGCCATGTTGCTCTCCTTCGTCCCCTGCGTCGATCGAACGTACTCGGGTCCTTCCTACCCGATGTCGTGTTGCCGACACGACATTCGGCGCGCGTACGGAGCGGACGGTGGGTAGCGTTGCGCCTGCGAGACCTCGGCCGTGCGGAGGCCCGAGCGAGCGGGAAGTGACAGGGTGTGGCAATGGCGGATCTGGTGCTCTTCGGCGACATCGTGACCATGGACGACGCGAATCCGCGGGCCGCCGCGGTCGCCGTCGCGAACGGACGAATCGTCGCCGTCGGCTCGGACTCGGAGATCGCGCCGCACATCGGACCGGGCACCACCGTCCACGACCTGGGTGCAGCGTGCATCATGCCCGGATTCATCGAGGCACACGGACATCCGCTGAACGAGGCGGTGGTGCTGGGAGAGCCCGTCGTCGACATCCGGCCGGTGACGATCCCGGACGCGGCCGGTGTGCTCGCCGCCATCGACCAGGCCGTCGCCGACGGCGGACCGGACGGCGCGCTGCTCAACGGCTGGGATCCACTGCTGCAGAAGGGGTTGGCCGATCCCGCCCTGCAATGGATGAACGAGAGGTCGCCCGACGCGCCCCTGGTGATCCTGCACAACTCGGGGCACGCTGCCTACTTCAACTCCGCCGCCGCGCTCGCCGCCGGCGTCACCCGCGACACCCCCGACCCCGAGGGCGCGCGCTTCGGCCGCGACGAATCCGGGGACCTGGACGGCGTCGCGTACGAGATGGCGGCAGTGCTCGCGGTCGCGAGCCCGCAGTTGACATCGCACGTCGACCGCTTCCCCCAACTGCTGGCCGCGGAGTGCGCCCGCATGAATGCGGCCGGGGTGACGACGGTCAGCGAGATGGCGTTCGACCCCGCGATGCGTCCGGCGCTCGCGGCGGCAGCCGAGGCGGGCATCCTCACCACCCGGCTGCGGCTGTACGAGACGTCCGGGCCGCGACGGTCCTCCGATGTCGCCCCGGGTGCCGGCGACGACCTGGTCCGGCAGGTGGGCATCAAGATCTGGTCCGACGGCTCCCCGTGGATCGGCAACATCGCACTCAGCTTCCCGTACCTCGACACCGCGGCCACCCGGGCGCTCGGGATGGCCTGCAGCCACGGGCACGCCAACTACACGAAGGACCAGATCCTCGAGATCAGCACCCCCTACTACGAGCAGGGGTGGCAGATCGCCTGCCACTCGCACGGCGACGAAGCGATCACGATGGTGCTCGACGCGTGGGAAGAGATGCTGGGCGACAAGCCTCGCCCCGACCACCGTCTGCGGCTCGAGCACGTCGGCGCGATGCGACCCGATCAGTTCCGTCGGGCCACCCGCCTCGGCATCACGTGCAGCCTGTTCGTGGACCACCTGTACTACTGGGGTGACGTCCTGGTCGACGATCTGTTCGGACGCGACCACGGATCACATTGGGCTGCAGCGGGTTCCGCGCTCGCGGCCGGGCAGCGGATCTCGTTCCACAATGACGGGCCGGTCACCCCGACCAATCCGATCCGGAACATCGCGGATGCGGTCACACGACGCTCCCGAAGTGGCGACGTCCTCGCCCCCGAGGAACGCATCCCCGTCGGTGCGGCACTGCGCGCGCAGACGATCGACGCGGCGTGGCAACTGTTCAGCGACGAGAGTGTCGGGTCACTGACTCCCGGCGCACACGCGGACATCGTCGTCCTGTCCGCGAACCCGCTCACCGTGGACCCCGACACGTTGGCCGACCTCGAAGTGCAGGCCACGGTGTTCGCGGGAAAGGCGGTGTACGGCACCCTCGGCTGATCCGTCGGCAGCGTTTCCTCGATGCCGGCGGGGGTCGCTCAGCGAGCGGTCCCGATCCGCGCGATCGCCTTGATCTCGACGAGGATGCCGCGCTGGCCGAGTGCGGCCACCCCGATGGCGGTCCAGGCGGGCCGTGCGGCGCCCTGGAATCGGGCCTTGGCGGCCATGAACTCCGACATGTGGTGCGGGTAGTCGACGTGGTAGCTCGTCCACTCCACCAGATCGAGCGGTGAGGCGCCGTGCTTCGCGAGCAGTGCGCCGAGCGTCGCGAACGCCAGTTCGTACTGGCGTTCCGGATCCGCGGGAGGAGTGCCGTCCGGCCCCAGCCCGACCTGGCCCGAGCAGAACAGGAGATCTCCGCTGAGCACGGCATCCGAGTAGCCGTACTCCTCTTCCCAATCGGTCCCCGACGACATCGCCGCTCCTCGCTTGTTCCTGGACGGCGAACGCCGCCCCGGGACGATGATGCCCCGGGCGGCACGTAGCGCGGGAGATCTTCCCGCCCGGTGGGATTCGCCAGGTCGCGAAGTCTGTTCCACTGGACGGGAAGGACCGCGGATCCGAACCCGCCCGCATGGAAAATGGTGTGGATCACATCTGTCATGAATCGCGATGTGGGTCACATCAACCTCGGAGGGTGAACATGGACGTTGCGGGTTTCGACGAAGAATTCGACGTGGTCGTGATCGGTTCGGGGGCGGCGGGTTCGGCCGCGGCGCTCGGTGCGTATCAGTCGGGAGCCAGTGTGCTGGTCGTCGAGAAGTGCGACGAGGCCACCGCGGGCGGGAACACGCGCGTCTCCGGTGGTGGCTGGTGGGTCAACCGCGACCCCGAGCGGGCGCGCACCTTCCTGAACTCGCTCACCGCGTCCTTCCCGGTGGCCGACGACGTCGTCGCGGCGTGGGCATCCGAGACCGCCGAGAACTCGCGGTGGCTCAAGGAGTTGGGGGCCGACGTCGCATTGAGCCCCGACTATCACACGGAGCCCGAGTATCTCGAGCTCGACGGCAGTGACTGCTACGCCGGCATGGACACCGTCGGCGGGCGTATGGGAAATTCACTGCTCTACGACTTCCTGCGTGCCGCGCTCGACGCGCGCGGCATCGAGATCCGTTTCGAGACACCCGCAGTCGAGCTGATCACCGAGGACGGCGTCGTCGTCGGTGTCGAAGTCGACGGTGGTGACGGGCGGCGCCGGATCGGGGCGCGGGGCGGTGTGGTGCTCGCGACAGGAGGATTCCAGGCCGACGCCACGATGGTGCGGGACTACCTCCGGGTCGAGGACCATGTGCTGTGGGGCTCGCCGGCGTCGACCGGCGACGGCCACCGCATGGCGCAGGCGATCGGCGCCGACCTGTGGCACATGGGCAACATGATGACCATCACCGGCGTGCGCGGGGACGACGAGTTCGGCCACTACCTCGCTCTGTGGAACGCACACAACTACCTGTGGGTGTCCGAGGACGGTCGCCGCTTCGTGGACGAGGCGGCCGAGCCCAAGCACGGCCACATCTCCCGGAACGGCACCTACGAACTGTTCCCGCAGCGCCCGTTCCGGCTGATCTTCGACGAGCAGATGCGGACCGCCGGGCCCCTCAGCCCGACCGCCGACGTGCTGCCGGTGGGCTGGAACCTGCTGATGCGTGGGTTCGAGTGGAGTCGGGACAACAGCCTCGAGATCGAGAAGGGCTGGATCCGGCGCGCCGACTCGATCGCCGAACTGGCCGAGATCATCGGGGTCGCTCCCCAGACGCTCGAGCGGACCGTCGAGCAGTACAACGCGGCCTGCGCCGCCGGGGTCGACGACCACTTCGGCCGCGACCCGCAGACCCTCGGGGCGGTGTCGCAGGCCCCGTTCTACGTCCTCGACGTCACTCCTCTGCTGGGCTGGAGCAACGGCGGTCCTCGCCGGGACGGCCGGGCGCGGGTCCTCGACACCCGCGGAGGCGTGATCGACGGCCTGTACGCCGCCGGCGAGGTGAGCTCGACCTACAGTTGGACGAAGGACGGCGGATTCCACATCGCCGACGCCCTCGCGTTCGGCCGGGTCGCCGGGCGCGACGCAGCCGCCCGCGCCTGACGAGGCACCGGTGGTTCCGTCGCTCCGGCGGAACCACCGGATTCGGGGGAGTGCACGACACCCGATAACATCCAGGTCGGCCGGCGATCCGGTGTCGAGCGGCCGCCGACGGACGGCGCGGATGGGAGCGGGTGTGCAGGTGCAGGAGCCACAGCGTGAAGACGTCGCCGGTCAGGAGGCCCTGATTGCACAGCTTCCGCCGTACACCGAGCTGCTGTGGCCTACCCTCCAGGCGCTGATCGCGCTGGGCGGATCGGCGTCCAACAACGAACTCGACAGTGCAGTCGTCGAGCGGGAGGGTTGGTCGCCGGAGTTGCAGGGGGTGCTCCACGGCGACGGGCCCGGAACCGAGGTCGAGTACCGATTGGCTTGGGCGCGTACATATCTCAAGGGTATGGGCCTGCTGGCGAACAGTAGGCGCGCAGTGTGGAGCGTGACGAAGCGGGGCCGGGAGGCGACCGAGCCCGAACTGCGCCCGCTGTTGGCGGCGTTCACCGCGGACAAGCGTCGTCAGCGCCTCAACCGCAAGGCCAGTGCGCCTGGTGCGCAGTCTGTTCCACTGCAAGACGCGGAATCGGAATCGGACTCGGAGTCCGAGGCGACGGCGGAGACGTCGTACGGTGACGCCGCCGATGCGGTGGCATGGAAGTCGACCCTGCTGGACTCGCTGCTGCGGATGTCGTCCACGGGTTTCGAACGCCTCACCCAGCGACTGCTCCGCGAGGCCGGCTTCTCGAGCGCCACCATCACCGGGCGGACCGCCGACGGCAGCATCGACGGCATCGGGATGTGCCAGATCTCGCTGCTGAGTTTCCCGGTCGCCTTCCAGTGCCAGCGGGTCAGCGGCAGCGTCGGGGCCGGTGCGGTCCGGGATCTGCGGGGCGCCATGGCCGGACGCGGCGAGAAGGGCCTGCTGATCACCACGGGCACCTTCACGAGCGAGGCCCGTGCCGAATCGCGGCGGGACGGAGCGCCTCCGATCGACCTGATCGACGGGGACCGGTTGTGCGCCCTGCTCAAGGAGCATTCGCTCGGCGTGAAGACCACGACGCGGGTGGTCGAGGACGTGTCCGTGCGCGCCGACTTCTTCGCCGGGCTCGAGTCGGACTAGGAGTCCGAAGTCTCCGATGTGACTGACGAAACCAGAGTGACTGTGGTGAAATAGGTCTCGAATCCCACAGGGCGCGCGGCGAATACGTCACGGTCGCCCGGTCACAGCGATGCCGGAATCTGCCGGTGATGCGAGGTTTTGCAGTGCAGGTTTCCCGACGAGAACTGTTCAGGATCGCCGCGGCCGGCACCGCGGCAGCGGGTGTCGCGGCCGTCGCCGGCCCCGCCGTCGCGAACGCGGGACCGGCGACACTGATCGACTACTCCGCGGGCGTCCCGTCACCCATCGGTATTCGGCTGGCCGGGCACGTCGGCGCCATCCGTTACGTCTCGGACCGGCGTCCCGACGCGGCTTGGATGCTCGGCAAACCCATGCAACTCGGGGAGGCCGCTGCGCTGGCCGCGGTCGGGCTGCAGATCGTCTCGTGTTACCAGTTCGGCAAGGGAGCGACGTCGGACTGGCGGGGCGGATACGACGCCGGTGTCCGCCATGCCCGGCGCGGCCTCGAATTGCACCGCGCCGCAGGTGGGCCGGAGAACTGTCCGATCTACGCCTCCATCGACGACAACCCGTCCGGGTGGGAGTTCGACAACCTGATCGCACCGTTTCTGCGCGGGTGGGAAGACGTCCTGGGTCGGCGCAACGTCGGCGTGTACGCGAACTCGCCGACGATCGACCGTTGCCTGCGTGCCGGTGTCGGCGCCTGGTTCTGGCAGCACAACTGGGGATCGCCGGCGGGCTTCGTGCATCCGGCGGCGCACATGCACCAGTTCGAGATCGACAAGCGGAAGATCGAGGGGATCGGCATCGACCTCAACTCGATTCTCAAGCCCGATTGCGGGCAGTGGTCGATGCGCAAACCGTTCTTCTTTTCCTAGCCCGAGGATCAATCCTTGGATGGATTCTTGCGGGAATTGTGAAGCCACCGGATACGTAAAGCTAAGGTAATGGCATGTCTGTCGTCTACAACGTCCTCGTCGCCGTCCACCTGCTGGGTATGGCCGCGATCGTCGGTGGCTACCTCTCGGTCCTGAAGGCCCCCCGCGTCAGCGAGGTGATGGTCTGGGGCGCGCGCATCCAGTTGCTGTCCGGTCTGGTGATCGTCGGACTCGGCGAGGCCGTCGATTCGCTCGGTAAGGACTACGACCACGCCAAGATCGGTGTCAAGCTCGTGATCACGCTCGCCATCGTTGCGGTCGCCGAGATCGGCCGGGCACGGCAGAAGCGTGGCGAGGGCAACCCCAACTTCGCGCACATCGTCGGCATCCTGGCGATCGTCAACGCACTCATCGCGGTGCTCTGGACGAGCTACTGACCTTCGACTCGCACACACGACGGGCGCCCTCCATGCGGAGGGCGCCCGTCGTCGTTTCGGCCTGATCAGCCCGGAAGCCGCGACATCTTCTCGAGCCAGACGCGCGCGTCCTCGGGCAGATTGCCCGACGCCTCGGCGTGCTTGCACCACTTCTTCGCCATCGAGAAGAAGTTCATCGGGTTGTAGGCGTCCTCCTCGTGCGACCACAGGTTGTCGCCCGCGTAGTGCAGGATCGTGATGTTCGCGGCGCCGTGATCGGTGCCGTCGCCGGGATCCTCCATCGGGTTCTGGACCTCGCAGATCACCCAGCCCCGATCCTCGTCGATGACGTACCAGGAGACGGGGAACTCGGGCATCCGGCTGCCCGGGAACGCGGTCATCGTCCGGGTGACCCAGCGGCGGATCTCCTCGCGGCCGTTGAAGCTGCCGAACGCATGCTCGAGGTACGTCGCGTCCTCGGTGAACTGGTCGGCGAAAGCGTTCCAGTCACGGGTCTGCGTCGCCTGCACGACGGTCTTCTGATAGTTCTCGAATGCGGCTTCGAGTTCGTCGCGGGTCCATGCCATCGCTGCGCTCCTCCTGGTCGGTTGCGGACGACTTCACCAGCAACCTAACTCAGTACTGGAACGTGTTTCAGTTTTTCGTCGTAATCGGGCAGATTGTCAGGTTCCGTGCAACTCGGTCCAGACGCCGAACGGCGGCGGGCCGTCGCCGAGCACCTTGACGCCGTGTGCGGGCGTACCGGTCACCGCATCGGCATGCTTGACGTGCATCCACTGGTAGCCGGCGAGAACGTGCTCCTCGGACGTCGCCTTGTTGACGACCACGTTGTCGCCGTTGTCGCGCTGCTCGAGATACCAGCCACTGTCCGGGCCCGCCAGAACCCACCACTTCTCTTTGCTCATGGTCGTTACTCCCGTCCTGGAGCGACTACACGATGCCCCTCTCAACGCTACCGCTGTGTCGAGGTGAAACAAGCCGTGCGAAACGACCGATATGCGGGTACGGTCCGGGCCTCGGATCGGCTTCGGATAATCTTGGCGATCCGAAATCAGCTATGACGCGGAGGGTCTCGTGGAATTCCTCATCAACCTGTTCTATTCGATCGCTGCGAATCTGTACATGGGCTCCTCGGGAGCGGTGAACGGCGGATCGTCGGGCGGGGGCCAGACGACGCCGTAGCTTTCTCGCCCGAACGTCGAACGCCCGCCCC
>NZ_JPOC01000061.1 GCF_000738775.1 Prescottella defluvii
TGTGATGCCCGGGCACGTTGGTCAGTCGGGTGACTGGCGACCGGCCGCCGATTGCGGAGTGGGGTCGGTGGTGATTGTAGAAGTGCAGCCAGCCAGGCAGGGCGGCGTTGCGTTGCGTGGTTGATTCGTAGAAGCGGGCGTAGGCCCATCCGTCGGCCAGGGTGCGGTGGAAGCGTTCGATCTTCCCGTTGGTCTGGGGGCGGTAGGGGCGAGTTCGTTTGTGCGTGATGCCGAGTTCGGCGCAGGCATCGCGCCAGGCGTAGGACTTGTAGGCCGAGCCGTTGTCGGACAGTACGCGCTCGACGACGACGCCGTGGTCGGCGAACCAGGCGACCGAGCGGTGCAGGACGCCGATGGCGGTGTCTGCCTTCTCGTCGGTGCAGATCTCGGCGTAGGCGAGACGGGAGTGGTCGTCGATGACGGTGTGCACGAACGCGATACCCGTTCTCGGCTCGTAGCGGGTGTTGCGTTGGCCTGTCCTCTTCGCGGTGGCTTCTCGGTTCTTCTCACCTTGCCTGCGGCCGACGAAGCGGTGCCCACCGCCATCGGGGATGTTGCCGAACTTGGTGACATCGACATGGATCAGCGACCCGGGGTGGTCGTGTTCGTAGCGTCGCAACGGTTCACCGGTGACCCGGTCGATCCGCGAGAGTCGGTTGATGCGGCATCGCACCAGCACCGCGTGGACCGTGGAGGCCGGCATCGACAGCCGCCCGGCGATCTGTATCGGGCCGAGCCTGTGACGCCACCGCAGCTCGGCGATCTTCCGAACCACTTCTAGGGGTGTCTTGTTCGGACTAGTCTTCGGGCGTGAGCTGCGGTCGGCCATGCCGGAGACA
This sequence comes from Prescottella defluvii, assembly GCF_000738775.1. GTDB lineage: Bacteria > Actinomycetota > Actinomycetes > Mycobacteriales > Mycobacteriaceae > Prescottella > Prescottella defluvii. The sequence continues at coordinate 840 of NZ_JPOC01000061.1, forward strand.
CCTTCGGTGCGGTAGCGGTCCGCCCATTTCTTCGCCGTCCGCGGGGCGACCATGAACATCTTCGCGGCCGATGCGTAGGTCCAGCCGTCATCGACGATCAGTCGTGCCATACGGAGTCTGGTGATCGGGGTCAGTGTTGCATTAGCGTGGGACACGAAGGCCTCCTGGTGGTGAAGCGGTTCCTAGACAGCTCCACTTCACACCCGGAGGCCTTCACCTGTCAGGTCGACTCACCGGACAAAGTCCGGACCAACCTCCCTGGACATCACA
>NZ_JPOC01000062.1 GCF_000738775.1 Prescottella defluvii
CCCTGGTCTCGGAGGTCGCCGAGTTGCGTCAACGCGGTGATTCGGTCGGTACCGGCGGCGGGTGGCGGAGGCGGAGGGGGCGGCGGTGGCGCCTGCGGTGCCGTGTTCTGCGGTGCCGGCTGCTCGGCAGCCCACCGCTGTCCCTGGCGTCGGGACACTCGATTCGAGACTGCCGTCGCGGTTCCGGCCACGGCTGCGGTGCGTGCGATTCCGCGGAGAAGTCCGGGCATGGTGTGCTCCTTGATCTCAGTTGGCGGTGTCGAGCGAGTCGAGGTTGTCGAGCAGTCCCTGCACGGGGATCCGCCCCGTGGCCACGAGTCGGGCACCGCTGTGGCGCAGCGCTGCCGCGAAGGGGGTGGCCCAGCGGTTCTCGTACACGAGAACTGCTGCGGAACAGCCTGGTTCGAGAATGGAGGCGGCCTCCTCGAGGTCGGTCTCCTTCAGCAGATCCGAGGACGCCTCCGCGAACAACGTCACGTCGATCTCGCCCGCGAAGCCGACGTCGTCGATCTCGATGCCCGCGAGCGAACCGTCGGCCTCCTTGCGGACGAACGCGAGATCGAGCACGCGGATGATGCCCCGCTCGACGAGTTCGCGGAGGATCGGCAGGGCGGAGCCGTCGGGTTGTCGATCGGCGGGAAACTCCACCACCAGGTAGTCGATGGGCCCGATGTCGTCGAGTTCGGTGTCGTTCACTGCGGAGCCTCTCTTCCAGGAAGCGGGTGGACCGCTCGCTCGATGTGGGGCGCACCGTCCCCGTTCGCCCACTCATCGTCTGGTTCTGCGCGGCCGGCGGTCAAGCTCGAAACCGCATCGAAGTCAGAGCAATTCGTGGCGAACGATGCGAGTGGCCCGAGTGCCCCGGACCGGACACGAATCGCTCCGTGATCGTGTCGCATTCCGCGACGAGCGAGCGCCGCATGGGGAGAGAATGGGTGTCCGGTCCGGCCGGGCCGGTGGAGAACGGCGGTCATGTCCCGAGGGCGTGTCTGCCGGACGACGACTGAGGACCGTGGATGCCGTGAGCAAGAAGGGCAAGGACGGGAAGGCGACCGAGCGTGCACGTTCGGCCGGTGGCCGGACCACCGATGGCGGTGAGCTGACGGAGGCGGGCGCCCCCGAATCTGCTCCACCGATGAAGAACAGGGACTATCGGCGGGAGCTCAAACCGCTCCACGCCGAGTTGGTGGCGTTGCAGGAGTGGGTCAAGGCGTCCGGCGCGAAGGTCTGCATTGTGTTCGAGGGGCGCGACACGGCCGGCAAGGGCGGGGTCATCAAGGCGATCACCGAGCGGGTCTCGCCCCGGGTGTTCCGGGTCGTGGCGCTACCCGCGCCGACCGAGCGGGAGCGGACACAGATGTACGTGCAGCGGTACGTGCCGCATCTGCCGGCGGCCGGCGAGGTCGTCATCTTCGACCGCAGTTGGTACAACCGCGCGGGCATCGAGCGCGTCCTCGGACTGTGCACCGAGGACCAGACACGCCAGTTTCTCCAGATCATTCCGACCGTGGAACGCGCGATCGTCGAGTCCGGTGTCATCCTGCTCAAGTACTGGCTCGAGGTCGGTCAGGAGCAGCAGACGCTGCGTCTGCAGAGCCGGATCGACGACCCGCGGAAAATCTGGAAGCTGTCGCGGATGGACCTGGCGTCGTACAGCCACTGGTTCGACTACTCGCGGGCCCGCGACGAGATGTTCCGGTTCACCGACACCGGCTGGGCGCCGTGGTTCGTCGCGCTCAACGACGACAAGAGACGGGGACGGCTCAACGTCATCAGCCACCTGCTGAGCCAGGTGCCCTACGAGCCGTTGGAGCAGCACGCGGTTTCGCTGCCGGAGCGGCAGAAGGCCGAGGGCTATCAGCCGCCGACGCAGCCGCTGCACTGGATTCCGACACCGTTCTGACGTCGCCGATTCACCGGGCAAGGAGGAGCCGCGATGGCCACCGATCATCCCGCGCCGGACCGGGTGGCCGGGGAGACCCGGTCGGACTGGCACAGCCGTGACGCCGACGCCGTGGTGTCGGCGCTGGGCTCGGACCGTCTGTCCGGGCTGACTTCCGCCGACGCCGATGCACGGCGCCGTCGATACGGCGTCAACGAGATCGCGTCCGAGCCTGCCCCGTCGATCTGGGCTGTCGCGCTGGTGCAACTGAGGGATCCGATGAACCTCATGCTGGTGGCGGTGGTGATCGTCAGCCTGATCATCGGGGAGGTCCCGACCGCGCTCGTGGTGGTGGCACTGGTCGTCCTGAACGTCGTGCTGGGCACGCAACAGGAGTTGAAGGCGCGGGCGAGCGTCGACGCCCTCGCCCGGATGCAGATTCCGCAGGCCCGGGTGGTCCGCGACGGCACCCTCGTCCAACTGCCCGCAACGGATCTCGTGCCCGGCGACATCGTCGAACTCGAGTCCGGGGATCTCGTCCCCGCCGACGGCCGTCTGCTGCGCTCGGCCACACTGGAGACGCAGGAGGCGGCGCTGACCGGGGAGAGTGCGCCCGTCCCGAAGGACCCGCAGACCCTCGATTCCGTCGATGTCGCTCTCGGTGATCGCAGCAACATGCTGTTCCAGAACACCTCCGTCACCCGTGGCACCGCGGCGATGGTCGTGACCGAGACCGGCATGCGGACCGAGATGGGCCGGATCGCGTCGATGCTCTCCAGCATCGCTCCCGGCAAGTCGCCGCTGCAGCGAGAACTCGATTCGCTGACCAAGGTGCTCGGTGTCATCGCGTGGGTCGCGGTGGCGATCATCGTCGTCATCGGACTGCTGCGTGGGCAGGACCTCGCCACGGTCATGTTGCTCGGGATCTCGATGGGGGTGTCGGCGATCCCGACCGGCCTGCCGACGTTCGTGCAGGCCATGTTGGCGTTCGGCGCGCGCAAGCTGGCCGATGCGAAGGCCGTCGTCAAGAACCTGAGCGATGTCGAAACCCTCGGTGCGACAAGCGTGATCAACTCCGACAAGACCGGCACCCTGACGATGAACCAGATGACGGTCCGGTCGCTGTACTTCCACTGCCGGTGGTTCACGGTGGACGGTGAGGGCTACAGCAAGACCGGGACCGTCGCGCACGTCGCGGGGGAGCCGGCGCCGGACTTCACGCTGCTGGCGTACGGGCTGTGCCTCGACAGCGATGCCACCGTCTCCGACACCGGCGAGGTGGTCGGTGATCCCACCGAGGCGGCGCTCGTGGTGCTCGCGGCCAAGCTGGGGGTCGACGCCCCGAGTACTCGGAGGGCGTATCCGCGGGTGGCGGAGGTGCCGTTCGATTCCGCGTACAAGTTCATGGCGACCTACCACCACCTTCCGGTCGACGGGGACGTCCGGTTCGTCGAGCTCGTCAAGGGCGGTCCGGACGTGGTGCTGGCGCGGTGCGGGTCCGCCTTCCGACCGGGGCGCGAACTGGTTCCCCTCGACGACGTGCGCGACGACATCACGGCCGCCACCCGCGGGATGTCCGAGAAGGGGCTGCGGGTCCTGGCGTTCGCGGTTCGTATCCTCGACGGCTCGGAGGGCGCGGTGACCGCCGATCCGATGGCGTTCGTGGAGGACCTCGTGTTCGTCGGCATGGTGGGCATCATCGATCCGCTGCGGCCGGAGGCGGTCGATGCGGTCCGCACCGCGCATGCCGCAGGGATCGACGTCCGGATGATCACCGGGGACCACGCGGTGACCGCCTCCGCGATCGGTGCCGAGCTCGGACTCGGGCCGGGCGCGATCGGCGGCGCCGAACTCCAGGCGATGACCGACGAGGAACTTACGGCGGCGCTGCCCGAACTCCATGTCTTCGGCCGCGTCACACCGCAGGACAAGCTGCGGCTGGCCGACGTGATGCAGCGGGGCGGCGCGATCGTGGCAATGACCGGGGACGCGGTCAACGACGCCGCCGCGCTGAAGAAGGCCGACATCGGGGTCGCGATGGGGTCGGGCAGCGAGGTGACCAAACAGGCGGGCAAGCTCATCCTCACCGACGACAACTTCGGCACCCTGGTCACCGCGATCCGTCTGGGCCGCAGCATCTACGACAAGATCGTGGCGTACATCCGCTATCAGATGTCCAAACTGTTCTCGCTGGTGCTGCTGTTCCTGGTGGCCAGCGTCTTCGGGATCAACGACGGTGTCGCCCTGACCCCGCTGATGGTGCTGTTCCAGCACTTCTTCATCACGCTGTTCCCGGTCGTCGTCATCATGCGGGATCCGCCGCCGCCCAATCTGATGGACAACCCGCCCCGCGACCCGAAACAGCCGATCGCCAACCGGAAGTCGTTCGTGCAGTGGTTCGCGTACGGTGCCCTCCAGTTCGCGGTCGCGCTCGCGGCGATGCTGCTGGCCCCGGGGCCGATGAGTCCGACCGAACCGAACGTGCCGATGACGACGGCGTTCGTCGTGCTGTCCTTCGGTTCCATCCTCGCCGGACTGGTTCTGCGGCGTGATCCGGACTCCGGTGTCGCCGCGCCGATTCTCGGTGCGCTCGAGATCCTGTCGATTCCGATCGTGGTGACGGTGCTGGCCGTCGAACTCGGATTCCTTCAGGACCTCCTGGGCACCACGTCCTTGACCGGCGGTCAGTGGCTCGCGTGCCTCGGCTGGTCGCTGATCGTCCCGGTCGTCATCGAGGCGGAGAAGGCGTTGCGGCGCCGGCGCCGCCAGCGGTCGGCGCCGCCCGCACCGATTCCCGCGACCGTCGCCGTCGATCCGCAGCGCGCCCGTCTGCACTGACATGGTCTGGAGGGAGAGTGTCGGACGGCTACCCGGGGTGGCGACGGCCCGGGAGTACCAGCGCTCCTGGCTGCGCACCGACGTCACGGCCGGCCTCGTCCTCACCGCGCTGCTGATCCCGGCCGGCATGGGCTACGCCGAGGCCGCCGGACTCCCCGCGTATGCCGGGCTCTACGCGACGATCGTGCCACTGCTCGTCTACGCCGTGGTGGGGCCGTCGAAAATCCTTGTGCTCGGACCGGATTCGTCGCTGGCGCCGCTGATCGCCGCGGCGGTCCTGCCGCTCGCGGTCGTCGGAGACCCGGAGAGTGCCCTCGCCCTCGCCGGAGTGCTCGCCATCCTCGTCGGGGCGATCCTCGTCCTCGGCGGATTCCTGAATCTGGGGTTCGTCACGGAGTTGCTGTCGAAGCCGATCCGGCTCGGGTACCTCAACGCGATAGCGCTGATCGTCGTGGTCGGCCAGCTTCCGAAACTGCTCGGCTTCTCCGTCGACGCGTCAGGTCTGATCGGCGAGATCGGTGAGATCGGCACGTCGATCCTCGCGGGTGACATCGACCCGGTCGCGGCCGCGATGGGCATCGGGTCGCTCGCCGTGATCGTCGCCTTCCGGCTGTGGTTGCCCCGCGTTCCCGGTGTCCTCGTCGCCGTCGTCGGATCGATCGCGGTCGCCGCGGCGACCGGCCTCGACGAGAAGATCGGGATGGTCGGTGCGCTGCCCGAGGGCCTGCCCCTTCCTCAGTTCGGCGGCATCGCCTGGCAGGACGTGCTCGCCCTGATCGGTCCGGCCGCCGGCATCGCGCTCATCGCCTTCGCGGACACCGGCGTGCTCTCCCGGACCTTCGCGGCCCGTCGTGGTGAGGAGGTGAACGGCAGCACCGAGATGAAGGCGATCGGCGCCGCCAACGTGGCGAGCGGCCTGTTCGGCGGATTCCCGATCTCGGCCAGTGGCTCGCGGACCCCGGTGGCCGAGCAGAGCGGTGCCCACACCCAACTGGCGGGCGCGGTCGGCGCCGTGGCGGTGCTGGTGTTCGTGCTGGTCGCTCCCGGGATCACCGCCTACCTGCCCGACGCCACCCTGGCGGCGGTGGTGATCGTCGCGGCCACGGCGCTGATCGATGTGCGCGGCATGATCGCGATGTGGCAGATGAGCCGGGTGGAGACCGGACTCGCCGTCGCCGCCTTCCTCGGTGTCGCACTGGTGGGGGTGCTACAGGGCATCCTGGTCGCGATCGGGTTGTCGTTCGTCGCGGTCGTCGCGCGGGCGTGGCAGCCGTACCGCACGGAGTTGGTCGAGTTGGCCTCCGGGACCGGATTCCACGATGTCGCCCGGCACCCGGAGGGCCGCCGTGTCCCCGGTCTGGTCCTGATCCGATTCGATGCACCACTGTTCTTCGCGAACGGCGGGATCTTCGACGACTATGTGCGGTCCGTCGTGGCGCGCGCACAGGCCCCGGTCGAGTGGGTGGTGATCGCCGCCGAACCGATCACCGGCCTCGACACCACCGCCGTCGACGAACTCGTCGATCTCGACCGCTACCTCGAGGGTCGTGGCATCCGATTGGCGTTCGCCGAGATGAAGGGGCCGATCAAGGACCAGCTCGTCCGGTTCGGTGTCGGCGATCGGTTCGATTCCACCCACTTCTATCCCACACTCGACGCCGCAGTCGACGCCTTCCATCGGAGGGCCCGTCCAGGCGGCGGCATCTGACGCCGCGACGGACCCGGATACGGGAAACCGCCGCGGGCGCACCGACGATCGGCGGACAATGTCTTCATCGCACCCGATGCTCGGGCCCGACCCGCGCGGCAGGACGGTTCACGATGCCCGACACCGACAGACATCACCCCGGAGTGGCGATGCTCAGCCGCGCCGAGCGCGCCGAGCGTGGTCTGGCCGCCAGACGCGCGACTCCGTTCACCGCCCTCGCCGAATGCACGACCGGCGCGCGGCGCGATCCGATCCGCCTCCTCGAACAGCAGTCCGCGGACCGGATCCCCGACCTGGTCCCGGTCCGGTACGGGCGCATGGCGAGCAGTCCGTTCGCCTTCTACCGCGGCTCCGCACTGATCATGGCCGACGACCTGTCCAGCACCCCCGGGTCGGGGCTGACGGTGCAGTTGTGCGGGGACGCGCACCTGTGCAACTTCGGGATCTTCGCCACGCCCGAACGGATGCAGGCGTTCGACATCAACGACTTCGACGAGACGTACCCGGGCCCGTTCGACTGGGACGTCAAGCGCCTCGTCGCGAGCCTCGCGATCGCGGGCCGGGAGCGGGGGTTCGGCGGCAAACAGCGCGCGAAGATCGTCCGAGCGTGCGCCGCCGAGTACCGCGAAACCATGCTGCGGCAGGCGGAGCGCGGGAATCTCGTGGTCTGGTACTCGCACATCGAGCCCTCCGCCGAACTGGTGGCGCTGCGCGACGAACTCGACACGTCCTCGAAGAAGAGTGTGCGCCGAACCCTCGACAAGTCGTGGCACCGGGACAGTGTCCACGCGCTGGCGAAACTGACCGCGGTGGTCGACGGCCGACGGAGCATCGTCAGCACGCCGCCGCTGATCGTCCCCATCGAGGAGGTCTTCGCGGAGGCGGACGCCGAGTCCCTGTTCGAGGAACTGCGCGGACGGCTGGACGACTATCGGGAGACGTTGCAGGACAACCGCCGGGTGCTGCTGCGCCGGTTCGAGTTCGTGCAGGCGGCCCGCAAGGTGGTCGGTGTCGGCAGCGTCGGTACCCGGGCGTGGATTCTGTTGCTGCAGGGCGTCGACGGGGATCCGCTGTTCCTGCAGGCGAAGGAAGCGCGGCCGTCGGTACTCGCGAGCTATGTGGACGGCCCGTCGTTCGCGAATCAGGGGGAGCGGGTCGTGGCGGGCCAGCGGCTGATGCAGGCCGCGAGCGACATCTTCCTCGGATGGCAGCAGGGGGCGGGCCCGGACGGGGTGGTCCGGGACTTCTATGTCCGCCAACTGCGCGACGGCAAGGGCTCGGCGGTGATCGAAGCGATGACGCCGTCCGGGATGGAGTTGTACGGGCGTCTGTGCGGGCGGGTGCTGGCCTACGCTCACGCCCGGTCCGGGGACCGGATCGCGATCGCCGCCTACCTCGACTCCGGAAGCGAATTCGACAAGGCCGTCAGCGAGTTCGCCGAGTCGTACGCCGACCGGAACACCCGCGATCACGCGGTCCTGCTCGAGGCCATCGACGAACGCCGCATCGCGGCACGGTTCGGCGTATGACCCGGCCGCGCGGCCGCAGGTGGTGGGCCATGGCCGCATTCGTGGCGGCCTTCGGTGCGGCCGCGGCGCCGATCGCGGTCGCCGGCCTGCTCGGTACCGTCGCGATGCTGGCAGTGGGGGTCGGTGGCGTCGCCGCGACCGTGGCGGCGTCGTACCGGTTCCTCACCAGTCGCGGTGTGCTGCGGGCGATCTCGGCGGGCCTGGCGGTGCTCGCGCCGGTCGTCGTGCTCGTCCTCTTTCTCCGTGCCGGTCTGGTGTGGGTGGTGGTCCTCTCGTGCGCGCTGCTGCTCGTGGCCGTGCTGTGCGCCCGGGTCGCGTTGCGGGAGCCCGGGAAGGACGCGATGCCGGAGGGGCGCGCGCCGGCACCGCGGCGGCCGTTCCTCCTGATGAATCCGCGGTCGGGCGGGGGCAAGGTGGCGAAATTCGATCTGCAGCGCAAGGCCGAAGACCTCGGCGCCGAGGTGGTTCTGCTCGATGGGCCGGACACCGCCGACGTGGCCGCGCTGGCCCGCGCCGCCGTCGAGCGTGGCGCGGATCTGCTGGGCGTCGCCGGCGGGGACGGCACCCAGGCGCTGGTGGCCGCCGTCGCCGCCGAGTACGATGTGCCGTTCCTGGTGATCAGCGCCGGAACCCGCAACCACTTCGCGCTGGACCTCGGGCTGGACCGAGACGACCCCGCCACGTGCCTCGATGCGCTGGACGACGGTGTCGAACTGCGTGTCGACCTGGGCTGGATGGACGGGCACCCGTTCGTCAACAACGCCTCGTTCGGGGTGTACGCCGAGTTGGTGCAGAGCCCGGCCTACCGGGACGACAAGACCGGCACGGTGCTGCAGATGCTGCCGGAGCTGCTCGACAGCCATCGGGCCTGTCGGCTCACCGTGCAGTTCGGTGACGTGACGGCGACCGGTCCGCAGGCGGTCCTGGTGAGCAACGGGCCCTACCGCACCGGTGACCTCGCGGGACTGGGACGCCGAGAGAGCCTGGACAGCGGCGTCCTCGGGGTGGTGACGGTGTCGGTGAACAGTGCCGGACAGGCCGTCGGACTGTTGCAGGGCGTCCACGCGCGGGGCGTGGACACGGCCCGCGCGACCGAGGTCGTCGTCGATGCCGACCGGTCGTCGATACCGGTCGGTGTCGACGGCGAATCCCGGATGGTCCGCACTCCGGTGCGGTGCACCGTTGCCCCCGCGGCCCTGCGGGTGCGGGTGCCTCGGCACCGTCCCGGTGTACGCCCGCCGCAGCCGGGAATGGAACTGGCGCGACTGTACCGGCTGACGGGGTGGCCGACCGGCCCTACTGGCCGACGAGTTCGAGCGCCAGGCGCACGTACAGGTTCACTTCCTCCACCGCGTACAGGATGACGACCTCGAGGCTGTCCCGGTGATCGCTGCGCGCGGTCAGCGAGATCCGGGGCGGCTCGGCGTCGGCGTGCAGCGTGAGATCGCTGCGCCTGCTCGCACTCATGCGTTCGAAGGCCTCGGCCCACTCGCGGCGGATGTCGCCGTCGAGTTCGGCGTCGACACGGACGATGTCGCCCGACACGGTCGAAACGACATTGCTGACCTTGACCGGAGCCCACCGACGTTCGGTGGCCCGCGACTGCTGGCCCATTGCCCCTCACTTCTGATCAGGTTGACCGCCCACCATATCCAACTTCCGGGCAAAAGCAACAAAGCATCGACGCAGGTCACGGCGCTGCAGTCGGGGCGATCGGGGTCAGGGCAACAGGATCCTGCGGGCATGACGGATCTCCGGAATCCCGATGAGCTTGGACGCCAGCGCGAAGGCCGCGACGCCGGTGACCGTTCCGGCGGCCAGGGCGACGACCGCTCCGGTTCGGGGATCCCCCAGTTGGTTTTTCGTCGCGTAGGTGGCCGCGAGGCAGACGGCACCGGAGAGCGCCGCTGCAGCGGCGACCCGGACCGCGGTGTCGCGTACATGGTGGAAGCCCAGTAGCCCGAATCGTCGTCGCAGCAGGATGTGTCCGAGCATCGCTCCCACGACGTAGGACAGGGAACCGGCCACACACAGCATCAGGACCACGCCCTGATCGGGCATTGTCGTCGTGGCGACCCCGATGGCCGCGATCTTCGTGGTGACCATCGCGATGTTGATCAACGCGGGCGTGCGGGTGTCCTGGTCGGCGTAGAAGACCCGGAGTTGGAGCATCACGATCGCGAACGGCGCCAACCCGAACGCGGAAACGGCCAGAGCCGTTCCGATCAGGTGCGCGTCGGCCGGGTCCACGCGGCCCACGAAGATGACGGTCGCCAACGTCGGCCCCAGGACCATCAGGGCGGCGGTGACCGGGACGAGAGCGACCACCGAGTATCGGGCGCCGCGGCCGAGGTCGGCGAGGACCGCGGCGTGATCGTTCTTCGCGACGGCGCGCGCGATGCGGGGCATCAGCACCGTCAGGAGCGACACACCCAGAATTCCGTACGGCACCTGGAAGAGGAGGTCCGCGTAGGTGTAGGTGGACACGCCACCGTGACTGAACGCGACACGGAGCACCACCACGACACCGATCTGGCTCGTGACGACGTAGGCGAGGACCCAGCCGACCAGGGGCAGTCCGACGCGGACGGGACGCCACGTGTACGGCAGTAGCCGCACCCTCCAACGCCAGCGGAAACCGTTGCGCCGCAGCGCGAGCACGACGGTGGCCGCCTGTCCGACGATGCCCAGTGTGGTGCCGGCGCCGATCACTGCCACCTGAGCGACGGTCATGGACTGTGGGGTGAGGGTGACCGGTCCGGGCAGCAGGACGAACACCGCCGCCGTGACCAGGACGATGATGTTGTTGACCACGGGCGCCCACGCCGCGGGGCCGTGGACACCGCGGACATCGAGCACCGCCGTCGCCAGGGCGGCCAGTCCGTAGAAGAAGATCTCGGGCAGCAGCAGGTACGCGAACACCGTCGTCAGTTCCCGCTGCGCGGCGTCGTCGACGAACACCGACGCGATCAACGGGGCGGACAGGACGGCGAGCACGGTCACCGCCGCCATCGCGACTGTCGCGCTCGCCATCAGGCGCTGCGTGAACCGGGTGTCCACCCGCCCGCCGCGCAGTCGCGAGCGCGTCAGGACCGGGATGAGCACGCTCGTGAGCACACCGCCGAGCAGCAGTGCGTAGACCATGTTGGGAAAACTGTTCGCGCCGTTGTAGGCGTCGCCGACCATGGCAGTGCCCAGCACGGCGGCCAGCGCCGCCGTACGGACGAACCCCGTCACCCGGCTGACCGTCCCGGCGACCGCGACCCGTCCTCCTGCCTGTGCGACGTGGCGTTCCGGGCCGTCATCCTGCCTGCGATGTCTCCCCACGATGTCAGGCTCTCACAGCCCGAGACGGGCCGGCCGGACCTTGCAGGGTGGCCGTCACGAGAACGTGGGGAGGGCGTCGGGGAGGGTCTGGGGGAGGTAAGCGCACGGGCCGCCGGGTGGCGCGGTCTACCCTGAACCCATGTCTGTTCGCACTGCGCTCGTCCCCGGAACCGTCTCGCCCGTCCTCGATGTCCCCAAGAGCATCGAGCGTCCCGAGTACGTCTGGAAGGCGACGGCCAGGGAGGGCAACGAGCCGTGGGTGCAGACGCCCGAGACCATCGAGAAGATGCGGGTGGCGAGCCGGATCGCCGCGCGAGCGCTGCAGGAGGCCGGCAACGCCGTCGCGCCCGGCGTCACCACCGACGAGCTGGACCGCATCGCGCACGAGTACATGTGCGATCACGGCGCCTACCCGTCGACGCTCGGCTACCGCGGCTTCCCGAAGTCGTGCTGCACGTCCCTCAACGAGGTCATCTGCCACGGCATCCCCGACTCGACCGTCATCCAGGACGGTGACATCGTCAACATCGACGTCACCGCCTACATCGACGGTGTCCACGGCGACACCAACGCGACGTTCCTCGCCGGTGACGTCTCCGAGGAGAACCGCCTGCTGGTCGAGCGCACCCGCGAGGCCACGATGCGTGCCATCAAGGCGGTCAAGCCGGGCCGCGAGCTCAACGTCATCGGCCGCGTCATCGAGTCGTACGCCAATCGCTTCGGCTACGGCGTCGTGCGGGACTTCACCGGCCACGGCATCGGTGAGACCTTCCACAACGGCCTGGTGATCCTGCACTACGACCAGCCGAACGTCGACACCGTCATCGAGCCGGGCATGGTGTTCACGATCGAGCCGATGATCAACCTCGGCACCGTCGACTACGACATCTGGGAGGACGGCTGGACCGTCGTCACCAAGGACCGCAAGTGGACCGCGCAGTTCGAGCACACGATCGTCGTCACCGAGACCGGCAACGAGATCCTGACGCTGCCCTGACATGGGACTGAGCGGATCCCTGCTGGTCGCGGGCACCACGTCCGACGCCGGCAAGAGCGTCCTCGTCGCCGGACTGTGCCGGATGCTGGCGCGGCGCGGAGTGAAGGTGGCGCCGTTCAAGGCGCAGAACATGTCGAACAACTCCGTCGTCACGCTCGACGGCGGGGAGATCGGACGCGCGCAGGCGCTGCAGGCGCGGGCGTGCGGGCTCGAGCCGAGTGTGCGGTTCAACCCGGTACTGCTCAAGCCGGGCGGTGACCGCACCTCGCAGCTCGTGGTCCGCGGCAAGGCCGTCACCACCGTCGGTGCCCGCGACTACATCACCCACCGCGAATGGCTGCGGGAGATCGTCGCCGACGAGCTGTCCGCGCTGCGCGGAGAGTTCGACGTCGTGATCTGCGAGGGCGCCGGATCGCCCGCGGAGATCAACCTGCGGGCTACCGATCTGGCGAACATGGGGCTGGCGCAGGCCGCGCAGCTACCGGTGATCGTGGTCGGCGACATCGACCGCGGGGGAGTGCTCGCGCACCTGTTCGGCACCGTCGCGGTCCTCGCGCCCGAGGACCAGGCGCTGATCGCCGGTTTCGTGATCAACAAGTTCCGCGGCGACGTCAGCCTGCTCGAACCCGGACTCGACCAGCTGACGGCGCTCACCGGGCGCCCCACCCTCGGGGTGATCCCGTTCGCCGAGGACCTGTGGCTCGACGCCGAGGACTCCCTCGGTGTCGTCGGGGACGCGTCCGTCGGCCGGCCCGGTTCGCCGGTCGGCGACGAATGGCTGCGCGTCGCCGCGATCCGGCTGCCGCGCATCTCCAACTCCACCGACGTCGAGGCGCTCGCGTGCGAGCCGGGCGTCGCGGTGCACTGGGTGAGTGAACCGTCACGCCTGGCCGACGTCGACCTCGTCGTCGTTCCCGGCAGCAAGTCGACGGTCACCGATCTGGAGTGGTTGCGGCGCAGCGGAATCGGAGACGCCCTGGTGCGCCGCGCGGAGGCGGGCGGTGCGATCCTCGGCATCTGCGGCGGGTACCAGATGCTCGGCGCCGTGATCGACGACGGCGTCGAATCCGGTGTCGGGGAGGTGCCCGGGCTGGGGATCCTGGACCTCGAGATCGAGTTCGCACCCGACAAGGTACTCGCGCAGGTCGACGGTGACGCCGACGGAGTTCCGGTGCGCGGCTACGAGATCCACCACGGGCGGGTCCGCCGCAACGGTGACGCGCCGCTGCTGAGCGGCGCCGACGGCGCCAAGGAGGGCAGTGTCCGCGGCAGTGTCCGCGGCACCCACTGGCACGGACTGTTCGAGAGCGACGAGTTCCGGCGACGGTACCTGGCCGAGGTGGCGAAGGCGGCGGGCCGGAGCGGCTTCGTCGTCGCCCCGGACACCGACGTCGCGCAGGTGCGGGAGTCGCAGTTGGATCTGCTCGCCGACCTCGTCGAGCAGCACCTCGACATCGGCGCGCTCGACGCGCTGCTGGCAGGCGGCGCGCCGAGCGGAATGCCCACGATCAGCTCGTCGCTCGCCTGACAACCACCCAGGTCGCGGCGATCGCCGCCGCGGCGGCGGCCACCGGAACCACCGCGAGCGTCATCGCGCGGGGCGCGTCGACGAACCAGGACCCGATCGCCGGCCACCACTGTGCCCAGGTGATGACGACGGCGGCGAGGCCCGACACCCCGATCGTGCCGATGCCAGCGACGAGGAATCCGATGGTCCGCCAGCGCTGGTGCACCGCGCCCAGCAGCATCGAGATCGAGGTGGTCAGCAGCAGGCTCGCGAAGAAGGCGGCGGTCTGCAGCACACTCGAATCCGTCGCGAAGCGCAGGATGCCGAACATGCGCATCCCGACGCCCCACCCGCCGGTCGCGGCCTCGATCACCGACAGTAGTTGAAGCACTGCAGCGAACGCGGCCGACTGGACCACCGCGACGACGGTGGTCGAGGCGAAGAATTGGCGCCGCGTCACGCCCAGTCCGAGTGCGAACGGGAATGTCTGCGTCATCGCCTGCGCATAGAACGCCACGACGAAGCCGTACAGCGCGAGCACGGCGCCGGTGACCTGGGTGTCGTCGCCGGTGTCGATCAGCGCGAAGATCGTGAGGTTGATGGCGAACGTGACGGCGAGGATCGCGGCGGGCGCCGCCAGCAGCAGCGGCCACGACACCGCATGGAGTCGGCAGACCGCCAGGAGGCGCCGGGAATCGGTCCGCGGCGGGCGCGCCGGAGCGGCGGTGGGGGTGGCGACGGTCATGGTCGGGTCTCCTTGCCGGAATCGGGTCGGCTGTCGAGGGCATCGCGAATCGTGATCTGCTGCAGGGACACCGGTGACAGTTCGATGTCGGAGCGGGCGGCCTCGGCGCGGTCCGACGCGGTGATGGTGCCGCGGATGGTGGCACGCGCGAAGCCGCCGAGGTCCTCGCGATGCAGGACGGTCTTGCCCACCGTGAAGGCGTCGATCAACGTGGCCCGTCCGCTGGCCAGCACGTGCCGGCTGCGCAGGTCGTCGGTGTCGGCATCGGTGGTGACGCGGCCGCCGTCGATCACGATGACGTGCTCGAGCAGATCGGCGACCTCGTCGATCAGGTGCGTGGACAGCACCACCGTGCGCGGGTGTTCCGCGTAGTCGGCGAGCAGCCTGTCGTAGAACAACTCGCGGGCCACCGCGTCGAGCCCCAGGTACGGCTCGTCGAACAGGGTCAGCGGGGCGCGGGACGCCAGTCCGATGACGATGCCGAGTGCCGACGTCATGCCGCGCGAGAGCTTCTTGACCCGGCGGCGCTCGGGAAGCTGGAAGTCGTCCATCAATCGACCGGCGAAGTCGCCGTCCCATCCCGGCAGCAGGAGTTCGGCCGCGGTGAGAACGTGCTTGACCTTGAGGTCGTCCGGATACCGCTGGCTCTCCTTGATGAAGCACAGATTCCGCAGTACATCCGCGTTCTCGAACGGTGCTCCACCGAAAGCGCTGACCTCCCCGGCGCTCGGCAGTTCCTGGCCGGTGAGGATCTTCATCAGTGTGGTCTTGCCCGCGCCGTTGCGGCCGAGCAGGCCGTAGATCTTTTCCGCCCGCAGGTCGAAGGTGACGTCCTCGAGTGCGGTGACGTCGCCGTACCGCTTCCCGATCGCCCGCACCGAGACGACGGTGTCCCGGTCGATGTGTGTGATGGTCATGGACGTTCCTCCCACTTGTCCAGCATGGATTTCAGCTCGGCGATGCTCACTCCGAGCTTGTCCGCCTCGCGGACGAGCGGCGCGAGGTACTGCGCCGCGAACTGTTCGCGCCTGCGGAATCGGAGCGCGTCCCGGGCGCCGGTGGTGACGAACATGCCGATCCCTCTTCTCTTGTAGAGAACTCCGTCGGCGACGAGTTGGTTGAGGCCCTTCGCCGCCGTCGCCGGGTTGATCCGGTGGAAGGCGGCCAGTTCGTTGGTGGACGGCGCCTGCGACTCCTCCGGCAGTGAACCGTCGATGATCGCGTTCTCCACGAGCTCCGCGATCTGCTGGAAGAGGGGCTTGCCCTCCTCGTTCAGCACTGCGCCCCGCCCGCCGCGAGGCTGCTTGGTTCATTACTCATGTAATGAACCATATAACTGGCGTGGGGGCCGGTCAATCCGGCATCGAGATCGCGCCGTGCGGGAGACCGTTTCGCGCGTTCGGCACGGGGAGGAGTGTTCCGGCACCTAAAATCCGGGGCGGTGCCGAACGGCCTGGACACTCGCGATGACGGGAGCCGACATGCGCAGCAGATTCGAAACCGGGACAGGAATTCGTGTCGCGTGCGGTGCGGTGGCGGTGGCGCTCGCCCTCGCCGGATGTTCCTCCGGGGATTCGGGATCCGACGGCGCGGCCTCCAGCAGTGCACCGTCGAGCAGTTCGGTGCCCGCGACCACCACGGTGACGCTGCAGAAGGTCGACCAGGCGACGCTGGACGGCATCGTCGCGAGTGTCGCCGAGAATCTGCAGATCCCCGGCGCCGTCGCGATCCTCAAGACCCCCGACGGCGACCTGACGGTGAAGTACGGCAACGGAACTCGGGGGCAAAACACTCCCGTCGACACCGTCGAGCACATCCGCATCGGCTCCAACACCAAGACCATGACCGGCACCGTGATCCTGCAGCTCGTGCAGGAGGGCAAGATCGCGCTGACGGACCCGGTCTCGAAGTTTCGGCCGGACGTGCCGAACGGCGACAACATCACCATCGAGCAGCTGCTCGACATGCGCAGTGGCCTGTTCAACTACACCGAGACCGCCGAGCTCAACGAGGCTCTCGACAACGACCCGCAGAAGCAGTGGAAGCCGGACGAACTCCTGGCGCTCGCGTTCTCGAATCCGCCGTACTTCCCGCCGGGGCAGGGCTACCACTACTCGAACACGAACATCGTGTTGCTGGGCCTGATCGCGGAGAGCCTCGACGGCAAGCCGCTGCCGCAGATCTTCCAGTCTCGGCTGTTCGGTCCGCTGGGACTGACCGGCACGTCGTTCCCGGACACCGCCGACAACACGATCCCGGCGCCCTATTCGCGCGGCTACGTGTTCGGGACCAACATGGACACGTTGACCGAGCCGGCGCTGCCCGAGGCCATGCAAGCCGCCGCGAAGGACGGAACCCTCCAGCCCAACGACGTCACCGACGTGAACCCGTCGTGGGCGTGGGCGGCCGGAGCCGGCATCTCCACCGCGAACGATCTCGTGACCTGGGTGCAGGCGCTGGTCGCCGGGAAACTGCTGGGCACCGACCTGCAGGCCCAGCGCCTCGCCAGCGTCCAGCCCACGGCCCCCGAACCCGGATCGGCCGAATACGGTTGGGGCATAGCGAAGATGGGTCCGATGTTCGGGCACACCGGCGAACTGCCCGGCTTCAACTCCTTCATGGGTCACGACCCCGTCAACAAGGTGACGCTGGTGGTGTGGGCCAACCTGGCTCCGGCGGCGAACGGGCAGGATCCGGCGACCACCATGGCGAAGGAGATCATCGGCAAGGTCTATCCCGCATAGGTGTCCGATTCCGTGACGTGGATCGCGTACCGTTTCCAGCCATGGAGTCGACGCGTGTTGAGGTGGGAAGCGGAACCTGGGCGGTCCGTATCGGTGGGCCCGAGAGCCGGCACACCGTCCTCTTACTTCCCGATACGGGCGATTCGGCGGACGTCTTCGACGCCGTCTGCGCGCGCCTGCACGACTCCGATCTGCGGACCGTGGTCCCGGAGAACGTCGACGGGCTCGACGAGCCGTCGGTGATCGCGATGCTCGACGAACTGAAGCTGCCGTGGGTGAACCTCGTCGGCGCCGGGTCGGGTGCCGAGCTGGCGTGGTCGCTGGCCGCGAAGACGTTCGGCCGGTTCGCGAGCCTCGTCGTCGCCGACCGCGGCCATCCCGCGGTACCGGGGGCGGACGGGGCGGTGCGGGACGCGGCGTGCCCCGCCGTCGAACTGCCGACCACCGTGGTCGTCGGCACCGCGCTCGGACGTCCCTGCGCGGACGCCAGCGGCCGGTATGCGTATTCGGATTTCCGGATCGTCCAGCTCGACAGCATCGGCAACGTCCCCGCGGACGCCGCCCCGGAGTTGGCCAGCGAGATCGTCCTCCGCACCAGCTCCTGGTGACGCCCGGCGGGCGGGGTGACCCGGGTCGACCGGCGCGAGGTTTCTAGACTCCTCCGGTGCTCGACACCGCTGCCGCCCCGCCCGACGTCACCTCCGTTCGCACCGCGTTGCGGTCGCCACGCCGACTCACCACCGAGGTGCTGGCCGGGTTGGTCACGTCCCTCGCGCTGATCCCCGAGGTGATCTCGTTCGCGGTCATCGCGGGAGTCGATCCCCGGGTGGCGCTGTACACCTCGTGCATCATGGCGATGACGATCGCGTTCGTCGGCGGACGTCCGGCGATGGTGTCGGCGGCGGCGGGCGCGACCGCACTGGTGATCGCACCCCTCGTCGCGTCGCACGGAATCGACTACCTCATCGCGGCGGTGTGGCTGGCCGGCGCCCTCCAGATCGTGCTCGCGGTGGCGGGTATCGCGAGACTGGTGCGGTTCATTCCGAGGTCGGTGATGATCGGCTTCGTCAACGCGCTCGCGATCCTCATCTTCAGCGCCCAGCTACGGCACCTGTTCGACGTGCCGTGGCTCGTGTATCCACTGGTCGTGGCGGGCCTGGTGATGATCGTGCTCGTGCCGAAGCTGACGACGTCGGTGCCGGCGCCGCTGATCGCGATCGTCGTCCTCACCGCGGTCGTCACGCTGTTCCATCTGGACGTCCCCGACGTCGCCGACCAGGGGGAGCTGCCGTCGGGCCTGCCCACCTGGATGATCCCGGACGTCCCGCTCACGTGGGAGACCCTCACGATCATCGCGCCGTTCGCGCTCGGGCTGGCGCTCGTGGGCCTGCTCGAATCGCTGCTCACCGCCAAGCTCGTCGACGAGATCACCGACACCGGATCCGACAAGACCCGCGAGGCGTGGGGGCAGGGTGTCGCGAACATCGCCGGCGCCGCGTTCGGGGGCATGGGAGGCTGCGCGATGATCGGCCAGACCATGATCAACGTGAAGGAAGGCCGGGCCCGGACCCGGATCTCGACGTTCCTCGCCGGCGCATTCCTCCTGGTGCTGTGTGTGACCGTCGGCGACGTCGTCGGTGCGATCCCGATGGCCGCGCTGGTCGCGGTGATGGTGGTGATCGCGGCCACCACGTTCGACTGGCGCAGCATCACCCCGCGCACGCTGCGGCTCATGCCGCGCAGCGAGACGCTCGTGATGGTCGTGACGGTCGTGGGGACCCTGGCCACCGAGAACCTCGCGGTCGGTGTCGTGCTCGGTGTCCTGACGGCGATGGTCGCGTTCGCGCGTCGCGTCGCGCACACGGCCCGCGTCGACGTCGACGACCGGGACGTCGACGGCGTCACCGTGCGGACCTACCGGGTGACGGGGCAACTGTTCTGGGCGTCGAGCAACGACCTGATTCATCGCTTCGACTACGCCGGTGGCCCGGACTCGGTGGTCGTCGACCTCACCGACGCCGAGGTGTGGGACGCCTCCACCGTGGCCACGCTCGATGCGGTGCTGCAGAAGTACGCCGCCGAGGGGGTATCCGCGCGCATCGTGGGCCTCGACGGGGCGAGCCTGAACCGGCTCGAGAGGTTGTCCGGGAAGCTCGGGTAGGCCCCGGGAATGCCGCCGTCGACCGCTCGTCTCACAGATGTCACCGTTCGTCGCCGCGCGTATACGCACGATTTGGTCGCGGGGCGGAAGGCGCGTTAGCCTGCTCACACGGACACGCCGAACCCCGGTGTGCCGATTCTCGATCTCGTCCGGGAAGGACCTCGATGCGCGGCACTGCAGTCACGGCCACCGCGACGCGAATGCGTTGCGTGTGTTGTCGCTGCATGCGCGTGAGCTGAGACGAGATCCCCGCGCGACGTCCCCTCGAAGGCCGTCCCGCATCCCCGTGCTGATTCTTCCCACCGGGCACCGAAACGTCGCAGCGTGAGTTATCCGCCGGTGCCCGTGGGGAAAGGATCCATGCCATGTCCGCACACGCTCTCCCGATCATCGATCTGGACAACCTCGACGTCGACGCGCTCCGCAAGGTCACGCACGAGATCGGGTTCTTCTACCTGACCGGGCACGGCATCGACCAGCAGCTCACCGACGACCTGATCGCCACGTCCCGTGCGTTCTTCGCGTTGCCCGAGGCGGACAAGCTCGAGATCGAGAACAGCAATTCGCCCCACTTCCGCGGCTACACCCGCGTCGGCGGTGAGCGCACCCAGGGCTACATCGACTGGCGCGAGCAGCTCGACATCGGACCCGAGCGGGCCGCGGTCGACCCGATCGACCCGGACCGTGCGTGGGACGTCCTGCACGGACCCAACCTGTGGCCCACGCGCATCCCGAAGCTGCGGGAGCTGGCCCTCGAGTGGTCGGCTCAGGCGCAGGCCGCCGGGCTCCGCCTGATCAGTGCCTGGGCGGTGTCGCTCGGCGCCCCCGCGGACTTCTTCGACGCCGCCTTCTCGGACCCCGATCCGCTGCTGAAGATCGCCCGCTACCCGGGTCACGACGGCTCGGTGACCGGCCAGGGCGTCGGCAGCCACAAGGACGTCGGGGCGCTGACCCTGCTCTACCCCGAGCCCGGCAGCGGCGGTTTCCAGGTGGAAACAGACGGCGGCTGGCTCGACGTCGCACCGATCCCCGGCCACCTGCTGGTCAACATCGGCGAGCTGCTCGAGGTCGCCACCGGCGGCTACCTCAAGGCCACCGTGCACCGGGTGCTGCCGCCGGCCGCCGGCACCGACCGGGTCTCGCTGCCGTTCTTCCTCAACCCCGGCTACGACCACGCCCTGCCCACCGTGCCGCTGGCGCCCGAGCTCGCGGCCGAGGCCGCCGGCGTCGGCCCCGACCAGCACGGCGGCACCCTGCACGCCCGCTACGGCCTCAACGCCCTCAAGTCGCGCCTGCGCGCGCACCCCAACGTCACCGAGCGGTACCACCGCGACCTGCTCGACCTGCCCGCCCTGCGCGGCTGACCATCTCGACCCGATCGGAAGGCTCCTCCCAATGTTCTTGCGCCGCACTGCTGTCCTGTCCGCCGCCGCTCTGCTCACCGTGGGCCTGGCCGCCTGCTCGTCGGGCGGTGACGGGGACAAGCTGGTGATCTCCGCGTCCACCACCCCGCACGTGGAGATCCTCGAGCACATCGCCGACTCCGGCGCCCTCGGCGACGTCACCCTCGACATCAAGCCGGTCACCGGCGAGATCGACCCCAACGAGCTGCTCGTCGCCGGTGACGTGAAGGTCAACTACTTCCAGCACGCCCCGTACCTCGCGGACTGGCAGAAGCAGAAGGGCGTGGACGATCTCGTCGCGGTCGCCGACGTCCACCTCGAGCCGATGGGCCTGTACTCGGAGAAGGTCACCGCGGTCGACCAGATCGCCGACGGGTCGACCATCGCGCTGCCCAAGGACACCACCAACTTCTCGCGCGGGCTGTACCTGCTCGAGTCCGCCGGTCTGATCGAGATGGACGTGCCGTTCGCCGACGCCAACCTGTCGGTCGTGACGCAGAAGAACATCAAGGCCAACCCGAAGAACCTGAAGTTCGTCGAGATCGAGCGCTCGCAGATCGCCCGCAACCTGGGCGACCCGCAGATCACCGCGGCGATCATCAACTCGAACTACGCGCTCGAGGCCGGCCTGAATCCGACCGCGGACTCCCTCATCGCGGAGAAGGCGGAGGGCAACCCGTTCGCGAACCTGCTCGTCGTCCGCGCCGCCGACGAGAACGATCCCGGCGTCAAGGCCCTCGCCGAGGCCCTCGAGTCGCCGGAGACCGCCGCCTGGATCCAGGAGAACTACTCCGGCGCCGTCATCCCGGTCCACGCGGGCAGCTGATGATCACCGTCGAGAACCTGGTCAAGACCTTCCCCGCAGCTGCCGGCGCGGGGAAGGTCTCGGCTCTGCGCGGCATCGACCTCGAGATCGCCGACGGCGAGATCTTCGGCATCGTCGGGCCGTCGGGCGCCGGTAAATCGACGCTGCTGCGATGCCTGAACCTGCTCGAGCGTCCCACCAGCGGACGCATCGTGCTCCGCGGCGACGACGTCTCGCAGCTGACCGGTGCCGGTCAGCGGCAGGCACGTCGCCGCATCGGCACCGTGTTCCAACAGTTCAACCTGCTGCACTCGCGGACCGTCCGGGCCAACATCGAGTTTCCGCTCGAACTGGCCGGACTTGACCGCAAGCAGCGCCGGGCCCGCGCCGACGAACTGATCGAGCTGGTCGGTCTCGCCGGCAAGGAGAAGTCGTTCCCGTCGCAGCTGTCGGGTGGTCAGCAGCAGCGTGTGGGCATCGCCCGTGCCCTGGCGTCGGAGCCCGACGTGCTGCTGTGTGACGAGGCGACCAGTGCGCTCGACCCCGACACCACCGATCAGGTGCTGGATCTGCTCGCCGAACTGAACCGCAGGCTCGGCGTCACAGTCGTGCTCATCACCCACGAACTGGGGGTGCTGCGCCGGATCTGCACCTCCGCAGCCCGGCTCGAGGACGGCCGGATCGCGGAGACCGGACGGATCCTCGACCTGGTCGGAACGCCCGGCTCGGTGCTCGGCGCGGCGATCGTCCCGGTCGGGGACGACCCGTCCGTGGGCGACGACGCCGATACCGCGATGGTCACCACGATCGGTGACGACGCGCACGGCCCGTGGCTCGCGCAACTCGTCCGCAAGCTGGACGTCGACATCTCCGTCGTCGGCGGTCGCGTCGAACAGGTCTCCGGTGTCACGGTCGGCCGACTGCGTCTGCGTTTCGGTCCCGATGTGAACCGGGCCGACGTCGAGGCGTTCGTGGAGACACAGCCGGGTACCACCCTGGCATGGGGTGCACGACCGGAAACGACCGGCGCAGTGGCGCAGGGGGCAACCGCATGAACAAGCTGACCTGGACCGACTCGCTCCCCGAGGTGTGGGAGGCGACGCAGGAAACCCTGTACATGGTGGGAATCTCGTTCGTGCTCACGGTGATCGGCGGCGTCGTCCTCGGCGTGGTGCTGCACGTGACCTCGCCGAGCGGACTGTGGCCGCAGCGCGCCGTCAACGCGGTGCTCGGCGCCATCGTCAACGTCTTCCGTTCACTGCCGTTCCTGATCCTGATGATCGCGCTGATCGGCCTGACACGGCTGATCGTCGGCACCGCGATCGGTCCGACCGCCGCGATCGTGCCGCTGACGATCGGCGCGATCCCGTTCTATGCGCGGGTCGTCGAATCCGCCCTGCGTGAGGTACCCGTCGGCCGGGTCGAGGCCGCGCAGGTGATGGGCGCGAGCAACGGTCAGATCGTCCGAAAAGTGTTGCTGCCGGAGTCGGTTTCGGCGTTGGTCGCCGGCGCGACCCTGACCGTGGTGCTGCTCGTCGGGTACTCGGCGATGGCCGGTGTCATCGGTGGCGGCGGACTGGGCGACTTCGCGATCGTCTACGGCTACCAGCGGTTCAACACGCCGGTACTGCTGGTGGCGGTCGTCGTGCTCATCGTCCTGGTGCAGATCCTGCAGTCCATCGGCGACGGTATCGTCCGGGCACTGAAGCACCGCAAGTAGGCGTCGGCTCCGATCGTGGAGCGTTCCTTCCGCCGGGCGAGAGGAATCCTCCACGATCGGCGGCGTCGCGATCAGGGGGCGCCGGAGAGCGAGTAGACGACGTACTTGTCGCCCCACTTCAGGAAGGCGCTGGTCGTCGCCTGACCACGGATCTCGTCGTTCTGCCACTGGTAGACGGGGTGCCCGGGCGGCAGGGATCCGACCCGTTCGAGGGTGTAGCGATCGAGGTGACCCGGTGGGTACCGCCCGTCGACGTCCTCACGACTGAGTGGCGGCAACCGGCCCTGCACGTAGGTTCGATCCAGGGACGTGATTCGTTCCGGCGGCGCAAAGACATTGACGCTGTGGTAGACGAAAGCCAGATAAAGATAGACCGCCGCGACGGCGGTCACGAGCACCGCCGCGCCGATCTTCGACGCGCGACGAACCAGCAATGGCATGGCACACGATAACAATGGTCGAGAAGCGGCCCGGCGCCACGGGCGCGACGACGTCTTCTGCTCCGGCGTCCCTGCCTTGCTGTGTCAGATCCCCGCGGTCAGTTCGACCCGAGGGAGGCGCTCGATCCGCTGGATCCGACGGACCCGCTCGACCCGCTCGATCCGCTCGACCCGAGGGAGCCGCTGGACCCGAGGGATCCCGTGGACGCGGGCCCGCACCGTGGATCGCCCGATCCGGGCTCGCACTGGAACACCGTGGCGATGAAGTCGACTGCGTCCGCCTCGTTGGCGTACATGCTGCCGATGTGATCGGCCGGATACACCTCGAACTCCGGGAAGGTGCCGGCCAGACCCATGTCCGCGACGAGCTTGATCGTCAACGGCAGTGGCACGGTGAGGTCTTCGGCTCCCTGCGCGATCATCAGCGGCCGGTCGTATCCGGAGGTCGGCACCTGCAGGTAGTCGCGCAACGCGGCCATCAGTGCCGGTTCGTTGAGGGAACGCGAAAGCATCTGGCCCACAGAAATATTCGCGGACAGTCGGGAGAACTCCCGATAGGGTAGCTCCGGTGCCGCGTCGACCAGGGTGCGTCCGATCGGCGTCAGATAGCTGTTCACGTCGAGCTCGGGATGGATGTCGCGGAACCCGGCGATCACGAAGGTCATGAAGTTGGTGAGCCCGGCGAGGCCCTCCGGCGGAAAGCCCGGTCCGGCCAGCGGGGCGATCGTCTCGATGTTCGACGGCACGCCGACGGCGACCGCGCCCACGTAGTCCAACTCGGGTGCGTATCGGGTGGCGGCGTGCGCGGTGAACACCGCGGCCTGCCCGCCCTCGGACAGGCCGACGACCGCCCACCGCGGTGAGAGCCGGTCGTCGACGGCGCGGGCCGCACGCACCGAGTCGATCACACTGTGCGCCGCGGACTTCCCCTCCAGATAGGGCGGGACGCCGGGGGTGCCGAGCCCGATGTAGTCGGTGGCCGCCACGGCATAGCCACGACTGAGCCAGTTCGACACGTAGCGACTGCTCCCGGAGTCGACACCGTTGCGTGACGGGGCGTCCGCGTCGGAATTGCCGATGGTTCCGTGTGCCCAGGCGATGACCGGCCAGCCGCCCGACGGCGGCGGACCGGCCGGGACGAACACCATTCCGGTGGAGGGCGTCCGGCCGGTCGGGCCTGTGGTCACATAGGTGATCCGGTACGCGGCGCCCGTACCCGGTAGCCAGAACTCCTGCGGCAGTGGGGCCGACTCGACGACGGTCCCGGGATCGTCCAGGGCCGGCGCCGCGACCGGCGTCGCCTGCACGGACGAAACCGTGGGAGTGATGATCTGCGGTGCAACGGCGATCAGGGCGATGGCGATCGCAGTGCCGATGCGGCGGCCGAGTCCGGTGCTCGTCATCCGCGGAATCTAGCTCAGCGCCAACACTCGTCGCGGTGATTCGCAGGAACCGGGAGGTAGGTGCGGGTTCCGATCGTGAAGGATTCCTCTCCGATTCCTCTCGGACTCCGAGGGGAATCCTTCACGATCCGACGAGCGTCGACGACTCAGATGTCGAGGCCGAGGAGCGCGTTCTCGACGACCTCGGGCATCGCCGGGTGGATCCAGTACTGGCCGGTGGCCATGTCCTGCGCCGACAGGCCGAAGCTCATGGCCTGGATCAGCGGCTGGATGACGGTCGGGGCCTGTGCGCCGATGACGTGCGCGCCGAGCAGGCGTCCGGTGCCGCGTTCGGCGATCACCTTGCAGAAGCCCTCGTCGTCCTCCATCGCCCAGCCGTACGCGACGTCGCCGTAGTTCTGCACCTTGACGGTGATGTCGAGGCCGGCCTCGCGGGCCTGCTCCTCGGTCATGCCGACGTCGGCGATCTGCGGGTCGGTGAACACCGCCGCGGGCACGAACCGGTGGTCGGTCCGGCGCAAACGTGAGATCGGGTGGACCGCAGTGTCGTTCCAGGCGTCGTGCAGCAGATTGTGCTGGACGACGCGCATCTCGTGGTTCGCGACGTGCTTGAGCTGGTACGGCGACGACACGTCCCCGAGCGCGAACACGCCCTCCGCGGTGGTGCGCTGGAACTCGTCGACGATGACCCGTCCGTTGTCGTCGACGGCCACCCCGCCGTGCGCCGCGTCGAGCAGGTCCCCGTTGGGGGTGCGGCCGACGGCGACCAGCAGTTCGTCGCCGGCGACGACGGTGCCGTCGGCCAGTTCGATCTCGATGCCGCCCCCGGCCGGCCGGGCCGCGACCATCGGGTTGCTCAGGTGGACGTCCCACTTGCGGTGGGCCAGTTCCGTGAACCAGTCCGAGACGTCCCGGTCCAGGTGACGCAGCAGGCGCTCGCTGCGGCCGATGATCGACACCTGGACGCCGAGCGCCGAGAACACGTGCGCGAACTCCGCGGCGATGAAGCCGGATCCGAGGATCACCAGACGCTCCGGCAGTTCGGGCAGGCGCATGATGTCGTCGTTGGTGTGGAAGCGGACTCCGCCGTCGAGGATCTCCTGCGGGATCGTCGGCCGTGAACCGGCCGCGATCACCACCTGGTCGGCGGTGATGACCTCACCCGTTCCGGTGTCGATGGTGCGGGGCCCGACGAACCGGGCGTGCCCGCGGAACACGGTCACGTTCGCGCAGTCCTCGGAGCGGTACCGCTCGCCGCCGACGGAGATCGGATCGATCCGGCCGAACACACGCTTGACGATGTCGTGCCAGCGCACGTCGTCGAGGGTCGCGTCGATCCCCAGCTTGGAGGATTCGGTGATCGTGCGGGCGACCTCGGCCGCGTAGACGTACATCTTGGTGGGGATGCAGCCCACATTGAGGCACGTGCCGCCGAACGTGCCCTCCTCCAGGATCGCGACCTTCATCCCGTCGTAGCGTTCGTCGAGGATCGAGTTGCCCGATCCGCTTCCGATGATCGCGAGGTCGAAGTGGGTATCGGGGTGGTTCACGCGGGGGCTCCGGACTCTCGGTCTGACAGGTGGTGGGCGTCGAGCCAGTCGAGCCACAGATTCACCTCGGTGAACGCGGCCGCGAGGGGCTTCTCGGTGGACAGGAACACGTCGTGGCGGGCGCCGTCGATCGGCACGATCGTGGTGCGGTTGCCGAGGCAGCCGGCCCACTTCGCGATCTGGTCGACGTCGAGGACGGCATCCGCGGCGTCGACGGCAGGGTTGTAGCGGGACGCGAAGACCGTGTTCTTCGACCTCAGGATCAGTGACGGTACCCCGATGTCGAGGCCGCGATGCAGCTGCGCGTGGCCGCGGCGGATCGCGCGCAGCCAGCCGAACGTGACGGGGAACCCGGTCAGCGGCTTCCAGTCGAGGTCGTACTCCCACGCGCCCCCCGAACCCACGTGCAGGCTCGAGCCGTACGTATCGAGCTTCTGGCCGGGGATGGGGGTCTTGCTCGACACCCGGCCCAGCGCGTCGATGGCCGCGGTGGTGCCGGCGGTGCGCAGCAGGGCCGGGCCCTGCAGGTCGAACCACGGGCTGTTGAGGATGAGACCCGCCACACCGGCACCGGCGGACCCGCCCGGCTTGCGTTCGAGTCGATCGAGCCACAACGGCACGATCAGCCCGCCCGTGGAGTGCGCGACGAGCAGGACCTGGCCGCCGCCGATCTGCTCGCGCACCACACGCAGCGCCTCGTTCAGTTCGGCGTCGTACATCCGCAGGTCGGTCACGAAGTGCGGTGTCTGACTTGGACGCCGTGACCGGCCGCATTTACGCAGGTCGAGCGCGAAAAAGGAGAATCCCTGCTCGGCGAAATGCTCGGCGAGATGCTGCTGGAAGAAGTAGTCGGTGAACCCGTGGACGTAGAGCACGGCCCGGTTCGCGGGGGTGGAGGCGGGCTGGTAGCGGACCAGTGTGGCCTCGACGTCTCCCTCCCCGTCGGGATCGGTCCCCAAAGGGATTGTCAGCTGCTGGTATCCATCGCCGAGGACGTCGGGAGCCCAAGTAGTCACCATCACACTCTATTGGGCGAACAGAGTCGTTTGCGAGGGGCACAATTGGGGGAGGTGACGCACAGGTAACCTAAGCGCCACAGGCGCGCGAATTGCGGTCTGTGCACGTGATGCCTTCAGTGGATTCGGTCGTCGGTTTCGGAACTCCGGTGACAGCGAGGATTCTGCGCCGGCGATGCGTGCGAACAGGTCGCGTGTGAACAGACAAGGAAGTCGATTCTCCAGTGTCAGAGCAGAACGTAGTGGCGAAGACCGATGTAGTGCTCGTCGGAGCGGGCATCATGAGCGCAACGCTCGGCGCGATCCTGCGCCAGGTGCAGCCTGACTGGTCGATCACCACCTTCGAGCGACTCGACGCCGCTGCCGCCGAGAGCAGCGACCCGTGGAACAACGCGGGCACCGGCCACTCCGCGCTGTGTGAGCTCAACTACACGCCCGCGAAGTCCGACGGCACCGTCGACATCACCAAGGCGATCAACGTCAACGAGCAGTTCCAGGTCTCCCGCCAGTTCTGGGCGCACGCCGTCGACACCGGGGTCCTCACCGATCCCCAGGAGTTCGTCAACCCGATCCCGCATGTGAGCTTCGTGCACGGCGCCGACAACGTGAAGTACCTGCGCGCGCGCTACGACGCGCTCGCCGGGCACCCGCTGTTCGCCGGCATGGAGTACTCCGAGTCGGAGGACTTCTTCACCGAGCGCCTGCCGCTGATGGCCAAGGGGCGTGACTTCTCCGATCCGGTCGCGCTCAACTGGACCGAGTCCGGCACCGACGTCGACTTCGGTGCGCTCACCAAGCAGCTGCTGAACTACGTCGCCTCCTCCGGCGGCACCGTCCACTTCGGCCACGAGGTCCGCAACCTCACCAAGCAGTCCGACGGCAGCTGGATCGTCAAGGTCGAGAACCTGCGCACCGGTGCGAAGAAGACCGTCAACGCCAAGTTCGTGTTCGTCGGCGCCGGTGGCGGCGCGCTGCACCTGCTGCAGAAGTCGGGCATCAAGGAGGCCAAGGGCTTCGGCGGTTTCCCGGTCAGCGGCCAGTTCCTGCGCTGCACCAACCCCGAGCTGATCGACCAGCATCGGGCCAAGGTGTACGGCAAGGCGGCCGTCGGTGCGCCCCCGATGTCGGTGCCGCACCTCGACACCCGTGTGATCAACGGCAAGCCGGGCCTGCTGTTCGGCCCCTACGCCGGCTGGTCGCCCAAGTTCCTCAAGCAGGGCAAGATCACCGACCTGCCCGGCTCGGTCAAGCCGAACAACCTGATGTCGATGCTCGGTGTCGGCCTCACCGAGATGAGCCTCACCAAGTACCTCATCGGTGAGCTCATGCAGTCGCCCGCCGACCGCATCGGCACCCTCGGCGAGTTCGTGCCGAAGGCGGTCGGCAAGGACTGGGAGCTGATCACGGCCGGTCAGCGCGTCCAGGTGATCCGCAAGAAGGGCAACGGCGGCGTCCTCGAGTTCGGCACCGCCGTGGTCAACGCCGAGGACGGCACCATTGCCGGTCTGCTCGGTGCCTCGCCCGGCGCCTCCACTGCCGTGCCGGCGATGCTGGATGTCCTGCAGCGCTGCTTCCCGCGCGAGTTCGCGGCGTGGAAGCCGAAGCTGCAGGAGATGGTCCCGTCGCTGGGCCTGAAGCTGTCCGACAACGCCGACCTGTTCCAGCAGGTCTGGGACTGGAGCACGCGCTCGCTGCAGCTCGGCGGTGCCCCCGCGACCGTCCCGGCGCACGCCGCGCCGGCGGTCGAGTCCGCGTCCGTCTGACGATCGCACCGCATCCACACACATCCACAAACACCAACTGCCGCGGCCCGGAGGAAACTCCGGGCCGCGGCAGTGTGTCGTATCAGGTGTGCGGCGGCGTGCTGCCGGTGTCCGCACGGTAGGGTGCTGCTGAGAAACGTCTGCGGGGAAGTCCTGTGAGAATCAGGCGCGGTCCCGCCACTGTGAGGGTGCTCGATCCGAGCGACCCCGAAGCCAGAATGCCGCAACGTTTCGCACCGCCAAGCTCTCGGCGAGGAAACCGAGACGTGAAGGGATTCGATCGTTGCGTCACAGTCATGACCTGGCAGCTCACGAGCCTGCCGGCTTCCCGTTCAGTGCCGTCGTCGGACAGGATCGCCTGCGCCTGGCGCTGACCCTGTGCGCCGTCCACCCCGGTATCGGGGGTGTGCTGGTCCGCGGCGAGAAGGGCACCGCCAAGTCGACCGTCGTGCGTGCGCTCACCGCGTTGCTGCCCGAGATCGAGCACGTGGGGGAGCGTCGCCGGGCCCGGCTCGTCGAACTCCCCGTCGGTGCCACCGAGGACCGGGTCGTCGGATCGCTCGATCTCGAGAAGGTGCTCCGCGACGGCGAGCGCGCCTTCCAGCCGGGGCTGCTCGCGGACGCGCACCAGGGCGTGCTGTACGTCGACGAGGTCAACCTGCTGCACGACCACCTGGTGGACGTGCTGCTCGATGCCGCCGCGATGGGCCGCGTCCACATCGAACGGGACGGGGTCTCGCACTCGCACCCGGCGAAGTTCGTGCTCGTCGGCACCATGAACCCCGAGGAAGGGGAGCTGCGCCCGCAGCTGCTGGACCGGTTCGGGCTCGCGGTGGACGTGGCCGCGTCCCGCGACGTCGACGTGCGCATGGAGGTGGTGCGCCGCCGCCTCGACTACGAGCGTGACCCCGACGCGTTCGCCGCCCGCTACGCCGAGCAGGACGAGGAACTGGCCCGTCGGATCGCGCACGCCCGCGGCCGCATCGACGACATCGAGCTGTCCGACGGTGAACTGCGCCGGATCGCGTCGCTGTGCGCCTCGTTCGATGTCGACGGCATGCGCGCCGATCTGGTTCTCGCTCGCACCGCCACCGCGCACGCCGCCTGGCGGGGTGCCGCCGCGGTCGCCGAGGAAGACGTGCGGGTGGCCGCGGAACTTGCTCTGCCGCACCGGCGTCGGCGGGATCCCTTCGACGAGCCTGGACTCGACCAGCAGCAACTCGACGACGCGATGACGCAGGCCGATGCCGACGTCAAGGCGCACGAGGAGCCCGAGCCCGACCCCGATCCGGACGGGCCCGGTGGCGGCGGCTCCCCGTCGGACCCGGATCCGGAGCCGCAGTCCCCGGCGGGGGATTCGACCTCGGAGTCGCCCGAACAGGATTCGCCCGCACCGGGATCCGGTCCGGGGGCCGAGCGCAGCGCAGGTGCGCCGGGCCCGCAGTTCCGGACCCGGATGCTCGAGATTCCCGGCGTCGGCGACGGCGCTCCCGGCCGACGGTCCCGCTCCCGCTCCACCCGCGGCCGCACCGTCCGGACCACCACCGAGCCCGGACACGGTCTGCATCTGGTGGGCACGCTGTTCGCCGCTGCCGAACACCAGACCGATCGCGGGCGGTGGGACGGTCCGATGCGGTTGGCGCCCAGTGACATTCGCGGTGCGATCCGGGAGGGGCGCGAGGGCAACCTGGTGCTGTTCGTCGTCGACGCGTCCGGGTCGATGGCAGCGCGGGACCGGCTGTCCGCGGTGACCGGTGCGGTGGTGTCGTTGCTGCGCGACGCCTACCAGCGGCGCGACAAGGTCGCCGTCGTCACGGTCCGCGGCCGCGAGGCCGAACTGGTGCTGCCTCCGACGTCGTCGGTGGATGTCGCCGTCCGTCGACTGCGGGCGATGAAGACCGGAGGCAAGTCGCCGCTCGCGGAGGGTTTCCTGCGTGCCCGCGAGGTGGTGCTGCGCGAACGCGTCCGGGATCCGAAGCGCCGCGCGCTGGTGGTGTCCCTGACGGACGGTCGCGCCACCGGCACCTCGGACGCCGTCCGGCGGGCCAAGCGCGCTGCCGCGATGCTCGCCGACACCGGTGCGGCCTCGATCGTGGTGGATTGCGAGACCGGCATGGTCCGGCTCGGTCTGGCCGCCGAGCTGGCGCGGGACCTGCGCGGCGGCTGCGTGCGTCTGGCCGAACTGTCGGCGCAGCAGGTCGCGGGTGTCGTCCGCGCCGCCGCCTGAACCTCACAGCCAGAGAAAGGGATTCATCATGCCCAAGGGCGTACCCGAGAACGTGCCCGTGGACGGGCTGACCACCCGGCAGCGCCGCAACCAGCCGGTCCTGGCGGTGCACACCGGCCCCGGTAAGGGGAAGTCGACGGCCGCGTTCGGCATGGCGCTGCGCGCGTGGAACCAGGGCTTCGACGTCGGTGTGTTCCAGTTCGTCAAGAGCGCGAAGTGGAAGGTGGGCGAGGAGGCGGCGTTCCGCGCGCTCGGCGAGTTGCACGCGACCAGCGGCGTCGGTGGCGCGGTGGAGTGGCACAAGATGGGCGAGGGCTGGTCGTGGACCCGGAAGCAGGGTTCCGAGGAGGACCACGCCGCCGCGGCGGCCGAGGGCTGGCAGGAGATCGCCCGTCGGCTCGCGGCCGAGACGCATCGCTTCTACGTGCTCGACGAGTTCACCTATCCGCTCAAGTGGGGCTGGGTGGACACGGAGGAAGTTGTCGAGGTCCTTCGTAACCGGCCCGGCAACCAGCACGTCGTGATCACCGGCCGGGACGCCCCGCAGGCGCTGATCGAGGCCGCGGACCTGGTCACCGAGATGACCAAGATCAAGCATCCGATGGACGCCGGCCGCAAGGGCCAGCGCGGCATCGAGTGGTGAGGTCCACTCCCGCAGTCGTGATCGCGGCCCCGGCGTCGGGTAGCGGCAAGACCACCGTCGCGACCGGACTGGTCGGGGCGCTGCGGTCCGCGGGGGACCGGGTCGCTCCGTTCAAGGTGGGGCCCGACTACATCGACCCCGGCTACCACGCTCTCGCCGCGGGCAGGCCGGGCCGCAACCTCGACACCGTCCTGGTGGGCGCCGACCGGGTCGGGCCGCTGTTCCGGCACGGCAGCGACGACTGCGACATCGCGGTGGTCGAGGGCGTCATGGGACTGTTCGACGGCAAGATCGACCCCGGGTCGACCGAGCCGTCGGCGGAGGGGTCCACCGCGCAGGTCGCCGCCGCGCTGGGTGCTCCCGTCGTCCTGGTGATCGACGCCCGCGGCCACAGTCAGAGTCTCGCCGCCGTGCTGCACGGCTTCTCGACGTACGACGCCGCGGTGCGGATCGGCGGGGTGATCCTCAACCGGGTCGGCAGTGCCCGGCACGAGCAGGTGCTGCGGCAGGCGTGCGAGCGGGTGGGCCTGCCGGTGCTGGGGTCGGTGCCGCGCCTGGCCGAACTCGAGGTGCCGTCCCGGCACCTCGGTCTGGTGCCGGCCGTCGAACACGGCCGGGCCGCGCTCGACGCGGTCGGCGCGATGACGGAACTGGCGGCGGCGCACCTGGACCTGGACGCCATCCGCGCGCTCGCGCGCTCGTCGGTCGACACGCCCGCCTGGGACCCGGTGAGCGAGGTCGGTCCGGTGGCCGCCGGATCGCGGCCGATGATCGCGCTGGCCGGTGGCGTCGCGTTCACGTTCGGTTACGCCGAGCACCGTGAACTGCTCGAGGCGGCGGGCGCCGACGTCGTCACCTTCGACCCGCTTCTCGACGAACTGCCCTCCGGGACTGCCGGACTGGTGCTGCCCGGCGGCTTCCCGGAGGAGCATGCCGTGGCGCTGTCGTCGAATGTTGCACTACTGCAGCAGGTCCGGAAGCTGGCCGCGGACGGCGCTCCGATCCACGCGGAGTGTGCGGGGCTGCTGTACCTGGCCCGGAGCCTCGACGGGCATCCGATGGCCGGGGTGGTCGACGTCGACGCGCGGTTCGGGTCCCGGCTCACCCTCGGCTACCGCGAGGCGGTAGCGCTGACCGAGTCGACGCTGTTCGCCGCCGGTACCCGGGTGACGGGCCACGAGTTCCACCGCACGTCCCTGACGACCGACACCGCCACCGGAACCGGTCCGGCGTGGGGCTGGCGGGCGTGGGACGCCGGGGCCACCCGTGAGGGGTTCGTCGGTGGACCGTCGGGCGCCGTGCACGCGTCGTACCTGCACACCCATCCCGCCGGCAACCCGGGATCCGTGCGCCGATTCGTCGAGGCCGCGCATGGGTGAGCTGTGCGTGGGGGTGGGGGCCGGCAGCCGAGTGGGCGCCGCGGACATCGTCGCCGCAGTCCTCGAGACGTGCGGCGAGGAACCGGTGCGCGTGCTCGCCACGCTCGACCGGAGAGCGGCGCAGGATCCTTTCGTCGACGCCGCCGAGGTGCTCGGGGCCACGCTCGTCGGGTACCCCGCCGATCGGCTGGCCGCGGTGCCGGTGCCGAATCCGGCGGACGGGGTGGCGGGGGCGGTGGGGACGCCGAGCGTCGCCGAGGCCGCCGCGGTCCTCGCCGCGGACGGCGGGCGTCTGGTCCTGCCGAAGCGGGTCGCGAATGGCGTCACCGTCGCCGCTGCCCGTAATGTTCCGTGATCTGTCATGTATCGGGATCAGCCGAGATGAAGAACAATCCGCAATTCGAGAAACAGGGAGTACGCAGTGTCTGCTGTCGCCGGTGACGAGACCAGCTACCTGGTCGGACTCAACCTGACGGACCGTCGGGTCGTGGTGGTCGGGGGCGGTACGGTCGCGCAGCGCCGGCTCGGTCTGCTGATCGCGTCCGGGGCCCGCGTGCACCTCGTCAGCCGCGAGGTCACGCCCGCGGTCGAGGGCATGGCCACCGCCGGTCAGATCACGCTCGAGTTGCGTGACTACACCGACGGTGACCTCGACGGCGCGTGGTACGCCATCGCCTGCACCGACGAGCCCGAGACCAACGCCGCGATCGTCGCGGAGGCCGAGCGCCGACGCGTGTTCTGTGTGCGCGCCGACAGCGCCCGCGAGGGTACGGCCGTCACCCCGGCCACCGGAATGTTCGACGGGCTGTCCATCGGTGTCCTCGCGGGCGGTGCGCACCGCCGCTCGGCCGCCGTGCGGACCGCGCTGGTCGAGGCGTTGCAGTCCGGCACCGTCTCCGACACCGACGAGGCACCCACCCCCGGTGTCGCGCTGGTCGGTGGCGGACCGGGCGACCCCGATCTCATCACCGTGCGCGGACGCCGCCTGCTCGCCCGCGCCGACGTCGTCGTCGCCGACCGCCTCGCTCCGCCGGAGTTGCTGGCCGAACTCGGCCCGCACGTCGAGGTGATCGACGCCGCGAAGATCCCGTACGGCCGCGCCATGGCGCAGGAGGCGATCAACACCGCCCTCATCGAGGGCGCGAAGGCCGGCAAGTTCGTGGTCCGGCTCAAGGGCGGCGACCCGTACGTGTTCGGCCGCGGCTTCGAGGAACTCGAGGCGTGCGCGGCCGCGGGGGTTCCGGTGACCGTCGTCCCGGGCATCACCAGCGCGATCTCGGTGCCGTCGGCGGCCGGGATCCCCGTCACCCACCGCGGGGTCACGCACGAATTCGTCGTCGTCAGCGGACACGTCGCGCCCGACCACCCGGATTCGCTGACCGACTGGTCGGCGCTGGCCCGGCTGCGCGGCACCATCGTGATCCTCATGGGCGTCGAACGGATCGAGAAGTTCGCCACCGCGCTCGCCGAAGGTGGCCGCCCGTCCGACACCCCGGTCACGGTCGTCCAGGAGGGCACGCTGCGCACCCAGCGGGTGCTGCGCGCCGACCTGGCGACCGTCGCGTCCCGGGTGCGGGAGGAGAACATCCGCCCGCCGGCGATCGTCGTGATCGGTCCGGTCGCCGGGTTTTCCGCCGACCCTCGGTAACGTGAACTCTTGTGTCTGACTCCACCGTCGTGAAGTACCCCGTGACCACGCGGGCGTTCGGCCTCGCGATCATCGTCCTCAGCGGCATGCAGCTGATGATGGTGCTCGACGGCACCGTCGCCTCGCTCGCGCTCGCCAAGATCCAGGAAGACCTGGGGCTCAGCGATTCCGGGCGGAACTGGGTGATCACGTCGTACGCGCTCACCTACGGCGGCCTGATGCTGCTCGGCGGCCGGCTGGGCGACTCGTTCGGCCGCAAACGGGTCTTCATCGCGGGCGTCGCGGTGTTCACGATCACGTCGCTGCTGTGCGGGGTGGCCGTCAACGAGGCCACCCTCGTCGCGGCCCGTGCCCTGCAGGGCGTCGGCGCCGCGATCGCCTCACCGACCGCGCTTGCGCTGGTGGCCACCACGTTCGCCCCCGGACCGGTGCGCAACCAGGCGATCGCGATCTTCGCGGCGATGACGGGCGTCGGCTCGGTCGCCGGCCTGATCATCGGCGGCGCGCTCACCGAGGTGTCGTGGCGGTGGATCTTCCTCATCAACGTGCCGATCGGCCTGGTGATCCTGGTGTTCGCGTTCCGCGCGCTGACCGAGACCGGGGCCGAGCGGCTCAAGCTGGACGTGCCGGGGGCGATCCTCGCGACCCTGGGTTGTGCCGCCGTCGTCTTCGGATTCACCGAGGGCCCCGAGATGGGCTGGGGCAGCCCGCTCGTGCTCACCGGGCTGATCGGCGGGCTGGGACTGCTGGTGGCCTTCCTCGCGGTCGAGCGGCGCGCCGAGAACCCGCTGCTGCCGTTCTCGCTGTTCCGTGACCGCAGTCGCGTCGCGACCTTCGTCTCCATCGCCCTCGTCGGCATGGTGATGTTCTCGCTGGCCCCGTTCGTCGCGCTGTTCGTCCAGGACATCCTCGGATACACGCCGCTGCACGCGGGTCTCGCGTTCGTGCCGTTCGCGTTCGGCCTCGGTGCCGCGGCCTTCGTCGCCTCCAAGCTCGCGGTGAAGGTGCAGGCCCGCTGGCTCGTCGTGACGGGCATGGTCATCACGTTCGTAGGCCTGCTGTACGGGTCCACTCTCGACGCCGCCGCCACCTACGTCGGCAACCTGTTCCTTCTCGTGGTCGCGGTCGGCTTCGGCGTCGGCCTCGCGGTGGTGCCGCTGCCGCTGTGCGCGATCGCCGGTGTCGGCCCGCACGAGATCGGCCCGCTGGCCGCGATCGCGCAGGTCGCGCAGACACTGTTCGGGCCCGTCGGGTTGGCGATCGTCGGCGCCATGGCCACGTCGAAGACCCTGTCGCTCGGAGGGATTTCCGGTGTCGCGGTGCACATGACGCCGGAGCAGCTGTCCGCGCTCAGCGAGGGCTACACGTTCGCGCTCCTCGGCTGCGCCGTCCTCGCCCTCCTCGCGGGCGTGGCCGCCCTGTTCATCAGGTTCACTCCCGGACAGGTGGCGCAGGCACAGGCCGCGGAGAAGGCCGCCCAGGAGGTGTAGGCGACGGCGGGCGCGTAGCGCCCGAAATGTCCTGGCTGAACGGTCCGCTGCCCCGTAACGTGCTTTCGGTGCTGCTCACTCTGACCGCCACCGCCACGGACGACGTCCCGGACGCCTCGGACCTCGGCCACCTGCTGCACAAGCACCCTGATCGGGTGCAGACATTCGAGTTGTCCGTGGGCACCGCGACCGTGCTCTACCCGGAGTCGACCCAGGCGCGCTGCACCGCGGCGCTGCTTCTCGACGTCGATCCCATCGAACTCGCACGCAGCAGGTTCCGCCGCGGCACTGACGGATTCGCCCTGGGCCAGTACGTCAACGACCGCCCGTACGCGGGGTCGTCGATGCTGGCGGTCGCCCTCTCGCGGGTGTTCAAGTCGGCGCTGGCGGGCGTCTGCAAGACGCGACCGGAACTTGCCGAGGCCGCGCTGCCGCTGCGGATCACGATCCCGGCGATGCCGGCCCGCGGCGGTGCCGATCTGCCCGGCCGACTCTTCGGCCCCCTCGGCTGGGACGTGACGGCGGCTCCGCTGCCCCTCGACGAGACCATTCCGCAGTGGGGTGACGCCGACTACGTGCGCCTCGAGCTGACGGGAGTCTCGACGCTGTCGTCCGCCCTGCGGCACCTGTACGTGCTGCTGCCGGTACTCGACGACGTCAAGCACTACTGGGTGGGCGAGGACGAGGCAGACAAGCTGGTTCGGATGGCCGGCGAATGGCTCGCCGGGCACCCCGAGGCCGAGCCGATCGCATCGCGATATCTCGCGCACAGGCGGGACTTGGTGTCGTCGGTGGTCGATCGACTGGCCGAAGACGACGGCGCGGCAGAGCGGGACGCCGACGCCCCCGCACCCGATACGAGCCTGGCGCAGCTGCGCCAGGACACGGTGCTGGCGACTCTCGAGAAGCTCGGTGCGGCCCGCGTCGTGGATCTGGGCTGCGGCGAGGGGCGACTGCTACGAGCCCTGGTGGCCCGACCGTCGTTCACCAGGATCGTCGGCGTCGACGTCAGCGACCGGGCCCTCCGCAGGGCGGAGCGCCGCCTCGGCCTCGACGAGATGTCGGACGCCCAGCGGGAACGCATCACGGTGCTGCAGTCCTCGGCCACCTACCGCGACGCCCGGTTGCGCGGCTTCGATGCCGTGGTGCTGATGGAGGTCGTCGAGCACATCGACGAGCCGCGACTGCCGGCGCTGGTGCAGTCGGTGTTCGGTGACATGCGGCCCCGGACGGTGCTGGTGACGACCCCCAATGCGGAGTACAACGTGCTCTACCCGGGCCTCGGGGCCGGCGGATTCCGGCATCCGGATCACCGGTTCGAGTACACGCGGACACAGTTCGAGACCTGGGCGGCGGAAATCGCGGCCACGCACGGCTACGACGTGCAGTTCACGGGGATCGGTGAGCCCGACGACAGCCACGGCGCGCCCACCCAGATGGCCGAATTCATCCGAAAGGCGGACTCGTAGATGAGTCTCGTCGAGATTCCCGAACCGTCGTTGGTGGTACTCGTCGGGATCAGCGGATCCGGCAAGTCCTCGTTCGCTGCCCGGCACTTCGGGCCCTACGAGGTGATCTCCAGCGACCACTGCCGGGGGCTCGTCAGTGACGACCCGAATGCGCAGGCCGCGACCGCCGACGCGTTCGAGGTGCTCGAGTTTATCGCGGCCAAGCGCCTGCGCGCGGGCAAGCTGACCGTCGTCGACGCGACCAGCGTCCAACCGGCGGCCCGGAAGAAGCTGGTCGATCTGGCCCGCAGCCACGATGCGCTTCCGGTGGCGATCGTCCTGGACGTCCCGGAGCCGGTGTGTGCCGAGCGCAACGCGGCCCGCGGAGACCGGGCCTTCGATCGCGCCGTGCTGCGGCGTCAGCACCAGCAACTGAGCCGGTCGCTGCGCGGACTCTCCCGTGAGGGTTTCCGGGTCGTGCACGTGCTCGACGGCGTGGACGAGGTCGAGTCGGCTCGAATCGTCCGGCAGCCCCTGCGCAGCGACCGCCGCGACCTGACCGGGCCGTTCGATGTGATCGGTGACGTGCACGGCTGCCTCGGCGAGCTCGAAACACTGCTGGGCGCACTGGGATACACGGTGCTGCGCGACGACCTGGGGCGGGCGGTGGACGCGGTTCCGCCGACCGGCCGGACCGCGGTCTTCGTGGGCGACTACGTCGACCGGGGTCCGGACTCGCCCGGTGTGCTCCGGTTGGTCATGGGCATGGTCGCCGCCGGCCATGCGCTCGGTGTGCCCGGGAACCACGAGAACAAACTGGTCAAGGCATTGCGCGGCAGGAAGGTCAGCGTCACGCACGGTCTCGAACGCACCCTCGAACAGTTGGCCGGTGAGACCGAGGAGTTCCGCAGACAGGTCGTGGACTTCTGCGACGGACTGGTCGCGCACCTCGTCCTCGACGGCGGCCGACTGGTCGTCGCGCACGCCGGACTCAAGGAGGAATACCACAACCGCGCGTCGGGCCGGGTGCGCAGCTTCGCGCTCTACGGCGAGACGACCGGGGAGACAGACGAGTTCGGGTTCCCGGTGCGCTATCCCTGGGCCGAGGACTATCGGGGTGAGGCAATCGTGCTCTACGGGCACACCCCGGTCCCGGAGGTGCGTTGGATCAACCGCACCGCCTGCCTCGACACCGGATGCGTCTTCGGTGGCGCACTCACCGCGATGAGATATCCGGAACGCGAAGTGGTGTCGGTGCCGGCCGAGCGGGAGTGGTACCGACCGGTGAAGCCGCTGCACCGGTCGGAGCCGGATCCGCAGGCCCTCGACATCGACGACATCCTCCGGATCGGGGGAGTGGAGACCTCGACTCGCGGGCGAATCTCGGTCCGCCCGGAGAATGCGGCCGGCGCACTCGAGGTGATGAGCCGCTACGCGGTGGATCCGCGGTGGCTCACCTATCTTCCGCCGACGATGTCGCCGTGCGCGACCTCAGCCCTTCCGGGGCTTCTCGAACATCCTGCCGAAGCCTTCGCCGCCTACCGGAAGGCGAAGGTGGACAAGGTGATCTGCGAAGAGAAGCACATGGGCTCGCGCGCCGTGGCGCTGGTGTGCCGCGACGCGTCCGTGGCCGCGGAACGCTTCGGCGTCGGCGACGGGCTGTCGGGGATGGTGCACACCCGCACCGGTCGGCGCATGTTCGGCGAGACACAGACAGAGTTGCTGGTCGCCAGGATCGCGGATGCCGTCGGGGCCGCCGGGCTGTGGGAGGAACTCGGCACCGACTGGGTGCTGCTCGACACCGAACTGCTGCCCTGGTCGGCGAAGTCGGAGACACTGCTGCGTTCGCAGTACGCGGCCGTCGGCGCAGCGGCGACCGCGGCCCTGTCCGCACGCGAGGCGGTGCTGGATGCCGCGTCCGGGCGGGGACTCGACGTCGATGCGCTGCTGACGGGGACCAGGTCCCGCGCCGACGACGTCGCGCGCTACGTCGACGCCTACCGGAGATACGTGTGGCCGACGGACGGGCTCGACGGGGTACGGCTCGCGCCGTTCCAGTTGCTGGCGACCGAAGGGGCGAGCTACGGCGACCGCGACCACGGTTGGCACCTCGGCCTCGCGGATCGACTCGTCGACGTCGCACCCACGCTGTTCACGACGACGCGACGGATGGTCGTGGACACGACACTTCCCGAGTCGGAGGCGGCGGGAATCGTCTGGTGGGAGGAACTGACCTCGGCGGGCGGTGAGGGCATGGTGGTCAAACCGTTCCGCAACCAGGACGGTCGTGGACGCGTGCAGCCGGGCATCAAGGTGCGCGGACGCGAGTACCTGCGACTGATCTACGGTCCGCACTACACCGAGCCGGAGAACCTGGCCCGGCTGCGGAACCGGAGCCTGGGCCACAAACAGTCGATGGCGTTGCGCGAGCACGCGCTCGGGATGGAGGCGATCGACCGGCTCATCAAGGCCGAGCCGCTGTGGAAGATCCACCAAGCGGTGTTCGCCGTCCTCGCGCTGGAGTCGGAGCCGGTGGACCCGCGGCTGTGAGCCACTGACGAGGTGTCGTCAGGTGAGGATGGTCAACTCTGCATCCGACGCGATCTCCACCCGCAGTCCCGCCTTGGCTGCGACGCGGGCCACGCCTCTGATGTCGGACGGTTCGGCGCGCGAGACGGTCAGCGCCCGCGCGAGCAGACCCTTGTGGTGCTTGTTGAAGTGGCTCACCACTTTTCGGGAGCCGTTCGGCTGCTCGGTGAGCACCGTCGCGATCAGCGCCCCGGGCACCGGGCCCAACTGCTGGTAGGTGCCCGAGCGCAGGTCGACGACGAGGCCGCCGTCGGCCTCTGCCACCAGGGCATCGGACAGTTCCGGCTTCCACAGCGACTGCAGCGTGCCGAAGCCTGGCAGCTTCGATCCACCCGACAGCCGGTACGCGGGGATCGGGTCCCCGGCCCGCACCGCGCCGAACAGGGCCGAGCCCATACCCAGCCGTCGGTACGCCTTCTCCCGCTGCACCTTCGTGAACGACTTCGCATCGAGCGCGTCGAACAGCACCCCCGTGTACCGCTCGAGCGCGGGGCGGGTGGGGGAGACCCAGAGCTTGGCGTTGCGTTCGATCTCGTCGGCCTGCTTCGGCCCCAGTCCCAACGCCAGATTCGATGCCTCGGTGTCCGCCGCGAGGTCGACGAGTGCGGCCGCGAGCATCTCGCGGGTCTCCGTCAGTTGCGGCATCGACAGTTCGCCCAGGTCGAGCGGCGCACCCTTGCCGCCGTCGGACTTGGTTTCGGAAGGGGGGAGCAGCACCAGCACAGTGGGTAACCGTACCGGTGCCGGCGACCGCAAACGGGTCTGGCCTCCGCCCCGTGGGGCGAAGGCCAGACCGCTGGGCGTTACTGGGTCAGGTCAGGCGCGACGACGCAGGGCCGTCACTGCCAGGCCGGCGGCGATGGCGCCACCGATCGCCAGCGGAGCCATCGGCAGGCCCGAGCCCGAGTCGGACTGGACGCTCGCGGCGTTCTCGATCTCCGGAGCATCGACGACGAGGTTCGCGGGGGCCGCCGGAGCGAACGTGATCGGAGTCTTGGTGTCCTGGCTGCGGTCCTGGGAACCGTGCGCCATGACGGTGTAGATCGAGCACGCGTTCACGAAGCAGTTCGATGCGCCGCTGACCGCGGTCGCGCTGATGGTGGCGGTCCAGGCACCGTTCACGATCTGAGCCTTGGTCACGAATCCGGTGGTGATCCACGCGCCGGCATTGGTCGTCGAGTACTGGTCGTCCTGGACGATGCCGTAGTACAGGCCGGTGCCGGCCGCGGCGCCCTCGAACCCGGTGCCGGACACCGTGATGGTCTCGCCCACGGTCAGGTTCGCGGTCTTGCTCGCGGTCACCGCGGGCCCGGAGGGCACGACGACCGGCGGTGCGAAGGTGACCGGCGTCGCGGTGTCCTGGCTGCGGTCGTCGGGCGTGTACCGGTCGGCGAACGTGAAGATCGAGCACGCGTTCTCGAAGCAGTTTGCGTCGCCCTTGATCGCGGTGGCCTTCACCGTGGCGGTGAAACCGCCGTCGACGATGTCGGCGGCCTTGAGCCATGCGGCGGAGTTGTAGGCCGCCATGCTCGACGTGGAGTACTTGTCGACCTGAGCGAGGCCGACGTAGACGCCCTGGCCGTCACGGCCGAAGCCGGTGCCGGTGACGGTGATGTTCTCCCCGTCCGTCAGACCGGTGGACTTCGAGACCGTCACGGCCGGGCCCGCCGGCACGACGACGGGCGCCGCGAAACTCACCGGGGTCTTGGTGTCCTGGGTGCGGTCGGGAGAACCGTGCGCGGCGACGGTGTAGATGGAGCAGGTGTTCTCGAGGCAGTTCGAGTCGCCCGCGAGAGCG
Source organism: Prescottella defluvii (assembly GCF_000738775.1). GTDB lineage: Bacteria > Actinomycetota > Actinomycetes > Mycobacteriales > Mycobacteriaceae > Prescottella > Prescottella defluvii. Next base: position 42,761 of record NZ_JPOC01000062.1, read on the forward strand.
GCGAGGTCGATGTCGGCGGTCCAGGCGCCGTTCACGATGTCGGTGGCGGTGAGCCACTTGGTGGTCATCCAGGCATCGGCGTCGGTGGCGGAGTACTTGCTGTCCTGGACGAGCCCGACGTAGAGGCCGGCTCCGGCGCCGGAGAAGCCGCTGCCCGTGACGGTGACGGTCTCACCGGCGGCCGCGATCCCGGTGGCCTTCGACAGCGACACAAGGGGCGTCGCCTCTCCGGGTTCCTCGGTTCCCGGGTTGCTGGAGCCGAGGCTGCCCAGCGAACCGAACGGGCTGGTCTGCGCCGCCGCGACGCCCAGCGGCAGCGTGCAGGCGACGGTGGCGGCAACCGCCACGATCGCGGACTTTGTGAACGCGCGCATGTTCCTACTTTCTGATGTGGGTCGCCGAAACGCGGCGAACGATTAGGTAACGCTAGCCTTAGTTTTGTTCGCGGTAAAGGGGTTGCTCGGACGTGGACTCCACGGCCGACGAGCTGCGAATGTGCCTGAGTCCGGGCATGTTTCGGTGAGGGCATCCGGATCGGATGCCCTCACCGAACGGGGGATGGCGCTAGGCTCGGCGGCGCAGTGCGAAGGTTGCGGCCACTGCAATTCCCGCTCCGACGACGCCGCCGACGAGCAGCGGAGCGATCCATGCGGTGCCGTCGGTGAACGCGTCGGAGAGATTGCGGATCGCCGAGGCGGTCGCGTTGTCCGAGGAGGCTGCGCCCCCGTCGCCCGAGTCGCCGCCGGCCGCGGTCAGCGCCGATTCCTCGGCCTTGTCGGCGTTGGGGGCGTTCGGGTCGTCGCCGAAGCTGACGGGAGTCTGCGTGTCCTGGCTGCGGTCACTCGAGCCGTGGGCCGCGATCGTGTAGATGGAGCACGCGTTCTTGGTGCAGTCCGAGTCACCCTTGACCGCCTGCACCTTCATGGTGGTCGACCACGCGCCATCCTTGATCCGGCTCGGCGTGATGAATGCGGTGGTCATCCAGACGCCGGCGTCGGTGGTGGAGAACTTGCTCTCCTGGATCAGCCCGACGTAGATGCCGGGCTGCGCACCGGAGAAGCCGGTGCCCGAGATGGTGATCTCGTCGCCGTCGACCTTCAGGCCCTTCGCCTTCGACAGGGTGACGGCCACGGTCTTCGCCGCGCCGGGAGCGCCGGCCGCATTCAGCACCGGAGGTGCGGTGACGGTGCCCGGAGCGACTCCGCCGACGAAGCTCACCGGCGTCTTGGTGTCCTGGCTGCGGTCCGAGGAACCGTGCGCCATGACGGTGTAGATCGAGCACGCATTCCGGATGCAGTCGAACGCGCCCTGCGTGGCGATCATCTCCACGGGGAGCGACCAGTTGCCGCCGGAGATCTGCTCCGGCTTGACGAACGCCGAGGTCATCCACACCGACGCGTCGGCGGCGGAGAACACGTTGTCCTGCACCAGACCCACGTAGAGGCCGGGTGCGGCGCCGGAGAACCCGGAGCCGGACACCGTCACGGTCTCACCGGCCGGGTTGATGTCGCTCGTCTTCGACAACGACACCGACAGGTTGCCGTTGGCCGTGAACGCGGCGCCGGGTGCGGCACCGGCGGCGCCGGGCCCCGTTGCGCCCCCACCGGTTCCAGGGCCGGTTCCGCCGCCCCCGGTGACCGGGGGCGCGGTGCCGACGAAGCTGATCGGCGTCGTGGTGTCCTGGCTGCGGTCGCTCGACCCGTGCGCGGCAAGCGTGTAGAGGGCGCACGCGTTGGCGATGCAGTCGCCGCCGGGGAACGCGCCCAGGACGTCGATCGAGGTGGAGAAGGAACCACCCGACATGTCGGATGCCTTGATGTACTGCGTGCCGTAGAAGACGGACGCGTCGGTGGCCGAGTACCGGTTCGTCTGCGCGATGCCGACGTAGATGCCCATGCCGGTGGTCGAGAACCCGCTGCCGCGAACGGTGATCGTGTCGCCGGCGGCATCGAGTCCGCTGGTCTTGCTGGCATCGACCCGGGGTCCGCTGCCCGGGGTCGGCTTGGTCGTCGTGGGCTTGGTCGTCGTCGGCGGCTTGGTCGTCGTGGTCGGCTTGGTGGTCGTGGGCGGCTTCGTCGTCGTCGTGGGCGGCACCGTGGTGGTGGGCGGCACCGTGGTGGTCGGCGGCACGGTGGTGGTCGGCGGGAGCGCCGCAAACGTCACCGAGACCCGGGTGTCCTGGCTGCGGTCCGGCGAACCGTGCGCCGCGACGGTGTAGATCGAGCAGGCGTTCTCGATGCAGTCGAAGGTGCCCTTGACTGCGGGGACGGTGATGTCGGTCGACCATGCGCCGCCCACGATGCCGGCCGACCGGATGAACTCCTGGGTCAGCCAGACGCTGCCGTCGGTGGCCGAGAACTGGTCGTCCTGGACGAGTCCGACGTAGATGCCGGCGCCCGCGCCGGAGAATCCGGTGCCCGTCACGGTGATCGTGTCACCGTCCTTCAGGCCCGTCCTCGCGGAAACGGTCGTGGACGCGGTGCCGGGGACGGCGGACGTGGTCGAGACCGTGGTGGTCGGGACGGTGGTCGAGACCGTGGTCGGAGTCGTGGTGGTCGGAGCGCTCGTGGTCGTGACCGGGGCGCCGGCCTCGGACGTGACCGGGATGCCGGAATCGGTCTGGGTGGCGGGGTCGTTGCCGCCGGTGGGTTCGGGGGCGGCGATGGCGATGCCGACCGGTGTCGTCAATGCCATGGCGACCGCTATGGTCGCGAACGCAGCTCTGCTGAACGCGCGCATCTTCCTTCTTCCTGGTCACAGCCGCGGTCTCGGCGTCCTGGGGCGACCTGACCGACGAATCAGCTAAGCCTAAGTATGCTCAGGCGAGCCTAAGCTACATCAGTGCTGGTCTGTTTGGGGTCGCTACGAATTCGGGGTGCACTTCGACGGCGGCGCGGTTGCCGCCGCAGCCGGCCCGGCACGGCGTCGTCGAGTGCCCCGCGGCCGTCCCCTGGGCGCGTCTGTGCTGGACAACCGACTACGCTGGTGCCCCGTGATCACTCGCATGTCGCACCTGTTCCTCCGTACACTTCGCGACGACCCGGCCGATGCCGAGGTCGCCAGCCACAAGCTGCTGGTTCGCGCCGGCTACGTGCGGCGTATCGCGCCAGGCGTGTACTCGTGGCTGCCGCTGGGTCTGCGCGTGCTGCGCGAGGTCGAGCGGGTGGTCCGCGAGGAGATGAACGCGATGGGCGCGCAGGAGATTCTGCTGCCCGCGCTGCTGCCGCGCGATCCCTACGAGACGTCGAACCGCTGGACCGAGTACGGCGCCGGCCTGTTCCGCCTCAAGGACCGCAAGGGCAACGACATGATGCTCGGTCCCACCCACGAGGAGCTGTTCGCGCTCACCGTCAAGGGTGAGTACAACTCGTACAAGGACTTCCCGGTCACCCTGTACCAGGTGCAGACCAAGTACCGCGACGAGGAGCGGCCCCGCGCGGGCATCCTGCGCGGCCGCGAGTTCGTGATGAAGGACTCGTACTCGTTCGACCTCACCGACGAGGGCCTGACGGCGTCCTACCAGGCGCACCGCGACACCTACGAGCGGATCCTGGCCCGCCTCGGCGTCAAGTACGTCATCGTGTCCGCCACCTCGGGTGCGATGGGCGGCAGCGCGTCGGAGGAGTTCCTGGCCGAGAGCGCGATCGGCGAGGACACCTACGTCCGTTGCCTCGAGTCCGGCTATGCCGCCAACGTCGAGGCCGTCAAGACGCTTGCCCCCGAGCCGATCCCGTTCGAGGGGCAGCCGGCCGCCGAGGTGCGCGACACCCCGGGCACCGAGACCATCGACACCCTCGTCGAGTGGGCCAACGGCGCCGACCTCGGTAGAACCGTCACCGCCGCGGACACCCTGAAGAACATCATGGTGAAGACCCGCGTGCCCGGCGGCGAGTGGGAGTTGCTCGCGATCGGAATCCCCGGCGACCGCGAGGTCGACGAGAAGCGTCTCGAGGCCGCGCTCGAGCCCGCCGAGTACGTGCTCATCACCGAGACCGACTTCAAGAACAACCCGTTCCTCGTCAAGGGCTACATCGGCCCGAAGGCGCTGCAGGAGAACGGTGTCCGCTACCTCGTCGACCCGCGTGTCGTGGACGGCACCAGCTGGATCACCGGCGCCGACGAGGAGGGCAAGCACTACGTGGGTCTGGTCGCCGGCCGCGACTTCACCCCGGACGGCACCATCGAGGCCGCCGAGGTGCGCGACGGCGACCCGTCGCCCGACGGCGCCGGCGCGCTGGTCGCCGCCCGCGGCATCGAGGTCGGCCACGTGTTCCAGCTGGGCCGCAAGTACACCGACGTCTTCGGCGTCGACGTGCTGGGCGAGAACGGCAAGCCGGTCCGCCCGACGATGGGCTCGTACGGCATCGGTGTGTCCCGTCTGGTCGCGGTGATCGCCGAGCAGCACCACGACGACAAGGGTCTGCGCTGGCCCGCCGAGGTCACCCCGTTCGACGTGCACCTGGTGATCGCGAACAAGGACGACGCCGCCCGTGCGGGCGCCGAGGCCCTGGCCGCCGAGCTCGACAAGGCCCGCGTCGAGGTCCTCTTCGACGACCGCAAGGCCTCGCCGGGCGTGAAGTTCAAGGACTCCGAGCTGATCGGCGTCCCGCTGGTCGTGGTCGTGGGCCGCGGCTTCGCCGAGGGCAACGTGGAACTGCGCGACCGCTTCACCGGCGAGTCCCGCGAGGTGCCCGTCGAGGGCGCGCTCGCGGAGATCCTCACCGCGATCCGCGGCTGACGCAGCAGGTTTCGCGCGTCGTCCGACGCCCGGATCAGCGCCTGATCCGGGCGTCGTACGCCGCGCGCCCGGCATCGACGTCCAGGAACACCCGTTCGAGTCCGGTTGCCCGCCGCAACAGGTGGGCGACCGGTCTCGGGATCAGCGGCCACAACAGCGCCCCGGACAGCCGGCCCGGTACGACGGCCCGCCGGCGCCCGGTCCGCAGGACCTGCACCACCGTGTGCGCGACCTGTTCCGGCTCGATCGGGGCGATCAACCGTCCCGGATGGGTCCCGGCGAGCAGGCCGGTGCTCGTGAACGTCGGCAGCACCGTCCCGACCCGTATCCCGTGCGCGGACAGTTCGGCGTCCGCGGCGTCACCGAAGCACGACACCGCGGCCTTGGTGGCGTTGTAGACGGCCATGCCCGGCACCGGGATGCACCCGGCGATCGAGGCGATGTTGACGATCCGGCCGCCTCCGGACCCGCGCATCGCCCGCCCCGCGGCGCGGGTCCCGTGCACCACCCCGCGCAAGTTGACGTCCACCACGGCGTCGACGGTCGCATCGTCCTGGTCGAGCAGCGGGCCGAGCGGCATCACGCCGGCGTTGTTGATCCAGCCCCACGGCGGACCGAGTGTCGACTGCACCCGGGTGAGGAAGGCCTGCACCGACCGCGGATCGGTGACGTCGAGCACCTCACCGAGGACGCCGAGGGCGTCGGCGGTGTGCTGTACCTCGGCCTCGTCGATGTCGCCGATGGCGACCCGCGCGCCGACGTCGCGCAGGGCGATCGCGGTCGCCCGGCCGATCCCGCGCGCCCCTCCGGTCACCACGACGACGCGACCGGCGATGTCAGTTCTTCTCACGTGTGGCTCTCCTTCAGTTCGTCGAGCGTGTGGCGCAGGACCTTTCCGGACGATCCTCGGGGGAGTGCGTCGACGAACACGATGTCGCGTGGCATCCGGGAGCGGGGGAGTTCGGCCGCGAGGTACTCGCGGACCGCCTGTTCGTCGAGATCGTCGGTGCACACCAGGTAGGCGCGCAGGCGCCGGCCGAAGTCGGGGTCCGGGACCGCGGTGACCACGGCGTCGGTGACATGCGGGTGGGCGAGCAGCGTCGTCTCTACCTCCTCGGGGAAGACGTTCTCGCCGCCGGAGACGATCATTGCGTCGGAACGGCCCGCGACGTGCAGGCGGCCGGCCGTGTCGAGGTGGCCGCGGTCGCCGGTGTCGAGGAACCCGCCCGTGCCGCTCTTGCGGGTGCCATCGGTGTAGGCCTCGATCTGGCCCGGCGTGCGCACCAGAATCCGGCCCTCGGCTCCGGCCGGGAGCGGGCGGCCGTCGTCGTCGGCGATGCGAACGGTGTTGCCGCGCGGTGGAATCCCCGCGCACCCCGGGGACTCGGCGAGGTCCGCGGGTGTCGCGATGCTGATGTATGCGGCCTCGGTGGACCCGTACAGGTTGTGCAGCACCGATCCCCACGCGTCGGTGATCTGCGTGACCAGGGCGGTGTCCAGTCGAGCGCCGCCGCTGGCGACTATTCGCAACGCGGACAGGTCGGCTGACGGCTCGGCATCCGACGCGCCGAGAAGTCGGCGCAGCATGGTCGGCACCGCGATCAACGCGGCGCAGCGGTGGGCTTGCAGGTCGTGCAGCGTCTTCGTGGCGTCGAAACGTCGCCGCAGCACCAGCGTCGATCCGAGGGTCAGCGTCAGTGTCGCGACCAGCAGTCCCCAGCCGTGGAAGATCGGCGCCGCCACCAGGACTCGTTCGCCACCACGCAGGGGGATCTTCGAGAGCAGACCCGCCGGCAGGAGCAGCGTCGGCGCCTCCCCGCGCGGTGCCCCCTTCGGGGTGCCGCTGGTGCCGCTGGTCAAGATCACCAGAGACGCCGGTCGCGCCGGCCTGGGCGGCAGCGTGTCCGGGACGTTCGCGAGAAGCGCGGACAGCGTGTCCGGAGCGTCGGGATCGGCGCACCACGCGCGCCAGCACGGCCCGTCGAATCCCTCTACCGCAGAGGCGAACTCCTCGTCGTGGATGATCGCGTCCAGGCGTTCACGGGCGGCCACTTCGGACACCTGACGGCGCCCGAAGTCCGAGTTGAGCAGCACGACACGGGCGCCGGCGGCCGATGCCGCGCAGAGCGCGACGACGGCGTCGGCGTGATTGCGGCACAGTATCCCGATCCCCGGTTGCGGCCCGGGCAGTCGCGAGCGCAGCGCGTGCGCCAGACGGTGTGTGCGCCGGGCGAAGTCGTCGAACGTCAACCGAACCCGCTCGTCGACGATCGCGACGCGGTCCGGGTACACGGCCGCGCCGAAGGCCGCCAACCCGCCGAACGGTCCGAGGCGGGCCACCGCCCGCGCCCCGACCGCCGCGGCCCTCGGGTTTCGCGGGACCATGCCCGCCCGCCACAGGACCCCGGCCGAGGCCACCTCGTCGACGATGCGCATCGCTCTCCTCACGATCGGTGCCGCACCGCGAGCAGGGCACGGGTGCCGGTATTCATCGCGGCCAGCAGGGCGCCGCGGAGTCGGTCGGGGTAGGCCGTCGGGACGCGTTGGGTGGTGACCGTCTGCGGTTCGGTGTAGCGGACGATGCCGTCGCGGCCGTGCCGGCGGCCGGTCCCGCTGGACCGCATGCCGCCCATCGGGGCGCCCAACGACGCGATCGCGGACAGGTAGCCGTCGTTGACGTTCACCGAACCCGCGACCACCCGGGCGGCGATCCCGCGTCCGCGTTCCACGTCGCGGGTCCACACACTCGCGCTCAGCCCGTACTCGCCCTCGTTGGCGCGGCGCACCGCCTCCTCCTCCGATGTCACCGGGTAGACGGAGACGACCGGGCCGAAGGTCTCCTCGGTGTGCACCGTCATCTCGGCCGTCACACCGGTGAGCACGGTCGGTTCGTGGAACAGCGGGCCGAGGTCGGGGCGCGCTCGGCCTCCGGTCACGACGGTGGCGCCCTTGGCCAGTGCGTCCGCGACGTGCTTCTCGGTCGTCTCGAGCTGGCGACGGGAGGTCAGCGACCCCATGTCCACGTCGTAGCCGTACCCGGCGCCGACCCGAAGCCGCTCGGTGCGCGTGGCCAGGTCGCGCACGAACCGGTCGAACACGCTCTCGTGCACGTAGATCCGTTCGATGCCGATGCACATCTGCCCGGCGTTGGAGAAGACCGCCTGCACGGCGCCGCGGGCGGCCGCCGGGACGTCGGCGTCGGCGCAGACGATCATCGGGTTCTTCCCGCCCAACTCCAGCGAGGACCCGATCAGCCGGTCCGCGCACCTGCGGGCGATCTCCCGGCCCGTCGCCGTCGACCCGGTGAAGCTCACGTAGTCCACCTCGTCCACCACCGCGGGACCGATGCGGCGGCCGGGACCGGCCACCACCTGCCACACCGCCTCGGGCACCCCGGCCCGAACCGCCAGGCGGCGGGCGTGGAGCAGCGTGAGCGGGGCCTGCGAATCGGCCTTGCTGAGCACCGCATTGCCGGCGAGCAGGGCCGGGATAACGTCGCCGACGGCCAGGAACAGCGGATAGTTCCACGGCGCGATCACCCCGACGAGACCCTTGGGGAGGTAGCCGACCCGGGCCGACACCAGCCCCGGCACCGCGCCCCGGACCCGGCGTTCGCGCAGGTAGTCGGCGCTGTGGGCGGCGTAGTGCAGTGCCGTGGACACGACGCCCTGCACCTCGACGGCGGCGTGCACGCGGGCCTTGCCTGTTTCCCACTGCATGAGGTCGCACAGGCGGTCGTGGTGGTCGACCAGCAGGCGCGCGAACCGCGCCACGACGGCCCGGCGCTCCCGGATCGGCCGCGCCGCCCAGTCCGGCTGCGCCGACCGGCCGACCGCGGCAACCGCGGCGACCGACCCGGCGGACGTCTGCGGGACGGGCGGCAGCGACTCGCCGGTAAACGGTGCGGTGGCGCACGAGTATTCGGTGGAGGGCGGCAGCTGGGCCAGCAGGTCGTCGTACCCGGCGATCAGCACGGCGTACCTGCGCACGTGCCGGCGGCGGTCACCACACCAGGCGGGTGAGGTACCTCTCGGCGTAGCGGCGTACCGCAGCGGGATCGGCCGTGTCCAACTGCCCGTGGGGGTGCAGCATCAGCGACATCGCGATGCGGATGAGGATCTCGGACGCGGCCAGCAGATCCTCCTCGGGCATCGACGCCCCGCTGTGGCGCAGCGTGGCGGCGACCCGTGCGGCGGTGACCGCGATCGGTGCACCCTCGGTGCGGGAGGTCACCTCGACCATCATTTCCGGTTCGCTCTCGAGGATCCGGCCGATCAGCGGGATCTCGCGAGTCAGTTGAACTCCCCGGGCGAAGCACTCCACGACGGCCTGCGCCGGGTCGAGATTGCGGGCCAGGGCGTCGAGTTGATCGAAGAACAGTCCCGCCTCGCGCAGGACCAGCACCTCGACCAGCGCGTCCTTGTTCGGGAACCGCCGGTAGAGGGTGCTGCGGCTGATCCCCGCACGCTTGGCGACGTCGTCCATGTTGGTGCGCCGAATCCCGTAGCGCTCGAACTCCTCCCGCGCGGCGTCGAGCATCGCCTGCTCCGCGGAGGAGGCGGGCGGTGCGGTGGGGGTGCGGCGCGTGGTCATCACGGGTCAGCATATCCATCGTCAGATCGCCCGCAGCGTCACCGGGAGGCGGTCCTTCGGAACCGGCAGCGTGGTGTTGTCGAGTTTCCACGTGTAGCCGTCGGGCACCGACCACTCGAAGTCGAGCAGGAGGTTGTGCATGATCGTCTTGATCTCCATCTGCGCGAAGTAGAGGCCGATGCACTTGTGCACGCCGCCGCCGAACGGCATCCACGCGTACCGGTGCGACTTGTCCTCCGCACGTTCGGGGGAGAAGCGGTCCGGATCGAACCGTTCGGGGTCCGTCCACAGGGCGGGGTTGTGGTGATTGACCATCCCGATCGCGCTGACGTACGTGCCCTTCGGGACGAAGTGACCGTCGATCTCGGTGTCCTCCAACGCGCGCCGGGCAAGACCGGGCACCGGCGAGTTCAGGCGCAGTGACTCCTTCATGACGGCGTCGAGCACCGTGAACTCGGGCAGGTTGTCGTACGTGATCTCGCGCGGCAGCGCGCGGGACTGTGCGCGGGCCTTCTCCTGCCACTGCGGGTTCTTGGCCAGGTAGTAGGCCATGGTGGTCAGCGTGATGGTCGAGGTGTCGTGCGCGGCCATCAACACGAAGATCATGTGGTTGACGACGTCCTCGTCGGTGAAGGTGTGGCCCTCCTCGGACCGTGCCCGGCACAGCACGGAGAACAGGTCCGGGGTCTCGGTGGCGCGCTTGGCCGGGAGGTGCTCGCGGAAGAACTCCTCGAGCACGGTGCGCCCGGCCAGACCGCGGGACCACTTGGTCCCGGGGATGTTCCTGCGGACGAGGGACATCCCGGCGTTGACGCAGTCGATGAACGCCCTGTTGATCCGATCCGCCTCCGCGCGCGGCAGATCCATGCCCAGGAAGATCTCCAGCGCCAGATCGAGGGTCAGTTCCTTGAACCGGTCGAGAATCGGGATGCTCTCGCCGACGGGCAGGCTCCGGACACCGTCACGCAGCATCGGCTGCATGTCGTCCAGGTAGCCGCGTAGGTGCTTGTTGTTGAAGGCCTGCTGCAGGATCAGGCGGTGGTGTCGGTGCTCCTCGAAGTCCATCAACAGGATCCCGCGGCGGAAGAACGGCCCGATCAGGAACCCCCAGGCCGGCTCCGCGGCCAGCGCCTTCTGCCGGTTCGCGGCAACCGCCTCGGCGCCGTCGGCGGTGAGCGGCACCGCGAACTTCTGGCCGAATGCGTTGATGTAGGTGATGTCGCCGAAGGCTTCCCGTCGCTGCGCGACGAGCCGCACCGGGTTGCGGAAGAACCGCAGGAGTTCGACGACGCCGGGATCGCCGGTGCCGTTGATCGGCCGGAGACCACTGCCGGCCGGTGGTGGTGCCAACTGCTTGGTGCGCACGGAAGTCTCCTAGCGGGTGGGGGCGGATACGGCCCGGGAGTTCATCAACGGTCGTGGGTCGATCCCGACCCGGCGCCAGGCCTCGGCCGCCCAGGGCAGATACAACGCGCGCAACGGCAACCTGTTGACGAGCGGGTTGATGCGGCGGGAGAACGCCGCGAAACGCTGGAACTGCCTCTCCTTCTTCGGATTCCAGTCGAGACCGCACACCTCGCGCATCTGCGGGGGCAGAGTGCCGACGACGACGGTTCGCATGAAGGCGTTGATCGGGGCGGACAGCACGTTCCACACGGGCGCCGGAATCCGCCGTGGGCCCGGCACGCCCTTGCGGATGTACCCGGTGGCGTAGACGATCGTCGCGGTCGGCACGAACCGGTCGAGCATCTGCGCCCAGTACTCCTGGAACTCCTCGTAGGTCTGCGGCTGACTCCGGTCACTGACCCCGTAGATCCGGTACCAGGTCCGGCCTTCCTCGAAGATCTGCACCTTCTCCTCGTGCGACAGCCGGCGGATGAAGGTGTCGGTGACGTACAGGACCTGGTCGACGAAGGTGGCGTGCGCCCAGTAGAAGAGTTCCGGGTTGAGGGCGTGATAGCGCGAGCCGTCGTCGATCGTGCCCTTGATCGGCTTGTGGAAGTCGCGAACCGTGCGACCCCAGTGGTGGGGGGCGTCGCTGTAGACGGTCTTCATGATCGGCGGGCCACTGCGGCGGGCCCGGCCGAGGGTGTCGGAGAAGATCACCGAATGGTCCTCGACAGCCTTGCCGAGCTGCTCGATGCAGTTCTCGGTACCGGCCAGCCGCTGGAACCCCAGCAGTCCTCGGATGTCGCCGTAGTACTTCCAGATCAGCGAATCGGGACCCAGCCGCGGCGCGTCTGGGGCGTCTGGGTTGTCTGGGTTGTCTACGAGCATGGGGACCGCCTCACGGATGGCGGAATCGAAGTCGAGCGGCTCGAGCGGCATGGGTGGTTCCCTGTCTGCGGTGGGACGGTGGAACAAAACTGTCTCGCTGTGTCAGAAGTTAGCACCGAGTGACCCACGACACAAGGATGTCGGTGGCGTCCGGTGATCGGCTTCGCGAGAACCTCCCCGCGTGCGGCGGGTGTCGGGAAGAGTGGACGGCGAGCCCCTTCCTGGGGCGCCGCTTCCGTGACCCGGAGGGTGATGACAGTGGGCGAGCTACTGCTGAATCCGCACGACTACGACCCCAAGGATTTCGATCCGAACACGCGCCGATTGCTGCGCGCGACGATCGACTGGTTCGAGGCCCGGGGTAAACGCCGGTTGTTGCAGGACGACCTCCATGCGATCTGGACCGGTGACTTCATGAACTTCGCCGGGCGCGAGGGTCTGTTCGCGACGTTCCTCACCCCGGCCGCCGAGGCGAACGGCGATCCCAACAAGAGGTGGGACGCCGCGCGAAACGCCGCGCTGAGCGAGATCCTCGGGTTCTACGGGTTGTCCTACTGGTACCTGTGGCAGGTGACGGTGCTCGGCCTCGGGCCGGTCTGGATGAGCGACAATCCGGCGGCCCGACGGCGCGCCGCCGACCAGTTGGACGCCGGTGGGGTCATGGCGTTCGGCCTGTCCGAGCGTGAGCACGGCGCCGACGTCTACTCGACCGACATGCTGCTCGCCCCGTGCGTCGGCACGGCCGACGGCACCGCCGCGTTCCGCGCGAACGGCACCAAGTACTACATCGGCAACGGCAACGTCGCCGGCACGGTGTCGGTGTTCGGGCGCCGCACCGACGTCGAGGGCGCCGACGGCTACGTCTTCTTCACCGTCGACAGTCGGCACCTGCACTACCGCCTCATCGACAACGTCGTGCACGGGCAGATGTATGTCAGCACTTTCGCGCTGCGCGACTACCCGGTGCGGGAGGAGGACATCCTGCACACCGGACCGGACGCGTTCTCGGCGGCGCTCAACACCGTCAACGTCGGCAAGTTCAACCTGTGCACGGCCTCGATCGGGATCTGTGAGCACGCCTTCTTCGAGGCGATCACGCACGCCCACAACAGAATTCTGTACGGCAAGCGAGTCACCGACTTCCCGCACGTGCGGGCCAACTTCGTGGACGCCTACGCCCGGCTCGTCGCGATGAAACTGTTCAGTGCCCGCGCCGTCGACTACTTCCGCAGTGCCGGACCGGAGGATCGCCGGTACCTGCTGTTCAACCCGATGACGAAGGCGAAGGTCACCTCGGAGGGGGAAACGGTGATGGCGTTGCTGCACGACGTCATCGCGGCCAAGGGCTACGAGAAGGACACGTACTTCCGGGAGGCCGCCGAGTTGATCGGCACGCTGCCCAAACTCGAGGGCACCGTCCACGTCAACGTCGCGCTGATCCTCAAGTTCATGCCGAAGTACCTGTTCGATCCGGCGTCGTATCCGGATGTCGCCACCCGTACCGACCCCACCGACGACGCATTCTTCTGGAGGCAGGGCCCCACCCGGGGTGCGGGCAACGTGCAGTTCCAGGACTGGACCCGGGTGTACGACGCCCACGCCGACATCCCCAACGTCGCCCGGTTCCACGAGCAGGCACTCGAACTCCGGGAGCTGCTCGCGACGGCGGCGCCGGACGCAGTGCAGCGGGAGGACCTGGACTTCCTGCTCACCGTCGGGCATCTGTTCGAGCTGGTCGTCTACGGGCAGTTGATCCTCGAGCAGGCCGACATCGTCGGTCTCGACCGCGATCTGCTCGAGCAGATCTTCGACTTTCAGATCCGTGACTTCTCCCGGTACGCCGTCGCCCTGCACGGTAAGCCGTCGTCGACGGCGGCCCAGCAGGAGTGGTCCATCGGTGCTATCCGCAAGCCCGTGCCCGACACCGACCGCTTCGATCGGGTGTGGGAGCAGGTCGTCGGGTACGACGGCGCATACGAGATGCGGCCCTAGGCTGTCGGTATGACGGACAGCATGGATGACGTGAATCGGTGGGTCGAGGTCGACCACTATCTGGCCGAGACGGTTCTGGGTGCGGACGAGGCGCTCGAGCGCGCCCTCGCGGCCAACGCCGCGGCGGGGCTGCCGCCGATCGACGTGTCGCCGGCGCAGGGCAAGCTGCTGAACCTGCTGGCGCGCATGGCCGGTGCGACGCGGGTGCTCGAGATCGGCACGCTCGGTGGGTACAGCACCATCTGGCTCGCCCGCGCGGTCGGGGAGTCGGGGCGGGTCGTCACGGTTGAGTACGAACCTCGCCACGCCGCCGTCGCCCGGGACAACGTGGACCGGGCCGGTGTCGGCGACCGGGTCGACATCCGGGTCGGTGCGGCGCTGGACGTGCTGCCGGGTGTCGAGGCCGACGGCATCGCGCCCTTCGACCTGGTGTTCATCGACGCCGACAAGGTGAACAACTCCAACTACGTGCGGTGGGCCCTGCGGTTGTCGCGGCCCGGCACGGTGATCGTCGTCGACAATGTCGTGCGCGGCGGATCGGTGTCCAACCCCGACCTCGACGACGAGGCCGTCCGCGCCAGTCGCGAGGTCCTCGAACTGCTGGCGGCCGAACCGCGCCTCGATGCCACCGCGCTGCAGACGGTCGGCTCGAAGGGATGGGACGGTTTCGCTCTTGCGCTGGTGGTGAATTGAAACCGGCCCCACGTTTTCCGCTTGCGCTGACGGTTCGGCGTCGTCCACGTAGGGTGTGACGCGCGCGACCATCTGACCGTCGAACCTCGAGAGACGCAGGCGAATGCACAAGCTGAGAACCACTATTGCCGCGGCCGGCCTGGCCGTGATCCCGTTCCTTGCGACCGCACCGGCCAACGCGGCCGCGCTGAACATCCCGGGACTGATCGATCAGGGCATCGATACCCTCCAGTACACGGCCGCATCCGGTGTCTCGGACACCGTTTCGTCACTGGGGCAGTACGCCGCCGCGCACGCCTACCTCACGACCGGCGACCCGGCGTCCCGCTACATCGTGGTGCTCGGGGCGCGCCTCAACGCCGACGGACTGCTGCCGGCGGTGCTCAACGCGCGACTGGACGCCGCGGCCGCGATCGCGCGCATCCACCCGCAGAACAAGGTGATCGTCTCGGGTGGGCCGACGCAAGCGCTGCCCTACAGCGAATCGCAGGCGATGTTCGCCGGTCTCGTTCTGCGAGGCGTCAATCCGGCGAGCATCGTGCTGGAGAACGCCTCGTACTCGACGGTCGAGAATGCCCGCAACACCACCGAGATCCTCTCGGCGGCCGGTGCGGACGGCGCCGTCCTGGTGACTTCCGCGTCCCACATCGACCGGGCGCTCGGGGCGTTCCGGTCGGCGTCGGGCGAGTTCCGGTACGCGCCCGTCGCCGTCCCCGGGTGGTGAGCGGGGTGCGTCGGTAGGGCGCAATCAACCCTGCTGTGGTGGAACAGGATACGTCCAGTACGGCGGGATCTCGTGTGCGAGGCCACCATCCGTCTTCGTCCCGTTGTGGCTCTGATTGCAGGGGCCCGCACCCCACCAGGTGACGTTCACCGGGGGGCCGGCGGCGTAGTGGAAGGTGGTCCACACGACCGCTGCCGGTGCCCCGACGATTCCGATTCCGCACAGGCGCGGGTTGCCGGGGCCGCCGACGTTGAAGGCGTCGACGACGGCGACGAGTTCGGCTCCCTCGAGGCGCCCCGACAGCGTGAGGGGCGGCGGAGTCGACGGAGCCGATCCGAAGTCTCCGCCTGCCTTCTCGTAGCGGCAGACGTCGGCGGACAGCGGGCTGTCGGGAACCATCGTCTCAGCGGTGCCGGGCCGCGCCGGGCCGAACTCCGGACTCGCGGCCGGGCAGTCCACCGGTGCCGCCGCCGGTATTGCGACGACGGGTGCCGTCTCGGTTTGCGCGGCCGCGCCGTCGGTCCCCGCGGAGTCGTGGATCAGCAGGGCTGCGCCGGCGCACAGCACGGCCAGGCCGGCGATGCGGACGACGACGCGACCGGATACTTTCATCGATTCCCCCATGCGTCGCAGATTAGCGGCACCCCGATCTCCGGACCGAAGAACCGGCCCGAATCGGTCTGGCCTCCCGGTGCGCGGCGCCGGGCGGTCGTAGCATCGGGTCCGTGGCCAATCCGACCGTCCGCTCCGATGATTCCGAATCGCTGCGCGTGCTCGTGTACAGCAGCGACGCCTCGACCCGCGGGCAGGTGATGCGGGCCCTCGGTCGGCGTCCGCATCCCGACCTTCCGGAACTGGAGTACGTGGAGGTCGCGACGGCGCCGGTGGTGGTCCGCACGATGGATGCGGGCGGGATCGCGCTGGCGATTCTCGACGGCGAGGCGACACCGGCGGGTGGCATGGGAATCGCCAAGCAGCTCAGGGACGAGCTCGCGGTGTGCCCGCCTGTGGTGGTGCTGACCGGACGTGCCGACGATGCCTGGCTCGTGGACTGGTCGCGGGCCGACGCTGCCGTGCCGCACCCGATCGACCCCTTCCGGCTGGCCGCCGCCGTCGTTCCGCTGCTGCGGCGGCCGTGACGGAACCGGTGCCGGCTCGATATCGCGGCGGCATCGGAAGACTCGCGGGTAAAACCGAAGCCAAGGTTGACGCTCGTCCCGGTAGGCTGAGTCGTAGATCACATTCTGCGGGTGGATTCTCCTGATTGCGTGATTGTGCGTCGCTCGTGGCTACCCGCCGCTCGTGTTCTGGTTGTGACCGTCCTGCATCGGGCACGGGCGGTCGGGCTCGCGAGGTGAGGAGCTGAGGTGACGTGAACGCGTACGTGCCGATTCTCGTGCTCGCGGCGATCGCCGCCGCGTTCGCGGTCTTCTCCGTGATCGTCGCCTCGGTCGTGGGACCGCGGCGGCTCAACCGCGCCAAGCTCGAGCCGTACGAGTGCGGAATCGAGCCCACCCCGGCGGAAGCCGGGCGGGGTCTGGCCGGCCATCGGGTCCCGGTGAAGTACTACCTCACGGCGATGCTCTTCATCATCTTCGACATCGAGATCGTGTTCCTCTACCCGTGGGCCGTCCACTTCGACGCGCTCGGTGTGTTCGGTCTGGCCGTGATGGCGGTCTTCGTGTTCAACGTCGCGGTGGCCTACGTGTACGAGTGGCGGCGTGGGGGATTGAGCTGGGACTAGGGGTGTTTCGGGTGACTGCCGAGCGGAGGTGAACCGGGTATGGGTCTCGAGGAGAAGCTGCCGAGTGGTTTCGTGCTGAGCACGGTCGAAACCGTCGCCGGCTACGCGCGCAAGGGCTCGTTGTGGCCGGCGACCTTCGGCCTCGCCTGTTGTGCGATCGAGATGATGGCCACCACGTCGGGGCGCTTCGACCTCGCCAGGTTCGGGATGGAGGCCTTCCGCGCGTCCCCGCGCCAGGCCGATCTCATGATCGTGGCCGGACGGGTGAGTCAGAAGATGGCCCCCGTGCTGCGGCAGGTCTACGACCAGATGGTCGAACCCAAGTGGGTCCTCGCGATGGGGGTGTGTGCCTCGTCGGGCGGAATGTTCAACAACTATGCGATCGTGCAGGGCGTCGACCACGTGGTGCCGGTCGACATCTACCTGCCGGGCTGCCCACCGCGCCCGGAGATGCTGCTCAACGCGATCCTGACGCTGCACGCGAAGATCCAGGAGATGCCGCTCGGGGTCAACCGCGAACAGGCGGTGCGCGCGGCGGAGGAGGCGGCGCTCGCCGCCCGGCCCACGATCGACCTCGGGTTTCCGGGGCGCGGCGCGGGGGCGGTGCTGTGATGACGAACGGACGCGACGGTGATCGCTCCGAACTCGGTGGTCCCGATCCCGAGGCCACCGCCGGTCCGGAGGGCACGGTGCCGCCCGAGTCGGTCGCGGGCGGCGAGATGATCGGTCTGCGACAGGGCATGTTCGGTGTCGGCGGCACCGGCGACACCTCCGGCTACGGACGGCTCGTCCGCCCGGTCACGTTGCCGGGCAGCACTCCTCGCCCCTACGGCGGCTACTTCGACGAGGTCGTCGACACGTTGGCCGTCGGGCTCGGCGATACCGGGAGGCCGTTCGTCGATGCCGTCGAACGGGTCGTCGTCTTCCGCGGCGAACTGACCCTGCACGTGCGACGGGACTCCCTGCAGGTAGTCGCGCGATTGCTGCGCGATCATCCCGAACTGCGTTTCGAACTGTGCCTGGGGGTCAGCGGCGTGCACTACCCGCAGGATTCCGGGCGGGAGTTGCATGCGGTGTACCCGCTGATGTCGATCACCCACGGCCGTCGGCTACGGCTCGAGGTGGCCGTGCCCGACGCCGACCCGCACATTCCGTCGCTCTACGGCGTGTACCCCACGACGGACTGGCACGAGCGGGAGGCGTACGACTTCTTCGGCCTGATCTTCGACGGGCACCCGTCGCTGACCCGGATCGAGATGCCCGACGACTGGACGGGGCACCCACAGCGCAAGGACTACCCCCTCGGCGGCATCCCCGTCGAGTACAAGGGGGCGAGGATCCCACCACCGGACGAACGGAGGGCCTACCAGTGACCACCCCTCGTGATCCGTTCACCCGGAACGGCACCGGCGACGCGGTGTTCACCGTCGGCGGTCAGGACTGGGACGAGTTCGTGGACGCTGCGCACAGCGCCCACGATGCCGGGGCCGAACGCATCGTCGTGAACATGGGGCCCCAGCACCCGTCCACGCACGGCGTGCTGCGGCTGATCCTCGAGATCGAGGGGGAGACGGTCACCGAGACCCGCTGCGGTGTCGGCTACCTGCACACCGGGATCGAGAAGAACCTCGAGTACCGGAACTGGACCCAGGGCGTCACGTTCGTGACCCGGATGGACTACCTGTCCCCGTTCTTCAACGAGGTCGCCTACTGCCTGGGCGTCGAGAAGCTCCTCGACATCACCGATCGGGTTCCCGAGCGCGCCACCGTCGTGCGGGTGATGTTGATGGAGCTCAACCGGATCTCGTCGCATCTGGTGGCGCTCGCGACGGGCGGCATGGAACTGGGGGCGATCACCCCGATGCTGTTCGGCTTCCGTGAACGTGAGCTGGTCCTGGACGTGTTCGAGATGATCACCGGGCTGCGCATGAACCACGCGTACATCCGCCCGGGCGGTCTGTCGCAGGACCTGCCCGACGGCGCAGCGGCGAAGGTGCGCGAGTTGCTCGACCTCATGCCCCGCCGGTTGAAGGACATCGAGGATCTGCTGAGCGAGAACCCGATCTGGAAGGCCCGGACGAAGGGCATCGGCTATCTCGATCTGACCGGCTGTATGGCGCTGGGGGTGACCGGACCGGTGCTGCGCGCCACCGGCCTGCCCCTGGACGTACGCAGGTCGGATCCGTACTGCGGCTACGAGACCTACGAGTTCGACGTCGTCACCGAATCCGGATCCGATTGCTACAGCCGCTATCTCGTCCGGCTGCGCGAGATGGCGGAGTCGCTGAAGATCGTCGAACAATGCCTCGACCGTCTCCGTCCGGGTCCGGTCATGGTGGCGGACAAGAAGATCGCGTGGCCCGCCGACCTGGCTGTCGGCGTCGACGGCCTGGGGAACTCACTCGAGCACATCCGGCGGATCATGGGTACCTCGATGGAGGAACTGATCCACCACTTCAAGCTGGTCACCGAGGGATTCCGGGTGCCGCCCGGGCAGGTGTACATCCCGGTGGAGTCGCCGCGCGGTGAACTGGGCGTGCACATGGTCAGCGACGGTGGGACCAGGCCCTTCCGGGTGCACTACCGCGATCCGTCGTTCACCAATCTGCAGGCCGTCTCGGCGATGTGCGAGGGAGGCATGGTGGCCGACGTGATCGCGTCCGTCGCCAGTATCGATCCCGTCATGGGGGGAGTAGACCGATGACCGGTGCGCGAGAAGGCAGTGGATCGGGTCCGGTGTTCGTCGAACTGAGCTGTCCCGGGGACCGTCCGAGCTATCCGCCGGACGTGCACACCAGGCTGGTGGCGGACGCCGAGGAGATCGTCGCCCGCTACGAGACCGGTGATGCCGAGGCGGACCGTCGGCGCGGGCCCGACAGCCCATCCCGTTCGGCGCTGCTGCCCCTGCTGCACCTGGTGCAGGCCGAGGACGGCTACGTCTCCCCGGCGGGAATCGACTTCTGTGCACGACAACTCGGCCTGACCGCCGCCGAGGTGACCGCCGTCGCGACGTTCTACTCGATGTACCGGCGCAGTCCGTCCGGCACGTATCACGTCGGCGTGTGCACCAACAGCCTGTGCGCGGTGATGGGTGGGGACACGATCCATGCCGCCCTCCGGGACCACCTCGGTATCGACGACGGCGAGACCACCGCGGACGGATCGGTGACCCTCGATCACATCGAGTGCAACGCGGCGTGCGACTTCGCACCGGTGATGATGGTGAACTGGGAGTTCTTCGACAACCAGACGCCGGCGTCGGCCACCGGAATCGTGGACGCGCTCCGGTCGGGTGAGACCGTGACCCCCACACGAGGGGCGCCGCTGGGCTCCTTCCGCGACACGGCCCGGGTGCTCGCCGGGTTCCCCGACCCGCGCCCCGGCGCGGTCGAGGCGGGCGGCGGGGGCGGCGGTGCCAGCCCCCGGCCGCCGCGTCCGTCCGCCGCGGGCTCGGTCGACGGACTGACACCGGTGCTGAGCCGGTACTGGGACGACCCCCGGTCGTGGACCCTCGACACCTATCACCGCCACGACGGCTACACCGCGCTGCGCAAGGCGCTCGGCGCGAACCCGGACGAGGTGATCCAGACGATCAAGGACGCCGGGCTGCGTGGCCGCGGCGGCGCCGGTTTCCCGACCGGGATGAAGTGGTCGTTCATCCCGCAGGACCCGGCGACGGACGGTGCCGCCAAGCCGCACTACCTGGTCGTCAACGCGGACGAGTCGGAACCGGGCACCTGCAAGGACATTCCGTTGATGCTGGCGACCCCGCACGCG
>NZ_JPOC01000063.1 GCF_000738775.1 Prescottella defluvii
CCGGCGGGGTGGGGAAACAAACGGTGAACGAGCGGATAACGGCAGTTCTCGGGCCTGTGACGTGCAAGAAAACCGTCACACCCGGGTTCGGCAGCCGGTGTGCCGAACGTACGATTCACGTGTGACTGTTGTTCAGGCCGTAATGCTGGCCGTCGCGACCGCCATCGTCGGTTGCATCGTCGGCGGCGTGGTCGTTCCCCGGCTCGGCTCCCGTCACGCCCGGCGACAACAAGCCCAGGCGGGGCTGACTCTCTCGCAGGTCCTCGACCTCATCGTTCTCAGCTCCGAGAGTGGCATCGCCGTCGTCGACAAGTTCAACGACGTGGTGCTGTTCAACCCGCGTGCCGAGGAACTCGGGCTGGTCCGGAACCGCATGATCGACGACCGGGCGTGGGTCGCGGCCACCGAAGTGTTCGAGACCGGTGAAGCCGTCGACCTGGACCTCACCACCCGCACCCCGCAGCGCGGTCGGGACAAGATGGCGGTGCGGGGCATCGCCCGGCTGCTGAGCGAGGAGGACCGCCGCTTCGTCGTGGTGTTCGCCGACGACGACTCCGAGCAGGTCCGCATGGAGGCCACCCGCCGCGACTTCGTCGCCAACGTCTCTCACGAACTCAAGACGCCGGTCGGGGCGATGGGCCTGCTCGCGGAGGCACTGCTCGAGTCCGCCGACGACCCCGAGTCGGTGCGCTACTTCGGGCAGCGCGTCCTCAGCGAATCGCACCGCCTCGGCAACATGGTCACCGAACTGATCGCGCTGTCCCGACTCCAGGGCGCCGAGAAGCTGCCCGACCTCGAGGTGGTCGACGTCGACGACGTCATCGCCGAGGCCCTGCGCCGCTCGACCGTCGCCGCGGAGGCCGCCGAGATCACCGTCGAGACCGACGCCCCGAGCGGCCTCGAGGTGATGGGCGACCGGACGCTGCTCGTGACAGCGCTGTCCAACCTCGTGCAGAACGCCATCGTGTACTCCCCGAAGGGCACCTCGGTCTCGATCAGCCGCTCGGTCCGCGGCGACAACGTCGCCATCTCCGTCACCGACCGCGGCATCGGCATCGCCAAGGAGGACCAGGAGCGGGTGTTCGAACGGTTCTTCCGCGTCGACAAGGCCCGTTCCCGGGCCACCGGCGGCACCGGGCTGGGATTGGCGATCGTCAAGCACGTCGCGGCCAACCACAACGGTTCCATCGACCTGTGGAGCCGGCCCGGCACCGGATCGACCTTCACGCTGCAGATTCCCGCGCACTTCGAGTCGGCACCCGCCGACTCCGCCGACATCGCCGAGCCCGGCGACACCCGCAACCCCGCAATGATCGAGAAGAAAGCCGCGTCGTGAGCCGACGCGGCACGAGTCTGGAGGCCAACCGTTGACGAGTGTGCTGATCGTGGAGGACGAGGAGTCGCTGGCCGATCCCCTGGCGTTCCTGCTGCGCAAGGAAGGTTTCGAGACCACCGTCGTCGGTGACGGACCGTCCGCGCTGGCCGAGTTCGAACGCTCCGGCGCCGACATCGTCCTGCTCGATGTCATGCTGCCCGGAATGAGCGGGACCGATGTGTGCAAGCAGTTGCGCGCCAAGTCGTCGGTCCCCGTCATCATGGTCACCGCCCGCGACAGCGAGATCGACAAGGTCGTCGGGCTCGAACTCGGCGCCGACGACTACGTCACCAAGCCGTACTCCGCCCGCGAACTCATCGCGCGCATCCGCGCGGTGCTGCGCCGCGGCACCGACGCGGAGACCGAGACCGGCCCCGACGACGGCGTCCTCGAGGCCGGACCGGTGCGGATGGATGTCGAACGGCATCTCGTCCACGTGGCCGGTGAGCCGGTGTCGTTGCCGCTCAAGGAGTTCGACCTGCTCGAGTACCTGCTGCGCAACTCGGGCCGGGTCCTCACCCGCGGTCAGTTGATCGACCGGGTGTGGGGCGCCGACTACGTGGGCGACACCAAGACTCTCGACGTCCACGTCAAGCGGCTGCGCGCCAAGATCGAGGCCGACCCCGGCAAGCCGGCACACCTGGTCACCGTCCGCGGGCTGGGGTACAAGCTCGAGGAGTGAGCGCGCCCGCTACGGCCGAATGTCACACGCGTTCAGGCGGGCTGAACGCGTGTGACATTCGACGGGGAAGGGCTTGACGCCTCAGGCCTGCTTCTGCTGCGCCGCCGTCGTCGCGGGATGGATCGCGATCAGCCCCAGACCCTCCCGACGCCGGCACAGCGACGCCAGTTCGTCGTAGACGGCCTTGCCGAGCAGTTCGGTGAGCTCCGGTGCGTACGACTGCCACACCGGCCGGGTGCCGACGTGCGCGTCGGGGGAGCCGGAGCAATACCACGCCAGGTCCTCGCCGCCCTCGCCCCAGCCGCGCCGGTCGTACTCGGTGACGGTGGTCTCGAGGATCTGCTCGCCGTCCGGCCGGTCGACCCATTCCTGGGTCCGGCGGATCGGCAGCTGCCAGCACACGTCCGGCTTCACCTCGAGCGGTTCGATGCCCTTGCGCAGCGCCATCTTGTGCAGTGCGCACCCGATGCCGCCCTCGAATCCCGGACGGTTCAGGAAGATGCACGCGCCCTTGTAGCGGCGGGTCCGCAGGGCGGGCTCGTCCTCGAGGTCGTCCTCCTCGACGTAACCCTTCTTGCCCAGGCCCTTCTCCATGAGCTGCCAGTCCTCGGGTGTGAGCATCCTCACGGAGGCGTCGAGCTTGTCCCGGTCCTCCTGATCGGACAGGAATGCGCCGTGTGAGCAGCATCCGTCGTCCGGTCGGTCCGCGACCGTGCCCTGGCACGCAGGACTGCCGAAAACGCAGGTCCAGCGCGAAAGGAGCCACGTCAGGTCGGCTTTGATGGTGTGTTCGGAGTTTTCTGGATCGACGAACTGGACCCATTCGCGGGGAAAGTCCAGATCCACTTCTGGTGCGGGCACCAACTTGTCGGAGCCCGTGGTGCTGCCTGCTGTCACAGTGCCCGACGGTAGACCCAGTACCGTAACCGTGTGCGCCTTGGGGTACTAGATGTCGGAAGCAACACCGTCCACCTGCTCGTGGTGGACGCTCATCGTGGTGGGCACCCCACGCCGATGAGTTCAACGAAAGCGACCCTGCGGCTTGCCGAGAACACCGACGAGCGTGGTGACATCACGTCCGTGGGTGCCGACCGTTTGGTCACCACCGTCAACGACTTCGCGGGAATCGCCCGGTCGTCGGGTTGCGGTGAGCTGATGGCCTTCGCGACGTCCGCGGTGCGCGACGCCAACAACTCCGAGGCGGTCCTGTCCCGCGTGCGCGCCGAGACCGGCGTGAACCTCGAGGTCCTCTCGGGTGTCGACGAGGCGCGGTTGACGTTCCTGGCGGTCCGCCGCTGGTACGGGTGGAGCGCCGGACGCATCCTCAACATCGACATCGGTGGCGGCTCGCTCGAACTCACGTGCGGTGGCGACGAGGACCCCGACACCGCGTTCTCCCTCCAGCTGGGGGCCGGACGGCTGACCCGCGACTGGTTGCAGGAGGACCCGCCCGGCAAGCGACGCGTCGCGGTCCTGCGCGACTGGCTCGATGCCGAACTGGCCGCCCCCGCCAAGCAGCTGCGTGCCGCGGGCGACCCGGACCGCTGCGTCGGCACGTCGAAGACGTTCCGGTCACTGGCCCGGCTCACCGGCGCCGCACCTTCCGCCGCAGGTCCGCGCGTTACCCGGACCCTCACCTCGAGCGGCCTACGCCAGCTGATCGCCTTCATTTCGAGGATGACCGCGGCGGACCGTGCAGAATTGGAGGGCGTGAGTTCCGACCGCTCTCAGCAGATCGTGGCCGGAGCTCTCGTTGCGGAGGCCAGCATGCGCGCACTCGGAGTCGACACGCTCGAAATTTGCCCGTGGGCACTGCGTGAGGGTCTGATTCTTCGCAAGCTCGATACAGACATGGGTGGAGAACTGGTGGTGAGCGCTCGATGACGGAGCCCGAAGGTGACAGCCAAGCAATCTCGGTTGCGGAGCTGTTGGCCCGTAACGGCCAGCGAGTCGGTGCCGGCGGCGGCGGCCGACGCCGCCGTGGCGTCAAGGGAGGCATCTCCGTCGCCGAACTGACCGGCGAATTCCCGGCGGTCCGCAACGGCCGCGCCGGCGAATCCGACGAGTCCGGCGAGCCCGCCGAACAGGCAGCGACGCCCGCGACGCCCGCGACCCCGGCCGTCGCGCAGACCGCGGCGCCGGACGCCACGGCGTTGTTCACCCTCTCCGACGCGGATGCACAGGACGACGCAGATGCGGGAGCCGCCGCGAAGGCCACCCCGGCCAACTCGGTCAAGCCGGCGCCGGTGAAGCCGGTTCCGGTCAAGCCGGCCGTGGTGAAGCCGGCCGTGGTGAAGCCGGCCGTGGTGAAGCCGGCTCTGGTGAAGCAAGCGCCGGTCAAGCCGGCTCCGGTCAAGTCGGCTCCGGTCGATGACGCGCCGACCGTCGTCGCGCCGGCCGTGCGGGATGCCGGTCCCACCGGTCGGGACACGAACTCGGGCTGGCGATCGGTGACGTCGCCGACGGTGACCGAGCCGAGCCCGCAGCCCGAGCCCAGGCTCCTGTCGGGTCAGACCCTCGCCGGTGACCTGATGCGTCAGGGCAACGACCGGACCGAGACCGGCCGGGACACTGACCCGGAAGCCGACCTCGAGGACCTCGAAAACTTCGAAGACCCCGAGAACCCCGAGAACTTCGATGACCTCGATGGCGTCGATGACCTCGACGACGAGCCCGAGGTCAGCGGAGCCAAGCAGTGGGCGGTGTTGCTGGGGCAGGGCGCGGTCGCGTTGGTCGCCGGCGCGCTGATGTTCAAGGGCTTCGAGAAGCTGTGGGACATGCTGCCGATGGTGGCGCTGGTGCTCGCGGTCCTGGTGATCGTCGGCCTGGTCGCGATGGTGCGGATCCTGCGCCGGACCGACGACATCACGAGCCTGGTGATCGCGGTCGTCGCGGGTGTGTTCGTCACCCTGGGCCCACTCGCCTTCCTCCTCGGCACGAGCTGACCGGACGCCGGCAAAGGGGACGTCGTGGGGAGACCAGAGATGGCTGATCGGAAGATCCTCGTCGGGTTGTCCACGGCCTCGGTCTATCCCGAGAACACCGAGGCGGCGTTTCGGTATGCGGCCGAGGTCGGCTACGACGGTGTCGAGCTGATGGTGTGGGCCGAATCGGTCAGCCAGGACGTTTCTGCGGTCCAGCGCCTGGTGCGCAAGTACGCGGTGCCCGTGCAGGCGGTGCATGTGCCGTGCCTGCTGATCTCGCAGCGCGTGTGGGGTGCCGACCCGGTCGCCAAGCTGGACCGCTCCGTCGCGACGGCGGAGGCGTTGGGCGCGTCGAACGTGGTGGTGCACCCGCCGTTCCGTTGGCAGCGGCGCTACGCCGACGGCTTCGCCGATCAGGTCGCGGGTCTCGAGGAGAAGACCGGCGCCGTGGTGGCGGTGGAGAACATGTTCCCGATGCGCGCCGACAGCTTCTTCGGCGGCCGGGAGAAGTCGGCGGAGCGGCTGCGGCGACGCGGGGGGCCGGGCGCGGCGCTGTCGGCGTTCAGCCCGTCGTACGACCCCACCGACTCCGATCACCGGCACTACACGCTGGACCTGTCCCACACCGCAACCGCGGGCATGGACGCGATGGATCTCGCGAACCGGATGGGCCGCGGTCTGGCCCACCTGCACCTGGCGGACGGTCGGGGCGCCTCGATCGATGAGCACCTCATTCCCGGGCACGGAAGCCAGCCCTGCGTCGAGGTGTGCCGGCATCTCGTCGACAGCGGGTTCACCGGGCAGGCCGTCATCGAGATCAACACCCAGAACGCGCGCACCCGGTCCGAGCGTGCGGCGATGCTGGGGCAGGCGCTGAGCTTCGCGCGCGAACACCTCCGTCGCTGACCCCACCCGATCTCTACAGCGCGGACACTCCCGCGCCGATCACGGTGATCCCCGAGATGACCAGCCCCACCGCGAGGCAGGCCGCACCGACCCAGATCGACGCGAGCATCGGGCCGGGTTTCGCCGGGTCGCGTCCGAGGACGGACAGGAAGAACCCGGCGGGAATGAAGATCGCGGACATCAGCACGGCGATCGCGCCGGTCGCTGCCCAGCCGGGACTCGCGTCGACCACCGCGGTCAGGGTCGCGAGCACCAGGCCGAGCGTGACGAGGACGCCCGCGTGCGCATGACCCGCCCTGAAGAAGCTCTTCTGCAGGTCGTTGGCGCCCTGATGCCCGGTGAGGATGCGGAGCAGGAACGCTCCGCCGGAGGCGATGCCGACCACCGTGAGCACGGTGACGCCGACGACGATCGTGAGAACGGGATCCATGGTGAGCTCCTCGCGTGCGGTAGGCTCGAACCGAGATTGGATAGTTGAACTATCCAAGGTGGTTCCCATCGTCGACCCCGCAGCTGGGGGTGTCAAGGGGTCTCAAGAGGTGTCACGAGTCGACGCGAGCAGGAGTGGTGGGATGCGAGTCTCCGAACTGGTCGCCGTCAGTGGCGTGCCCCTCCCGACCGTCAAGTACTACCTCCGTGAGGGTCTGCTCATGCCCGGTGCGGCGAGCAGTGCGACACAGGCCGAGTACGGCGAACAGCATGTGCGGCGGTTGGCGCTCATCAAGGCACTCGCCGGTGTCGGTCTGCCGCTCGGCAAGATCCGCACCGTCGTCGGCCTTGTCGACCGGCCCGCCGACACCGTCTTCGCCACCGTCGGACGCGCGCTCGCCGCGTTGCCGCCGTATCCGGTCGAACCGGCCGCACCAGCGGACGACTACCCGCGCGCCCGCGCCGTGCTCGAACGGCTCGGGCAGGTCTACGACCCGTCGTATCCCGCTGTCGCGCAACTGGACCGGGCCCTCGCGGCCGCCGAGGACGTCGGCATTCCCATGACCGACGAACGCCTCGACGCGTACGGCCGACACATTCGCGGGATCGCCGAGGTGGACCTCGCACTGATGCCCACCGACTCCGTCGAATCCGCCGTGGAATACGCCGTCCTCGGCACCGCGATCTACGAACCCGTGCTCGCCGCACTGCGCCGGCTCGCGCACCAGGACATCGGTGCCGCGACGTTCGCGGACCGCACCTTCGCCGACTTCACCGACTACACCGACCCCGACAGACAGGACGACCAGTGACCCCCGACAACGCCGTCTCCGCCCACCCGTTCCGGGACCTCACCACCGTCACCCTCCAAGGCGGCGGTCTCGACGGGCCCGCCGGTCGGTACGGCGCCCACATCGACCCGATCTGGACCATCGGCCCCAAGGTGCACGGCGGCTGCATGATGGCGCTGTGCGCGTCGGCCGCACGGCACGAACTGATCCGGACGGCGCCAGACGGTATGCCCGTCGACCCGGCGGTCGCGCCGCTCGCCGTCAGTGCCAACTACCTCACGGCCCCGGACCCGGGCGACGTCGACCTGGTGGCGACCGTGCGCAAGCGGGGACGGCAGGTCTCGCTCGTCGACGTCGAGCTGTCGCAGGCCGGTCGGCCCGCGGTGCACGCGGCGGTGACGCTCGGGGTGCCGGACGCGGGGGAGCCGCACTACGCCGAGGTGCAGTCGCTCGCACAGCTGCCGGCCGAACCGACGGCCGAGGCGCACGTGCTCTCCAAGGACCATCCGATGGCCCAGATCGTGCACGTCTCGCAGGGGAGCGATCTGCGGGTCGA
This sequence comes from Prescottella defluvii, assembly GCF_000738775.1. GTDB lineage: Bacteria > Actinomycetota > Actinomycetes > Mycobacteriales > Mycobacteriaceae > Prescottella > Prescottella defluvii. The sequence continues at coordinate 7,664 of NZ_JPOC01000063.1, forward strand.
CGGCTCGTCGGCCCACTTCCTGAGCGGGAAGCAGGGCGAGCCGCAGGTCCGGATGTGGGCGCGGCCGTGGGCCGAGGACGAGGCGGATCCGGCCACCGCGGCGCTGTTCGCGATCATGACCGGCGACATCTGTGCGCCGGTGACGATGAACCGCGGCATGTTCGGGTGGGCGCCCACCGTCCAGCTGACGACGTATCTGCGCCGCCGGCCGGCCCCGGGCTGGCTGCGGGTCATGGCGAGCTCGACGGTGCTGGGCGACACGTGGTTCGAGGAGGACCACACCGTCCTCGACTCCACCGGTGCCGTCGTGGTGCAGAGCCGTCAGCTGGCCATGATTCCGAAATAGGCGCCAGGGCACCCGTGCGAACAGGCGCCAGGGCACCCGTGCGCACTTCGGGCAGTACCGACTACCGGAAAAGCGCACAGGCACGGAGTGCCTAAGCTGTCCGCATGACGAGAATTGCGGTGATCGGTGGCGGCAAGATCGGTGAGGCCCTGATCTCTGGACTGTTGCAGGGTGGTCACGCGACCCGGGACCTGGTTGTCGCCGAGCCGTACGAGCCGCGCGCGGCGGAGCTGGCGGCGACTTACTCGATCCGGGTCACCACGATCGAGGACGCGGCCGAGGGTGCCGATGTGATCGTCGTGGCGGTCAAGCCGGCGGACGTCGACTCGGTCCTGGCGGCGCTGACCAAGGTCGACCTCGACGGCGAGCTGGAGCAGCTGCTGGTCTCCCTGGCCGCGGGCATCCCCACGTCGCGGTACGAGGTGAAGCTGCCGGCCGGGTTCCCGGTCGTCCGGGTCATGCCGAACACCCCCATGCTGGTCGGACAGGGGGCCAGCGTCATCGCTCCGGGCCGCCACGTCAAGGCCGGGCATCTGGATCTGGTGCGCAGCATGCTCGCGTCCGTCGGCACGGTCACGACCGTTCCCGAGTCGCAGATCGACGCGGTGACCGCGGTGTCCGGCTCCGGTCCCGCGTACTTCTTCCTGGTCGTCGAGGCGATGATCGATGCCGGTGTCGCGTTGGGTCTCACCCGGGCGACCGCGCGCGAACTCGTGGTGCAGACGATGGTGGGTTCGGCCGCCATGCTCGACCAGTCGGGTGAGAGTGCCACCGAGCTCCGTGCGGCCGTCACATCGCCGGGTGGCACCACCGCCGCGGCGGTGAAGGAACTCGAGCGGGGCGGTCTCCGGACGGCCTTCTACGACGCCCTCACGGCGGCTCGTGACCGTTCGGCCGAACTCGGGGTGACTCCCGAATAGATCGCAATCAGCGATCTTGTTTGTAACACCCGTCGCATCAACCTCTCTGGTCCCGCTAAGCTCGTGTCAGCACGTGCGTGTCTGTTCCGCCGGAGGGGAAGCCGGCGGCGCGACATGTGCCGGAGGTAAGTGGACAGATGGGATCCCCTGAAAACCAAGCAAAGCCGGCCAAGTCAGACAAGTCCGGCAAGCAAGACAGCCCCGGTAGCGCAAGTCTCGCCGGGACGCAGTTCCTCACCGTCGCGGAGGTCGCGACGTTGATGAGGGTTTCGAAGATGACCGTGTATCGACTGGTGCACAGCGGTGAACTCCCCGCAGTTCGTGTGGGGCGGTCCTTCCGTGTGCACGCCAAGGCCGTGCACGATTATCTGGAGACCTCGTATTTCGACGCCGGCTGACCTGCCGGAATCGATAGGGTGAGCCTCGGTTTTCATCGAGCTCACCCGCCCCGGTACGATCGTGAGTCGTCGTACCAGCCAGCCGGTGTCGTCAGGCGCTGGGGTCGTGAAAGCGGCCAGTGGCAACGAGGCCTCAGCGCCAGAGGAAGACACAGGCGTACGTGACCGGCGTGCGCTGAACGCTATAGAAGACTGTGAGGGACACCCACCATGGGTTCAGTGATCAAGAAGCGCCGCAAGCGCATGTCGAAGAAGAAGCACCGCAAGCTGCTCCGTCGCACGCGCGTCCAGCGTCGGAAGCTCGGCAAGTAAGCCGATAGAGGCTCTTGCGCCCGGATGCCCGTCACCGTCATGGTGGCGGGCATCCGCGCATTTCGGGCACGTCGTGTCCGCTGTTCGGGGCAGTCTCCGACGATCGTGTTGCCGGTGCGTAAAGGCTCGAGCGGAACCCTTGTCTCCGGTCGCGGATTCGTTAGGCTCCCCGCAGGGGCGAATGGACGGGGGTACTGGTGAGTCCTGACGAACGGGGTGTGCAGCCACCGAAGGTGGTGCTGGTGACGGGCGCGAGCCGGTTCCCCGGAGGGTTCCTGGTGGCGCGACTGGCTCAGGAGCCGGGGATCGAGCGGGTGATCGCGGTCGACGCCGTCTCTCCGAGCAAGGACATGATGCGCCGGATGGGCCGCGCCGAGTTCGTCCGCGCCGACATTCGGAACCCGCTCATCGGAAAAGTGATCCGTGGGACCGACGTCGACACCGTCGTGCACGCCGCGACCGTCGCCCAGGCGCCCAAGTCTGGCAGCCGGGCCGCGATGAAGGACATGAACGTCATCGGCGCGATGCAGTTGTTCGCGATGTGCCAGAAGGCGCCCTCGGTGCGCAAGGTGGTGCTGCGGTCTGCCTCCGCGGTCTACGGCGGCAGCCCCAAGGACCCCGCCAAGTTCACCGAGGAGATGGGTGCCCGGCGGCCACCGCAGGGCGCGTGGGCGCGGGACTGCATCGAGATCGAGGGCTACGCCCGTGGCCTGGGGCGACGACGCCCGGACATCGGGGTGTCCATCCTGCGCCTGGGACCGTTGATGGGGCCGCGGTTGCACGGCTGGGTGGCGCGGTACCTGTCGTCGCCGATCGTGCCGAGCATCCTGGGCCGCGACGCCCGCATGCAACTGCTGCACGAGGAGGACGCGCTGGCGGCGCTCTGCCGGGCCACCCTCACCGGTCCGGCCGGAACGTTCAACATCGCGGGAGACGGTGCGGTGATGATGTCGCAGGCGATCCGGCGGGCCGGCCGTGTCGAGGTCCCGATGCCGTTCGCGCTGTTCCGTAGCGCCGGGCGCGCGTTGATGGGCTCGCAGATGCGTTCGTTCACGAAGGAACAACTCGACTACTTCCACTTCGGGTGCGGGCTCGACACCAACCGGATGCGGACCGAACTCGGCTTCGAGCCGCGGTGGACGACGATGGAGGCGCTCGACGACTTCGTGCGCGGCACCGGGCTGACCCCGGTGATCCCGACCGAATGGCTGGACCGCGCGGAATCGACCGTGCTCACGCTCGCCGGCGCATCGGGCGGGGCCGGACGGCACGACAGGTGAACGGTGGACCGGATGGCCAGGGGGCTTTGGTGAACGAGGTGGCGAAGGTGATCCCGCTGCACGGCGGCTCGGGCCCACGTCCGTCGTCGGCCCGCGTGACGAATCGGCCTCCGCGCCCGTCCGGCGATCGGGGATTCACGCCGCCGGGCGAGCAGGTCCGTGGAATCGGCACCGGTGAGAACGGTGCCGGAGCCACCGAGCACGACGGCAGCCCACTGCTCGACGGTCTGCGCGATCGCCTCGTGGGGCAGGTGACCGGTGCCGCCGGGTTCGTCCGCCGCCGGCTGGCGGGGGACTACGAGGTGGACGAGTTCGGCTACGACCCGCACTTCGCCGACGGCGTCTTCCTGCCCGCGCTGCGACCGCTGTTCGAGAAGTGGTTCCGCGTCGAGGTCCGCGGCGTCGAGAACATCCCGGACACGGGCGGTGCGCTGGTGGTGGCCAACCACGCCGGCGTGATCCCGATCGACGCCCTGATGGCCTCGGTCGCGGTGCACGATCACCACCCGCGGCACCGGGCGCTGCGGATGCTCGCCGCCGATCTGGCGTTCGAGATGCCCGTCGTCGGCAACATCGCCCGCAAGGCCGGGCACACCCTGGCCTGCCACCCCGACGCCGAGCGCCTACTGCACAGCGGTGAGGTGGCCGCGGTGTTCCCGGAGGGCTACAAGGGCATCGGGAAGCCGTTCTCCGAGCGCTACAAGCTGCAGCGGTTCGGGCGCGGCGGATTCGTCTCCGCCGCGATGCGCGCCGGCGCGCCGATCATCCCGTGCTCGATCGTGGGATCGGAGGAGATCTACCCGAAGATCGGCGACATCGCCCCGCTCGCCCGGCTGCTGAACATGCCGTACTTCCCGGTGACGCCGCTGTTCCCGCACCTGGGGCCGTTGGGACTCGTGCCGCTGCCGTCCAAGTGGTACATCGAGTTCGGGACACCGATCGTCACCGACACCTACGACGTCGCCGAGGCCGACGACCCGATGGTGCTGTTCGAGGTCACCGACCACGTCCGCGAGACGATCCAGCAGACCCTCTACCGCTTGCTGGCGCAGCGCCGCAACGTCTTCATGGGCTGAACCCGCCCCGCATCCCGGCGGGCGGCGAGTTCGGCGAGCAGGACCCGGTCACGTCGACGGCTGAGGATCGCCCCGACCGCACCGCCGACGGCACCGAGCAGCAGCGCGGTCGGCACCCCGATCTTCGCGGCCTTGCGTCCGGTGCGGAAGTCACGCACGTCCCAGCCGCGGTTGCGCGCCAGCTCACGCAGGTCGGCGTCGGGGTTGACGGCCACCGCGGTGCCGACGAGGGAGAGCATCGGAACATCGTTGTAGCTGTCGGAGTACGCCGTGCAGCGCTTGAGGTTGAGACCCTCGCGGACCGCGAGCGTGCGCACCGCGTGCGCCTTCCCGAGACCGTGCAGGATGTCGCCGACGAGGCGGCCCGTGAACACGCCGTCCTTGCTTTCGGCGACGGTGCCCAGAGCGCCGGTCAGGCCCAGCCGCTTGGCGATCACCTGCGCCAGTTCGACGGGGGTGGCCGTCACGAGCCACACCTGCTGGCCCGCGTCGAGATGCATCTGCGCGAGCGCGCGGGTGCCGTCCCAGATCTTGTCGGCGATGACCTCGTCGTAAATCTCCTCACCGAGACGGGCGAGTTCGGCGGTGGAGCGGCCGGCGACGAACGACAGCGCCTTCTCCCGGCCCTCCGCGACGTCGTCGCTGTTCTCCTTGCCGGTGACCCGGAACTTGACCTGCTTCCACGCGAAGTCGACCAGGTCGGAGGTCCGCAGATACTTGCGGGCCGCGAGGCCGCGGGCGAAGTGGATGATCGAGGCGCCCTGCACCATCGTGTTGTCGACGTCGAAGAACGCGGCGGCGGTGAGATCGCGGGGGACGACCGTCTCCACCGGCGGTTCGGGTGTCTCGGGAACCCCGGGAGCTTCGAGTGCTCCGAGCTCTTCGGACTCCCGCAGGGCCTCGGCGACCTGGAGGGCCTGGGCTTCCTGCAGGGCGTCGGCCTCCTGCAGGGCGAGGGCGGCGTCGGCGCTGGCCTCGCCGGCGAGGCTGGCGCGCAGTTCGGCCTCGCTCGGACCCAGCAGATTCCGGATCCGACGGCGGCCGGGGCGCAGAATCCCGGACAGGCCCACACCGAATCTCGCGCCGATCGGCAGTGATCGCCCAGGCACTCGCACCTCCTGTGTCGCAGACACCTCCGGCTCACCCTAGCCCGCGTGCGGGCCTCGATCCCGTCGGATCGGGGCCGGGCCGGTGGTGTGTGATGTTCGTCTCGAAACGGAACGGTCCGCGCAGCGGCGTCGGGCGGGCCGTCGGGCGGGTCGATCGCGCGTTGGGGAACACTGGTGTGTATGGATCAGCCGCGAAACCGGATCACACTTCTCACCCGCGTCGGCTGCGGTGCGTGCGCACCCGCCCGGGACCTGTTGGACGAGATCTGCCGCGAGTTCGAACTCGAACTGACCTGCATCGACGTGGACCAGGCTGCGGCCGACGATCCCGATTTGCGGGCCGAATACGGGGACCGGTTGCCCGTCGTCCTGCTCGACGGGAAGGAGCACAGCTACTGGGAGGTTGACGTGGAACGGCTCCGCGCGGATCTCGCCGCGGGCTGACATCGCCCCGGCGGAAGCCGGGTGAGCGGGCGAGTGGGAAGGGTCACCCCGGAGCGAGGGATCCGGTCGCTTTGCAGGTGAGAGCACGTCCGGGGCCCGTCGAGCAACTTTGTGCATGGCTTCACAAGCGGTTACCGTGGTGTGAACAAACGCCCCGGACCTGTGCGAAGGCCGGGGTACGCGGCCGGCCGGACGAGGAGCCATCGACGTGACCGAACAGCACCAGGCGCAGGGGGCAGTTGCCCGCGGCGTCGCCGGGGCTGCTCCCTCCGCGCCACAGCACCGGGACATTCCCCAGGCTACGGTGACGCGTCTCGCAACGTACCTGCGGGTCCTCGGAGTGCTCGCCGACGAGGGTGCTCTCATCGTCTCGAGCGAGGAACTCGCCACGGCGTCCGGTGTCGGATCGGCCAAGCTGCGCAAGGATTTGTCGTTCCTGGGCCCCAACGGTGTTCGCGGTGTCGGCTACGACGTGACCCGACTGCGGGCGCGCATCGAATCGGCGCTGGGCCTCGACCGGGGCCACCGCGTGGTCCTGGTCGGCATCGGCAATCTCGGTCGTGCGCTCGCCGGTTACGGCGGCTTCGACCGGCGCGGCTTCTCGATGGTGGGGCTGTTCGATCGGGACCCCGACGTCGTCGGTGCCCGGGTGGGCGATCTCGTGGTCCGCGACGTCGCCGAACTCGCCGACGCGTGCCGCGAACTCGAGGTGACGATCGGTGTCATCGCCACCCCGGACGACGCCGCGCAGGACGTGTGTGACCTGATGGTCGGCGCCGGTCTCCGCTGCATTCTCAGCTTCTCTCCACTCGCGCTGGAGATCCCCGACCACGTGGAGATGCGTCGGGTCGATCTCGCCATGGAGATGCAGGTTCTGTCGTTCAACATGGCCCGCAACGAGGAGCAGTTTCCTCAGCAGGTTGCCGCCGCATCCGCGGCGGTCGCGCTTCGACCAGAAACGGATCGGTGATCAGGCCGTGAGTGTGCTTCTCGTCGGGATCTCGCACCGTAGCGCTCCCGTCTCCGTCCTCGAGCGGATAGCGGTCACCGACACGGACCGCCCGAAGCTGACGGACAAGATGCTGGCGTCGGCGCACGTCTCGGAGGCGATGATCGTCTCGACGTGCAACCGCATCGAGATCTACGCGGTCGTGGATGCGTTCCACGGTGCGCTCACCGAGATCGGCGATCTGCTCAGCGAGCATTCCGGTCTCGACATCGCCGATCTACACAAGCACGCCTACGTCCGCTACAGCGAGGCGGCCGCCGAGCACCTGTTCGCGGTCGCCAGCGGCCTCGACTCGATGGTCATCGGTGAGCAGCAGATCCTCGGGCAGATCCGCGCCGCGTACGCCGCGTCCGATGCGCAGCAGGCCGCCGGGCGTGCGCTGCACGAACTGGCGCAGCAGGCACTGCGGGTCGGCAAGCGCGTGCATTCCGAGACCGGGATCGACGCCGCCGGTGCCTCCGTGGTGTCCGTCGCCCTCGACCGCGCCGCCGGGATCCTCGGCGTCGGCGGACTGGTCGGCCGCACCGCCGTCGTGGTCGGCGCCGGAGCGATGGGCAGCCTGTCGGTCGCGCACCTCACCCGCGCCGGGATCGGACGCATCCTCGTCGTCAACCGCACCCGTGAGCGGGCCGAGCACCTCGCGGCCACCGCGGTCGGGAACGGCATCGACGCGGTCGCCATGGACTTCGGCGAACTGCCCGCCGCGATGGCGCAGTCCGACGTCCTGGTCACCTGCACCGGTGCGGTGGGCTCCGTCGTCACGCTCGCCGACACCCACATCGCGCTCGCCCGACCGGATCGGGAGCCGGGCCGTCCGCTCGTCATCTGCGACCTGGGCCTGCCCCGCGACGTCGAACCGTCCGTCGCCGGCCTGCCCGAGGTTGTCGTGCTCGACATGGCCGCGCTGCAGCGTGATCCGGCCGCCGGCGCCGCCGCGTCCGACGCCGACGCCGCGCGCGCGATCGTGGCCTCCGAACTGGCCCAGTACCTGGCCTCGCAGCGACTGGCCGAGGTCACCCCGACCGTCACCGCGTTGCGTCAGCGTGCCGCGGAGGTGGTCGAGGCGGAACTGCTGCGACTGGATTCGCGGCTACCGGGTCTGGAGGACCCGCAGCGCGACGAAGTGGCGCGTACCGTCCGCCGGGTCGTCGACAAACTTCTGCACGCACCGACCGTGCGGGTCAAGCAGTTGGCCTCCGCCCCGGGCGGCGATACGTACGCCGCCGCGCTGCGTGAACTGTTCGAGCTGCGCCCGGGTTCGGCGGAGGCCGTCGCCGCGCCGATCGATCTCGGCGACTTCGCCAGCGGCCCCGATGTTTCAGGAAAGGATGCGCAGGCATGAGCACCGACGCTGTCCAGTCGCCGGCCGTCGACCCGACTATCGGCTCGCACACCGACCCCACCACTCGCACTCTGCGGATCGGCACCCGCGGCAGCCTGCTGGCCACGACGCAGGCCGGCCACGTGCGCGACGCGCTGATCGCCGCGGGCCACCCGGCCGAACTGGTGATCATCAAAACCAAGGGCGACGTCACCCCCGGACCGGTGCAGCGCATCGGCGTCGGCGTGTTCGTCGCCGAACTGCGCGAGGCGTTGCAGGCCGGTGAGGTCGATGTCGCGGTGCACTCCTTCAAGGATCTGCCGACCGCGCAGCCCGACGACCTCGTCGTCGCGGCCGTGCCGCCGCGCGAGGATCCGCGTGATGCGCTCGTCGCCCGCGACGGGCTGGTGCTCGGTGAGCTCCCGCCCGGCTCGCGGATCGGCACGTCCGCGCCGCGGCGCCGCGCCCAGCTGCGGGCGCTCGGTCTCGGCCTCGAGATCGAGGAACTGCGCGGCAACATCGACACGCGACTGGGCAAGGTCACCTCCGGTGAGCTCGACGCGATCGTGATCGCCCGTGCCGGCCTGTCCCGCATCGGCCGGACCGATCGCATCACCGAGACGCTCGAGCCCGTGCAGATGCTCCCGGCACCGTCGCAGGGCGCGTTGGCCGTCGAGTGCCGCGCCGACAATCCGGCGCTGATCGCGGTCCTGGGCGAACTCGACGATCCCGCGGCCCGCGCCGCGGTGGTCGCCGAGCGCGCGCTGCTCGCGGAACTCGAGGCGGGCTGCACCGCGCCGGTCGGGGCGATCGCGGAGGTCGTCGAGTCCATCGACGACGACGGCCGCGTGTTCGAGGAACTGTCGGTGCGCGGCTGTGCCGCTGCGATCGACGGCTCCGATGTGATTCGGGCATCCGCAGTGGGATCGCTCGAGCGTGCCGCCGAGTTGGGACGCGCGATTGCGCGGGAACTTCTCGACCTCGGGGCACGCGATTTGATGACGATTGCCGAGGACGGTGATGCGGATGCTTGACGTGGTTGTCCGTCCGGGGCCCTATTGCAGGCCCGATTTCGAACTTGTTTCCTATCGACATGAGACAGCACTGGAGAACTACCGATGAGCCGAGTCCGTAAGAACAGTCCCGGACGAATCCTCTTTGTGGGATCGGGACCCGGTGATCCGGCGCTGCTCACCGTCCGGGCGCACGACGTCCTCGCGTCGGCGGCACTGGCGTTCACCGACCCCGACGTCGACAAGGGCGTGACCGCACTGGTCGGTACCGCGCTCGGACGCGACCCCGAGACCGACGAGCCGATCGCCGAGGTCCGGCCCGCGCTCGGTGAACCCGCCGAGGTCGCCAAGACGCTGGTCGCCGAGGCCAAGAACGGCCACGACGTGGTCCGTCTGGTGTCGGGCGATCCGTTGACCACCGACTCGGTGATCGCCGAGGTCTCCGCCGTCGCGCGGACCCAGGTGGTGTTCGAGGTGCTGCCGGGTCTGCCGTCCGGTTCCGCGGTTCCGAGCTACGCCGGTATGGCGCTGGGCTCGGGCCACACCGAGGCCGACGTGCGCGGCGAGGTCGACTGGGCGGCGCTGGCCGCGGCTCCCGGCCCGCTGGTGCTGCACGCGAGTTCCGCGCACCTGGCCGAGACCGCCAGTGCGCTCGTCGAGCACGGTCTGGCACCGCAGACCCCGGCCGCGATCACCGTCCGCGGCACCACCCGCCAGCAGCGCACCGTCGAGGCAACCCTCGCGACGCTCAACGATGCCGGGTCCGAACTGGTGGGCCCGCTGATCGTCACGGTCGGCAAGGTCGTCGCGCAGCGCAACAAGATGTCGTGGTGGGAGTCTCGCGCCCTGTACGGCTGGACCGTCCTGGTGCCCCGCACCAAGGAGCAGGCCGCCGACATGAGCGACCGTCTCGTCACGCACGGTGCCATCCCGATCGAGGTGCCGACCATAGCGGTCGAGCCGCCGCGCAGCCCCGCCCAGATGGAGCGTTCCGTCAAGGGCCTGGTCGACGGCCGCTACCAGTGGGTGGTGTTCACCTCCACCAACGCGGTGCGTGCCGTGTGGGAGAAGTTCGAGGCGTTCGGGCTGGACGCCCGCGCGTTCTCCGGTGTGAAGATCGCGTGCGTCGGCGAGGCCACGGCCGAGAAGGTGCGCTCGTTCGGCATCACCCCCGAACTGGTGCCGTCCGGTGAGCAGTCCAGCGAGGGCCTGCTGGCCGACTTCCCGCCGTACGACGAGGTGTTCGACCCGGTCAACCGGGTGCTGCTGCCGCGTGCCGACATCGCCACGGAGACCCTCGCCGAGGGCCTGCGTGAGCGTGGCTGGGAGATCGACGACGTCACCGCGTACCGCACCGTGCGGGCCGCGCCGCCGCCGGCCGAGACCCGCGAGATGATCAAGACGGGTGGCTTCGACGCGGTGTGCTTCACGTCGTCGTCGACCGTGCGCAACCTCGTCGGCATCGCCGGCAAGCCGCACGCCCGCACGATCGTCGCGTGCATCGGACCCAAGACGGCGGAGACCGCGATCGAGTTCGGTCTGCGTGTCGACGTCCAGCCGGAGACCGCGCAGATGGGTCCGCTGGTGGAGGCGCTCGCCGAGCACGCGGCCCGGCTTCGTGCCGAGGGCGCGCTGCCGCCTCCGCGCAAGAAGTCCCGCGCCCGCCGCTGATCCACCTCGGGAGAGCCGTGTTTCCAGTTCACCGTCCCCGTCGTCTGCGCGGTACGCCCGCGCTGCGTCGTCTCGTCGCCGAGACATCGCTCGAGCCACGGCATCTCGTGCTCCCGATGTTCGTCGCCGACGGCATCGACGAGCCGCGACCGATCTCGTCGATGCCGGGCGTCGTCCAGCACACGCTGGACTCGCTGCGCGGCGCCGCCACCGATGCGGTGGCGGCCGGGGTCGGCGGGGTGATGCTCTTCGGGGTCCCGCGGGCGGAGGACAAGGACGCCGACGGGTCGGGTGCCACCGACCCGGACGGCATCCTCAACCGGGGTCTCGCCGCGCTGAAGCCCGAACTGGGTGACGCGACGGTCCTGATGGCCGACACGTGCCTCGACGAGTTCACCGCGCACGGGCACTGCGGCGTGCTCACCGCCGACGGCCGCGTCGACAACGACGCGACGCTCGCCCGGTACGTCGACATGGCGGTCGCGCAGGCCGACGCCGGTGCGCACCTGCTCGGCCCCAGCGGCATGATGGACGGCCAGGTCGCCGCGATCCGCAAGGGTCTCGACGCCGCCGGCCACACCGACGTCGGGCAGCTGGCGTACTCGGCGAAGTACGCGTCCGCCTTCTACGGCCCGTTCCGGGAGGCCGTCGGCTCGTCGCTCGAGGGCGACCGCCGCACCTACCAGCAGGATCCGGCGAACCGCCGCGAGTCGCTGCTCGAGGTGGATCTCGACCTCGCCGAGGGCGCCGACCTGGTGATGGTCAAGCCCGCGATGTCGTACCTGGACGTGCTGCGCGAGGTCGCGGACCGCTCGACCGTGCCGGTGGCGGCGTACCAGATCTCCGGGGAGTACGCGATGATCACCGCCGCCGCGCAGAACGGCTGGATCGACCGCGACGCCGCCGTCCTCGAATCGCTGCTGAGCATTCGCCGCGCCGGCGCCGACATCGTCCTCACCTACTGGGCCGCCGAGGCCGCGGGGTGGCTCCGATGACCGGGCAGCCGGGGTCGCAGGATCCCTGGCCGGGCACCCCGCAGTACCCGGCCCCGATGCCGCCCGTCCAGCACCGGGACGGACAGCAGCAGGACGGGCAGAAGCCGGTCCCGACCGACGTGGTCACCGCCTTCCAGTTGTGGTTCGTGGTGGCGGCGCTCGGCATCGTGTACCTGGTGGCGGCCCTGGCCTTCGCTTATGGAGACCGGGACGCCTTCGTCGACCAGGTCGTCGACGAACTGGCCAAGCAGTCGGACACCGTGCTGGCCCGCGCCGACGTCGAGCAACTCTTCGTCTTCGCGATCATCGCCACCGGTGTCTTCCTGAGTGTCGTGCTCACCGGTCTGCTGACCCTGTTCGCCTTCAAGATGCGCAGGGGCAGGAACTGGGCGCGCATGCTGCTCACGATGATCGGCGTGTTCACGGTGTTCTCCGCGATCCCGACGATCTTCGGCATCGGTGCCGGTACCGGTCCCGCGGCGCTGATGATGGGCGGCGCCGGGATTCTCCAGGCCGTCGCGGCGATCGGGGCGATCGTGCTGATGCACCGCAAGGAATCCAACGAGTACTTCCTGAACCTGCCACCTGCACGCTGAGCGGTCGGCGCGACGGCGGTGTGTCTCGGTGACGGGTACTGCGCTCGTCTCGGACCGATTCATGCCGCAGGATGTGAGGGTGAGTGAGTCGACCCCGCGTGTGGTGTCCGTTGCCTACTGGATCTGGGTGCTGTCCGCCGCGGCGATGGTGCTGTTCGGGTTGATCGCGCTGACGACGTCGACCGACGCGATTCGCGGGCAACTCGGCGCCGATGCCGATACGTTCGTATGGCTGCTCCGCGGTGTCGGTGCGGTGTCGGTGATCTTCGGTCTGGCCATCGGTTTCCTGGCCGCGCCGGTGCGTGCGGGGAGCCGGCGTCTGCGGACCGCGGTCGTGGGGTGCTCGTCGGTCTTCGCGCTGGTGGCGATCGCGCTGTCGGCTGTCGGGGTGATCGCGCCGGCACTTCTGGTGATTCCGCTGTTGCTGCTGCTGGCGAGCGTTCTGGTCTATCGGGAGGGTGCGCGTGAGTGGTTCCGTGACGAACGGGCCGATTGAGCCAACCGAGCCGGAGGCGAGCCGTGTCGCCGAGCCGAAGGCGAGCGGTGTGGCCGAGCCGGAGGCGGCGCTGTTCCTCGAGGAGGGTGCGCGTTGGCGGGCGGTGGCCTACGGGCCCGTCTTCTGCGTGATCGCGCTGGTGATCGAGCTGTTCACCGGCCCGGTGGTGCACTGGTTCGCGTTGTCGCTGTTCGCGGTGATCTTGGCGGGCATCGTGTCCGTGCAGGTAACGGCGGCCCGCCGGCACGTGAGCGTGCTGCTGACCGCGACGGCGTTGCGGCAGGGTGCGGAGGAGGTGCCGCTCGACGAGATCGCGGAGGTCCTGCCTGAGGCCGACCCGTATGCCGACGAACCGCAACCCTGGGAGAGCGCGCGGAGCCTGGGAGAGTTGTCCGGGGTGCCGCGGCGTCGGTACGCCGTCGGTCTGCGTCTGCGTGACGGCTCCTACGCGCAGGCGTGGGCGCGCGACGAGGACGGACTGCGTCAGGCGCTGACGGAGGCGCTGGCACAGGTGCAGGGGAGGTCGGCGTGACGCGCCGGGTGCCGGTGGCGGAGGCGGCCGGGGCGTTCGTGGCACTGCTGTCCGCGGTGTGGTGCGCGGCCCGTGGGGTGACCACGCACGTGTTCGAATCGGTTGCTCCGGGTGCGCCGTCGTTCACGTCCGTCCACTACTCGGGATCGTGGATCACGGCGGCGTTCGGGTCGGTGCTCGTCGCGGGTCTGCTGGCGCTCGACGTCCGGCGTCGGCTACGTGCCACCAGGTACCCATAGGGGGTATCATTCGGGGTATGAACGGATACAGCCCGCAGCAGGAAGACCTGCTCAAGCGTCTGCGGCGCATCGAGGGCCAGGTGCAGGGCATCTCGCGCATGATCGCGGACGACCGCTACTGCATCGACGTGCTCACACAGGTGTCCGCGGCCACGTCCGCGTTGCAATCGGTATCGCTCAAGCTGCTCGAGGCGCACCTCGCGGGCTGTGTCGTCGAGGCGGCGAAGAAGGGTGGACCCGAGGCGGACGCCAAGGTCAAGGAAGCGTCCGACGCGATCGCGCGTCTGGTGAAGTCCTGACAGTCTGGTGAAGTCCTGACGACGGTGCGACCCTGACATCAGGAGGTCTGCGATGGAACACACCGACATCGTCGCCGAGGCGGGCGCCGAGCTGGTGCCGTGACCGTCACCGGGCTGCACACCGTCGAACTCGACATCGGCGGCATGACCTGCGCGTCGTGCGCGGCCCGGATCGAACGCAAGCTCGACCGGCTCGACGGTGTCAGTGCCAGCGTCAACTACGCCACCGAGCAGGCCCACGTCGAGTTCCCCGAGTCGATGCCGATGCAGGATCTGATCGACGTCGTCGAGAGGACCGGGTACACCGCGACGATCACCACACCGGAACACCCGGTCCCCGTGGAGGGGCGGGATCTGCTCGGCCTGCGCCTGGTGGTGGCGGTCGTGGCGTCGGTGCCGGTCGTGCTGGTGTCGATGATCCCGCCGCTGCAGTTCGACTACTGGCAGTGGGTGGCGCTGGTGCTCACCACGGTCGTCGTCTTCTGGTGCGGCTACCCGTTCCACCGCGCCGCCGTCGTCACGGCCCGGCACGGCATGTCGACGATGGACACCCTCGTCTCGCTGGGCACGCTCGCCGCCTACGGGTGGTCGCTGTGGGCGCTGCTGTTCGGCACCGCCGGACACATCGGGATGACGCACGAGTTCACGCTGCTGCCCGGCGCGCACGACGCCTCCGGGCAGATCTATCTCGAGGTGGCGGCCGGGGTCACCACGTTCCTCCTCGCCGGCCGGTACGCCGAGGCCCGCGCGAAACGTCGCTCCGGGGCCGCGCTGCGCGCGCTGCTCGAGGTGGGAGCCAAGGACGTCGCGGTGCTGCGGGACGGTGTCGAACGACGAATCCCCGTCGCCGCGTTGCACGTCGGTGATGAGTTCGTGGTGCGGCCGGGGGAGAAGATCGCCACAGACGGACGTGTCGTCGCGGGCGCCTCCGCGGTGGACACCTCGATGCTCACCGGCGAGTCGGTTCCGGTGGAGGTGGCGGTGGGCGGCGCCGTCGCCGGCGGCACCGTCAACACCGACCGGCTGCTGACCGTCCGGGCCGAACGCGTCGGCGCCGACACCCAGTTGGCACACATCGCCCGGCTCGTGACCGAGGCGCAGAGCGGTAAGGCGCACGCGCAGCGTCTCGCGGACCGGGTCTCGGCGGTGTTCGTGCCGGTCGTGCTGGTGATCGCCGCCGGCACGCTCGCGGTCTGGCTGCTGCTGGGGCAGCCGGCGACGGAGGCGTTCACCGCGGCGGTGGCCGTGCTGATCGTCGCGTGTCCGTGCGCTCTCGGCTTGGCCACACCGACGGCACTGCTGGTCGGGACGGGTCGGGGTGCGCAACTGGGCATCCTCATCAAGGGCCCCGAGGTGCTGGAACAGACCCGGCGGATCGAGACGGTGGTGCTGGACAAGACCGGCACCGTCACGACCGGGCGGATGGAACTCGACGACGTCGTCGCGGCCGACGGCGAGGACCGCGCCCGGGTGCTGGCACTGGCCGCGGCGGTCGAGTCCGGGTCGGAGCATCCGGTGGCGCAGGCAATCGTGCGGGCGGTACCGCGACCGCTGCCGGTGACCGGGTTCGTCAACCGCCCGGGCATCGGCGTCGAAGGCATCGTCGACGGGCACGCGGTGCGGGTTGGCCGGGTGCAGGGGCCCGTGCCGGCCGCACTGGAGGGGCGGCTGCCGGAGGGCCGGACCACCGTCGTCGTCTCGTGGGACGACCGTGTCCGCGGCGCCGTGGTCGTCGCCGACGCCGTGAAACCGACCAGCGCCGAGGCGATCCGCGAGATCCGGGCCCTCGGCATGACACCGGTCCTGCTCACCGGCGACGCCGACACCGTCGCCACCGCCGTTGCGCGCGAGGTCGGCATCGACCGGGTGATCGCGGAGGTGCTCCCGGACCAGAAGGCCGACACCGTCGCCCGGCTGCGGGAGGAGGGCGCCGTCGCGATGGTGGGCGACGGTGTCAACGACGCCGCCGCGCTCGCGACCGCGGATGTCGGCATCGCGATGGGCACCGGCACCGATGCCGCCATCGAGGCGAGCGATGTGACGCTGGTCCGCGGGGACCTGCGGTCGGTGCCCGACGCGATCCGGTTGTCGCGCCGCACCCTCGCGACCATCAAGGGAAACCTGTTCTGGGCTTTCGCATACAACGTCGCGGCCATCCCGCTCGCCGCGGCGGGCCTGCTCAACCCGATGATCGCCGGCGCCGCGATGGCACTGTCGTCGCTGTTCGTCGTCGGAAACAGCCTGCGGCTGCGGCGCTTCCGCTGATCTCGGCGACGTGGCGCGAGGGCTCAGTCGGCCTTCGCGGCCTCACCGGGATGCAGCGCGGCCTGCAGTGCCGCGAGGGCGTCCGGGTCGAGGTCGACGCCGTGCAACGTGGCGGCCCAGTCGAAGCCCTCGGTCGACCAGCGATGGACCGAACCGTGCCAGCGGAGGTTCCACGGCTCGTCCGAGCGGGGCCGGCGCGCGAGCATTCCGGACGCGAAGCCGGCGGCCATGGAGGCCTGGAAGGCGCCGGTTTCCTCGTCGAGTGTGTGTAGTTCCTCGATTCGTAGTGGGAGCGGTACGCGAAGGACCGGCAGGGTGTCGGAGATGTTGGTGCGGAACCACTCCCGCTTCCGATCCTGCTCCGCCCGATGCAGCGCCGCGTGTCCGCGGCGGTCCTCGTCGAAGTCGCGGGTCGGGCCGCTCCAGGTGAACAGTTCGGGGTCGATCGGGTCTCCGACGGTGAGTTCGACGTAGCGGACCCAGATCTCGGCAGGGGCGTTCCCGTCGTTCCCGTCGTTGCCGCCCTCACCGACGTTGCCCGACTGGAGCACGGCCCCGGTCTCGCGGTCGACCACCATGCGGAGAAGGCCCGTCTTGCGGGGAGGTGGCAGTAGATCCACGGACCAGCAGTCCCGTCCGAGGAATGCGAGGTCCTCGATCGGTCCGGCGGGGCGGGTGTAGTCCTCGCCGAGCCAGTCGTGCGCGGGCCGGTTGACCAGCAATTCGCTCCCGGTCCCGAGGTAGCGGACACGTTCGGCGGTGCTGCGGAGCGGCGGCTGCCCGGGTTGGTCGAACCGCCAGGCGTTCTCACCGTCGGTGATGAACAGCGGGTGCCCATCGAGGTTCTCGACCCGGACCTTGGAGCGATCGCGCCAGATGCGCACGTCGTCGCCGCCGACCCCGACGAACATCGGTGTCTGTCCCACGTATGCGAAGTTGATCCGCTCGGGTTTGTCGGGTGTCTGCCGAATCACCCCGCGGATCGGCAGGCTCGGCCCGTCGGCCATCGTCACCAGCACCTGTACCCACGCGGTCATCGTTTCCCCCGAATCGTTCAGTTTCACCGAGTACACCCGGTTCGTCCCGTTGCTCCCAAACTACGGGGGAGGGACGGGATCCGCGTGGCGGTCGATCCGCGGCGAGATGCCGGTGACAGATGCGCGGGACTCGCTCATACTTCGGTGATGGCAAACCTGGAAGCGCCGACGAGTGAACAGGCGAGGGTCGTTCGTGCGTGAGCCGAGGTCGAGGTCGGGCGCCGCCCTGGTGATGGCGGTCATCGGGCTGGGCGCGGTGCCGATGGCCTGTGCCGAAC
>NZ_JPOC01000064.1 GCF_000738775.1 Prescottella defluvii
GCTGCTGGACCACGGGGTCCTCGCTCTGCCGGGTCGCCTTGGCCGCCGCGTCCTCGCCCGCCCCGGCACCCGAGCCCGGTTCACCCGAGGCGGCGGCGGCCGAGATCGCGGCGGCCAAGGCGACCCGGCAGAGCGAGGACCCCGTGGTCCAGCAGCAGGCCATGGCGACGCTCGACTGCTCGGCGCCCGACCCGTTGCAGGGCAACGACGATCCGGCGCTGCCGCTCGTCGCCTGCTCGACCGACGGCACCACCGTCTACCTGCTGGCACCCAGCATCATCGACGGTCAGGAGATCTCCGACGCGTCGTCCGGCTTCAACAGCCAGCAGTCGCGCTACGAGGTGAGCCTGAGCTTCAAGTCGAGCGGTAGCACCACGTGGGCGCAGTTCACTTCGGCGAACATCGGCAAGCAGGCCGCCTTCACGCTCGACTCGAAGGTCGTCAGTGCGCCCGTCGTGCAGGGCGCGACCCCGGTCGGCAGTTCGACGTCGATCACCGGCCAGTTCAACCAGACCCAGGCCCAGGAGCTCGCGAACACGCTCAAGTACGGTTCGTTGCCGCTGTCGTTCGAGGCGTCGGAGGCGGAGACCGTCTCGGCGACCCTCGGCCTGCAGTCGCTCGAGGCGGGTCTGATCGCCGGCGCGGTCGGCCTGGTGCTGGTGCTGCTCTACTGCCTCGTCTACTACCGCATGCTCGGAGTGCTCACGGCGCTCTCGCTCGTGCTGTCGGGGCTCATGGTCTACGCGGTGATGGTCCTGTTGGGCCGGTACATCGGTTTCACGCTGGATCTCGCCGGTATCGCCGGTCTGATCATCGGTATCGGCATGACCGCGGACTCGTTCGTGGTGTTCTTCGAACGCATCAAGGACGAGATGCGTGAGGGACGCAGCTTCCGTTCCGCCGTGCCTCGCGGTTGGGCGCGTGCACGTCGGACGATTCTGTCCGGTAACGCCGTCAGCTTCATCGCTGCCGCGGTGCTGTATGCCCTCGCGGTGGGCCAGGTTCGCGGTTTCGCGTTCACGCTCGGCCTGACGACGATCCTCGACGTGGTCGTGGTGTTCCTGGTGACGTGGCCGCTGGTCTACATGGCCTCGAAGTCGCGTTTCTGGTCCAAGCCGAGCGTCAACGGACTCGGAGCGGTCCAGCAGGTCGCCCGCGAACGCAAGAAGGTCGCCACGTCGACCTCCGCATCGTCCGACATGGAGGCATGAAGCAATGAGTGAGTCGAACACCTCCGCCGTCGACGCGGCCGTCACCGACGAGGGCGCGAATCGGGCGCTGCTCCCGCACCACACCTGGTTGCAGCGTCTGTACACCGGCACCGGCGGCTTCGAGGTCATCGGTCGCCGCAAGTTCTACTACCTGCTCACCGGTGCGATCGTGGGCCTGTCGCTGCTGAGCATCCTGGTCCGGGGTTTCACGCTCGGAATCGAGTTCGAGGGCGGCACCCGCATCCAGTTCCCGGCGCCGGGAGGTGTCACGACCGAGCAGGTCGAGACGGTCTACTCGGACAGCCTGGGTATCGAACCGGTGTCCGTCCAGACGGTCGGATCCGGTGCGAGTTCGTCAATCGAGATTCGTTCCGAGGCGCTCGACGCCGGACAGGTGAACGCGCTGCAGAATGCGTTGTACGACACGTTCCAGCCGCAGGACAGTAGCGGGAACCCGTCGAAGAACGCGATCAGCGTCGCGGATGTCAGCGAGACGTGGGGTGGACAGATCACCCAGAAGGCGCTGATCGCGCTGGTGGTGTTCCTGGTCATCGTCAGCGTCTACATCGCGGTCCGGTTCGAGCGGGACATGGCGATCGCCGCGATCGTCTCGCTGTTCTTCGACATGATCGTCACGGCCGGCGTGTACTCGCTCATCGGTTTCGAGGTGACGCCCGCGACGGTGATCGGTTTGCTCACGATCCTCGGCTTCTCGCTCTACGACACCGTGGTGGTGTTCGACAAGGTCGAGGAGAACACCCGGGGGATCCTGCACCTGAACCGGCGCACGTATGCCGAGCAGGCGAACCTGGCCGTCAACCAGACCCTGATGCGTTCGATCAACACGACGGTCATCTCGGTGCTGCCGGTGATCGCGCTGATGGTCGTCGCGGTGTGGCTCCTCGGGGTCGGCACGCTCAAGGACCTGGCGCTGGTGCAGCTCGTCGGCATCATCGTCGGCGCGTACTCGTCGATCTTCACCGCCACCCCGATGCTGGTCAGCATCAAGGAGCGGTGGGGTCCCGTTGCCGCGCACACCAAGAAGGTGCTGGCGAAGCGGGAGGAGGCGTCCGGCACGCAGACCGCCGCGGCGGGCCGGCCGGAGCCGCGGGTGCGTCCCACGGCGGGTCGCGCTCCCAGCCCGGGTGCCACGCCGACCGGAAAGCGCAACAAGAAGAGGCACTGACATGCCGGATGTGAACCCGTCCCGAACGTCTCCCCGTACCCGTCGCCGCGTCGTCAGGTCGCTGGTCGCCCTGGCGGCCGCGGCGGCGGTCGGTGCAACCGCAGCATGCGGCGAGCCCGCCGATCAGGTGCCGTCACTGGGTTTCGCCATCGACAACGTGGTGACGACCTACAACGGCAACACGGTCGAGGGCTCGGCAACGGGTGCGCGGCAGGCGCTCGGTCGGGTGCTCACCGGCATGAGCTACACCGGACCCACCGGCGGACCGGTCGCGGATACCGATTTCGGCACGTCCAGCGTGCTGCCCGGTGACGTGCTGACCGTGCAGTACCGCCTCAACCCGGCATCGGTGTACTCCGATGGTGTTCCCGTCTCCTGCGACGACTTCGTACTGGCGTGGGCGGCGGGCAGCGGACGGTTCACCCGCACCGGCGAGGGCGGCGCCGCGCCGATGTTCGCGGCGGCCACGCGTGCCGGTTACTCCGACATCGAGCGGGTCGACTGCCAACCCGGATCGAAGGACGCCACCGTGGTGTTCAAGCCGGGGCGCGGCTACCTGGACTGGCGTTCGCTGTTCGGGGCCACCGAGCTGATGCCGGCCCACGTGGCCGCGCAGGCTGCCGGTGTGCCCGATCTGGTCGGCGCGGTCCAGTCGGGTGATGCCGACGCGGTCGGTCGCATCGCCGACTTCTGGAACACGGGTTGGACGCTCACTCCCGGAGAGCTGGAGTCCACGAGACTGCCGTCGTCGGGTCCGTACCGGATCGATTCCTACACCGCCGACGGTGGGCTGGTGCTCGTCGAGAACGAGCGCTGGTGGGGCAACAAGCCCGCGACGTCGCGAATCGTGGTGTGGCCCAAGGGGTCGGATGTGCAGTCCCGCATCGACGACGGTGAGATCGAGGTCGTCGACGTCGGCTCGGGATCGATCGGAGGGCTGGATCTCGGCGACGGCTTCGACGTCGTCGACCGGCCGTCGCGCAGCGTCGAGCAGTTGGTGCTGGCCACCGACGGGACCCTCGGCTCAGTCGACGCCCGTCGCGCGTTGGCGCTGTGCCTGCCGCGTCAGCAGCTGTTCGACACGCTCGGGCATCCCGGTTTCGACGTCGCGACCGGGCCGGGGTCGGGTGTCGTCGACTCGCGGATCACGGCACCTGACACGCTGTTCTACTCGTCGGCGGTCGCGGCCGAGGGCGGGATCTACACCGATCCGGACATCCCCGGTGCGATTGCGGCGCGGGAGGAGGCGGGCCAGTCGAACCTCACGGTGCGGGTCGGCTATCTCGGCCCCGACGAGCGGCGGGCGCAGACCGTGCGCGACATCGCCGCGTCGTGTGCGGGCGCGGGGATCACGGTCGAGGACGCGGGATCGCCCGACTTCCTGCCGACGGCGCTGGGTGCCGGTCAGGTCGACGCCGTGCTCGCCGGAACCGGTTCCGCGGCGGGTGCGGCCGGCGTCAGTTCGACGACCGCCGCGGCCTTCGCGTTGCACTCGGGCAACGGCGACAATTTCGGCGGGTTCTCCAACGGGCGCTTCGACCAGATCGCCGATCAGCTCGCGGTCGACGGCTCGCTGTCGGCGCGGATGGCGCTCGCCGGGGAGGCGGAGGCGATCCTGTGGAACGAGATGCCGACGATTCCGCTGTTCGACCAGCCGCGGACCACAGCGCATTCGAAGGGGATGCACGGGGTGGTGCCGAACCCGACGAGGTCCGGTGCGGGTTGGAACATGGACCGGTGGATACTTCTGAGGTGATTTCTCAGATGGATGCGCCCGAAGCTGCCACGCCGCCGAACCTCACGACCGCGCTGGGGAAGGCCGCCGAGGCGGTGTCACGTCTGACCCGGTGGTGTGACGATTTCCCGACCCCCGGCGTCCGGTTCGCTGATCTCACCCCGGTGTTCGCGGACGGGCCCGGCTACCGGGCGGTGATCGACGGTCTCGCGGCGGCCGGCGCCGGCGCCGATCTCGTGGCGGGTGTCGATGCGCGCGGCTTCCTGCTCGGCGGTGGCGTCGCACTCGAATTGGGTTGCGGTGTGCTGGCGGTGCGCAAGGCCGGCAAGCTGCCGCCTCCGGTGCACTCGGAGAGCTACGCGCTCGAGTACGGTGCGGCGACACTGGAGATTCCGTGCGACGCGCCCGACCTGAAGGGCCGCCGGGTCTTCGTGATCGACGACGTCCTCGCCACCGGTGGGACGCTGTTGGCGGCCGCCGAACTGCTGGCCCGAGCCGGTGCGGAGGTGGTCGGTGTCGCGGTGGTGCTCGAGATCGAGGAGCTCGGTGGCCGGGACCGGTTCGGAAGGTACCCGCTGACGTCGCTCGTCCGCGTCTGAGGACTACAGTTGTGCCTGGTGGTGTAGCAGTGCCGCCGGGTCCCGAGGGACCGCCCGCAGCGCGGTGGCAGGAGGTGACGGCATGACCCAGCATCTTGATCGGTCTCAGAACACAGGTGCGCCCGGTACAGGGGCGACCCCGCCCGCCGAGAAGTCCGCACCCGCGTCCGTCCCGACGTCCGCGTCGCGGCGGGTCCGGGCCCGGCTGGCCCGGCGCATCACCGGTGCGCGTAATGCCCCGGTCCGCCCGGTCCTCGAACCGTTGGTCACGCTGCATCGGGAGCTCTACCCCAAGGCCGATTTCTCGCTGCTGCAGCGGGCCTACGACGTCGCCGAGCAGCGGCATGCGACGCAGTTCCGCAAGTCCGGTGACCCGTACATCACCCACCCGCTGGCCGTCGCGAACATCCTCGCCGAACTCGGCATGGACACCACGACGCTGGTGGCGGCGCTGCTCCACGACACCGTCGAGGACACCGGGTATTCGCTCGAGGAACTGACCGCCGAGTTCGGTGACGAGGTGGCGCACCTCGTCGACGGCGTCACCAAGCTCGACAAGGTGGTGCTGGGATCGGCCGCCGAGGGCGAGACGATCCGCAAGATGATCATCGCGATGGCGCGGGATCCGCGGGTGCTGGTGATCAAGGTCGCCGACCGCCTGCACAACATGCGCACGATGCGTTTCCTGCCGCCGGAGAAGCAGGCCCGCAAGGCTCGCGAGACGCTGGAAGTGATTGCGCCGCTGGCACATCGACTCGGCATGGCGACGGTGAAGTGGGAGCTCGAGGACCTGGCGTTCGCGATCCTCCATCCGAAGAAGTACGACGAGATCGTCCGCCTGGTCGCCGATCGTGCGCCGTCGCGCGACACCTACCTGGCGAAGGTGCGGGCCGAGATCAACGCGACGCTGTCGGCGTCACGGATCACCGCCGCCGTCGAGGGTCGTCCCAAGCACTACTGGTCGATCTATCAGAAGATGATCGTCAAGGGCCGCGACTTCGACGACATCCACGACCTGGTGGGTGTGCGGATCCTGTGCGACGAGATCCGGGACTGCTACGCCGCGGTCGGTGTCGTGCACTCGCTGTGGCAGCCGATGGCGGGCCGGTTCAAGGACTACATCGCGCAGCCACGGTACGGGGTGTACCAGTCGTTGCACACCACGGTGATCGGCCCCGAGGGCAAGCCGCTGGAGGTGCAGATCCGAACACGGGACATGCACCGCACGGCGGAGTTCGGTATCGCTGCGCACTGGCGGTACAAGGAGACCAAGGGGCGTCACTCCAGCGATGTCGCCGAGGTCGACGACATGGCGTGGATGCGCCAGCTGCTCGACTGGCAGCGGGAGGCCGCCGATCCCGGCGAGTTCCTCGAGTCGCTCCGATACGACCTCGCGGTCAAGGAGATCTTCGTCTTCACGCCGAAGGGTGACGTGGTGACGTTGCCGGCCGGTTCCACACCGGTCGACTTCGCGTACGCCGTGCACACCGAGGTCGGGCACCGCTGTATCGGCGCCCGCGTCAACGGTCGACTGGTGGCGCTCGAGCGCACGCTCGAGAACGGTGAGGTCGTCGAGGTCTTCACCTCGAAGGCGGCCAACGCCGGGCCGAGTCGGGACTGGCAGTCGTTCGTGGTGTCGCCGCGCGCGAAGACCAAGATCCGGCAGTGGTTCGCGAAGGAACGCCGCGAGGAAGCGCTCGAAGCCGGCAAGGACGCCATCGCGAAGGAGGTTCGCCGCGGCGGACTTCCCTTGCAGCGCCTGATGAATGCCGAATCGATGACGGCGATCGCGCACGAGTTGAGGTACGCCGACGTCTCCGCGCTCTACACGGCGGTCGGCGAGCACAACGTCTCCGCACAGCACGTCGTGCAGCGACTGGTCGCGCACCTGGGCGGCGTCGGTGCCGTCGAGGAGGAGTTGGCGGAACGGTCGACGCCGTCCACCATCCCCACCAGAACCCGCGGAAGCGGCGACGTGGGCGTGCTCGTGCCCGGCGCGCCGGGCACCGTCGCCAAGCTTGCGAAGTGTTGCACCCCGGTGCCCGGCGACGAGATCCTCGGATTCGTGACCCGTGGCGGGGCGGTCAGCGTGCACCGCACCGACTGCACCAACGCAGGCTCGCTGCGTCAGCAGTCCGAGCGGATCATCGACGTCGAGTGGGCGCCGTCGCCGACGTCGCTGTTCCTGGTGGCCATCCAGATCGAGGCGCTCGACCGGCACCGCCTGCTGTCGGACGTGACGAAGGCACTCGCCGACGAGAAGGTGAACATCCTGTCGGCGTCGGTGACGACATCGGGGGACCGGGTCGCGATCAGCAAGTTCACCTTCGAGATGGGTGACCCGAAGCACCTCGGCCACGTGCTGAACGTGGTGCGCAATGTCGAGGGCGTCTACGACGTCTACCGAGTCACATCGGCCGCATAGGCGCTGGAGCCCCGAACCGCCCCTGTACACCCCTCCGGGATACCACCGGAAACAGCTGAAGGGTCCCTTCGTGCGCTGTGAGCGTACGAAGGGACCCTTCAGCTGTTGCGTGGGGCTGGGTCAGCCGACCTTGGCGGTCTCGATGGTGACCGGGGTGGCCGGGGCGCCGTCGCCGGCTCCGGTGGCACCCTTGACGCCGGCTGCGGCGATGGTGTCGAGGGTCGCGAGGCCCTCGTCGGAGATGGTGCCGACCACCGTGTATTTCGGCGGGAGGAGGGAGTCCTCGAAGACCAGGAAGAACTGGCTGCCGTTGGTGTCGAGTCCGGCGTTGGCCATCGCGAGGGTGCCGCGGGGGTAGACGACGGGGCTGTTCAGGGCGGGATCGTCCGCGGCGTACAGGCTGGTCGGGTACTCGTTCGGGTACTGGTATCCGGGGCCGCCGCTGCCGAGCCCGGACGGGTCACCGCACTGCAGCATGCCGAGGCCGGGAACGGTGGAGATGCGGTGACAGGGGGTGCCGTCGAAGTACGCCTGCTCGGTGAGGTTGACGAAGCTGTTGACCGTGCAGGGTGCCTTCGCGCGATCGAGGGTCAGGCCGATCGGTCCCGCATCGGTGGTGAGGGCGACCGCGACGGTGCCCTCGGTGGAGACGCCCGTCGCGTTGGGGGCCGCGACGTTCTTCGAGGGCGGGCCGGCCGGGGCGTAGCTGCAGTCGACGATGGGTGCGACGGGTACCGCGGCGGCGGGCAGGGCCGCGTACCGGGACATGTCGATGGACGGCGCTGCCGGCGTCGTCCAGGCGGCCGAGGCGCTGGTCGAGGAGTCGGTGGAGTTGTCGTTGTCGGAGGAGCACCCGGTCAAGGCGAGTGTCACGCCCAGTCCGGCTGCGACAAATGCTGTGCGCTTCATCAGTCCAGTCTCACACTCGTGATTTCGATGGGCAGGTTCGGCTTGCCGTCGCCGGGCTGGCTGGACGAGTCGTTTCCGGCCGCGGCGATCTTGTCGAGCGTGGCGAGGCCGGTCTCGTCGATCGTGCCGAACACGGTGTAGTCGGGCGGCAGCTGCGAATCGCCGTAGACCATGAAGAACTGGCTGCCGTTGCTGTCGGGCATGCTGCTGTGCGCCATCGCGAGGGTGCCGCGGGGGTACGACGCGGGTGCGCTCAGTGCGGGATCGCCGGCGGCGTACTGGTCGGTGGGGAACTCGTTGGCGAAGCCGTAGCCGGGCCCGCCCGTTCCGGTTCCGGTGGGATCGCCGCACTGGAGCACCTGCAGGCTGTCGCCGGTGGTGAGGCGGTGGCAGCTGGTGCCGTCGAAGTAGCCCTGCGAGGCGAGGCTGATGAAATTGTTGACGGTGCAGGGTGATTCGGCGTTGTTCAGCGTCAGGCCGACGTTCCCCTGGGAGGTCTCCATGCTCGCGCTGACGGTCGCGACGGTGGTGTCGATGCCCTCGGTGCGCGGCGGGGTGTTGGGCTTGGACGCCTCGCTGCCGTCGGGCGTGTAGGTGCAGTTCACGAGATTCGGGAGTGCCTCGGCGCGTGCGGTCGGCAACGCGCCGGCGGTCTGTGTCTGGGAGGCGGCGGTGTTCTCGGTGGACTTGTCCTCGTCCTTGCCGCTCAGCGTCACCACGACGGCCCCGATCGCGACCACGACCACGACGCCGACGACCGATCCGATGATCGTCATCTGCTTGCGCTTTCGTGCGCGTTCGGCGCGCCGTTCGAGCTGGCGTTCCAGCTTTCTCTTCGCTGCTTCCCGGCGCTGCTGATTGCTCGGCACTGCGGTAGTCCTCCCGTACGTCTCGTTCGGTTTGTTCCGGAATGTCTCGTGGCGCCCGCTGCCGCGTGAGGGCTTCGGGCGAGTCTGTCATTGCAACCTGAGAAGATCCTGGCGTGACGACAGCCTAGGCTGTATGCGGTCCGGATTGGACCCCGTAATCGACCCGTACTTTAGGAGTTGCCGCCGTGCTCGTCACCGGATTCCCGGCCGGGATGTTCCAGACCAACTGTTACATCCTCGCGCAGGACGACTCGACGGAGTGCGTTGTCGTCGATCCCGGCCAGGACGCGGCCGAGCCGTTGGCGCAGTTTCTCGCGCAGTCGGAGCTCGAGCCCCGGGCGGTGCTGCTGACGCACGGGCATCTGGATCACACGTGGTCGGTGCAACCGGTGTGCGAGCGGTACGGCATCCCGGCGTACATCCACCCCGAGGACCGTTACATGCTCAGCGATCCCTCGCGCGGCATCGGTGCCACCATGAACGAGTTCATCGCCGGGATGGAGTTCCGTGAGCCTGCCGAGGTGATCGAGCTCGCCGACGGTGACGAGTTGTCCGTTGCGGGTATCGACTTCGTCGTCGATCACACTCCGGGGCACACCCAGGGGTCGGTGGTCCTCCGCACCGAACTGTCGACCGATCAGGGCCCGCTGCAGGTCGCGCTGACCGGGGACACGCTGTTCCAGGGTTCGATCGGCCGCAGTGATCTTCCCGGCGGCAACCACGAGCAGTTGCTGCGCTCGATCGCGCGCAAGTTGCTCGTGCTCGATGACGCCACCGCGATCCTGCCCGGCCACGGGGGATCGAGTTCGATCGGCCAGGAACGGGCCGCGAACCCGTTCCTCGTTGGACTGAGCGCCTCCCAGTAAGGAAAAGTAAGCACCGTGAGTAAGTCCAGCACCTTCTCGGCCCCCAAGGGCATTCCCGATTACGTCCCGCCGCAGTCCGCGGAGTTCGTCGCCGTGCGCGACGGGTTGACCCGTGCGGCGCGGCTGGCCGGCTACGGCCACATCGAGTTGCCGATCTTCGAGGACACGGGCCTGTTCGCCCGCGGCGTCGGTGAGTCCACCGATGTCGTGTCGAAGGAGATGTACACGTTCGCCGACCGCGGCGACCGCTCGGTGACGCTCCGACCGGAGGGCACCGCCGGTGTGATGCGGGCCGTGATCGAGCACGGCCTCGACCGCGGCCAGCTCCCCGTCAAGCTCAGCTACGCGGGTCCGTTCTTCCGGTACGAGCGACCTCAGGCGGGCCGCTACCGTCAGCTGCAGCAGGTCGGCGTCGAGGCGATCGGCGTGGACGATCCGGCGCTCGACGCCGAGGTCATCGCGATCGCCGACGCCGGTTTCCGCAGCCTGGGCCTCGACGGCTTCCGCCTCGAGATCACCTCGCTCGGCGACGACACGTGCCGGCCGCAGTACCGGGAGCGCCTGCAGGAGTTCCTGTTCGCGCTACCGCTCGACGAGGAGACTCGTCGTCGTGCCGAGATCAACCCGCTGCGCGTGCTCGACGACAAGCGCAAGGAGGTCCGCGAGATGACCGCGGACGCCCCGCTCATGCTCGATCACCTCTCGGAGAGCGCGAAGGCGCACTTCGATCAGGTCCTCGCGCATCTCGATGCCCTCGGGGTGCCCTACGTCGTGAACCCGCGAATGGTGCGCGGCCTCGACTACTACACCAAGACCACGTTCGAGTTCGTCCACGACGGTCTCGGCGCGCAGTCCGGCATCGGCGGTGGTGGCCGCTACGACGGACTCATGGAGCAGCTCGGCGGTCAGCCACTGTCCGGTATCGGCTTCGGAATCGGTGTGGACCGGACAGTCCTGGCGCTCGCCGCCGAGGGCAAGACCGCCGGCAACCCCGCGCGCTGCGAGGTGTTCGGGGTGCCGTTCGGTGACGCCGCGAAGTCCCGGATGGTCACGATCGCGCGGGATCTGCGGGCGGCCGGGATCCGCGTCGACATGGTGTACGGCGACCGTGGTCACAAGGGTGCGATGCGTGCCGCGGACCGTTCGGGGGCGACGCTGGCCCTCGTGCTCGGCGACGACGAACTAGCCGCCGGTACCGTCGCGGTGAAGAACCTGAGTACCGGAGACCAGACCTCGGTTCCGTTGGAAGGTGTTGTCGCGCAGATCGGTTCGATTCTTGCCGACGCCTGACCGGGCCGGCGGGAGCGAGTTCTCCCTCGACCTGATCCCGGCGTCGGTGCTGGCGCCGCGGATGCGCCGGATCGCCATGGTCTCGATCGTCATCGGGATCGTGGTGGGCGCCGTGGTCGCGATCTTCGCGGCGCCGCCGGTGGCGGTCGCGGTCGGTGCGGTGATCGGCCTGCCGACCGCACTGTCCGCGATCCTGGCGACTCGACGTCGAATCTGGCTGGACGGCAACACGATCCACGCATCGAACGGACTGCGTCACCGGCGGGTCGACGTGGCTGCGGCGGTCAGCGTCGAGTTCGTCGTCCGGTCCGGGCGGATCAGTCAGGTTGCGGCGCGGATCGGGGACGGTCGATCCGTGCAGAACGTGCCGCTCGCGCTCTACACGGCCGACGGCGGACGGGAACTCGAGGTGCTCGGGTTGCGCAAGCTCGCCGACGCGCTGTCCGCGAGCGAACTGGCACCCGCGGCCGCCGCGGCCTCGCTGCTCATCGAGCAGTTGCGGGCGGAGGCGCGGGGCGCGGGCCTGGAGGAGCGACCGCTGTACCGCGCGGTCACCATGGTCCGCGACGCGGGACGGGTGCCGCAGACGGTGCTCACCGACCAGGAAGTCGCGGCACTGTCGGACTGACGCCCCTGGGCCGGCGGGGACCGGCGCGGACCCGGCGCGGACCGACCGGGCGGTAACTCCCTGGTTGCGGGTTCGGCCGTTCGCTTCGCTGTGCCGTCGGACAGGATTATCGTTCGAAGCATGGTGGGACTCTGGCCGGTCCTCGATCGTGCGGCGTTTCTCGAGGGCACAGAGGAACTGCTCCGTAACGGCACGACGTGCGGAGTGGTGCTGGTCGGTACCGCCGGAGTCGGCAAGACGACGATGGCCCGGGAACTGGTGGGTTCGCTGACCGGCGATGCCCGATGGATCGTCGGCACCGAGTCCACCCAGTCGATTCCCCTCGGCGCGTTCGCGCCGCACCTGGCCCGCACCACGTCGCGTGACCCCGTGGTCGCGCTGCGTGCGGTGCGCGACCTGCTCGCCGAGGACGGCACCGCTCCCGACGGCGGGCTCGGCATCATCGGGGTGGACGACGCGCATCTGCTCGACGAGTTCTCGGCCGGACTGGTACACCAGCTGGCGGTCGGCCGCGACGCGCGCCTCGTCGTCACCGTGCGCAGCGGTGCTCCGGTGCCGGGCGCGATCGAGGCGCTGTGGAAGGACGGTCTGCTCACCCCGTTCGTGGTCCCGCCGTTCACGCGGCAGGAAATGGACGACGAACTCCACGCCGTCCTCGGTGCCCCGGTGGAACGGTTCAGCGCGGACGAGATCTGGGAGGTGTCCGAGGGCAATCCGCTGTTCCTGCGGCATCTGGTGGAGGGAGCCCTCGACGGCGGCACACTCCGCAAGACGGGGGGAGTGTGGCAGCTGCGGGGCCGGCCCGGGGTGTCCGCGGCCCTCGCGTCGCTGCTCGAATCGCGTTTCGCGCGGACACCGCGCGACGCCCGCGACGTCGTCGACTACCTCGCATTCTGCGAACCACTCGAGCTCGAGGTGCTCAGCGAACTCGTGAGCCGGCGGTCGATCGAGGAGGCCGAACGGATGGACCTCGTGCGGATTCTCAGCGTGGGGAACGCCCATGTCGTGCGCCTGGCGCATCCGCTGTTCGGTGAGGTCATCCGCGATCGAGCCGGTGTGCTCGCCGCGCAACGCATCAAACGGCGACTCGTCGAGGTGCTGCGCGCGTCCCCCGACCCGGGGATGGTGACCTCGATGCGCATCGCCGAGTTGGCGATGGAGTCCGGGATGGATCTCGACCCGGACCTGCTGGTGCGCGGCGCCGAGGATGCGATCGCGATGGCCAGCCTCGAACTGGGCGCGCGACTCGCCGGCGCTGCGGTCCGGAGCGGAGCCGGCTTCGACGCGTCGTTCGCGCTGGGCCGAGCCCTGATGTGGCAGGGCCGGGGTGACGAGGCCGAGGACGTGTTCGCTGCCGTCGACCCGGACGTACTGAGCGAGTACGACGTCGCCCGCTGGCTGCTGACCCGGGTCGCGAGCCTGTATCTGGAGGCCGGTCGCCCGCGGGAGGCGGTCGAGTTGTTCGAACGTGAGCGAGGCCGGATCACCGACCCCATGCTTGCGGTGTCGGTGGTGGCCCTCGACGCGGTCCTGCACCTGTACGACCGCCGGACTGAGGAGGCGATCGCGCTGTCCCGCCAGGTGGAGGCGGCGCCGGAGGCGCACCCGTGGGCGCGGGCGAGCGCCGTGTTCGCCGGAGTCGCGGCGCTGACGGTGTCGGGCCGCGGCTTCGAGGTGGGGGCGCTGGCCTCG
Organism: Prescottella defluvii; assembly: GCF_000738775.1. Classification (GTDB taxonomy): domain Bacteria; phylum Actinomycetota; class Actinomycetes; order Mycobacteriales; family Mycobacteriaceae; genus Prescottella; species Prescottella defluvii. The sequence goes on from NZ_JPOC01000064.1 coordinate 13,411, forward strand.
TCGGCCTGGGAGGCGATCTCACACGGTGACGGCCTGCTGCGTTTCCACATCGGCTACTTCGAGGTCCAGGCGCTCACCCTCGTCGGGCGACTGTCGGCCGCGCAGCAGACCGCGGCCCGGTACCGCGATCTGGCGGCCGGACAACCGAACAGTGCCGCACTGGCCGACGTCGCGTCCGGTGTCGTGGAACTGACGTGCGGCAGGCTCAACGATGCCGCCGAGCACCTGACGGAGGCCCTCGCCGTGCTCGATCGCGAGACCCGATCGGAATGGATGCTGCTCGCCGCGGTGAGCCTGTGTCAGGTGCGGGCCGCGCAGGGCCGTCCCGACGACGCCGCCGAGGCGCTCGCGATCGCCGAACGCCACTCCGGTCCCGAACTGGCATTCTTCGACCCGCTCATCGACGTCGCCCGGGCGTGGGTCGCGGGCGCAGCGGGGGAGGTGTCCGCCGCGGTCCATGCGGCACGACGCGCGGCGGACCTCGCGGCGCAGTCCGGCCAGTTCGCGCTGGAGGCGCTCGCGCTCGACGTCGCCACGACATTCGGCGACTACTCCACGGTTGCGCGGCTCACCGAACTCGGGTCGGTCGTGGACGGGCCGTTCGCAAAGGTGGCGGCCGCCCGGGCGCGGGCCCTGTCGAAGGCGGACGGGCCCGCCCTCGACGCGCTCGCCGCCGAGTTCGAACAGGTCGGGGCACTGATCGCGGCCGCGGACATGTTCGCGCAGGCCGCCACCGCGTACTCGCGTTCCAACGACCGCCGGGGTGAGTTGTCGGCGGCGGCGAAGGCGCACTGGCTGGCATCGCGGTGTGACGGCGCGACCACGCCCGCCCTGGCGAAGGCCGCGCGCCCGCTCCCGCTCACCGATCGGGAACGTGAGATCGCGGTGCTGGTCGGTCGCGGGCTGTCGAACAAGGACATCGCCGGGCGCCTGGTGTTGTCGGTGCGCACCGTCGAGGGACACATCTACCGGGCGTGCGAGAAGCTGGCACTGAGTCACCGCAGCGACCTCGCCAAGCTCGTCCAGGTGTGACGCCGGCGATCAGAACCGGTCGAACTCGTCGACCCCCAGGTCGGCGGGGTCGATGCCGCCGATGACGGCCGGGGCCACCATCGGGAGGTCGCCGACGATGCCGTCGCCCCGCACCGCATCGACGAGGTATCCCGGTGTGTCGCGATCCACGGAGTCGTCGTAGCCGCTGCGCGCCCCCGACGCCCCGGATGTCATTGCGCCGGGTGCAAAACCGCCCGAGGTGGCGGTGCCGGCAGCCGCTGCGGCCGGTCCGACGGGGCCGGCGGTGGGAGCACCGACGACCGGGGATGGTGCGGACGACGGGCCCCGCGCCGCCGAACCGGCGGCCGCCGCACCTCCGCCGCCGATGCCGCCGAGGAACCCTGACGCCGCCGAACCGAAGGCGCCGCCCGCGCCTGCGCTGCCGCCGGCGCCGAAGGCGGTCGTCGGTGGCGTCGCGGCGGGCGCGAAGTCCCCGCTGATCCCCGCGGCCAGGGTGGGTGCCGCGGCGTAGTCGCCGATCTGTCGGGGGACGTTCCCGGCGACAGGTCTTCCGACGGATTCGAGAAGCGAACCGGCGATCGCGATCGGCGACGGACCGCTCCCGGACATGAGGCCGGCAGCGGGCGCGGGCGCCGCCGGCACCGGGACCTCGGCCCCCAGCGCTGCCATCGCCGACTGATGGCCGGCGAGTTCGGCGCGTGTCTCGGCGACCACGGTCAATGCGCGCTGGAGGTGATCGGCGGCGGCCGCGATGAGCATGGTCTGCCCCGGTGGGGTGAGGGCCACCGGCGCGGCGGAGACGGCGGTCGCGACGAACGACTCGACGACTGCGAGGAGCTTCGCGTTGCCGCGGGCCACCGAACCCGCCGCTTCCTGAGTGACGGCGGCGATCTCGTTTCCGCGCACGCTCAGTTGCTCACCGGCGACGTAGGCCTGCCGGCCACGGGACTGGGCAGCGAGTGCGGCCTGCCCCTCCCAGACCTGATCGAGGGTCTTCAGCGCGGACAGGCCCACCGACAGTGCGGTGTCGATGCTCGACGAGGATTGCTGCAGCATCGCCGTCGGATCGAGACCACCGACCGCGCCTGTGCCGAACGCACCGGCGAGTTCGGAAATCGGCTGCAGCAGTTGATCCAGGCCCGGCAGAGGCGGCAGAGGCGGTAGCGCCGGCATCGGCGGCATCGGCGGTAGTGCGCCGGCCGCGATGTCGGTGAACGGTGTCTCCAACAGCGGCCCGATCGGCGACGCGGCGAGTGCCTCCATCGGGGTACGGGGAACCGGCATGTCGAGCACCGGCGCGACCGGCGATGCCTGCAGGAGATCCAGCACCGTCGGCTGGTCGTTCCCCGGTGCCGTGGGATCCGACGGGATCATGCGTTCCCCCCCAGCGTGTCTCGTGCGGCACCGAGGACTGCGCCGGTGGCGCGATCGGTGGTGTCGTACGCCGCGGCGACGGTGTGCGCGACCGAGCTCGTGCCGGCGTACACGTTCGCCAGGGCCGCAACCGATTTCGCGTGCGTCACCCGTGTTGCGGCGAACGTCGCGAGGAAGTCGGCGCCGATGACACCGAATACCGGCGTCAGCGCCGCGACGTCGGCGGCGGCGTCGAACGCACCCGCCGCTCCGATGTGTGCGGCCGTCTGCGCCGCGATGTCCCCGTATGCGCGGATTTCGTCCGGCGCAGCAGTGAATCCGTCCATGTCGACCCCCCAGTCAATGGTTCCGGTGACACTGTAGCGGAGGAGTCGAGGTGCGCACGCCGTGTCGGTGCGGGGCTGTGGACAACTCCGCAACCGCCTCGGGCCGGGCGGGATCGAGGTGTTCCGGCGTGTTCGGAGCAGGGTGGAATCGCCGGCGGGGCCGCCGATCGTGGGAATCGAGTGGGAATCGATTTGCGTCGGCGTGGTGAATGGGTGTTCACTCGGTGGTGAACGACCATTCACCACGCACTATCGGAGATGATCCATTGTCAGCACGTCCCGCGCCCGCGACGCTCTCGGAAGCTCCGTCACCCACCCGCAGATCCAGCGCACTCATCACCGCGGTCCTGTGCCTGTGCGGCACGGTCGTATCGCTCCAGCAGACGCTCGTCATCCCGTTGCTACCCGATCTCCGGGGCATCCTCGGGGTGAGCGCCGACGACGCGTTCTGGCTCGTCACGATCACGCTCCTGACGGCGGCTGTGGCGACCCCCATCGTCTCGCGCCTGGCGGACATGGTCGGAAAGCGGCGGATGATGCTGGTCGCGATGGGAATGATGGTGTGTGGGTCGGTGATCGCCGCCCTCGGGGGAACCTTCGTCGCGGTGCTGATCGGACGCGGCCTGCAGGGATTCGCGTCGTCGCTGATCGCGGTGGGCATCGGGATCATGCGTGACGAACTTCCCCGGGAGAAGGTGCCGGCAGCGACCGCCCTGATGAGTGCGACGCTGGGCATGGGCAGCGCGCTCGGACTCCCGTTGGCGGGGGTCATCTATGCGAACCTCGGCTGGCATGCGGTCTTCTGGATCGCGGCCGGGGCCGGGACGCTGTTGTTCGTCGCCGTGGTCCTGGTCGTTCCCGAATCGAAGGTGCGGACACCGGGACGCTTCGACTTCCTCGGCGCACTCGTCCTGTCCGTCGCGCTGGCGTCCCTCCTGCTCGGCATCTCCAAGGGCGGATCCTGGGGGTGGGGATCGGGCCGGACGATCGGGTGCTTCGTGCTCGCGGCGGCGGTGCTCGCGGTCTGGGTGCCGTACCAGCTGCGGGTGAAGGATCCGATGGTCAACCTGCGGACCTCCGCGCGCCGTCCGGTCCTGCTTACCAACCTGGCGTCGATGATCGTCGGGTTCGCGATGTTCGCGAACATGCTCTCGACCACGCAGCAGTTGCAGATGCCGGAGGGGACCGGTTACGGCTTCGGACTCAGCGTGTTCACGGCCGGACTGTGCATGGTGCCGGCGGGTCTGTCGATGGTGGTCTTCTCGCCGCTGTCCGCGAAGATCACCACACGATTCGGCGCTCGGATCACGCTCATCACCGGTGCGTTGATCCTCGCTGTCGCCTACGTGTTCCGGGTGCTGTTCAACGGGTCGATCGAGGTGATCGTCCTGGGGTCGATGATGGTCAACATCGGTACCGCGATCACGTACTCCGCGATGCCGATCCTCATCATGCAGTCCGTGCCGATCGCGGAAACCGCTGCCTCCAACGGCCTGAACTCGCTGCTCCGCTCGATCGGCACCTCGACCTCGAGCGCGGTGGTCACCGCGCTGCTCACCGCGATGACGATGGAGGTCGCCGGGGTCCAGTTGCCGACACTCGCGGCCTTCCAGACCGTGTTCGCCGTCGCCTGTGGCATGGCGATCCTCGCGGCCGGCGTCGCATGGTTCATTCCGCGGACGGCACGGAAGGTTCGCATGTCCACGGTCGTGACGGCATCCGCCGAGGCGCGGACCTCGACGCCGACATGACTAGGGTTGTGCGGGTGAGCGGAAAGTCCACGCGAGAGAACATCATCGACGCGGCGCGAGCCCTGTTCGCCGATCGCGGCTACACGGCCACCACGATCAAGGACGTCGCCGAACGCGCCGGGTGCTCGCCCGCGATGGTGATGAAGCTGATGGGGAGCAAAGCCGAGTTGTACTCGGCCGCAGCGCCGTCACTGCCGTCGGCCACCGACGATCCACACGTCTGCGAGAACGAGTCGGTGGGATACCGGATGGTGCGCAACATCGTCGAACGCCGCGACGAGGACGCGTCCGAGCCGTGGGTGATGATGCCCCTGCTGATCCACGAGGCGCCCGATCGCGCTGCCGCGCAGGCGGATGCGCGGGAACGCTACATCCGTGGCATCTCGTCCAAGATCGGCGACACCTCCGCGGATCGACTGCCCACCCAGATGGTCGTCGCGGCGCTCCTCGGTCTCGCCACGGGCCTGCGGACCGTGGGTCTCCTGCCACCCGAGATCCTCGGCAGCGACGAGCTCGTCCGCCGCTACGGTGCCGTGGTCCAGGCGATCATCGACGGGATCGATCCGGGGTAGGACGGCGTCGGCGACCTGCACGATCACCGGTTCCCGATCGCCCGGTCCGTCCGGATCCGGCCCCGCCGTCTTCGGACGAGCTGAAACGAATCGGTCGCCGGATCGCCCAGTCATTGCTACCGTCACCGCACACAAGGAAACCGACAGGACTGGTGCGCGGGGTTGCGCCATCCCGGATGAAAGGCGGACCCGCGCAGATGATGTCGACGTCGTGCCCTCGCTCGGTTCGTCGACTGATTCCCGCGACCGTCGGATTCTGTTCCACCCGTGATCTGACGGGCTCGATTTCTTGTGGTTCAACCGGTCCGATTCGGACCTGATTCGACCTTCGAGAAGGGTGCACGCATGGGAAGCGCGAAGTTGCGGTTGGGATTCCGGCGGTTGGTTGCGGGTGCATTGGCAGGTGCTGGTCTGACGACAGCCCTCGTGATCGGGTCCGCATCGACTGCAGCAGCGCAACCAGCGCTTCCACCCTTACCGGGATCGGCCGACATCGCGCAGTTCCTGAACGACGCCGCCGGCGCGATCAACGACGCCGCCGGCGCGATCAACAACGTCGCGGGCGCGCTCCAGAGCTTCGACCTCGGTTCCAGTTCGGGGCTGCCGTTCGGCAGCCTGGGGAGCCTCGGTGGCGTCGCCAAGCCGGCCTCCGGGCCGATCACCACCCGCTTCGGCGGCGGGCACATGGGCATCGACATCGCCGCCAACATGGGCGCGCCGATCTACGCGGTGGCCGACGGCACCGTCATCAATGCCGGTCCCGCATCGGGATTCGGTCTGTGGGTCCGGATCAGGCACAACGACGGCACGGTCACCACCTACGGCCACAACGACGTCAACTTCGTCTCCGTCGGCCAGCGGGTGTTCACCGGCCAGCGCATCGCCAACGTCGGTAACCGGGGCAACTCGACCGGCCCGCACCTGCACTTCGAGGTCGATCTGCCGGGCGGAATCAAGACCGACCCCATCACCTGGCTGGCGACGCGCGGCGTCCTGATGTTCTGACGGACGCTCGACACGGCCGGGACGCATCGGTCCGCTCGGAACGGTTCGGGCCGCACCGTCGAGGAGTCCTCGACGGTGCGGCCCGTTGCGGCGGCTGTGACGCGCTCAGTCGGTGACGACGGCGTCGGCCTCGATCTCGATCAGCAGGTCGGAGTCGATGAGCGCGCTCACCTCGAGAATGGTGGTGGCCGGGCGGATCTCGCCGAAGACCTCACCGTGGGCGAGGGCGGCCTCCTCCCACTTCGACATGTCCCGCAGGTACATGCGGGTGCGGATCACGTCGTCGAGCGAAGCCCCGGCCTCGGTCAGCGATGCCGCGATCGTCGCGAGCGCTCCGCGCGTCTGCTCCTCGAGGGTGGCGCCGGGGGAGGTGGTGCCGGACACCGCGATCTGGTTCCCGATCCGCACTGCGCGGGAGTAGCCGATCTTGGGCTCCCACTCGGACCCGGAGGAGATGTTCATTCTGGTCATGGTCGGAGATTGTGGCAGTCGAATGTTTCGGGCATGTGGCGGGACTTCACACCGCCGGCATCGAACAGTTCTTCGAAGAATCGGTTGACACGAGTTAGCACGCATGTTCGACTGAGGTCATGAGGTGGCAGGGTCAGACGCTCGACGCGGACGACGGCGCGCTTCCAGGTCTCGAGCGTGCCGGCCTGGTCCGGAGCATTCAGACGCCGGAGTTCGAGGGAATCACCTTTCACGAGGTGCTCTGCAAGAGCGCGCTCAACAGGGTGCCGGAGGGTGCGTCGTTGCCGTTCGACTTCACCGTCAACGCCTTTCGGGGGTGCGCTCACGCGTGCCGCTACTGCTTCGCGCGGCCCACCCACGAGTATCTGGATCTGGATTCGGGGCACGACTTCGATTCCCAGGTCGTGGTGAAGATGAACATCGCCGCGGTGCTCCGGCGCGAGCTGTCCCGGCGCTCGTGGAAACGGGATCACGTCGCGCTCGGCACCAACACCGACCCGTATCAGCGCGCCGAGGGACGCTACCGGCTGATGCCGGGCATCATCGGTGCGCTCACCGAATCACGCACGCCCTTCTCGATTCTGACGAAGGGCACCCTGCTGCGGAGGGATCTTCCACTGCTGCGGCACGCGGCCGAACGGGTGTCGGTCGGCGTAGGGGTGTCGCTCGCGATCCACGATCCCGAGTTGCAGAAGGCCGTCGAGCCGGGGACGCCGTCGCCGCGGGCGCGGCTCGAACTCATCCGAGCCGTCACCGACGCCGGGTTGCCGTGCAACGTCATGGTGGCCCCGGTGATCCCGTACCTGACCGATTCGACCGCGCACCTTGACGGGCTGCTGGCCGCCATCGCCGAGGCCGGGGCGACCGGGGTGACGATCTTCCCGATGCACCTGCGGGGCAGCACCCGGGGGTGGTTCCTGGAGTGGCTCGCGTCCGAACATCCCGCGCTGGTCCGGAGGTACCGGCAACTCTACGGTCGCGGTGCCTACGTCACACCCGAGTACAAGGCCTGGCTCCGGTCGCGGGTGGAGCCGATGGTCGAGAAGTACGGCTTGGGAGGGCATGCGGAGCATCGTGCCGTTGCCGTCCCGGACCGCCGCGAACTTGTCGGTGCCGGAGCAGCGCCCGCGCTGACGTTGTTCTGAGGCGCCGGCCCGTCCCTCGGGATTCGGCCGCTGGGCAGGGCTCGAACCCCGCGTCCAGCGGAACCGCAGTGACCGTGACGGTGGCGAGCACTCACGCCGATACGGGTGCCCACCGGCACGTGCCGCGGCCCCCCCGTACCTCTCTCGGTGCGGGGGCCGGCGCTCACGCAGGCCAGGTGTCCCGCTTGCCCGTTCGGCCACGCGGTCGATCGCCCAGGTGTCGAGGGTGTGGCGATTGTCGTAGGTGGTGTTTTCTCGTGGGTGACTGCGAGCCGGACGATGTCCCGGTGGGACTCGACCGAGAAGGTCGCTACGGACATATGTCAACGGGCAGGCTCAGTCCAGTCGTTCGACGATCAGGACGTTCGCGGTTCCTCCGCCCTCGCACATCGTCTGCAGGCCGAACCGCCCGCCCGTGCGCTCGAGCTCGTGCAGCATCGTCGCGAACAGCTTGGTTCCGGTCGCGCCCAGCGGGTGACCGAGCGCGATCCCGCCGCCGTTGACGTTGACGCGGTTCGGGTCGGCCCCCGTTTCGGCGACCCAGGCCAGCACCACGGATGCGAAGGCCTCGTTGACCTCGATGACGTCGAAGTCGTCGATGTGCATCCCGGTGCGGCGCAACGCGTGTTCGGTGGCCGGGATCGGCGCGGTGAGCATGAAGACCGGGTCGTCGCCGCGGGCGCTCAGGTGATGGATCCTCGCGCGCGGCCGCAGGCCGTGTGCCCGGACGGCCGCCTCGGACGCGACGAGCGTCGCGCTCGCGCCGTCGCAGATCTGGCTCGCCAGCGCGGCGGTCACGCGTCCGCCCGGCCGCAGCGTCGGCAGGGCGGCCATCGCCGCGCGGCTCGTGTTCCGCGGGCACTCGTCCGCCGCGAACGCGCCGACGGGGGCGATCTCGGCGTCGAAGCGGCCCAGTGCTGCGGCCGTGCGGGCGCGCTCGTGACTACGCAGAGCCCACCGCTCCATGTCCTCGCGGCTGATGCCCCACTTCTCGGCGATGAGTTCGGCGGCGCGGAACTGGGAGATTTCCTCGTTGCCGTAGCGCCGATGCCATCCGGCGGAACCGGATTGCGGCTCCTCGAACCCGTATCGGCGGCCGGCCGTCATGGCTGCGGAGATGGGGATACGGCTCATGCTCTGGACGCCGCCCGCGACGACCAGATCGGCGGTCCCGCTCAGCACCGCCTGCGCGGCGAAGTGCAGGGCCTGCTGGCTCGACCCGCACTGCCGATCGACGGTCACCCCGGGAACGTGCTCGGGCAGCCCTGCGGCCAGGCCGGCGGTGCGTGCGATGTTGCCGGCCTGGCCGCCGATCGCGTCGACGCAGCCGAAGACGACGTCGTCGATGGCGGCCGGGTCGATCGGGGTGCGGTCGAGGAGTGAACGGATTGCGCTCGCTCCCAGGTCGATCGGGTGGACGGACGCCAAGGCGCCGTTCTTCTTGCCGACCGGGGTACGGATCGCGTCGATGATGTACGCCTCGCCCATGGGACGCTCCTCGGGATTAAGTAGGTAGATAATTAATCTATATACCGTCCCGGGGTGAACGTCCACCCCCGGAGATCGGGGGGACTTCTGCCGGGGAACCTCCCCGCCGAATCCTGCTGGGACGGGTAGGTTCCCGCGGTAGGGCGGCAATCGGGGCGGAGGGTGCGATGAGCGGCGATGACACGCAAGGCGACTCGCAGGGCGGCTCGGACGGACGCACGTCGATCGGCGACCTCGCTCGCATGGTGAATCTGCGCTCGCTACGGGTGGCGATCGTCTACGTCCTGCTCGCGGTTGCGGCGTACCAGATCGCGGGCTGGATGTTCGTTCACATCCGGGACTTCCTCGGCATACTCTTCCTCGCGTGGCTCGCGAGCGTGACCATCGAACCGGTCGTCGACCGACTGGAACGGGCCGGGCTCCGGCGGGGCGCCGGAACCGGGCTGGTGCTGTTCGGGACGATCCTGTTCGCGATCGGGTTCATCGCGATCTTCGGTGCGTTGCTCGCGGAGCAACTCGCGCAGTTGCTCGGCGCACTGCCCGACGCCCTCACTCACGTCACGGAATGGGCGAACAAGCAGTTCGGCACCGATTTCGCCACGGGCAAGGATTTGATCAACATCACGCCCGAGACCATCCAGAGCCTCGCCGAGAGGTTCACCCCCGGGGTCCTCGGTGTCGTGTCGACACTGGTCGGCGCCGTGTTCCAGGCGGCGACGGTGCTGCTGTTCGTCTTCTACATGTCGGCGCAGGCACCGCAACTACGCAAGACCATTTCGGGTTGGTTCCCGGCGCGCCAGCAGAAGGTGATCGCAACCGTGTGGGAGATCTCCGTCGACAAGGCGGGCGGGTATGTCGTGTCCCGCGTCATCCTCGCGGCATGCAGCGCTGTCGCGACGGGGATCTTCTTCCTGGTGATCGGCGTCCCGTACTGGCTTCCGCTCGCGATCTGGACCGGCGTCGTCTCCCAGTTCATCCCCACCATCGGTACCTACCTCGCGATCGGGCTGCCCGCGATCATCGCGGCGGCAGCGCAACCCCTCGACGCGGTATGGGTGGTGCTGTTCGGGACCGCGTACCAGCAGATCGAGAACTATCTCCTCCACCCGCGGATCACGTCCCGGACCGTCGCGATCCATCCCGCGGTCGCCTTCGGGTCGGTCATCGTCGGGGCCTCACTGTTCGGAGCGGTCGGCGCGCTGGTCTCGGTGCCGGTCGTCGCGGTGATCCAGGCGATCGTCGAAACGTACGGCCGCCGATACGAACTGGTCCAGGAAGTGGGCGCGGAGTCCGGGGCGTCGGAGAATGACGATCGGGATCGCGACGACGGCGACTGACGGTGTCAGTGCGCCGTCCAATACGGAGCCCGCAGGGTGCGTTTGGTGAGCTTTCCCATCGTGGTGCGCCCGAGGTCGTCGCGGAACTCGAACACGCGCGGGACCTTGTAGCCCGCGAGCGACGTGCGACAGTGCTCGACGAGATCGGCCGCCGACGGCGCCTGCCCGCGGGGGACCACCAGCGCCAGCAGGGACTCGCCCATATCGGCGTCCGGCACACCGATCACCGCGACGTCGGCGACGCCCGGGTGGGTGGCGAGCACGGTCTCGATCTCGGCGGGATAGATGTTCACGCCGCCGGAGATGATCATGTCGGTTTCACGGTCGGTGATGAACACGAAGCCCTGATCGTCGACATAGCCGACGTCACCGAGGGTGAACAGGCCGGGACGGATCAGCGCATCGGACGTCTTCTGGTCGGCATTGAGGTAGGCGACCGAACGGCCGTCGCGTTCCTCGAACGCGAGACGGCCCTCGTGCCCGGTGGGCAGTTCGCTTCCGTCGGCGCCGACCGCGACGGCCCGGATGAACGGTGGCCGCACCCGGCCGACGCTGCCCGGGCGGATCAGCCACTCGTCGCTCGTGATGCCGCACAGCGGGCCGGATTCGCTGCCCCCGTAGGAATCGAACAGCACCGGGCCGAACCAGTCGATCATCGCGCGCTTGACGTCCCGTGGACACGGGGCACCGGTGTGCGTGACGAGCCGGAGTGAACTGACGTCGTAGCGGGTGCGGACGTCGTCGGGCAGCGACAGCAGCCGGTGGAAATGTGTGGGCACCATCAGCGTGGTCGTGATGCGGTGCTGTTGGATCGTCGCGAGGACGGTCTCGGCGTCGAACCTCTCGAGGACCGTGACCGGACGTCCGGCCGCGACGAGGCGGACGCCACCGAGCGGGCCGGTGTGGTGCAGCGGGCCGACCACGAGATGTCCGGGCCACTGTGCCAGCGGCAATGCACCCATCGACCGGACGTACCGGTCGACGCTCGCGCCCGGATCGGGGCTCCCGGCGAGGCTGTTGACGCCCTTCGGCCGGCCTGTGGTCCCGGACGTGTAGCTCAGGAAGGGCATCGCCGGAACCTCGGTCGGGGGAGCGGCATCCGACGCCGCAGCCAGCCAGGCGTCCCAGTCGACGACTCTCGCGCCGTCGGACCGCCAGCCCACGACCAGCGGCACCCCGGCCGCCCGGGCCGCCTCCGCACCCACCGCCGCCGTCTCCGCGCCGACGAACAGTGCGTCGGCGCGGGAGTCCTCGAGGATGTAGGCCAGCTCCGAGGCGGTCAGGTGAGCGCTCGCCGGCACCGGCGAGCAGCCTGCGTAGATGATGCCGACGTGCGCGAGGATCGTCTCCGCCGAGTTGCGCGCGAACACCGCGACCCGACGGTCGGGGCCGACGACGTGCTCGCGCAGCGCGTTCGCGACCCGGTTCACGACCGACTCGACGTCGGACCACGACAACTCGGCGCGGCCGTCGCGCAGCGCCACCTCGTCGGGTGCGTCGAGCGCACGCTCACGGTGCACGGTCGTCACGGCGGCCTCCTTCGAACGATCTACTGCGAGTGTCGAAGACAGGCTATGCGGCGGCCTCTCATCGCAGTGCCGGGGGATTGTCCAGGCTGCGGGCCGAGTAGGTGTCGCATGCACTCACCTGACCGGTGCCGTATCCGGCCAGGAACCAGGCCTGGCGCTGGTCCGACGACCCGTGGGTCCAGCCCTCGGGGTTCACCCGTGCACCGGCGGACCGTTGGATCCGGTCGTCGCCCACCGCCGACGCGGCCGACAGCGCGTCGCGGATGTCGTTGTCGGTGAGCGGCTTCAGGAACGGCTGGGGGTCGTTCGGCCCGGGCTGGGTGGAGGCGTAGTGCGCCCAGATGCCGGCGTAGCAGTCGGCCTGGAGTTCGGTGCGCACGGCCTGCGACGTCGCGCCGCGCGGATCCTGCTGCGCCCGCCCGATGTCGCCGAGCTGGTTCTGGATGTGGTGCCCGAACTCGTGGGCCACCACGTACTCCTGCGCCAGCGGACCGGCGTTGGCGCCGAACCGGTCGACGAGGAGCTGGAAGAAGCTGGTGTCGAAGTAGGCCGTCGAATCGGCCGGGCAGTAGAATGGCCCCACGTCGCTGGTGGCGTTGCCGCACCCGGTGCTGATCGCACCGGAGAAGAGGATGACCTCCGGTGCGATGTACTTCACGCCGGTCTGTGTGGGGAGTTGGACGCCCCACACCGCGTCGAGGCTCTCCGCGGTACCCGCGACACGGCAGCCGACGTCGCGGTTCGCGTCGACACCGAACTCGCAGTTCTCGAGCGTCGCGCCGCTGACGGCGCTGGTGCCCGCGTCGTAGGGGGTGCCGGTGGCCCCGGACAGCCCGCCCAGGATCGAGCCGGGATCGCCGCCCAGGAGCAGCGCTAGGACGAGGATGATCAGGCCGCCCGCTCCGCCTCCGAGCGCGATCTTGCCGCCCCGCCTGCCGCCCCCGCCTCCGACGGAGACGCGCCCGGCGTTGATGCGGACGTCGTCGTTGAACGTCATCGCGATAGCTCCTGTCCCGAACTTCCTGTGCTGGTCGTAACAGCATTCCAGCAATCCGGGCATGCGTTTCCGAATACCCGAGGGGCCTCCGTAGGATCGCAGCAGAGAAAGACACCGTGCACGACGCACGGATCGACCATTGTGCTGGAAGTTTGTGAAAGGAATCCCGTGCTGCGCACCCACCTGGCCGGCTCGCTTCGACCCGAGCACGCTGAGCAGACCGTCACCCTCACCGGTTGGGTGGCGCGGCGTCGCGACCACGGCGGCGTGATCTTCATCGATCTCCGCGATGCGTCGGGCGTCTCCCAGGTGGTGTTCCGTGCGGGCGACGTGCTCGAGCAGGCGCACCGTCTGCGCGCCGAGTACTGCGTCAAGGTCACCGGCAAGGTCGAGGTCCGCCCCGAGGGCAACCAGAACTTCGAAATCCCCACCGGCGCCATCGAGGTCAACGCCACCGAACTCGAGGTGCTCAACGAGAGCGCCCCGCTGCCGTTCCAGCTCGACGATCAGGCCGGTGAGGAGGCGCGGCTCAAGTACCGCTACCTCGACCTGCGCCGGGAGGGCCCGGGCCACGCGATCCGGTTGCGCTCCAAGGCCAATGCCGCGGCCCGCTCCGTGCTGGCGCACCACGAGTTCGTCGAGGTGGAGACCCCGACGCTGACGCGGTCGACGCCCGAGGGGGCCCGCGACTTCCTGGTGCCCGCCCGCCTGCAGCCCGGCAACTTCTACGCCCTCCCGCAGAGCCCGCAGCTGTTCAAGCAGTTGCTCATGGTCGGCGGCATCGAGCGGTACTACCAGATCGCCCGCTGCTACCGGGACGAGGACTTCCGCGCGGACCGTCAGCCGGAGTTCACGCAGCTCGACATCGAGATGAGCTTCGTGACCCAGGAGGATGTCATCCTGCTGGCCGAGGAGATCCTGCACGCGGTGTGGAAGCTCATCGGACACGAGATCACCACGCCGATCGCACGCATGACGTACGCCGAGGCGATGCGCCGCTTCGGTTCCGACAAGCCCGATCTGCGTTTCGACATCGAGCTCGTCGAGTGCATGGACTTCTTCAAGGACACCACGTTCCGCGTCTTCCAGGCGGAGTACGTCGGCGCGGTCGTCATGCCCGGCGGTGCGAGCCAGCCGCGTAAGCAGCTCGACGCCTGGCAGGAGTGGGCCAAGCAGCGTGGCGCCAAGGGCCTGGCGTATGTGCTGGTCGGCGAGGACGGCACCCTCGGTGGCCCGGTTGCCAAGAACCTCACCGACGCCGAGCGCGAGGGCCTGGCCGCGCACGTCGGCGCGAAGCCCGGTGACTGCATCTTCTTCGCGGCCGGCGCCACCAAGCCGATGCGCGCACTGCTCGGGGCGGCCCGCGGCGAGATCGCCCGCAAGCAGGACCTCATCGACCCGGACGCCTGGGCCTTCGTGTGGATCATGGACGCCCCGATGTTCGAGCCCACCGCCGATGCGACCGCCAGCGGCGACGTCGCCCTCGGCTACAGCGCCTGGACCGCGGTGCACCACGCGTTCACCTCGCCCAAGCCGGAGTCGATCGACACGTTCGATACCGATCCCGGTTCGGCGCTCGCCTACGCCTACGACATCGTCTGCAACGGCAACGAGATCGGCGGCGGCAGCATCCGCATCCACCGCAAGGACATCCAGGAACGCGTCTTCAAGGTGATGGGCATCTCTCACGAGGAGGCGGAGGAGAAGTTCGGCTTCCTGCTCGACGCCTTCGCGTTCGGTGCCCCGCCGCACGGCGGCATCGCGTTCGGCTGGGACCGCATCACCGCGCTCCTCGCCGGCGTCGACTCGATCCGTGAGGTCATTGCGTTCCCGAAGTCCGGTGGCGGCGTGGATCCGCTGACCGACGCTCCGGCGGCGATCACCGAGTTGCAGCGTAAGGAGTCCGGAATCGACTTCAAGCCGGAGCCGGAAGCCTCCGAGGCGAAGTAGTCCCGAACCGGAGCCCCGCGTCACGCATCTCGTCGTGGCGCGGGGCTCCGTCGTCGCACGGCATCTGCCGGCATCCGCGAAGCGGCCGTGACCGACCTGTGACCCGGCATTTGTCCAGGTCGGCGAGATGCGGGCGGCGGGGCGGGCGTCGATTGTCGGGCCGTGAGCGGCCGCGCCGGGTAAGTTGGTGCTCGATGACCGCAATATTGGCGGAACCCCTCTCCGAGGTAGTTGCCGCAGCCGAGAAGTTGCTCGCTCGTCGGACCGGGGCACCGGTCCGGCTCGTCGACCCCGTCGATCTCGGGGGGAGCGGCCGCACCGTCGTCCTGCGTGTCCGGGTCGCCGAGAATCCGTTCTCGCTGCCTCGGACGCTGGTGATCAAGCAGGTCCGTGAGACGTCACGCAAGACGGACTCCCAGCGGATCGAGTTCGAGGGCACCGCCGACACCACCACGGTCGACGTCGCGTTTCTCCGTGAGGCCGTCTCCTACCAGTTCGCGACGGCACTCGCGACCGAGAGTCGACCGGGCGCGGAACTGCTGGCCTACGACTTCGAGACCCGGCTGCTGGTCCTGGGTGATCTCGGTGACTCCACGCCGTTCGCCACGCTGCTCAAGAACGCCGATCCGGACACCGTCACGAACTCGCTGATGGCGATGGCGCAGGCGTTGGGCCGGATGCACGCGGCGACCGTCGGACGCGAGGAGGACTTCACCGCGCTCCTGCGGCGCGCGGAGGTGGCGCACTGCGGCGACGTGGTCGCCGAGCAGGCCGCCGCCTCGCTCGAGGTGGTTCCGGCGTTGCTCGCCGAGCATCTCGACATCGACGTGCCGCCGGAGGTGCTCGCGATCGCCGAGCGCGCCGGCAGGCTCTTCGGCGGTGGACGTTTCCGCGCGTTCAGCCCGTCCGATCTGTGCCCGGACAACATCATCGTCAACGACGAGGGTGTCCGGTTCCTGGACTACGAGTGGGGCGGGTTCCGGGACGCGACGCTCGATCTCGCGTACGCGCTGGTGTCGTTCCCTGCGTGCCTGTGCAGCATCGAGCTGTCGTACGAGCGGGCCAGCGCGATGACCGAGGCGTGGCGCGCCGAGGTCGTCGGGATGTGGCCGGTGCTCGCGGACGACGACTTCCTCACCGAACGTGTGCTCGACGCGCAGCTCGTGTGGGTGTGGCTCAGCACCTTCCTGTTCCTGCCCGAGGACTACACCCGGATCGCTGCGGTGCGCGACCATCAGCTGTCGGCGCCGCGTGTGGAGGCTCTGACGGCGCGGTGGGACGGTCTGGCCCGGTTCGCGGAGCGGTCCGGGCACGGCGTCATCGCCGAACACGCCGGTCTCGTGGCAAGCCGGTTGCACGAGCGAATCTGACTTCTCGGTCGTTTCTCCGCACCGGCGCGATCGCCCGGTGAGGGCCGACCCGGGACGGTGAGGGGGCGGTCGGTTTGGAGCATGCGGTTCCACAGTTCACGTGGGATGAGGTGGCCGGGTGGGGGCCCGCGCTCGTGGTGGTGGCCCACCCGGACGACGAGAGTTTCGGCCTGGGTGCGGTGCTGGCGGCGCTGACCGCGGCCGGGGGCGACGTCCGGGTGCTCTGCCTGACGCACGGTGAGGCGAGCACACTGGGTGCATCGGCCGACCTGGGTGCGGTGCGCCGTGCGGAACTGGCCGCGGCAGCGCGGGAGTTGGGCATCGGCGACGTCGTGCTCCACGACTTTCCCGACGGTGGACTCTCTGGCGAGGATCCGGCCGTGCTCGACGCCGTGGTGTCCGACGCCCTGGGTGCGGCGGTCACGCTGATCGTGTTCGAGGCCGGCGGCGTCACCGGTCATCCGGATCACCGCGCCGCAACCGCGGCGGCCGTTCGTGTCGCCGGGGCGCGGGGGTTGCACGTGCTCGAGTGGGGCGTCGCTCCGGCGGTGGCCGACGCGTTGAACGTAGAGTTCGCGGCGGGTTTCGTCGCATTGGTCGGTGACGGCGCGGTGGACGTCGACGTCGACCGCTCGCGGCAGTTCGCGGCGATCGCCCGCCACGCGAGCCAGTCCACCGACAACCCCGTGCTGATTCGTCGACTCGAGCTTGCCGGACCGGTCGACCGCGTACGTCTGCGCCGCACAGAGCGCTGATCCAGGAGAACCGAGTGTGGGGATCGGCACATTGAACTGAATACCCCAGGGGGTATCGTGGGTGGCACCTTTCAACCACGTTCGAGGAGATCCATCGTGTGCTACGCCGTCACCTGCCAGACCTGCAACAAGACCACCTGGGGAGGCTGTGGCCAGCACGTCGACAGCGTCATGCGCACGGTGTCCGCCTCCCAGCGGTGCAAGTGCGAGAAGCCGGCGAAGCCGGGGTTCTTCAAGTCGCTGTTCGGGCGCTGACCACGGCGGCCGGCGCCGCGGGCGACGGCTAGTAGCGTCGAGGCGTGACTGATTTCTTCGGCGACACCGACATGGCGGGTGACGGGGCGGGCCTGTTCGAGGCTCCGGCGGCCGAACCCGACCCGGAGTCGCAGCCGCTCACGTCGACGTCGCGGCAGGCCGGGCCGTCGCATCCGGGGGCGCCGTTGGCGGTCCGGATGCGTCCGGCCGCACTGTCGGAGGTGGTCGGTCAACAGCACCTGCTCGGTCCCGGAGCGCCCCTGCGGCGTCTCGTGGAGGGCTCCGGCGCCTCGTCGGTCCTGCTGTACGGGCCGCCGGGAACCGGCAAGACCACCCTCGCTTCGCTGATCTCCGGCGCGACCGGACGCAAGTTCGAGGCACTGTCCGCGCTGTCCGCCGGCGTCAAGGAGGTGCGCGGCGTCATCGAACTGGCCCGCCGGCGCCTGCTGCAGGGCGAGCAGACGGTCCTGTTCATCGACGAGGTCCACCGCTTCTCCAAGACGCAGCAGGATGCGTTGCTGGCGGCCGTGGAGAACCGGATCGTGCTCCTCGTGGCCGCGACCACCGAGAATCCGTCGTTCTCGGTGGTGTCGCCGCTGCTGTCGCGCTCGCTGGTACTGCAACTGCAGTCGTTGACCTCCGACGACATCCGCGTCGTCATCGAGCGTGCCCGCGCCGACGAACGCGGGCTCGGCGGGTCCGTCGATCTCACCGACGACGCCCTGGAGCATCTGGTCCGGCTCGCTGCGGGCGACGCGCGCCGGGCGCTGACCGCGCTCGAGGCCGCCGCCGGCACCGCCCTCGACCGGACCGACGACCGTCCCGCGGTCGTGGACCTCGAGACGGTCGAGTCCAGCGTCGACAAGGCCGCGGTGCGCTACGACCGCGACGGCGACCAGCACTACGACGTGATCAGTGCCTTCATCAAGTCGATCCGCGGATCCGATGTCGATGCCGCATTGCACTACCTGGCCCGGATGATCACGGCAGGGGAGGACCCGCGGTTCATCGCGCGGCGGCTCGTGGTCCACGCGAGCGAGGACATCGGGATGGCCGATCCGACCGCCCTGCAGACCGCGACGGCGGCCGCGCAGGCGGTGCAGTTGATCGGGATGCCCGAGGCTCGACTGGCCCTCGCGCAGGCCACCATCCACCTCGCGACCGCGCCGAAGTCGGGCGCGGTCATCGCCGCGCTGGGCGCCGCGATGACCGACGTCGCGGCCGGGAAGTCCGGCCTGGTCCCACCGCACCTGCGGGACGGCCACTACGCCGGTGCGGCGCAGCTCGGCAACGCCGTCGGCTACCGGTACCCGCACGATCACCAGGACGGTGTCCTGCCCCAGCAGTACCCACCGGACGAGCTGGTCGGCGTCGACTACTACGAACCCACCACACACGGCGCGGAGCGGGAGATCGCCGGACGGGTCGGCAAGCTTCGCCGGATCGTGCGCGGACGCTGACGGCCGTCCGGCGCGTGTCTCCCGTCACGGTGGCGGTGGGATCCTGCGGGCCGTCACGTGCGCCGAAGAATCGATTGGCCCGGGGCGTTAAGCTTGCCAATGGCCGATTCGCATCTCGGAGGCGACCACGGCTGCCGAACACAGTGACATTCGACGGACATATGTAAGGACGAATACAGGTGCAGACCCACGAGATCCGTAGGCGCTTCCTCGACCACTTCGTCAAGGCGGGCCACACCGAGGTGCCCAGTGCCTCGCTGATCTTCGACGATCCGAACCTGCTGTTCGTCAACGCCGGCATGGTGCAGTTCAAGCCGTTCTTCCTCGGCCAGCAGACCCCGCCGTACGACACCGCGACCAGCGTGCAGAAGTGCGTGCGCACCGGTGACATCGAGAACGTCGGCGTCACCACCCGGCACAACACGTTCTTCCAGATGGCCGGCAACTTCAGCTTCGGCGACTACTTCAAGGAAGGTGCGATCACCCTCGCCTGGGAGCTGATCACGAAGCCGCAGGAGGAGGGCGGATACGGCTTCGATCCCGAGCGTATCTGGGTGACCGCGTACAACCAGGATCCGGAGGCGGCCGAGATCTGGCGGCGCGTAGCCGGGATGCCCGACGAGCGGATCCAGTTCCGCGACGGCGAGGACAACTACTGGGATATGGGTGTGCCGGGTCCGGGTGGGCCGTGCTCGGAGATCTACTACGACCGTGGACCTGAATACGGCAAAGAGGGCGGGCCCGTCGTCGACGAGGACCGCTACATCGAGATCTGGAACCTGGTCTTCATGCAGGACGTGCGGGGTGAGCTCAGCCCGAAGAAGGGGTACCCCCCGGTCGGTGTGCTGCCGAAGAAGAACATCGACACCGGTATGGGCGTCGAGCGCGTCGCGTTCCTGCTGCAGGGCGTCGACAACGTGTACGAGACGGACCTGGTCCGCCCCGTGATCACCAAGGCTGAGGAACTGTCCGGCCGCGCCTACGGAACCGACCACGAGGCCGACGTCCGCTTCCGCGTCATCGCCGACCACGCGCGTACCGCCGTGATGCTGATCGCGGACGGCGTCAACCCCGGCAACGAGGGCCGGGGCTACGTGCTGCGCCGCCTGCTGCGCCGCATCATCCGCTCGGCGAAGCTGCTCGGTGCGGAGAAGCCGTGCATGCGCGAGTTCGTCACCGTCGTGCGCGACACCATGGTGCCGTCGTACCCGGAGCTGGCCACCGACTTCGATCGCATCGTCGGTGTGGCGGTGGGCGAGGAGACCGCGTTCCTGCGCACCATCGCCGCCGGCTCGAAGATGTTCGAGGCGGAGGCCGACGAGGTCAAGTCCGCCGGCAAGAAGGTCTTCGGCGGCAACGAGGCGTTCGTCCTGCACGACACCTACGGCTTCCCCATCGACCTGACGCTGGAGATGGCGGCCGAGGCGGGCCTGAGCGTCGACGAGGCCGGTTTCCGCTCGCTGATGGCCGAGCAGCGCAAGCGCGCCAAGGAGGACGCGCAGTCGCGCAAGCACGCGCACGCCGACCTGACGGTCTACAAGGAACTCGTCGACCGCGGTCCCACCGAGTTCACCGGCTTCAACGAGTTGGTGTCCGAGGCGCACGTGCTCGCACTCATCTCGAACGGCGTCCGGGTGCCCACAGCGACGGCCGGGCAGGACGTCGAGGTCATTCTGGACCGCAGCCCGCTGTACGCGGAGGCCGGCGGCCAGATCGCCGACATCGGCACGATCAGCGCGACGGGCCTGCGGGTGCAGGTCAACGACGTGCAGAAGATCGCCAAGAAGGTGTGGGTGCACAAGGTCACCGTCAAGGAAGGCCAGATCACCGAGGGTGACGTCGTCCTCGCACAGGTCGACCCCGAGTGGCGCAAGGGCGCGACGCAGGGCCACTCCGGCACCCACATGGTGCACGCGGCGCTGCGACAGGTGCTGGGCCCCAACGCCGTTCAGGCCGGCTCGCTCAACAAGCCGGGCTACCTGCGCTTCGACTTCAACTGGCAGGGCCAGCTGTCGGAGTCGCAGAAGCAGGAGATCGAGGTCGTCACCAACGAGGCCGTCGCCGCCAACCACTCGGTGAACACCTTCGTCACCGATCTGGATCGGGCGAAGCAGATGGGCGCGATGGCGCTGTTCGGCGAGAACTACGGCGACGAGGTCCGGGTCGTGGAGATCGGTGGACCGTTCTCGATGGAACTGTGCGGCGGCACGCACGTTCAGACGTCCGCGCAGATCGGTCCGGTCACGCTGCTCGGCGAGTCCTCCGTCGGCTCCGGTGTCCGCCGTGTCGAGGCGTTCGTCGGACTCGACTCGTACCGCTACCTGGCGAAGGAACGCGCACTGCTCGCCGGTGTCGCGTCGTCGCTGAAGGTGCCGTCCGAGGAGGTCCCGGCCCGCGTCGAGGCCCTCGTCGAGCGTCTCAAGGCCGCCGAGAAGGAACTCGAGGCCACCAAGGCGGCCGCGGTGCTCGCGTCCGCGGGCACGTTCGTCGACAAGGCCCACCGCATCGGTGAGGTGCTGCTCGTCGCCGAGCAGGCGCCCGACGGCGTCTCCGGCAACGACCTGCGCGGTCTCGTCACCGACATCCGTGGCCGTTTCGGCACGCAGCCCGCCGTGGTGGTGCTGCTCGGCAACGCCGACGGCAAGGTGCCGTTCGTCGTCGCCGCCACCAAGGCCGCCCAGGACCTCGGCATCAAGGCCGGCGAACTGGTGTCGAGCTTCGGCCCGCAGATCGGTGGCCGGGGCGGCGGCAAGGCCGACATGGCGCAGGGCTCCGGCTCCGACGTCTCCGGCATCGCCGCGGCGCTCGAGGGCGTGCGGGGCCGGGTCGCCGAGCTGGCAGGAAACTCCTAGCGGTGCCTCCGGCAGAGTCGGGTCCCGACCGTCCCGCACCGTCGGGCCCCGGCCGTCCTGCCCTGTCGGGTCCCGACCACCCCGGGAAGGATGATCCCGGGCGGGGTCGCCGGATCGCCGTCGACGTCGGCAGTGTGCGGATCGGGGTCGCGTCGTGCGATCCGGACTGCATCCTCGCGACACCGGTGGAAACCGTTCCGCGGTCCAAGGAGAAGGGGCCCGACGCGCCGGACATCCGGCGGATTATCGCGCTTGTCGAGGAGTACGAGGCCGTCGAGGTTATCGTCGGTCTGCCGCAGACGCTGCGCGGTGAGCGTGGCAAGGCGGCGGAGATCGCGTCTGCCTTCGCCCGCCGCCTGCAGCGCGGCATCGAACCGATCCCGGTGCGGATGGCCGACGAGCGACTCACCACGGTCACCGCGTCCCGGGCACTGCGCGAGAGCGGTGTCCGGGCGAAGGGACAGCGACCGATGATCGATCAGGCCGCGGCGGTGGCGATCTTGCAGGGATGGTTGGACGAGCGGAGTGCAGCGGTGAACGTAACGGACCCGGACGGTAGCGGCCGACCCACGGAGGACGGATCGTGAACGATCATCGGCAGCCGGGGCGTCCCGAGTTCGAGTCGGCTCCCGGCTACGACGATCACCGCTACACCGACGGGTATCAGGGCGATCCCCGTCAGGACTCCTATTCCGAATCCGGTTACGGCACCGGCGGTGCGTACGGCGACGATGCCGACGGCTACGACCCGCACCGCGGCTACCCGACCGGCCAGAACTACGGGTACGAACCCGAATTCGACCGATACGCGTACGACGACGATTCCCGGCGAGCGCTGCCGACCGCGGTCGGTGCGCCGACTCAGAGCCGCGGCGAGATTCGGCGGGAGCGCGCGGCCGCGCGGCGCAAGCGGCGCGGCCGTGTCATCGGCGTCCTCGCCGGCGCCGTCCTGCTGGGTGGCATGGGCGCCGCAGCCTTCGCCGCCTACGACAAGCTCAGCGGCAGCGACTACGCGGACTACGCCGGACCTGCGGGACCCGAGGTGGTCGTGCAGGTCCACTCCGGCGACACGGCCGGCGAGATCGCAACGGCGATGGCCGACAAGGACGTGGTCGCGAGCACGACCGCGTTCTACCAGGCGGCGCTGCGCAACGACGCCATGAGTTCGGTGCAGCCGGGCTTCTACGCGGTCTCCACGAAGATCTCGGGCGCCGACGCGGTGGCCGCGCTGGTGTCGCCGACCGCGCGCGTCGGGCAGACGGTGATCTCGGAGGGGCGTCAGCTCCATGACACCCGTGACGTGCAGACCGGTGCGATCAAGAAGGGCATCTACACGCTGATCTCGGAGGCCAGCTGTGTCGGGCCGGTCGAGGCACCGACGTGCGTCGGCTACGACGACCTCAACACCGCCGGTGCGGGCTCGGACCTGGCCGCTCTGGGCGTCCCGGACTGGGCACGCAAGCAGGTGTCGAACGTCCCGGACCGTGACCGCCAGCTCGAAGGCCTGATCGCCGCCGGCAGCTGGGACTTCGATCCCACCGCGTCGCCCGTCGAGATTCTCCGGCACCTGGTCGGTTCGAGCGCGGAGATCTACGAATCGACCGGTATCGAGACCGCCGGTGTCAATGTCGGCCTCGACCCGTATCAGATGCTGATCGTGGCGTCCCTGGTCGAACGCGAGGCGCTGCCCGCGGACTTCGACAAGGTCGCCCGTGTCGTGCTCAACCGGCTCGCGGTGAACCAGCCGCTGCAGTTCGATTCCACCGTCAACTACGCGCTCGACGAGACCGAGGTCGCGACGACCGACGCCGACCGTGCTCGCGTGACGCCGTGGAACACCTACGCCAGCCCGGGACTGCCGGCCACACCGATCTCGTCGCCGAGCATCAATGCTCTTCGCGCGGTGGAGAATCCGGCACCCGGCGACTACTTGTACTTCGTGACGATCGACAAGAAGGGCACCACGCTGTTCACCCGGAGCTACGACGAGCACCTCGCGAACATCGGGTTGGCGCTGCAGAGCGGCATCCTCGACAGTGGAAGGTGATCGGCGTGACACCACGTAAGGCAGCCGTTCTCGGCAGCCCGATCTCGCATTCGAAGTCCCCGGACCTGCACCTGGCCGCGTACCGCGCGCTGGGATTGACGGACTGGACGTACGAGCGCATCGAATGCACCGGCGACCAGTTGCCCGGGCTCGTCGCGGACCTGGGCCCCGAATGGGTGGGGCTGTCGGTGACGATGCCCGGCAAGGTCGCCGCCCTCGAATTCGCGACCGAGCGCACCGAGCGAGCGGTCACGATCGGCTCCGCGAACACCCTCGTCCGTCTCGACGACGGCTGGCGCGCCGACTGCACCGACGTCGACGGGGTCCGCGGCGCCCTCGTCGAGGGTGGCATCGGCGATCTGACCGGCTCCTCCGCGGTGGTCGTCGGTGCCGGTGGCACCGCGCGTCCTGCGCTCGTCGCACTCGCCGACCTGGGGGTGCGGTCGGTGACCGTCGTCGCGCGGGACGCCGAGCGCGCCCGCGCCACCCTGTACTGCGCCGAGGCCGTCGGACTCGACGTGCGGCACCTGACGTTCGACGACGGCGAACTGGCGGATGTGTGCGGTGCGTCGGCCGCGTTGGTCAGCACCGTTCCCGCGGCCGCCGCGGCACCGTTCGCCGACGCGATCGGGCGGGCCCCTTTCGTGCTCGACGCCATCTACGATCCGTGGCCCACGCCGCTCGCGGTCGCGGTCGAACGTGCCGGTGGCGTCGTCGTCGGCGGTCTGGCGATGCTGCTCAACCAGGCCTACGGGCAGGTCGAGCAGTTCACCGGGATGCCCGCGCCCCGCGAGGCGATGGCGGCGGCACTGCCGCGCTGAGTCCGGGCCCGGTCGCGGGGTCCGGGTTGTCCACAGCCACCCGCGTATCCACAGGTTTGTTCGTGACCCCCGATTCGCGGGGTATGCAGCCCCCGCCGCACCGCATGCTCTCGGTATGTGGTGGATCGGTGTGGTGGGCGCGTCGGCGGGTGTGATCGCGGGTGTCGGATCCCGGCATGTCGTGGCGCGGTTCGCGCGGGAGTCCCAGATGCCGCCGGGCTGGTGCGAGGGTGCGTGCGCACTCGGCTTCGGCATGCTCGCCGTGCGGTTCGGTCCCACCCCGGCCCTGGCGGCGGCGCTGCTGTTCGCGTGGTGGATGGTCACGGCCGGTGTCGTCGACCTGCGGGTGCATCGCCTGCCCAACCTCCTGACCCTGCCCGGCACGGTGGCGATCGTGGGCTTCGCGGCAGCGACGGGGCAGTGGCGGCCCGCCGTCGTCGGCGGCGCGATGCTGTCGGGGTTGTACCTGCTGCTGCACGTGACCGCGCCCGCGGCGATGGGGGCCGGGGACGTGAAACTGGCGCTCGGTCTGGGTGCCGCGGCGAGCCTGGGTGGAGCCCAGGTGTGGCTCGCGGCCGCCGCGCTCGCCCCCGTCCTCACCGCCGTGGCGGGCGTGGCCCGGGGGCGAGCGGGCGGCGTGATCGCCCACGGCCCGTCGATGTGCGCGGCGACCGCGTTGGCGATGTGGCCGCTGTGACAGGAGCGGCGGACGGCCCACTGTCGTACCGGCCGCCGTGCTCGTGGAAGGATGCTGGGTGTGTTGCGCTGGATAACTGCTGGAGAGTCCCATGGTCCCGCCCTCGTTGCCATGCTCGAGGGGATGGTTGCCGGCGTCGAGGTGACGTCCGACGACATCGCGGCGCAGCTTGCGCGCCGTCGCCTCGGCTACGGCCGTGGCGCCCGCATGAAATTCGAGGCCGACAAGGTCACGATCATCGGAGGCGTGCGGCACGGTCGCACGCTCGGTGGTCCGATCGCGGTCGAGGTCGGGAACACCGAGTGGCCCAAGTGGGAGACCATCATGTCCGCCGACCCGGTGGACGAGGCGGAACTCGCCGGTCAGGCCCGTAACGCGCCGCTGACCCGTCCGCGCCCCGGCCATGCCGACTACTCGGGGATGCTCAAGTACGGCTTCGACGACGCCCGCCCCGTCCTCGAGCGCGCCAGCGCCCGGGAGACCGCGGCCCGCGTCGCGGCCGGCACCGTGGCCCGCCAGTTCCTGCGTCAGCTGTTCGGCGTCGAGGTCGTCTCCCACGTCATCTCGATCGGCGCGTCCGACCCCTACGTCGGCCCCGGTCCCGCCGCCGACGCTCTCGACGCCATCGACGCGAGCCCGGTGCGGGCATTCGGACAAGAAGCAGAGTCTTCCATGATCGCAGAGATCGAAGCCGCCAAGAAGGACGGCGACACCCTCGGCGGTGTCGTCGAGGTGATCGTGCACGGTCTGCCGGTCGGCCTCGGCTCGTTCATCAGCGGCGCGGACCGCCTCGACTCCAAGCTGGCCGCCGCGCTCATGGGCATCCAGGCGATCAAGGGCGTCGAGGTCGGCGACGGCTTCGAGACCGCTCGCCGCCGCGGCAGCGCCGCACACGACGAGATGCGTCCCGGCCCCGACGGCGTCCTGCGCTCGACCAACCGCGCCGGCGGCCTCGAGGGCGGCATGACCAACGGTGAGGCCCTGCGCGTGCGTGCCGCGATGAAGCCGATCTCGACTGTCCCGCGTGCCCTGTCCACCGTCGACATGTCGACGGGCGAGGAGGCCGTGGCCATCCACCAGCGTTCGGATGTGTGCGCGGTCCCGGCCGCCGGTGTGGTGGCCGAGGCGATGGTTGCGCTCGTCGTGGCCCAGGCCGCGCTCGACAAGTTCGGTGGCGACTCCCTCGCGGAGACCCGCTCGAACTACCAGCGCTACGTCGACGGCATCGCGGCCCGTCTGTCGCGGTGATGCGATGACGCCGCGCGCCGTCCTCATCGGGCCGCCCGGCGCGGGGAAATCGACCATCGGTCGACGCCTCGCGCAGGCGCTCGATCTGGAGTTGCTCGACACCGATGCGGAGATCGAGCGCGAGACCGGCCGCACTATCCCGGAGATCTTCGAGACGGACGGGGAGCCGTTCTTCCGGGAGATCGAGGAACGGATCGTGGGGGAGGCCCTCGAGTCGCACGACGGGATCCTGTCCCTCGGCGGCGGCGCGATCCTGTCCGAACTCACCCGATCCCGGTTGGCGGGGCATACCGTGGTGTACCTGGAGATCAGTGTCGCCGAGGGGCTCAAGCGCACCGGGGCGACCACCGGACGCCCGCTGCTCAACGGCGGCGACCCCAAGGCCAAGTACCACGCCCTGATGCGTCGCCGGCGGCCGCTGTACCGGCAGGCGGCGACCATCCGGGTACGCACCGACAGCCGGAGTCCCAGCCGGGTGGTCCAGCAGTTGGTGACCAAGTTGACCGACGAGGCCGCCGCCGGCGACCGGGTTCGGGACGACACAGCAAGAGACGACACAGAAGCGGAGCAGTAGAGAAGTGACCGAACCGGTACGCGTCGAGGTGGCCACGGCCGATCCCTACCCGGTGATCATCGGGCGAGGTCTGCTCGGTGAGCTCGTCGAGGAGCTCGAGGGCACCCGCACGGTGGCCATCTTCCATCAGCCGCCGCTCGCGGAGACCGCGGAGGCCGTGCGGGCTGCGATGGCGGAGAAGGGAATCGACGCCCACCGCATCGAGATTCCCGACGCCGAGGACGGCAAGGAACTCGCGGTCGCGGGCTTCTGCTGGGAGGTGCTCGGCCGGATCGGCCTGACACGCAGCGACGCGATCGTCAGCCTCGGTGGCGGTGCCGCCACCGATCTCGCCGGGTTCGTCGCCGCGACGTGGATGCGGGGCGTGCGGATCGTGCACGTGCCCACGACCCTGCTGGCGATGGTCGATGCCGCCGTCGGCGGCAAGACCGGCATCAACACCGAGGCGGGCAAGAACCTCGTCGGTGCGTTCCACGAGCCGTCGGCGGTCCTGGTCGACCTGGCGACCCTCGAGACGGTGCCGCGCAACGAGATCGTCGCGGGCATGGCCGAGATCATCAAGACGGGGTTCATCGCCGACCCGGTGATCCTCGACCTCATCGAAGCCGATCCGGAGGCCGCGCTGGATCCCACCGGCACCGTGCTGCCCGAACTGATCCGCCGCTCCGTCGAGGTCAAGGCGTCCGTCGTGGCCGCCGACCTCAAGGAGTCGAGCCTGCGGGAGATCCTCAACTACGGGCACACCCTCGGTCACGCCGTCGAGCGTCGTGAGCGCTACCGCTGGCGTCACGGTGCCGCGGTGGCCGTCGGACTCGTCTACGCCGCGGAACTGGGTCGTCTGGCGGGCCGCCTCGACGACGCCACCGCCGACCGGCACAAGGCGATCCTCGAACTCGTCGGCCTGCCCACCACGTACGACGGGGACGCGTTCGCGGACCTGATGAAGGGCATGCAGACCGACAAGAAGAACCGCAACGGCATGCTGCGGTTCGTGGTGCTCGACGGCCTCGCCAAGCCGGGCCGGCTCGAGGGGCCGGACCCGTCGCTGCTCGTCGCCGCCTACGGCGCGATCGCGCGGGACGCGAGCCCCAGCGGCGGGGCGGTATTGCTGTGAGGGTCCAGGTCGTCAACGGACCCAACCTGGGGCGCCTGGGCAAGCGTCAGCCCGAGGTCTACGGATCGACCACGCACGCCGACCTCGTCGCGCTGTGCGAGCAGACCGCGAAGGAACTCGGGATCGAGGTCGTCGTCCGGCAGAGCGACAGCGAAGGTGAGCTGCTGGGCTGGATCCACGACGCGGCCGACGCGGGCGAGCCGGTGATCCTCAACGCGGGCGGGCTCACTCACACGTCGGTGGTGTTGCGCGACGCGTGCGCGGAGCTGACCGCCGGACTGGTGGAACTGCACATCTCCAACGTCCACGCGCGCGAGCAGTTCCGTCATCACTCGTATCTCAGCGGTGTCGCGACGGGGTCGATCGTCGGTCTGGGTGTCGCCGGATACGCGTTGGCGCTGCGGTTCCTGGCCGAACGGGACTGACACCGACCAGTCGTCGAGTGTCCCTGGGACCGGACACGACAGACCGGGCACGACAGAACGGGCCGGGGCGGATGATCCGCCCCGGCCCGTTCGTCTGTCCGTGCGACTGCGCCGTGCCCTACGTGTCGGCTCGGTGTGCCCCACCGGCGCGACCGTCCGGGTCGATGGGCGCGAACACCTCGGTGTCGGTGTTGTCGGCCGGGACGGAGCCGTGGCCGTGGCCGTCGTCGGTGTAGCCGTAGCCGGTTTCCGTGCCGTGCTCGTACGACCACTCGCTACCCGCGTAGTTTTCCGCTGCCGACTCCTCGACGTCGACATCGGCGTCGTGCGCGTAGGCCACGTCGTCCGCGGCGGCAGATCGGGACTCGCGTCCGACGAGGAACCGGCCGAGGCCGACACCGATGGTCGCGGGGATGAACACCAGCAGGATCGTGAATGCGGCGCCGGACGTCACCTCGAAGAAGAGCGAACCGTTGGTGATGGCGATGTCGAAGATCAGTCCGACGATCCACGCCGCGGCCCCCGAGAGGACGCCGGCGACGGCGGCCGCCTTGAGCCACATCATCGTCAGGTCCGCGGACTCGTCCGGATCGGCATGGGCTCGACGGTCACGGATGCCGTCGAGCACGCCCCACAGGAACGCCGCGAGGATGACGAGAATCAACGAGAACCACCTCAGGACGCTGCCCTGCTGGGGCCACTGCGTCACCGCGGCTCCCAGGAAAGTGCGCACCACGACGTGTACCAATGCCAGCCCGAGACCGCGTACGACCCACCCATTCATGGGGCATAGCGTAACCAGCAGGGTTCGGCACTTGTGTCCTAACCCACACAAACGCCCCGAAGAGGCGCCGGACACGTTCGCGGCACCCGGGGCCGTGGGTGGTCGGGAGGGTATTTTCGGGGGCATGTCGATCCACCAGGTGACAGCCACCACCGCCGCCGCGCGCCGCGACCGCCTCCGTGCTCTTCTTCGTGAGCGTGGCCTCGACGCTCTGTTGGTGACGGACCTGCTCAACATCCGCTACCTGACGGGTTTCACCGGCTCGAACGCGGCGTTGCTGGTGACTTCCGCCGACGAGCCGGACGCGGAGGATCGGACGGTCATCTGCACCGACGGTCGCTACCTGATGCAGGTGGCCGAGCAGGTGCCGGACCTGCGGGCCGAGATCGCCCGCGCGAGTGCGCCGCGACTGCTCGAACTCGCTGCCGCGTGGGGTGCCGGGGCGCTCGGATTCGAGAGTCACGTCGTGACGTTCGATCAGTACGGAGCCTGGACCGAGGCGGCCCCAGGGATTGCCTTCACGCGTGCCCCGCGGCTGGTGGAAGCGCTCCGAACCGTCAAGGACGAGGGTGAGATCGAACTCCTGCGGCGGGCGTGCCGGGCGGCCGACGACGCGCTCGCGGCGTTGATCGAGGGTGGGGGACTGCGCCCGGGCCGCACCGAGCGCGCGGTGGGACGCGAACTCGAGTCGCTCATGCTCGACCACGGCGCGGACGGCATCTCCTTCGAGACGATCGTTGCCGCCGGCCCGAACTCGGCCGTCCCGCACCATCGACCGACCGATGCCGTCCTGCGGTCCGGTGACCTGGTCAAGCTGGACTTCGGGGCGCAGATCGGCGGCTACCACTCCGACATGACCAGGACGTACGTGCTGGAGAAGGTCTCGCAGTGGCAGCGGGACCTCTACGACCTGGTCCGGGAGGCGCAGGCGGCCGGTCGGGCGGCACTGACACCGGGCGCCGAGGTCGGCGCCGTGGATGCGGCGGCCCGCTCGGTGATCGAGAGCGCAGGCTACGGCGAGTTGTTCCTGCACGGACTCGGTCACGGTGTCGGTCTCGAGATCCACGAAGCGCCCGGAATCGGCAAGCTCGGCACCGGTACACTGCTACGCGGTGCGGTGGTGACCGTCGAGCCGGGTGTGTACTTCTCCGGGCGCGGTGGCGTCAGGATCGAGGACACGCTCGTGGTTCGCGAGCAGGGGCCGGAACTCCTCACTCTCACCAGCAAAGATCTCGCAATCGTCTGAAGGAGACGCGAAACCAAGTGGCAGATACCAGTGATTTCAAGAACGGACTCGTGCTGAAGATCGAGGGCCAGCTGTGGCAGATCCTCGAATTCCAGCACGTCAAGCCCGGTAAGGGTCCGGCCTTCGTTCGCACGAAGATCAAGAACGTGCTCTCCGGTAAGACCGTCGACAAGACCTGGAACGCCGGCGTCAAGGTCGAGACCGCCACGGTCGACCGTCGCGACATGACCTTCCTCTACCACGACGGTAGCGACTACATCTTCATGGACGGCGACACCTACGACCAGATCCCGATCCCCGAGGCCACGGTCGGCGAGGGCGCGCGCTTCCTGCTCGAGAACATGCACGTCCAGGTCGCGACCCACGAGGACGCGCCGCTGTTCGTCGAGCTCCCGGTCACGGTCGAGCTCGAGGTCAAGCACACCGATCCCGGCCTGCAGGGTGACCGTTCGACCGGTGGCACCAAGCCCGCCACCCTCGAGACCGGTGCCGAGATCCAGGTCCCGCTGTTCATCAACATCGGCGACAAGCTCAAGGTCGACTCGCGTGACGGCAACTACCTCGGGCGCGTGAATTCCTGAGTGTCGGGCACGCATAAGAAACTCGGAGCACGTCACAAGGCTCGCAAGCGGGCCGTCGATTTCCTGTTCGAGGCGGAGGCGCGCGACGTCGACCCGGTCGATCTCGCGGACGAGCGGGCGCAGCTCGCGACCCGTGACGATTCCGTCGCCCCGGTCGCCCCGTACACGGTGACCGTGGTGCAGGGCGTCGCGGAGAATCTGGACCGGTTGGACCAGGTGATCGAGTCGCATCTGCAGGACTGGCGGCTCGAGCGGCTGCCCGCGGTCGATCGGGCAATCCTGCGGATCGCCGTGTGGGAGCTGTTCCATGCGACGGACGTTCCGCCTGTCGTGGCCGTCGACGAGGCTGTCGAGCTCGCCAAGGAACTGTCCACCGACGAATCGCCCAGCTTCGTCAACGGCGTGCTGGGCCAGGTCGTGTTGGTCGCCCCGCAGGTGCGGGCCGCCGCTGCCGCGACCTCGCAGCGCGCGAAGGCCGATACGGCCGACGACGCTGACGCCACCACCGGCTCTGCCGGTGGCGAAGACTCCGAGTCCTGAAGTGGACCCAGCTGCCGCCCACCCCGGTTCCGGGGTGGGCGGCAGTGTGTTCTGAATCCTTCGAGGACTCGGCCTACCCGGAATCTGGCGCCGGGGACGCCGCTGATAGGCTGACCCGCGTCAGACATCCTTTAACGATCCGTCCAGAGAGGCGGAGAAGGAGGTCGCTAGATGCGTATGCCCGAAGGGCCCTCATCCGGTCTTCCCCCCGCGAACGCGCGCGAACTGCTGTCCCCGGCTGATGTCGGACGGACCGTCGCCCGCATCGCGCATCAGATCATCGAGAAGACCGCTCTCGACGCCACCGACGGCTCGGCGCCGCGCGTCGTCCTGATCGGTATTCCCACCCGCGGCACGACGCTCGCCGTTCGGCTCGCCGACAAGATCGAGGAGTTCGCGGGTGTCCGCCCGCCCGTCGGTTCCCTCGACATCACGCTCTACCGCGACGATCTGCGGACCAAGCCGCATCGCCCGCTCGAGCGGACGTCGGTTCCCGAGGGCGGTGTCGACAATGCCCTCGTCGTGCTCGTCGACGACGTGCTGTTCTCCGGTCGCACGGTCCGCTCCGCGCTCGACGCGCTGCGTGACCTCGGCCGGCCCCGTGCGGTCCAGTTGGCGGTCCTCGTCGATCGCGGTCACCGCGAACTGCCGCTGCGCGCCGACTATGTAGGTAAGAACGTGCCCACCGCACGCACCGAGGACGTTGCCGTGCTCCTCGCCGAGCACGACGGCAAGGACTGCGTCGTGCTGTCGAGCGGGCACGCAGAGGAGAACGAGAAGTGAAGCACCTGCTCTCCATCGCGGAGCTGACCCGGGATTCCGCGACCGAACTGCTCGACGAGGCCGAACGTTTCGAGCAGGCGCTGCTCGGTCGCGAGGTCAAGAAGCTCCCGACGCTGCGTGGCCGGACCGTGATGACAGTCTTCTTCGAGAACTCCACCCGTACCCGGGTGTCGTTCGAGGTGGCCGGCAAGTGGATGAGCGCCGACGTGATCAACGTCAGCGCGTCCAGTTCCTCGGTGTCGAAGGGTGAGTCGCTGCGCGACACCGCGATGACACTGCGTGCCGCCGGTGCCGATGCGCTGATCGTCCGGCACCCGGCTTCCGGTGCGGCGCACCAGATCGCGGCCTGGACCGGTGCAGCCGACGACGGTGGCCCGTCGATCATCAACGCCGGTGACGGCACGCACGAACACCCGACTCAGGCCCTGCTCGATGCGCTGACGCTGCGTCAGCGACTCGGTGGGATCGAGGGCCGCCGCATCGCGATCGTCGGCGACATCCTGCACAGCCGGGTGGCGCGCTCGAATGCGCTGCTGCTGTCGATGCTCGGTGCGGAGGTGGTCCTGGTGGCGCCGCGCACGCTGCTGCCGGCCGGCGTCGAGACGTGGCCGGTGCGGGTGTCGCACTCGATCGACGCCGAACTGCCCGGACTCGACGCGGTCCTGATGCTGCGGGTGCAGGCCGAGCGGATGAACGGCGGGTTCTTCCCGTCGCCGCGGGAGTACTCGATCACGTACGGACTGAACGAGAAGCGTCTGGGTCTGCTCGCCGACCACGCGGTGGTGCTGCACCCCGGTCCGATGCTGCGCGGCATGGAGATCGCGTCGTCGGTTGCCGACTCGCCGAAAACGGCTGTGCTGCAGCAGGTTACCAATGGTGTCCACGTCCGGATGGCGGTGCTGTTCCGGTTGCTGGTGGGAACGGAAGAAGTCGCGTGAGCGACCTGAAGACGACAAGTATCGAAAAGACGAGAAACGAGAAGGTGGCGCCGCAGATGTCCGCGAGCGGGAACGTGTTGATCAAGAACGTTCTGGTGTACGGGGAGGGCGAGCCGACCGACCTGCTGCTGGGCGACGGGCAGATCCTCGAGATCGGCGCCGGTCTGAGCGCGGGCGACGACGTCGAGGTCATCGACGGTCAGGGCCAGATCGTGCTGCCCGGTTTCGTCGACATGCACACGCACCTGCGTGAGCCGGGTCGTGAGGACACCGAGACCATCGACTCCGGTTCGGCGGCAGCCGCACTGGGCGGCTACACCGCGGTGTTCGCGATGGCGAACACCAGCCCGGTCGCCGACTCGGCGGTCATCACCGACCACGTGTGGCGGCGCGGCCAGGAGGTCGGACTCGTCGACGTGCACCCGGTCGGTGCGGTCACGGTCGGACTCGCCGGCAAGCAACTCGCCGAGATGGCGACGATGGCGGCGGGTGTCGGTCAGGTGAAGGTGTTCTCCGACGACGGCCACTGTGTCTCCGATCCGCTGATCATGCGCCGGGCGCTGGAGTACTCGGCGTCGCTGGGTGTGCTGATCGCGCAGCACGCGGAGGAGCCGCGGCTGACCGAGGGTGCGGTGGCGCACGAGGGCCCGACGGCGGCCCGGCTCGGTCTGGCGGGTTGGCCGCGTGCGGCCGAGGAGTCGATCGTCGCCCGTGACGCGCTCCTGGCCCGGGACGCCGGCGCCCGTGTGCACATCTGCCACGCCTCGACGGCGGGCTCGGTCGAGCTCGTGAAGTGGGCGCGCGGCCAGGGCATCTCCATCACCGCCGAGGTCACCCCGCATCACCTCCTGCTCGACGACTCGCGCCTCGAGACGTACGACGCGGTCAACAAGGTCAACCCGCCGCTGCGCGAGGCGTCCGACGTCGCGGCGCTGCGCAAGGGGCTGGCCGAGGGAATCATCGACTGTGTGGCCACCGATCACGCTCCGCACGCCGAGCAGGACAAGTGCTGCGAGTTCTCGCAGGCGCGCCCCGGCATGCTCGGGCTCGAGACGGCGCTGTCCATCGTCGTGGAGACGATGGTCCGACCCGGTCTCCTGGACTGGCGCGGTGTGGCCCGGGTGATGAGCGAGCGTCCCGCCGAGATCGTCGGACTCGACGACCAGGGTCGCCCGATCGAGGTCGGCGAGCCGGCCAATCTGGTGCTCGTCGATCCGGACACGGAGTGGACGGTGCACGGGCCCGACCTGGCGTCCGTCGCGAACAACACGCCGTACGAGTCGATGACGTTGCCGGCGAAGGTGACGGCCACGGTGTTGCGCGGCCGCATCACCGCGCGCGACGGCGAGGTCCGGCCGATTGGTGAGGAGATCTGATGGAACGCCTTCTGTGGGTCGTCGGCTGCATCGCGGTCTGGGCCCTTGCGGTCTTCCTGATGTACCGCGGCTGGAAGGGCCGGGCGGCGCGCCAGACCGACAAGGTCGGTGAGCTGCCCGCGGTCCCCGCGGACCTCGGCAAGCAGCTGATCGCCCCGAGCACGGGCCTGTACGTCGGCAGCACGCTCGCCCCGAGCTGGCAGGACCGCGTCGCGGTCGGCGATCTCGGATTCCGGGCGACCGGCGAGATCAGCCGGTGGTCGCGAGGGATCCTGCTCGAGCGCAACGGCGCATCGGCGATCTGGATCCCCGAGGCGTCGATCCGGGCGATCCGTACCGAGCGTGGCCTGGCCGGAAAAGTGATGACGAAGGACGGGGTCCTGGTGATCCGGTGGGAGTTGCCCACCGGAACCGAGATCGATACGGGCTTCCGTGGCGACGACAAGACGGTGTACCCCGAGTGGGTGCGCGAGACAGACAGCACTGACAAGACAGACACAGCGAATGCGGCGGGCTCTGGTGAGGTCGAGCAGAACGGAGAAGACGCATGAGCGGCTTTGACACCAATACGGCGGTCCTGGTTCTCGAGGACGGTCGGGTCTTTCGCGGCACCACGTTCGGTGCCGTGGGACAGACCCTGGGCGAGGCGGTCTTCAGCACCGGCATGACCGGTTACCAGGAGACCCTGACCGACCCGAGCTACCACCGTCAGATTGTGGTGTCGACGGCACCGCAGATCGGCAACACCGGCTGGAACGATGAGGACAACGAGTCCGTCGGACGCGACGGCGACCCGGCCGGGTCGCGGATCTGGGTGGCCGGCTACGTCGTCCGCGACCCCTCCCGTGTGACCTCCAGCTGGCGGGCGACCGGCTCGCTGCAGGACGAACTGGTCCGGCAGGATGTCGTCGGTATCGCCGGCATCGACACCCGCGCGCTGGTCCGGCACCTGCGCACCCGCGGCTCGATGCGCGCCGGCATCTTTTCCGGTGACGCGCTTGCCGACGTCGACGTCTTGCTCGAGCGGGTCAAGGGCCAGCCGTCGATGCTCGGCCTGAACCTCACGGCCGAGGTCACCACGCCCGGCGGCTACGTCATCGAGCCCAAGGGCGAGGCCCTCTACACCGTCGCCGCGATCGACCTGGGCATCAAGTCGAGCACCCCGCAGATGTTCGCCGAGCGCGGCATGCGGGTCCACGTGCTGCCGGCATCGACGACGCTGCACGACCTGCTCGACCTCAAGGCCGACGGCGTCTTCCTGTCCAACGGTCCCGGCGACCCGGCGACCGCGGACGACGCGGTCCACCTGACCAAGGAGATCCTCGGCCAGGGCATCCCGCTGTTCGGCATCTGCTTCGGTAACCAGATCCTGGGCCGCGCACTGGGGCTGAACACCTACAAGATGAAGTTCGGACACCGGGGCATCAACATCCCCGTCATCGAGCACGCCACCGGCCGCATCGCGATCACCGCCCAGAACCACGGCTTCGCTCTGGAGGGGGAGGCCGGGCAGGAGTTCGACACCCCGTTCGGTCGCGCCGTGGTCAGCCACACCTGCGCCAACGACGGTGCCGTCGAGGGCGTGCGCCTGCTCGACGACCGCGCGTTCTCCGTGCAGTACCACCCCGAGGCCGCGTCCGGCCCGCACGACGCGTCCTACCTGTTCGATCGTTTCGCAAGCCTGCTCGAGGGAGACAAGAACTAATGCCACGTCGTACCGATCTCTCCCACATCCTGGTCATCGGCTCCGGCCCGATCGTCATCGGCCAGGCCTGCGAGTTCGACTACTCGGGCACGCAGGCGTGTCGCGTCCTCCGTGAGGAGGGGCTGCGCGTCTCCCTGGTCAACTCCAACCCGGCCACGATCATGACCGACCCCGAGTTCGCCGACTCCACGTACGTCGAGCCGATCACGGCCGAGTTCGTCGAGAAGGTCATCGCCCGCGAGGCGGAGAAGGGCCACAAGATCGACGCCGTGCTGGCGACGCTCGGTGGCCAGACCGCACTCAACACCGCGGTCGCGCTCCACGAGCAGGGCATCCTGGAGAAGTACGACGTCGAGCTGATCGGCGCCGACTTCGACGCCATCCAGCGCGGCGAGGATCGCCAGAAGTTCAAGGACATCGTCGAGAAGGTCGGCGGCGAGTCGGCGCGCTCGCGGGTCTGCTACTCGATGGAGGAGGCCCTGGCGACTGTCGCCGAGCTCGGCTACCCCGTCGTGGTCCGCCCGTCCTTCACGATGGGTGGCCTGGGCTCCGGCATGGCGTACGACGAGGCGGACCTCCAGCGCATCGCCGGCGGCGGCCTGGCGGCGTCGCCCACCGCGAACGTCCTGATCGAGGAGTCCATCCTCGGCTGGAAGGAGTACGAGCTCGAACTGATGCGCGACGGTCGCGACAACGTCGTGATCGTGTGCTCCATCGAGAACGTCGACCCGGTCGGTGTCCACACCGGCGATTCGGTGACGGTGGCCCCGGCCATGACGCTCACCGACCGCGAATACCAGGCCATGCGCGACCTGTCGATCGACATCCTGCGCGAGGTGGGCGTCGACACCGGTGGCTGCAACATCCAGTTCGCGATGGACCCGAAGGACGGCCGCCTGGTCGTCATCGAGATGAACCCGCGCGTGTCCCGCTCGTCGGCGCTGGCATCGAAGGCGACCGGCTACCCGATCGCGAAGATGGCCGCCAAGCTGGCCATCGGCTACACGCTCGACGAGATCGTCAACGACATCACCGGCGAGACCCCGGCTTGCTTCGAACCGACGCTCGACTACGTCGTCGTCAAGGCTCCGCGCTTCGCGTTCGAGAAGTTCCCCGGCGCCGACGGCACGCTGACCACGACGATGAAGTCGGTCGGCGAGGCCATGTCGATCGGCCGCAACTTCACCGAGGCCTTCGGCAAGGTCATGCGTTCGCTCGAGACCAAGCGGGCCGGCTACTGGACGGGCCCCGAGGTGGAGGCCACCGACCTGGAGTCGCTGCTCGAGGAGCTGAAGGTTCCGCACGACGGCCGCATGTACGGCATCGAGAAGGCGTTCGCGCTGGGTGCCACCATCGAGCAGCTGTTCGACGCGACCGCGATCGACCCGTGGTTCCTGGACCAGATGCAGCAGATCTGCGAGCTGGGCGAGCAGATCCGTGCCGCGAAGACGTTCGACGAGCAGATGCTGCGTCAGGCCAAGTACCACGGCCTGTCGGATCGCCAGATCGCATCGCTGCGCCCCGAGCTCGGTGGCGACAGCCCCGAGGGTGAGGACGCGGTCCGCGCGCTGCGCGACGAGCTGAAGGTGCACCCGGTCTACAAGACCGTCGACACCTGCGCCGCCGAGTTCGAGGCGAAGACGCCGTACCACTACTCGACGTACGAGCTCGATCCCGAGGCCGAGACCGAGGTCGCACCGCAGACCGAGCGTCCCAAGGTCCTGATCCTGGGCTCGGGCCCGAACCGTATCGGTCAGGGCATCGAGTTCGACTACTCGTGCGTGCACGCCGCGCAGACGCTGTCCGAGGCCGGCTACGAGACCGTCATGGTCAACTGCAACCCGGAGACCGTCTCGACGGACTACGACACCGCCGACCGCCTGTACTTCGAACCGCTCACGTTCGAGGACGTGCTCGAGGTGTACCGGGCCGAGTGCCAGTCCGGCACCGTCGCCGGTGTCATCGTCCAGCTCGGTGGCCAGACGCCGCTGGGTCTGGCGAAGCGCCTCAAGGCGGCCGGTGTGCCGATCGTGGGCACCAGCCCCGAGGCCATCGACCTCGCCGAGGACCGCGGCGAGTTCGGCCGTGTGCTGACCGAGGCCGGGCTGCCCGCGCCGAAGTTCGGCACCGCCACCACGTTCGAGGGTGCGCGCGACATCGCGTCCGGCATCGGCTACCCGGTGCTGGTGCGCCCGTCGTACGTCCTGGGCGGCCGCGGCATGGAGATCGTGTACGACGAGCAGGCGCTCGAGAGCTACATCTCCCGCGCCACCGAGATCTCCGACGACCGCCCCGTGCTGGTCGACCGCTTCCTGGAGGACGCGGTGGAGATCGACGTCGACGCGCTGTGCGACGGCACCGAGGTGTACCTCGGCGGCGTCATGGAGCACATCGAGGAGGCCGGTATCCACTCCGGCGACTCGGCGTGTGCGCTGCCCCCGATCACCCTCGGCCGGGCCGACCTAGAGAACGTCCGACGCTC
Source organism: Prescottella defluvii (assembly GCF_000738775.1). Classification (GTDB taxonomy): domain Bacteria; phylum Actinomycetota; class Actinomycetes; order Mycobacteriales; family Mycobacteriaceae; genus Prescottella; species Prescottella defluvii. The sequence continues at coordinate 52,423 of NZ_JPOC01000064.1, forward strand.
CACGGAGGCACTCGCGAAGGGCATCGGCGTCAAGGGCCTGCTCAACGTGCAGTACGCACTCAAGGACGACATCCTGTATGTCCTCGAGGCCAACCCGCGCGCATCGCGGACGGTGCCGTTCGTCTCGAAGGCCACCGCGGTGCAGTTGGCGAAGGCCTGCGCCCGGGTGATGCTCGGCGAGTCGATCGCCGAACTGCGCACCCAGGGACTGCTGCCCGCCGAGGGCGACGGTGGCACGGTCGCGATGGACGCGCCCGTCGCCGTCAAGGAAGCGGTCCTGCCGTTCAACCGGTTCCGTCGTGCCGACGGCACCGGCGTCGACACGCTGCTCAGCCCCGAGATGAAGTCGACGGGCGAGGTCATGGGCATCGACGCCGACTTCGGTACCGCGTTCGCCAAGAGCCAGACCGCCGCGTACGGCTCGCTGCCCACCAGCGGTTCGGTGTTCGTCTCGGTCGCCAACAAGGACAAGCGTTCGCTGATCTTCCCGGTCAAGCGTCTCGCCGACCTCGGCTTCCGGATCCTGGCCACCGAGGGCACCGCCGACGTCCTGCGCCGCAACGGCATCACCTGCGAGGTCGTGCACAAGCAGTCCGGTGAGGAGCTGCCCGAGGGCGCCCGCACGATCGTCGACCAGATCAAGGACGGCGAGGTCGACATGGTGATCAACACCCCGTACGGCAACTCCGGCCCCCGCGTCGACGGATACGAGATCCGTGCGGCGGCGGTGAGCAAGAGCGTCCCGTGCATCACCACCGTGCAGGGCGCGTCGGCGGCCGTGCAGGGCATCGAGGCCGCCATCCGTGGCGACATCGGCGTCCAGTCGCTGCAAGAACTGCACTCGCGCCTGAGCGGGTCGGCTCAGCAGTGATGTCGGAGCAGGCGGCGCTCTCGTTCGGGGCGCGACTCCACGCGGCGACGGGCCGGCACGGCTCGCTGTGCGTCGGCGTCGACCCGCACCCCGAGTTGCTGCAGGCGTGGGGCCTGCCGGACACCGTCGAGGGCCTCGAGCAGTTCAGTGAGATCTGCGTCGAGGCGTTCGTCGGGCGGGTCGCCCTCGTCAAGCCGCAGGTGGCGTTCTTCGAGGCGTACGGCTCCGGTGGCATCGCGGTCCTGGAGCGGACCGTCACGGTGCTCCGGGAGGCCGGGACGCTCGTGGTGGCCGACGCCAAGCGCGGTGACATCGGTTCGACGATGAGTGCGTACGCCCGGGCCTGGCTGGGGGAGGGCTCGCCCCTCGCGTCCGACGCGGTGACGGTGTCGCCGTATCTCGGCTTCGGGTCGCTCGCGCCGGTGCTCGACCTCGCCGAACGCAACCACGGTGGACTGTTCGTGCTGGCCGCGACGTCCAACCCGGAGGGCGCCCAGGTGCAGCTGTCGACGGCAGCGGACGGGCGCAGGGTCAGCCAGGTGATGGTCGACGAGGCCGCCGCCCGCAACGCCGGTGCGGACGTCCTCGGCTCGGTCGGTGTCGTCGTGGGAGCCACACTGACCGACGCACCCGACCTGAGCGCGTTGCACGGGCCGATCCTGATGCCCGGTGTCGGGCACCAGGGCGGCACGGCGGACGACGTGCGCCGGCTCGCGGGCGACAGCCTGCGGGCGGTCGTTCCGAACGTCTCTCGTGAGGTGCTGCGGGCCGGTCCGTCGGTGTCGGCGCTCCAGGAGGCCGTGGCACGCTCGGTCGACGCGTTCGCGTTCCTGCAGGACTAGGCGCCCGCGGGGCACGACGATCTCCGGTGGAGGCCGGGTTCGGGTATCACCCGAACCCGGCCTTCGTCGTCGTGGCGCCCGGTCACGACCCTTCGCGGGTCTCCCGACACGCGCTGCGGGACGGAAGTTTCCGCAATCTTTTCCGATTTTTTCGGGCACGGACGCCTTCCGTCGGACGAACTGTGGGACATGCCACGTCGAGGGCCCCGTCAGGCCGACCCTCCGATCGGCGCAAATGCCCGACGACCAGGGGAAATGTCGAGATCGCGGGGTGGGTGAGCCCACCGGCCGGGCGACGCGGCCGTTCGGGTGCGGTCCCTTCGAACGCACCGTCGAATGGACACATAACCCACCCGAATCGGGCGCTGACGTCGGGGGGTGGGTTAGCAATCGACGCCCGGCGTGAGTACGGTCGCTATCGCCCCTGGTTATCCGGGGGTTGTAGACCATTTGCACACGACGAGACGGAGGAACCGTGGCCCTTCCCCAGTTGACCGACGAGCAGCGCGCTGCTGCTTTGGAGAAGGCGGCTGCCGCCCGCAAGGCCCGGGCTGAGCTCAAGGAGCGCCTCAAGCGCGGCGGCACCGACCTGAAGCAGGTCCTGAAGGACGCCGAAGAGGACGAGATCCTCGGCAAGATGAAGGTCTCCGCTCTGCTCGAGGCTCTGCCGAAGGTTGGCAAGGTCAAGGCGCAGGAGATCATGACCGAGCTGGAGATCGCTCCGACCCGTCGCCTGCGTGGCCTCGGTGATCGGCAGCGCAAGGCTCTGCTCGCTCGCTTCGATTTCGAGGCCTGAGCGAAACAAGTGATTGCTGACGCACAACGAGTGTCAGGCAGCACCGTCGTCCCGGCTGCGGCCGAGGGTGACAGCGCAGTGCGGAGGGGCCGGCTGGTAGTTCTGGCCGGCCCCTCGGCCGTGGGTAAGTCCAGCGTTGTCCGGCTGCTGCGTGAACGTATGCCCGAGGTCGTCTTCAGTGTCTCGGTGACCACCCGGGACCCGCGGCCGGGCGAAGTGGACGGGCAGGACTACCACTTCATCTCGCGGGACGAGTTCGATCGCATGATCGCCGCCGGCGACCTGCTCGAGTGGGCCGAGATCCACGGCGGCCTGCAGCGGTCCGGCACGCCGGCCGAGCCGGTCCGTCGGGCGCTCGCAGAGGGCAAGCCGGTTCTGCTCGAGGTCGATCTGGTGGGCGCGCGCTCGGTGCGGGCGTCGATGCCGGAAGCGGTCCTGGCGTTCATGGCCCCGCCCAGCTGGGATGTTCTGGTGTCGCGGTTGACCGGTCGCGGAACCGAACCGGCCGATGTCGTCGAGCGTCGCCTGCAGACCGCGAAGGTCGAATTGGCGGCCCAGGGCGAGTTCGACACCGTCATCGTGAACGAGGACGTCGGCCAGGCCTGCGATGAGTTGGTATCCTTGTTGGCTGGACGACAGATCTAGGCTTTTTCCGGTCCCGATCAGGTCCCGTTGCCCCCAAATTCGACATCCAATCAGGCAGCTTCCAGTTGGCAGTTTCCAGTCAAGTTCAGGAGAACCGAGTGAGCAGCACCGAAGCAGTAGTGTCCGACACCGCAGGTCGCGCCCTGCCTGCCTACGACACCCCGCTCGGCATCACCAACCCGCCGATCGACGAGCTCCTCGAGCGCACGTCGTCCAAGTACGCGCTGGTCATCTACTCGGCGAAGCGTGCCCGGCAGATCAACGACTACTACAACCAGCTCGGTGACGGCATCCTCGAGTACGTCGGCCCGCTCGTCGAGCCGGGTCTGCAGGAGAAGCCGCTGTCCATCGCGCTGCGTGAGATCCACGCCGACCTGCTCGAGCACACCGAAGGCGAGTGAGCGGAGCAACGCCCGTGCCCGAGTCCGGAACCGGCACGGCCTCCGGTGGTCCCAAGCGGATCGTCGTCGGTGTCGCGGGCGGCATCGCCGCCTACAAGAGTTGCGCGATCGTGCGGAGCTTCACGGAGAGCGGTCATCAGGTTCGGGTGATTCCGACCGAGTCGGCGCTGCAGTTCGTCGGGCGTGCCACGTTCGAGGCGTTGTCCGGCAATCCGGTGCACACCGGTGTGTTCGCCGACGTGCCCGAGGTGCCGCACGTGCGGCTGGGCCAGGAGGCCGACCTGGTCGTCATCGCGCCGGCCACCGCGGACCTCATGGCCCGCGCCGTCGCCGGTCGTGCCGATGACCTGCTGACCGCCACGCTGCTCACGGCGCGTTGCCCGGTGGTGTTCGCCCCGGCGATGCACACGGAGATGTGGGAGCACCCCGCGACAGTGGCGAACGTGGCTACCTTGCGTGAGCGGGGCAACGTCGTCATCGAACCGGCGTCCGGCCGGCTCACGGGCAAGGACACCGGCGCGGGCCGGCTGCCCGATC
>NZ_JPOC01000065.1 GCF_000738775.1 Prescottella defluvii
TCCGAAAGCAGCGATGACGGGTGGGGCCTCGTGGAATTCCTCCATCAACCTGTTCTATTCGATCGCTGCGAATCTGTACATGGGCTCCTCGGGAGCGGTGAACGGCGGATCGTCGGGCGGGGGCCAGACGACGCCGTAGCTTTCTCGCCCGAACGTCGAACGCCCGCCCCGATGCATGTTTCGGGGCGGGCGTTCGACGTTCCGGGTGCCGGAGGCCTGGATCGTCAGGCGCGGCGTCCGGCCCCGTCGGCCGGGACTGCTTTCGGGATGAGGAACGCGAAGACGAGCGACACCACGGCGGCAACGATCGCGATGACGAACGTTGCACGGAAGGCGTCGAACGACGGAATCGTCGCCGTTCCGAGGGTCACCGTCATGCTTGCCAGCACGACACTGATGACCGCTGCGGCACTGGATGTGCCGACCGACCGCATCAGTGAGTTGAGGCCGTTCGCCGCCGCGGTCTGCGAGATCGGGACCGCACCGATGATGAGGGCGGGCATCGAGGAGTACGACAGGCCGACGCCCGCGCCGATGATCATGCCGCCGACGACGATCATCCACACCGAGGACGACAGGAAGTAGACGAACCCGTAGCCCAGGCCGACCACGATCGAGCCCACCATCAGGGTGACGCGCGGGCCGCGCCAGGCCGAGATCCGGGCCGACACCGGCGACAGGGCCATCATCACGAGACCACCCGGCGCCAACGCGATGCCGGCGGCGATCATCGACAGGCCGAGTCCGTAGCCGGTGGACTCCGGCGCCATCAGCAGCTGGGGGAGCGTCAGCGAGTTGCCGTACATCGCGAAGCCGATCGCGATCGACGCCAGATTCGTGAACAGGACGTTCGGTCGCGCGGACACCCGCAGGTCGACCAGCGGACGTGCGGTGCGCAACTGCACGAAACCCCACACCACGAACACGACGACGGACGCCGCGAGCAGTCCCAGGGTCAGCGGATCGCCCCAGCCCCACGTGCCGCCCTTGGTGATCGGGAGCAGGAACAGGATCAGCGCGATGCTCAACCCGACGGCGCCGACGAAATCGAAGCGTCCGGGACTGCGGACGGTGGACTCGGGGATCACGACGATGGCGAGCGCCATGCACAGCAGGCCCAGTCCGGCCGACATCCAGAACAGCACGTGCCAGTCCGCGACCTGGGCGACGGCCGCCGCCACCGGCAACCCGACCGCACCGCCGACGCCGAGGGTGGCGCTCACGATCGCCATCGCGCCGGCGACCTTCCGCGGCGGAAGTTCGTCGCGCAGAATGCTGATGCCGAGCGGGATCACACCCACCGATGCGCCCTGCAGTGCACGACCGACGATCAGCGGGATCAGTGAGTCGGCGAACGCGCAGACCACCGAGCCGACCACGACCAGCAGCAGGCTCGCCACCAGGATCTTCTTCTTGCCGAACATGTCGCCGAGGCGTCCGCTGATGGGGGTCACCACCGCGGCCGCCAGGAGCGTCGCGGTGATCGCCCACGACGCGTCGGCCGGCGTCGCCGAGAGTAGGTGCGGCAGTTGCGGAATGATCGGGACGACGAGCGTCTGCATCAGGGCGACGACGATGCCGCAGAATCCGAGAGTCGCGACGATGACGTTGCCTGACCTGGATTTCGCGGGTGCCGTCGACGGGGGAGCGACGGTTTCACTCAAAGTGGGGCTCCTCGGATTTACTGCTACACAACAAATTTGCAAGAATGTGTACGGTACACATGGATGTGCATGATGCACAAAGCGGACATTGTGGGCAATGTTCGGACGAGAGGGTGACGGGTGTCCGACGGAGACCGCACGATGACGGACATCGAGTACGAGCTGACGCTGTTGTCGCGCTACCACGCCCTCGCACAGCAGCGCGGCGGACAGCAGCTCGACAGGTCCGCGTATCTGATCCTGGCGAGGCTCGAACTGGAACCGCCGATGAGCCTCAAGGAACTGGCAGAGGCGTTCGTGCTGGACATCTCGACGATCAACCGGCAGGTCGGTGCGCTCGAACGGCGAGGTTTCGTCGAACGGGTCGCGGACCCGAGCGGCGGCGTGGCCCGGAAGGTCCGGCCGACGGAGTCGGGACTGACCCGGCTGCACACCGATCGGGACCTGAACCGCACCGGGATCGGGCGGGTGCTCGTCGGCTGGGACGCGGACGGTATCCGGCAGCTCAAGGACGTGCTCGTCCGATTCAACCGCGACGTCGAGGAGATCGAGGGGCGCCCCTGGCCCCGCCCGGACGCCGGCTAGGACTGGACGTGCAGTGTCGGCGACTCGACCAGGTCGGGCTCGTCGGGCACCACCACGAGCGTCGGACGCTGGTCGGGGGCGTGCGCCACCGCGCGCCACGACAGCAGCGACCACCGCGACAGTCCCGACAGCGCGGAGCCCACGCTCGCGAACGACAGCGATGACAGCGCCGAACCGGCGGACCCGATGGACCCGATCGACAGGATCGAGCCGACACTGCCGATGGACAGGATCGAGCCGACACTGCCGATCGAGAGGATCGAGCCCTCCGACCGGATCGAGAGAATCGACCGTCGGGAACGCCGGGAACGGATCGACTGCGCGTTGTCGGCCATTCCTCGGTCTACCACGAACGACCACCCCGTGAGCAGTGAAGGCCCCACCGAATCCTCGGTGGGGCCTTCACTGGTGGACGGGTGAAACTACGCGACGGTGAACATTCCGACCGTCGGCAGGAAGCTGCACGTGAGCGGTGCCGCGCCCTCGGGCTCGGTGGTGAGGTCGCCGGAGATCACCGCGAGCACCCGGCCCGGGCCGGTGTTCGAGATGACCGACAGCGTCGCCGGACCGTCCGGGTTGATCCGCGCCTCGGTGGTGAGGTTCTGCGTCTCACGGCGTCCGTTGTCGACATTGATCCAGGTGACCGTCATACCCTGGGTGGGGGCCGCCTTCGCGGTGCCCAGCGCGGTGAAGACGAACCCGGCCTGACCGGCACCCGGCCCCGGCGGAGGCAGGTGCGCGGGGCCCGGCACCGCGAGGGCGGTGCCGACCGCGTCGCTCGACGGGGCGATGCAGCCCTTGCCGACGGTCGGGTAGAGGAACTGGGCGATGACGGGCCCGTCCTGCGGGATCTCGGGTCCGCCGCCGCCGCTGCCGTCGAGGAAGGTGATGACGCGCTCGAGGGTGGACTTGAGCTCGGGCGGCAGATTGGCCGACTCGAGCAGCGCACGCGCCTGAGCGAGCAGGTCGTTCTTGGAGTCGGCGTCGGCGATGTCCGCCGGGCCGGCAGCCGCGCCCAGGATGGCGGGGGCGAGGGACGCCAGCGCGTCGATGGAGACACCCTCGGGAACACCCGGGAGGGTCGGTTGCGCGACCGCGTTGGCCGGAACGGCGAGCGCCGCGGCGGCCGCAACTGCACACGCGGTGACTGCTCGTCGCATTCCTCGGTTACGAATCACGGTTTTCCCCATCCTTGTCGTTCCGACGCAGCGGAGCAGCGTCGTCTCTGCCGAGCGGGCGCCACGGCCAGTCACGGTCGCGGGTCACTCTATGGATCGACCCCCGATGTGTACAGACTCTTCTGTACGACCCATTCGTGACCTGCGTCCCGAGGAGTCTATGCAAGCTGTGACGTGACTGCCATCGCTTGGTGACCATATCGCGTGGCTGATGGGGAAAAAGTGAACCTTGATGCAACTGTTACTGATGAGCAAGGTATTTTCGGTGCCCGTCGGCGTCGGGTTACGCTGACGCGACACCTGGTCGTTCCCCCCGCTGCATCACACTGGGTGCTTACTGCCAGCACACGATCACGGGAGAGCGCCAGCAAGTGTCTCAGCTTCCACGTGCCGGGCGGCCGTCACGCGCGCACGCGGCTTGCCGCACCCTCCTCGGCTGGGCGCCGGTGTTGCTCGCCGTGTCGGTGCTGGCGCGACTGCTGTGGATGATCCTGACGCCCAACGGCCTCAACCTCGTCGACCTGCACGTCTACGTCGACGGCTCGGCCGCGCTCCTACGCGGTGATCTGTACGGATTCACGTACTCGGAAGAGACACCCGAGTTCCCGCTGCCGTTCACGTATCCGCCCTTCGCTGCCCTGGTCTTCCTGCCGCTGCACTACCTGCCGTTCGCGCTCGTCGGATTCTGTTGGCAGCTGTGCACGGTCCTGGCGCTGTACTGGGTGATCCGGATCAGCCTCGAATTGTTGCTCGGACCGGATGTGGCGGGCGCCCGGCACTGGAAGTACGTGGCGATGCTGTGGACCGCGATCGGGGTGTGGACCGAACCGGTGCGCACCACGCTCGACTACGGCCAGGTCAACGTGTTCCTCGTCCTCGGCGCGATGCTGGCGGTCCGCAGCACCCGCTGGTGGGTGTCCGGCGGCATCGTCGGGATCCTCGCCGGGATCAAGCTGACCCCCGCCATCACCGGCCTGTACTTCGTCGCGCAGCGCCGTTGGCGCGCCGCCGTGTTCTCGGCGGTCGCGTTCTTCGGGACCATCGCGATCAGCTACCTCGTGATCAGGACGCAGGCCCGCGACTACTTCACGTCGAAGTTCGGTGACGCGGACCGGATCGGCCCCGTCGGGTCGGCATGGAACCAGTCGCTGCGCGGCGCCCTCAGCCGGATCCTCGGCCACGACGTCGAGTCGGGTCCGGTGTGGATGGTCGCGGTCGCGGTGTCTGCCCTGCTCGCGTTCCTGGCGTGGCGCGCACTGGCCCGCGACGACAGGCTCGGCACATTGGTGCTGGTGCAGCTGTTCGGGCTGCTGATCTCGCCGATCTCGTGGGTCCACCACTGGGTGTGGGTGCTCCCGATGCTCATCTGGCTCGTGCACGGGCCGTACGCGCGCATGGTGGGCACCCGCGTCGTGGCGTCGCTGTGGCTGATCGTCACGGTCGTCGGTGTGCCCTGGGTCCTCAAACAGATCGAGGACGAGTCCATCTCACGCCCCGGCGCGCTCGCATGGGCGGGCACCGTCAACGTCGTCGGTGCGCTCGTCGTCTTCGCGTGGGTCGCGTACGCGGGCCGTCGCCGGCGCGCTACGCCGACGCGGCCAGATCGTCGATCCGACGCGCCAGCTCCAGATCCAACGAGGTGAGGCCGCCGGCGGAATGGGTGGCGAGGGAGTACGTGACCCGCCGCCAGCGGATGTCGATGTCGGGATGGTGGTTCATCGACTCCGCTGCCTCCGCGACACGGTCCACCAGTGCGATCGCAGCGGGGAAGCTCGCGGATTCGACGGTGCGGACCAGGGTGTCGCCGTCGCGTCGCCAGGTCGGCAGATTCGTCAGCGCGGAGTCGATCTCGGTATCGGACAGCAACTCAGCCATACCTCATGATGGTGCGATGGCGAGGGGACCGCAATGACCGGTGAACGCGAAGTGGTCGCCGCCGCACTGATCAGGGACGGACGCCTGCTGCTCGCGCAGCGCACCCGGCCGCCGGAGCTGGCCGGTCTGTGGGAACTGCCCGGCGGCAAGGTCGAGCCCGGCGAATCACCGAGCGCCGCGGTGCGCCGCGAACTGCGCGAGGAACTGGGCGTCGAGGTCGTCGCAGGTGAGCGGGTCGGCGTCGACGTGCCGCTCCGCGACGGACTGGTGTTGCGCGCGTATCGCGCCGAACTGGTCAGCGGCACCCCGCGGCCGCTCGACCATGCCGCACTGCGCTGGGTGGACGCGGACGAACTGGGCGCGATCGACCTCGTCGGCAACGACCGAGGATGGGTGCCGGATCTGGTGGCTCTGCTCGGCGCTTGACCTTCAGGCGGCCCGGGCCTTCTTGAGGCCCTTCTTGAGTTCCTTCTTGGTGGCGCCCTCGTTCTCGAGCTTCTTCATGCGCATGATGACGACGGGACACTTGAGGCAGCGTGTCTTCTTGCGGCAGCACTTCTTCTTGGGCTTGAGGCCGGAGACCTTGCTGGCCTTGACCTTCCCCTTGCCTTTGCCCATCGCTGAGCCCGGCCTTCCTCCCGAGTGCGGCGCCCGGATCGCACCGCTCGGAGTTAGCGTAGCCTCATTCGTTCGTCGTGCGCAGGTGGCCCGGAGTGCGGCGCCCGGATCGCACCGCTCGGAGTTAGCGTAGCCTCATTCGTTCGTCGTGCGCAGGTGGCCCGGAGTTCAACCCCGAGCCACCCGCAGTGGTGCAGATCACTATTGCCTGGTCAGGGCCCTTGCTGGGGGGATGCGATGCGGGGGACGGCGTCGTGGGCGGGTAGTGTATTTGCTGGCCGCAGTCCCTCTGTCGGCGCACACGTCGTCATGTTCCGTGCGACGTTCGGTGCGCTCCGATTGTCGGGGGGTCGCGAATGGGAATCACGCATGCGCGTAGCGGCAGCCAGAAGCCGTACGACACCAACTTCGTGTGGCCCCGTCAGCAGCCAGGAGAACGCCCCGCGTGAGCACCACCAATTTCCGTAACGTCGCCATCGTCGCGCACGTCGACCATGGCAAGACCACTCTTGTCGACGCCATGCTGCGCCAGTCCGGCGCTTTCGCCGAGCGTGCCGAGCTGGTCGACCGCGTCATGGACTCCGGTGACCTCGAACGCGAGAAGGGCATCACCATCCTCGCGAAGAACACCGCTGTCCACCGTCACAACGCCGACGGCACCGTCACCATCATCAACGTCATCGACACCCCCGGTCACGCCGACTTCGGTGGCGAGGTCGAGCGCGGTCTGTCCATGGTCGACGGCGTCGTCCTGCTCGTCGATTCGTCCGAGGGCCCGCTGCCGCAGACCCGCTTCGTGCTGCGCAAGGCGCTCACCGCGTCGCTGCCGGTCATCATCGTGGTGAACAAGACGGACCGTCCCGATGCCCGCATCGAGGAGGTCGTCACCGAGGCGCAGGATCTGCTGCTCGACCTGGCATCCGATCTGGACGACGAGGCCGCCGCGGCCGCCGAGGCGCTCCTGGATCTGCCGGTGCTGTACGCCTCCGGCCGTGAGGGCAAGGCGTCGATGAACCGTCCGGAGAACGGCCAGGCGCCCGACGCCGAGAACCTGGACGTCCTGTTCGACGTGCTCATGGAGCACGTGCCGGCGCCCAAGGGCGATTCCTCCGCGCCGCTGCAGGCACACGTCACCAACCTCGACGCCTCCGACTTCCTCGGCCGCCTCGCGCTGGTGCGTATCCACAACGGCGAGCTGCGCAAGGGCCAGACCGTCTCGTGGATGCACGCGGACGGCATCAAGAACGTCAAGATCACCGAGCTGCTCAAGACGGTGGGCGTCAGCCGCGAGCCCGGCGAGGTCGCCGTCGCCGGTGACATCGCCGCCGTCGCGGGCATCCCCGAGATCATGATCGGTGACACCCTCGCCGACACCGAGAACCCGGTCGCGCTGCCGACGATCTCCGTCGACGAGCCCGCGATCTCCGTCGTCATCGGCACCAACACGTCCCCGCTCGTGGGCCGCGTCAAGGGCCACAAGCTGACCGCCCGCATGGTCAAGTCCCGCCTCGATTCCGAGCTGATCGGCAACGTGTCGCTGCGCGTGCTCGAGATCGGCCGCCCCGACGCGTGGGAGGTGCAGGGTCGTGGCGAGCTGGCGCTGGCCATCCTCGTCGAGCAGATGCGCCGCGAGGGCTTCGAGCTCACCGTCGGCAAGCCGCAGGTCGTCACGAAGCTGGTCGACGGCAAGGTGCACGAGCCGTTCGAGGAACTGACGATCGACACCCCCGAGGAGCACCTCGGCTCGATCACGCAGCTGCTGGCCAACCGCAAGGGCAAGATGGTCCAGATGACCAACCATGGCACCGGCTGGGTGCGCATGGAGTTCATCGTCCCGGCCCGTGGCCTGATCGGCTTCCGCACCGACTTCATGACCGAGACCCGCGGCACCGGCATCGCCAACGCCGTCTCGCACGGCTACGGGCCGTGGGCCGGCGAGATCCGCGCCCGCCACACCGGCTCGCTGGTCTCCGACCGTAGCGGCTCGGTGACCCCGTTCGCGATGATCCAACTGTCCGATCGCGGCACCTTCTTCGTCGACCCGGGCGTCGACACCTACGAGGGCATGGTCGTGGGCATCAACCCGCGTGCCGAGGACCTCGACATCAATGTCACCAAGGAGAAGAAGCTCACCAACATGCGTGCGGCGAGCGCCGACAACACGGAGACCCTCGCCAAGCCGATCGAGTTGACGCTCGAGTCCGCGATGGAGTTCTGTGCCACCGACGAGTGCGTCGAGGTCACGCCCGAGGTGATTCGTGTGCGCAAGCTGCACCTGTCGCAGACCGACCGGGCCCGCGAGCGTTCGCGCGCGAAGTCGCGTGACAAGGCCGCGCTGTAAGTGCGTGACGCGTTCCGTGCGCGTTGTGCGAGTCTGAACCCTCGCACAACGCGCACGGGCGGGGCAGCCGCTCGCGGACGGGAGGACCGATAGTGGCGCAGTTCCGGTACGGGTTGCCCCGTGCATTCGGTCGGCGGCTGATGGGGGCTGCAGCGGCGGCGTCGGTGCTGGCGGTCGCCGCGTGCACCGCGAATCCGCCGCCGCCGGTGGAGAGCACCGACAGCCCCAAGCCGACGACAGCGGTCCCGACCAGGAACACCGTCGTCGTCGCGATCGACGACGTCGGTATCGGCTTCAACCCGCATCTGCTGGCCGACCAGTCGCCCGCGAACTCCGCGGTCAGTGCGCTGGTGTTGCCGAGTCCGTTCCGCCCCGTGGTCGATCCGGCGCGGCCGGGCATCACGAACTGGATTCCGGATCCGTCGGTGCTGGTTTCCGCCACCGCGACTCCGGACGCGGCACTCGCTGTCCCGGACGATCCCGCCGTCGACCCAGAGGCGCCCGCCGAGACCCCCGCCGGGGCACCGGCCACGATCACCTACCAGTTGCGCAACGAGGCCCAGTGGTCGGACGGCGCCCCGATCGCCGCCGAGGATTTCCGCTATCTGTGGCAGCAGATGATCAGCCAGCCCGGTGTCGTCGACCCCGCCGGCTACGGGTTGATCGAGGACATCGCGTCGTCCGGTGGGGGGAAGACGGTGACGGTCACGTTGTCCGCGCCGTACCCGGCGTGGCGGGAACTGTTCACGGACCTGTTGCCCTCGCATCTGGTGAAGGATTCGCCGGGCGGCTTCGCGCGCGGCCTGGCGGACAACATCCCCGTCTCGGGTGGCCGGTTCCACATCAAGTCGGTCGATCGCGGGCGGGACGAGATCCTGCTCGAACGCAACGACCGGTTCTGGGACACCCCGGCCAAGCCGGATCAGATCCTCATGCGCCGTGGTGGCTCACCCGCGCAGCTCGCGGATTCCATGCGCTCCGGCGACGCGCAGGTGGCCCGCGTCCACGGCGGTGCCGCGGCGCTCGCTCAGCTGTCGGTGATCCCGGGCGTGCAGACCGGCACCGAGCCGCAGCCCCGGGTGCTGTCGGTGACGCTCAACGGGCGGGCCCCCGCCCTGGCCGACAGGCAGGTCCGCAAGGGACTCCTGGGTCTGGTGGATCCGCACCTGCTGGCGACGGTCGGCGCCGGCAGCGAGTCGGCGGCGATGCCGGCGCGCGCACAGATTCTGGCACCGTCCGATCCCGGCTACGCGCCCACCGCACCACCGGCGCCGACGCGTGAGGAGGCGCTGGGACTGCTGGCCGGCGCCGGGTTCCACATCGTGCCCGACGCCACCGAGGGCGCTGTCCCGGAGGCCCTGACCGAGGGCCGGATGGTGCACGACGGCACACCGTTGACGATGGTGCTGGGCGCACCGGAGAACGACGACACCGCGATCGCGGTCGCGAACACGGTGGCCGATCAGTGGCGAGGAGCCGGAATCGCCGCGTCGGTCCTGGCGCTGCCCGCCGAGGAGTTGTACGGGGAGGCGTTGACGGCAGCTCGCGTGGACGCGGTCGTCGGCTGGGAACGCGCCGGATCGGATCCGGCCACCGCCCTGGCGTCCAGGTTCGGGTGCCCGCCGCTGACCGCCTCCGAGGGTGTTCCCGCGACCCCGGAGCCGGGTGCGGAGCCGCTCCGCGAGCTGCGGTCGCCGAGCAACCTGTCGGGTCTGTGCGACCCGGCGCTGCAGCCGCGGATCGACGAGGCGTTGCGCGGCCGGGGCGACGTCGCCCGGGTGATCGCCGACGCCGAACCTCCGCTGTGGGATTTGGCGGCGGTTCTGCCGGTGCTCCAGGACAACACGGTCGTCGCGGTGGGCCCCGGCGTGGAGGGTGTCGTGATGGGCGGTCCGGTCCAGGTCGGCATCTTCGCCGACGCCGGATCGTGGACCCGGACGAAGTGAGCGAGAGAAACGAGTGGTTGTGAACGGTCGGCGCATCCTGTTCGTCCACGCGCACCCCGACGACGAGACCCTGACCACGGGCGGCACCATTGCCCGTTGTGCGGCGGCCGGGGCCGAGGTGACGGTGGTGACATGCACCCTCGGTGAGGAAGGCGAGGTCATCGGGGACCGCTGGGCCGGCCTGGTGGCCGACCGCGCCGACCAATTGGGCGGCTTCCGGATCCTGGAACTGACCCGAGCACTGGAGGCGCTGGGCGCCTCCGAACCACGATTCCTCGGCGGTGCCGGCCGGTGGCGCGATTCGGGCATGGCCGGGACCCCGTCGGTGGCGCACCCGCGGGCATTCGTAGGCGCCGACCCCGACGAGGCGTTGGAGGCGTTGGTCGCGGTGATCCGTGAACTGCGTCCGCAGGTGGTGGTCACGTACGACCCCGTCGGCGGGTACGGGCACCCGGATCACGTTCGGGCGCACCACCTTACGACGGCAGCCGTGGAGGCCGCCGGTGCGGACGTGTTCCCCGGGGCGGGCGCGCCGTGGGACGTCGCAAAGCTCTACTGGACGGTGACCGAGGAGTCGGCGCTCGAATCGGGGATCGCCGCGATCGAAACCGTGCCCGACGGCTGGCGGCTGCCCGAGCCGGGCGAACTGCCCCGCGTCCCGGACGGGGAGGTCACCGCCGCAGTGGACGTCGCGCCGGTCATGGCGGCCAAGCTCGCCGGACTGCGCGCCCACGGCACCCAGGTCACCGTGGCCCCCTCGGGCACCGAGTTCGCACTGTCGAACGACGTCGTGCAGCCGGTCCTGCCCGTCGAGCACTACGTCCTGGTCCGCGGACGATCCGGACCCGTCGACGACGACGGGCGGGAGACCGACCTGTTCTCCGGCCTCGACGTCTGAGGTACGTCAGGCGAGGGGGACGTCCGGACGGTACTGGCGCATCCACGCCCCGATGGTGCCGTGACGCCAGTCGTCCTCGAACTCCGACGGGATGATCGTTGCTGTCGGAGTGGAGTAGGGCTGCCCGTCCTGCAGGCGGGACCCGAGCGACTGGTCGTGCGTCGCGAGGACGACTTGCGACGCCCCCGGCACCGGATATACCACACCGCGGCCGGTGATCGCCAGCGCCTCCGCCGACCGCGCCGATGCAAGTCCCGCCCCCGCCACCGCGCGGCTCTGCGGGCTGGCCCACGACGACGCCTTCCGGACCACGAGGGTCGGGGCCGAGCGCACTCGATCGATCCCGTGTAGTGGGATCTCCGTGATCGTCGTGCGGTCGGACCTGGTGAGCCCGGACGGGGAGAGGACGAGCCGCTTCGACGCGTAGTCGTTCGTCAGTTGCCTGCGCTTCCACGCATACATGGCCGCCGGGACCGCGACGCCGACGATGATCGTCGGCGTCCAGTAGGCGGCAGGGGAGCGCGGATACATCAGCCCGAAGACCACCTGGGTGAGGACGCCGACTGCGGCTCCCAGCATCACCAGCGCCGGAATCATCGCGCGGAGTGTCCGGTCCGGACGTTGGATGCAGCGCAGTTCAACCGATCCGGGTGCACCGGAAGCAGGCAGAGTCATGTCGGGACAACCTACCGGGCTCGCGGTGGCCCCATCCCCGGTACGATAGTGAGCTACGCCACGTTCGTGGGGGTCCGTTCGTCGGCGCATCCAGCTGTCGAGCGGAGGGTGCGACGGATGTACAACTGGGAACTCCAGAACTCGATCACGGCGTTCGTGGACAGTCTGCGGCCGATGGCGCCGTACTTCCGAGAGCTCTACATCGGGTCGCTGCACGCGTTCGTCCATCAGCAGAGCGAACTGCTCACGATGCTCGGCTACCCGCCCGTACCGTGACCGGACCCCGCCGACGAGGCACAGCCGCGGATAGACCACGATCGGTGACATGACCGTCGAGAGCCACCCCACCTCGCCGCCCGTGTCCGCCGCCGAAGCGCGGACGACGCTGGCGTTGCTCACGTTCGACGGGTTCCTGTGCGCGGTGCTCTCGGTGCTGTTCCTGCCCGCCTACCTCGGGACGGCACCGTTCCCGGTCAGCATCCTCGCCGCGGCGGTGGTGAACCTGCTGCTGGTGCTCGGGGCGCGCAAGTTCACCGAGCGGCCGGTGCTGGCGGCGCTGCCGATCTTCGGCTGGCTGTTCGGTTTCGGCCTGTGCATGATCGGCGGACCGGGTGGTGACCTGCTGGTGTTCGAGGACTGGCGCACGTTGCTGCTGGTCGTGGCGGCGCTGCTGCCGGCCGGGCTCTACCTGTTCCGGATCCGTCTCGAGTCGATCCTGGCCGGGGCCCGGACCAACTGACGTCGAGGCCGTGCGCGGGCGGTCATCTCCGCCCGCGCACGGACACTCGCGCGGCTACTTCTTGTAGAACGCGGTCACGTCGTCGTTTCCGATCAGGTCCGGCACGGTCCAACCGTCCAGGTCGTATTCGCTCATGAACTGTTCGGCCAGGCCCTTCATCGCGGACACGCCCCCACGATTCTCCGCGGCGAACAGCAATTCGGCCTTGACGTTCTCGTGGTTGCCCGAGTAGTTGCGTTCGTAGAGTTCGTGCCGGCCACCGAACTCGGAGCCGATCGAGTCCCACAGCGCCTTCATGACCTTGACCCGGTCGACGGCCGTGATGCCGTCGCTGCCGCGGACGTACTTGTCGAGGTACGGGCGGACATCGGGGTTCTTGAAGTCCGCAGCCGACGACGGCAGATAGATCAGACCGGACGCGACGTCCTGCTCGATGATCTCCTTGATCCGCGGGTACCCCTGGATCATGAACATCCGGTAGGTGAGGCCGTACTCCAGCTTCGGGATCACGGTGTCACCGATCCACTGTTCCGGGTCGCGGGCCATCGATTCGCTCAACGACCAGAACAGGTTGCGCCAGCCGATGACCTCACCGACGCGGGTCTGGACGCCGCGGAAGCCGCCGGCGCCGGTGGCGTCGAGCGCCTTCATCAGCAGTCCGGCGATGAAGTCGAGCTTGACTGCCAGTCGGGTGCAGCCCTGGAAGGTGAACCTGGGCAGGAAGCCGGACTGGGGGAAGAAGGCGTTGATCTTCTCCACGTCGCCGTACATGAAGACGTTCTCCCACGGCACCAGCACCTTGTCGAAGATGAAGATGGCGTCGTTCTCGTCCATCCGGGAGGAGAGCGGATAGTCGAACGGGGAACCGACGACCGCCGCGTTCTGCGAGTACGAGGCGCGGGAGATCAGTTTGATGCCCGGGGCGTCCATCGGCACCGTGCAGATCAGCGCGTATTCCTTCTTCTTGATCGGCAGGCCGTAGTGCGCGATGAAGTTGTAGTTGGTGATCGCGGATCCGGTGGCGACGACCTTCGCTCCGGAGACGACGAGTCCGGCGTCGGTCTCCTTCTCGACCTTCATGAACACGTCACCGACCTGGTCCGGGGGCAGCTGACGGTCGACCGGCGGGTTGATGATCGCGTGGTTCCAGTACAGGACCTTCTCCTGCGATTCGCGGTACCAGCGCTTGGCGTTGTCCTGGAACGGGGCGTACAACTCGCTGTTGGCGTTGAGCGTGCCGAGGAAGCTGGCCTTGTAGTCGGGGGAGCGGCCCATCCAGCCGTAGGTCATGCGGGCCCAGGTGGCGATCGCATCGCGTTCACGGAGCAGGTCGTCGGAACTGGTGGGCGTCTTGAAGAACGGCATGGTGATGCCGCCGTTGCCGGTGTCGGTGGGGCAGGTGAGCGTGTCGACGTGCTCACCGGTGTGCAGGGCGTCGTAGAGGCGTGCGGTCATCCGGATCGAGTTGCGGAACGCCGGATGGTTCCAGAACTCCTTCACCTTGTCGCCGTGCAGGTAGATCTCGCGGCCGTCCTTGATCGACTCGATGTACTCGTCGCCGGTCATGGGGCGGGTCGCGAAGTTCGTGGTCCGGTTCGCCTCGCAGTCGGCCGCGACGTTGACCTGGGAGCGGTCGACGTCCGGGGCGGTGGGGCGGGGTTCGGTGGTGGTCATCGGTTCTCCTGCTCGGGGGTGGTCAGTTGGTCGCACCGGACAGGTGCAGTGGTGTGAAGGCGGTTGCCGCGTCGAACCATCCGCGGTGCGGATCATCCATCGACCCGTTCCAGGCGGCGCTTCCGCTGGGTGCTCCGAGATCGTGGAAGGTGCTGCGGTAGAAGAGCAATGGATCGGTGTCGCGGCACTGGGCGTCGACGATCTCGCCGATGAAGATCACGTGGTCGCCGCCGTCGTACTCGCGCCACGGAACGCAGGACAGGGTGGCGGCGCTGCCGGCCAGCACCGGCGCGGTGGGGCCCTGGGCCCACACCGGTTCGGGTGACTGTGGGCGCCCGGCGAAGTGGAGTGCGACGTCGGTCTGGTCCGCGGCGAGGATGTTGACCGCGAACGGTGCGTCGGACAGGAAGGCGCAGGCCTTGGATGTGCGGGTCAGGGTCACCTGGCACAGCCGTGGTTCGAGCGAAACCGCGGTGAATGCGGTCACCGTCGCGCCGTGGGGCGTACCGTCCTGTTTGGTGCAGGTGATGACGGTGACCCCACTTGCGAACTGTCCGAATATGTTTCGCAGTTGTCGCGAATCCATGTTGGGACTCCTTGCTGGTGGTCGTTGACTGTGACCGAGACCATAGGACGATCGGTTCGGGGTCGGCGATCCACCGAGCGGCCCCGTGATCCGGATTGCGCGACGGGTTCGGGCCTGGACTGTTGCCAGGGGACGTGTTCGCGATCACACTGGGCCCGAAGTCCCGAACTGGACGCCGATGGGAAGGGTGCGAGGTATGGCGATGAGCGCGACCGCCGATCCGGGTGATTGGAGCGAGGCGGAGAACGTGGTCTCGGACGCGTACTTCCCGCACGACCTGACGCCGCTCTCGGCCGGCTCGGAGCCGCATCTGGATGTGCGGGCGATGCAGATCGGGCAGTTGCGCGTGGCTCGGATCGGGTGGGGTGCGGAAGTGTCCGTGGACACCGAGCATCCCGGCGGGTACGCGGTGAACATCCCTCTGTCGGGGCGCATCGAGTCCGTGAGCGGCGGCCGCGACGTGATGTCGGGTGTGGGGAAGGCGTCGGTGTTCCGGCCGGACACCCCGGCCGTGATCACGCGCTGGACCGCCGACTGCGAGATCGTCGGCGTCAAGGTGGAGCGGGACTATCTGCACCGCGAACTGGGTCGCGTCCTCGGGCGTCCCGACCGTCGCCTGCCCGATCAGGTCGACCTGTCGACTGCGGCCGGCCGGAACTGGATGGGCTTGCTCCGGGCGCTCGTCCAGGACGCGCGGGGCGGTGACGGGCTGTGGCAGACCCCGGTGGTCGCGGAACAGTTGTCGGGCGCCATCACGGGGGCGTTCGTGCTGGCGGCGATGCCCGAAGAGGAGGCGGTCGCGCCGCGACCGCGAATCGTCAAACGGGTACTCGACCGGATCGACGAGGACCCGTCTCTCGCCTGGACCGCGGGCGACATGGCGGAGGCGGCCGGTGTGAGCGTGCGTCGGCTGCAGGAAGGATTCCGGGAATACCTGGGCATGTGCCCGCGGGACTATCTGCTCGACGTCCGGCTCTCACGGATCCACGACGACCTGGTGGCGGGGGATCCGTCGGCCACATCGGTGACTGACGTCGCGCTGCGCTGGGGGATCACCCACACCGGCAGGTTCGCCGCGGCCTATCGGCGCAAGTACGGCTCCCCGCCGTCGGAGACGTTGCGTTCCTGAGGCGTCGTGTTCGGGTTCAACCGAGGTGTCCCAGGTGGCCGAGGTCGGCGCTGAGTGCGGTCGCGGCGTCGACGACGTGCCGAGCGGCCGCATCCCGGAACTGCTCGGGTGTGTGGCGTCCGGAGGACGTGGAGCACGCGGTGACCGCGACGACGGCTCCCGAGGCGTCGCGCACGGGGGCGGCGAGCGAGATCAGGCCCTCCTCGAGTTCGGCGGCGGTCAATGCATAGCCCTGCTCGCGCACGCGGGTCAGTTCGGCGCGCAGTTCGTCGGGTGTGCCGACGGTCGCCGGCGCCAGTTTGTCGAATCGGGTCGTCGCGATCACGTCGTCGACGGTGGCGTCCGGCGCCCAGGCGAGCAGTGCCCGCCCCATCGATGTTGCGTAGGCGGGCACGCGGGTGCCGACGGAGACGTTGATGCTCATGATCCGTCGGACGGGTACACGGGCGGCGTACACCACGTCGGCTCCGTCGAGTACGCCCAGCGAGGCGGATTCGTCTGTGTGCTCGGACAGTTGGACGAGTCGCGGCATCGCGAACTCGACGAGGGCGTGGGACGCGGAGTAGTGCTGGCCGATGCTCAGTACGCGGGGGGTGAGCGACCATCGGGTCCCGTTCGCGGTGACGTAGCCGAGTTTCTGCAGCGTGAGCAGGATGCGGCGGACTGCCGGCCGGGACAGGTCGGTCTTGGTGGCGAGTTCGGCCAGCGACGGGTTGGGGTGGTGCTCGTCGAAGGCGAGCAGTACCGCGAAGCCCCGTTCGATGCTCTGGATGAAATCCCGGTCTTCGTTCGGCATCGGATGCTCCTGGCTGCGGGTTCGGTGGTGACTTCGAGGTCGGGTGTTGACAACTGATGTGACTCGACGCACAGTATGGGGTGTACGCAGAGCGATTCTAATGTACGCACAGCGTACATCTGCGGTGTGGGGGCGCGTCTGCCCGTATTCACCCGCCGCCACGACTTTTTCTCGACCGTCACTGTTCGAGCCTCGATGAGGAGGACCCATGACCAGCACCGAAACGGCGACCGCGCACGCATCGGGCAACGCCGCCACCGACAAGTTCAAGTCCGAGCGCGTCTCGGCGGACACCTCGAAGGAGCGAGCCGCCGCGATCTACCGGGACGTGCTCGCGGCGTTCGGGGACATCATCCACAGGCATCAGGTCACCTACGACGAGTACCGGGTGGTCAAGCAGTGGATCATCGACGTCGGGGAATACGGCGAGGTGCCGCTGTGGCTGGACGTGTTCGTCGAGCACGAGATCGAGGACGTCAACTACAGTCGCAACGCCCTTGCCGGCACCAAGGGCAGCATCGAGGGCCCGTACTACGTCGCGAACGCACCTGAACTGCCGTCCACGTGCACGATGCCGATGACCGCGAAGGATGCCGAGGCGACCCCGTTGGTGTTCTCGGGTCAGGTCACCGATCTGGCCGGCAACGGACTCGCCGGCGCCACTGTCGAACTCTGGCATGCCGACGAGGACGGGTTCTACTCGCGGTTCGCGCCGAACCTACCCGAATGGAACCTGCGCGGCACGATCGTCTGTGACGGCGAGGGGCGCTACGAGATCACCACGCTGCAGCCCGCGCCCTACCAGATCCCGCACGACGGGCCGACGGGCTGGTTCATCGAATCCTACGGCGGGCACCCGTGGCGACCGGCCCACCTGCACCTCATGGTGAAGGCTCCCGGCCGGGCGACGATCACGACTCAGCTGTACTTCGCGGGCGGTCAGTGGCTCGAGGACGACGTGGCGACCGCGACCAAGCCGGAGCTGATCCTCGATCCGAAGGTCGGGGGCGACGGCAAGAACTACGTGATGTACAACTTCGCCCTCGACCCCGAGGCCTGAGCCGACACGAATTCCGGTGTCTCACTGGGGCACCGGAGTTCGGTGCTCCCGATCCGATGGAGAGTTGCCTTCCGATGCCCGACCCCGATCTCGCCGTCGTCTCCGTCGAGACGACCATCATCGACGTGCCACTGGTGCGTCCCCACAAGTTCGCCACCACGACCGCCGAGAAACAGCCGATCCTGCTCGTCGCAATCACGACCGCCGGCGGCGTCACCGGTCACGGTGAGGGCGTGGTCCCCGGAGGGCCCTGGTGGGGTGGCGAATCCGTCGAGACGATGAAGGTGATCGTCGACCGCTACATCGCGCCGTGCATCGTCGGCCGCGGTGTCGACGAGATCACCGGCATCATGGTGGATCTCGAAGGAATCGTCGCGAACGCGCGGTTCGCGAAGGCCGCCGTGGACGTCGCACTGCACGACGCGTACGCCCGGCATCTCGGCGTCGGGGTGCACACGCTGCTCGGCGGTGCCTTCCGCACCGGGGTCGACGTCCGGTGGGCGCTCGGAGCGGCCCCCGTGGAGGAGATCCTCGAGGAGGTCGCGCACAAGATGGAGGCGCGCCTGAACTTCTCGTTCAAGCTCAAGATGGGCGCGCTGGACCCGGCCGTCGACACGGAGCGGGTGGTTTCGATCGCGCAGTCCCTCGGCGGCAAGGCGGGCGTGAGCATCGATGTCAACGCGCGCTGGGACCGGCTCACCGCGTTGCGCTTCGTGCCCGAACTCGTCGACGGCGGCGTCGAACTCGTCGAGCAACCCACCCCCGCCGAGCAGGTCGAGGTGCTCGCCGAACTCAACCGTCTCGTCGCGGCACCGGTGATGGCCGACGAGTCGGTACACACCCCGCACGACGCGCTGGGGATCGCCAAGCTCGGCGCGGCCGATGTGCTCGCCGTCAAGACCACGAAATGTGGTGGCCTGCAACGCAGCAAGGAAGTGGTGGCGGTCGCGAAAGCGGCCGGCATCCGGTGTCACGGTGCCACGTCCATCGAGGGGCCCATCGGCACCGCGGCGTCGATCCACTTCGCCTGCGCGGAACCGGGGATCAACTTCGGCACCGAGCTCTTCGGTCCGCAGTTGTTCGCCGTCGAACTGCTGCAGACCCCACTCGACTACTCCGAGGGGCAGGTTCATCTGCCTCCGGGTCCGGGGCTCGGCGTCGAACTCGACATGGACGTCGTCAGGCACCTCGCCCGCGACTGATCCCGGGCGCTGATCACCGAGAAGAACGAGGAGAACCCGTGGCACTCTTCCACGTCCGAATGGACGTCGACATTCCCCACGATCTGGATCCCGTGATGCGCGCCGAGACCCTCGCGCGCGAGAAGGCGTACTCGCAGGAGCTCCAGCGTCAGGGCAAGTGGGCGCACCTGTGGCGAATCGTGGGCCGGTACAGCAACATCAGCATCTTCGATGTGGACTCGGCCGACGAACTCCACGAGATCCTGTGGAACCTACCGCTGTTCCCGTACATGACCGTCGAGGTGATGCCGATGACCGAGCACGGCAGCTCGATTCGCTAGCCGGGCCGTCGCCAGATCCCGCCCGCGCCGGGGGTGACGGCGTCGACCAGTGCCCAGGCCTGCTCGACGGGGAGGTCGTGGACGACGTACCTGCCGGTACCGGCAGGGGTCGCCGCGATCACGGTGGCGACACCGGCGCGGCGCTGGAAGAACGTCTGCCGCACCGTCCAGCCGATGATGCCGGCGGCCTCGATGCTGTCGCGGCGGCGATCCAGCGATCCGCTGCGGGTGATCAGCCAGCCCGGCAGTACCGCGTGCCCGAGTCCGCGGTAGCGGTCCCAGGCCAGTCCGGTGCCTGCGGCGACGAGCAGTGCGACCCCGGCCCAGGCGGGCCACGGCACGTGACGGCCCGCGGCGACGAACCCGACGGCGATCAGCGCGGCGGCGACGGCCGGCCACAGCGCGCGGGTATACCGGCGTCGGCGCGCGGCCGGTCCGTGCGGGATCAGCGTGACGTCCGCCTGGCGGCTGTCGCCGAGCACGGTGGCCATCACCCGGGTGGCCTCGGCCCGCGGGCTCTGCGGCAGCAGCAGCGACGATTCCTTGTGCTCGGCGGACACGCCCGTCATGATCGCGTCGAGCGACGCCCCACCCGCGGCGCGCAGCAGCAGTGGCTCCTTCAGGGTCGTGCCGCGCAGTCGCGCCCGGTCCAGGGTGGTCTGCCGGGTCCGCAGCAGGCCGTGCCCGACGTGCAGCGTCCGGCCGTTGTCGGTGACGCTCATCCGGCCGTACACCACCAGGTAGCGTCCGCACGCGAGGACGCTCGCGGCGACGAACAGGATCACCAGCCCGACCAGGCCGAGGAGAGCGAGGCCCAGCGCGCCGGCCCGTTCGGCGGAGTCGAAACCGTCGGCGAGGGCGGGGGAGCGGGCGATCCGGTCGGCCAGCCCGTACTGGAAGACGATGCCCACCAGCGCGCCGATCGCGATCAGGCCGGTCACCGAGAACGGTGCATAGCGCACCCACGACGGCGACCAGTGGCCGATCTCGACGTCGGGCCGCTCGGGCGGTGCGGTGTCCGTGCCGGCATCGGCGGCCGGTGCGGGGCGCGGGTCGCGGTGTCCGGCGAGCAGCGCCGCCCGCAGTTCCGGGACGAGGGTGGCATCCAGCGCGTTGAGCTCGAATCGGTTCTCGCCGCGCTGGGTCTGCCGCCCGGTTCCGATCCGGAGCACGGCCAGCCCGAGCAGCCGGTGCAGCACCCCCGCTTCGACGTCGACGGAGCGGATACGGGTCCGCGGCACCGACAGCACCTTCTTCTGGAAGACGCCGTGCCGCAATTGCACGTGCACGGGGCCGATGCGGTACGTGGTCGTGAACCAGCGGAGCACGCCGTAGGCGACGAGGACGGCGACCGCGACCAGACCCCAGTAGTTGTTTCCGCTGCGGCTGCCGACGAGCCACGACACCGCGATCACGGGGAGCAGTTTGAGGACCTCGTTGACGGGATGGACGAGCAGCATCCGCTTGTCGAGGCGCAGCCACGGCTGGTCCGCCTCGGCGGCGAGGGCGGCGTCATCGGACTGCTCGACGGGCACGCTCACGTCGCGTCTCCGACGTTGCGGGCGGCGATCTCGGTGAGGTGTTCGACGGCGCGGTCGGCGACGTCGAGGTCGAGTGCGGTGATCTTGACCGCGCCGGCGGACGACGCGGTGGTGACGGTGACCGTCGCGAGCCCGAAGAGGCGGTCCAGTGGGCCGCGCTCGGTGTCGACGGTCTGGATCCGGGTGATGGGTGCGATGCGCCGCTCCTGGTTGAACCAGCCGGTGCGGGTGTAGACGGCGTCGTCGCTGATCTCCCAGCGGTGCACCCGGTAGCGCCACCGGGGCACGACCACGATGTCGACCACCGCCACGACCGCGGTGAGCGCGAAAACTAGCATGTGCGGCCATGTGGTCCAGGTCCCGACGACGGCCGCCCACACGACCTGCGCGACGAACACCGGTAGCCAGATCAGGGCGGCCGTCGTCGCCCACAGGCGTGGGGCGCGGACGCTGGGGCGCCACTTCGGATCGGCCATCGTCACCGCTCGTTCGACCGGTACGGGGTCCGGGGGAAGGCTCACGACCTCATCCTGCCCGAGCCGGCGCTGCGCGTCCTATGGTGGAGGTGGCCGCGAGAGTCTGCCGAGACGGAAGGTGGTCGTCATGGAACGATCCGGAGCCGACAACGCCGGGAACGCCGAGAGCGCCGAGCAGGAGGACGACGTCGTCCGCCCCGCCGACGTGCCCGAGGCCGATCTGGTGGAGCAGATGACCCCGGCTGCGGGCGACGAGGACCGCGAGGATTCGGACCGGAGCGAGCCGCCGCTCGAAGTGAACGAGGCGGATGCGGCGGAGCAGCGCCGCAGCGTGCCGGTCGACGAGGACTATCCCCGCGGGTGAGTGGATCGACCGGGACCCGCGGTGGCAGATGCCGGGGCGGGTGACGCATGATCGACGGGTGACTCACTCGAGCGATGACACCGACCGGCCCACGATCCTGCCGAATCCGTCGGTGCCGGGGCACCCGGTGGCGACCGCACCGCCGTCCCCGAGCGCGATGCGACGCGTCCTTCGTCGCGCGCGGGACGGGGCCACGCTCAACGTCGACGAGGCGACCACGCTGCTGCATGCGCGCGGCGCCGACCTCGAGGACCTGTGCACCTCGGCCGCGAAGGTGCGCGACGCGGGCCTGCTCGCGGCGGGTCGACCGCAGACGGTGTCGTACTCGCGCAAGGTGTTCGTCCCGATCACCCGCCTGTGCCGCGACAAGTGCCACTACTGCACGTTCGTCACGGTGCCCGGCAAGCTGCGCGCCGCCGGTCACGGCATGTACCTGGAGCCGGACGAGATCCTCGAGATCGCGCGTCAGGGTGCCGAATTAGGTTGCAAGGAAGCGTTGTTCACCCTCGGGGACCGGCCGGAGGAGCGCTGGCCCGAGGCGAAGCAGTGGCTCGACGAGCGCGGCTACGACTCCACGCTCGACTACGTGCGTGCGATGGCGATCCGGGTGCTCGAGGAGACCGGACTGCTGCCGCACCTCAACCCGGGTGTCATGAGCTGGGAGGAGATCTCGCGTCTCAAGCCGGTCGCGCCGTCGATGGGGATGATGCTCGAGACGACGTCGACGCGGCTGTTCACCGACAAGGGGGAGTGCCACTACGGCAGCCCCGACAAGAACCCCGAGGTGCGACTGCGGACGCTCACCGACGCGGGCCGGTTGTCGGTGCCGTTCACCACCGGCATCCTCGTCGGGATCGGTGAGACGGTCGCCGAGCGCGCCGAGTCGATCATGGCGATCCGCAAGCTGCACAAGGCCTTCGGTCACGTGCAGGAGGTGATCGTGCAGAACTTCCTGGCCAAGCCCGACACCGCGATGCGCGACGCCCCCGACGCGAACCTCGAGGAGTTCCTCGCGGCCATCGCGGTCACGCGTCTGCTGCTCGGTCCGGGCATGCGGATCCAGTCGCCGCCCAACCTGGTCTCCGAGGCCGAGTGCCTGGCCCTCATCGGTGCCGGTGTCGACGACTGGGGTGGGGTGTCGCCGCTGACACCGGATCACGTGAATCCCGAACGGCCGTGGCCGAATCTGGACACACTCGCCGAGGTCACCGCCCAGGCCGGATACACGCTCGTCGAACGGACCGCGGCCCAACCGCAGTACGTGCTGGCCGGGCACCCGTGGATCGACCCGCGGATCGGTGCGCACGTGCGGGCGCTCACCGACCCGGAGACGGGTATGGCACGGCCGGACGTCAAGCCGGCGGGCCTGCCGTGGCAGGAACCGGACGAGGAGTGGGTGTCGTCGGGCCGGGTGGACCTCAACACCGAGATCGACACCGACGGCCGCAACACCGAGACCCGTTCCGACCTCGGCAGCGCGTTCGGGGACTGGGAGACCGTCCGTGAGCAGGTGCTCGAACTCGGCCGCGCCGCGCCGACGCGGGTGGACACCGACGTGCTGGCCGCGCTGCGCGCCGCCGAACGGGACCCGGCCGGACTGTCGGACGACGAGTACCTCGCGCTCGCGACCGCCGACGGGGACGGTCTCGAGGCCGTCGTCGCCCTCGCCGACGCGCTGCGCAAGGAGGCCGTCGGCGACAACGTCACGTACGTCGTGAACCGGAACATCAACTTCACCAACATCTGCTACACCGGCTGCCGGTTCTGCGCGTTCGCGCAGCGCAAGGGCGACGCGGACGCGTTCACGTTGTCCGCGGAGGAGGTCGCCGACCGGGCGTGGGAGGCGCACGTCGCCGGTGCCACCGAGGTCTGCATGCAGGGCGGCATCGACCCCGAACTGCCGGTCACCGGGTACGCGGATCTGGTGCGCGCGGTCAAGCGCCGGGTGCCGTCGATGCACGTGCACGCGTTCAGCCCCATGGAGATCGTCAACGGCGCCTCCCGTGGTGGTCAGAGCATCCGGGACTGGCTCACCGAACTGCGCGAGGCGGGTCTCGACACCATCCCCGGAACCGCCGCGGAGATCCTCGACGACGAGGTCCGGTGGGTGCTGACGAAGGGCAAGCTGCCGGCGTCGGCGTGGGTCGACGTCATCACCACCGCGCACGAGGTGGGGCTGCGGTCGAGTTCGACGATGATGTACGGCCACGTCGACAGCCCCAAGCACTGGGTGGGGCACCTGAACGTGCTGCGCGGAATCCAGGACAAGACCGGCGGTTTCACCGAGTTCGTGCTGCTGCCGTTCGTGCACCAGAGCGCGCCGCTGTACCTGGCGGGGGCGTCCCGTCCGGGGCCGACGCAGCGCGACAACCGGGCCGCGCACGCGCTGGCACGGATCATGCTGCACGGCCGGATCGACAACATCCAGACCAGCTGGGTCAAGCTCGGCATCGCCGGCACGCAGGCGATGCTGCAGGGCGGCGCGAACGACCTCGGCGGCACGCTGATGGAGGAGACCATCTCCCGGATGGCCGGTTCGCAGCACGGTTCGGAGAAGACGGTGGCGGAGTTGCGGGCCATCGCCGAGGGGATCGGGCGTCCGGCCCGCGAGCGGACCACGGGTTACGTGTTGCGTGAGCCCGCGTCGGCTCTGCCGCTGATCTGAGCGTCGGCCCGGCACCCGGGCCGATTGCTGAGGTGACCCTTACCTGACTGTTGTGGTCGGGGAGATTCATACTGGACACTCCGGATGTTCGTCGGGTCGACGACCCGACCAGCCGGGTAGGCGAGGCGCCTCGGCGCCCGAGTCAGAAAGGCAGGGAGAGCAGCAGTGACCTACACGATTGCCGAACCGTGCGTCGATGTGATGGACAAGGCATGTATCGAGGAGTGCCCGGTCGACTGCATCTACGAGGGTGGTCGCATGCTCTACATCCATCCGGACGAGTGCGTGGACTGCGGTGCGTGTGAACCGGTGTGCCCCGTCGAGGCGATCTTCTACGAGGACGACGTGCCGGACCAGTGGACCGGATACGTGGCCGCGAACGTCGACTTCTTCGACGACCTCGGCTCCCCGGGTGGTGCCGCGAAGCTCGGCAAGGTCGACTTCGACCCGCCGCTGATCAAGGCGCTCCCGCCCATGGGCGAGGAATAGGTCGAGGAAGAGCGTTGCCCCGTAACCCGGTAGCCAAGTCCCTGCCCGACTTCCCGTGGGATTCCCTCGCGTCCGCGAAGGCGAAGGCGCAGTCGCATCCCGACGGCATCGTGAACCTGTCGGTGGGCACCCCGGTCGATCCGGTGGCCCCCGCCATCCAGGCCGCGTTGTCGTCGGTAGCGGCCGAGCCCGGCTATCCGACCACGCACGGCACCGATGAGCTGCGGGAGGCCACGGCCGCGTCCGTGGCCCGCCGCTACGGGATGACCGGAGTGGATCCGGCGGCGATCCTGCCGGTCATCGGCACCAAGGAAGCCATCGCATGGCTGCCGCGGCTGCTGGGTCTCGGGGCCGGCGACCTCGTCGTGATCCCGGAGGTCGCGTACCCGACGTACGAGGTGGGCGCGCTGCTCGCCGGTGCGCGGGTACTGCGCGCCGACGGGACCACCCAGTTGGGCCCGGAGAATCCGGCGCTCATCTTCGTCAACTCGCCGTCGAACCCGACCGGCAAGGTGCTCGGTGTCGAGCATCTGCGCAAGGTGGTCGCGTTCGCGCGTGAACGCGGCGCGATCGTCGCATCCGACGAGTGCTACCTGGGGCTCACCTGGGAGTCGGACGCGGTCTCGATCCTCGACCCGCGGGTGTGCGACGGCGACCATACGGGCCTGATCGCGATCCAGTCCCTGTCGAAGACGTCGAACCTGGCCAGCTACCGGGCCGGCTTCCTCGCGGGCGACCCGGCGTTGATCGCCGAACTGCTCGAGGTCCGCAAGCATGCGGGCATGATGATGCCGACGCCGATCCAGGCCGCGATGGCCGCAGCGCTCGCCGACGACCAGCAGGAAGCCGAGCAGCGCGAGCGGTACCGCCGTCGCCGCGACATCCTGCTCGCCGCCGTCCGCGGCGCGGGCTTCACCGTCGACGACTCGGAGGCCGGCCTGTACCTGTGGGCCACTCGCGGCGAGGACTGCCGCGGCACCGTCGACTGGTTCGCCGACCGCGGCATCCTCGTCGCCCCCGGCGACTTCTACGGCCCGCGCGGGCAGCAGCACGTGCGGATCGCCCTCACCGCCTCGGACGAGCGGATCGCCGCGGCGGCAGCGCGCCTGGCGTGACGGCGGCAGCGCGCCTGGCCTGACGGGCGCGCCCCCAGTCTTGACCACACGGGTACCCGGGTTCCACGCGTTTTGCGCACTTGTCGCGCGCGTGGGGCCCGGGTTCCCGCGTTTTGCGCACTTTTCGCGGGGACGGGGCCCGGGATCCGACGCTTCGCGCACTTGTTGTGGGGCGCGCGGGGCGGTGTCGGGCGTAGCCTGAGCTTGGTTGCAGTCACCCAGCTCGAGGGCAGGAGGGCAGCATGGATGCCGTCACGCAGGTACCGGCGCCGCGCAACGAGCCGATCCACTCCTACGCGCCGGGCCGTCCCGAGCGCGACCGGCTGAGGGCGGCGCTGGCGGAGCACACGTCCGCCGCGATCGAGATCCCGCACGTGATCGGGGGCAAGCACCGGCCGGGTGGTGGTGAACCGATCGAAGTGGTTCAGCCGCATCGGCATTCCTCGATCCTCGGCACGATCACCAACGCCACCTACGACGACGCGCGCGCGGCGATCGACGCGGCGACCGCGGCCGCGCCGGCGTGGCGTGACCTGCCGTTCGACGAGCGGGCCGCGGTGCTGCTGCGGGCCGCGGACCTGCTGTCCGGGCCGTGGCGGGAGAAGATCGCCGCGGCGACGATGCTGGGGCAGTCCAAGTCGGTGCAGCAGGCCGAGATCGACGCCCCGTGCGAACTGGTCGACTTCTGGCGGTTCAACGTGTACTTCGCGCGCGGCATCCTCGCCGAGCAGCCGGTGTCGTCGCCGGGGGTGTGGAACCGGCTCGAGTACCGGCCGCTCGAGGGTTTCGTGTACGCGATCACGCCGTTCAACTTCACCGCGATCGCCGGCAATCTGCCGACCGCGCCGGTGCTGATGGGCAACACGGTGATCTGGAAGCCGTCGCCCACCCAGACCCTCGCCGCGTACTGGACGATGCGCCTGCTCGAGGCGGCCGGTCTGCCGCCCGGGGTGATCAACCTGCTCACCGGTGACGGGCTCGCGGTATCCGATGTGGCACTGAGCGATCCGCGTCTGGCCGGCATCCACTTCACCGGATCGACCGCCACCTTCCAGCATCTGTGGCGTGAGGTGGGTGCGAACATCGACCGGTACCGCGGCTACCCCCGGCTGGTCGGTGAGACCGGTGGCAAGGACTTCGTGGTGGCCCACCCGTCCGCCGATCCGGCGGTGCTGTCGACGGCGCTGATCCGCGGGGCGTACGAGTACCAGGGTCAGAAGTGTTCGGCGGCGTCGCGCGCCTACGTTCCGCGGTCGCTGTGGTCGGGGATGAAGGACCAGTTCCTGGCCGAGGTCGACGCGCTCACCTACGGCGACGTCGGCGACCTGGAGAACTTCGGCGGCGCCCTCATCGACCGGCGGGCGTACGAGAAGAACGTCACGGCCATCGAACGCGCCCGGGGTGCCGCGGGAGTGGAGATCGCGGTGGGCGGCAAGTACGACGACGGTGTCGGGTACTTCGTCCGGCCGACCGTGCTACTGGTGGACGACCCACGCGACGAGGCGCTGTCGAAGGAGTACTTCGGCCCGATCCTGGCTGTGCACGTGTACGACGACTCGGTGCCGAACGCGTTCGCGGACGTGCTGGCCGCGGTGGACACCGCATCGCCCTACGCGCTGACCGGGGCCGTCGTCGCCGACGACCGGGCCGCGATCGA
>NZ_JPOC01000066.1 GCF_000738775.1 Prescottella defluvii
CCGGCAGCAGGTCGCCGTCGGCGAGGCGGCGCATCTGATCGGTGGCGTCGGCCTCGGTGCCCGACGGCAGACCGGCCCGGACCTGCTCGCGCGCGGACGGCTGCAGGTCGTCGACCTTCATCACCCGGCACTTGTCGGGCAGCTGATGGGGGTCGACGAGCGTGAGGGCACCGTCGTCGGCGACACAGCCGACGAGCGCACTCTCCTGAAGCTGGTATCCGAGGATCGAACCGGGGATCCCGCGCAGCACCGTGACCCGGTCGTCGGAGGCACCCACGTAGTAGTAGCTGCGGATCATCGTCCGGCCCACGAGCAGCCCGGCGACGAGGACCACGATCAGGCCGAGGCCGAGCAGTGTCCAGCGCAGCTTGTGCGACTTCTTCGGCGGGGCCTCCGGTGCCGGCGCGACCCGCTTGGGGGTGGCCCGCGGCGGGCGCATCGCTGCGGCCCGGCCGGCGGCGGTGTTCGGCGGCGGGGTGTCCTCCTCGTCGTCGTCGGAGGCGGCGCCCCCGACGATCGGGTGACTCTGGCCGTAGTCGAGGTCGATGACGTCGGCCACGATGACCGTGACGTTGTCGGGCCCGCCGCTGCGCAGCGCCAGCTCGATGAGCCGGTCGGCGCATTCGTCGTTGGTGCCCTCACGCATCGTGTTCGCGATGGTCTCGTCGCTGACGACGTCGGAGAGACCGTCCGAGCACAGCAGATACCGGTCGCCGGCGCGGGCCTCGCGCATCGTCAGCGTCGGCTCGATCTCGTTGCCGGTGAGCGCGCGCATGATCAGGGACCGTTGCGGATGGGTGTGCGCCTGCTCGGCGGTGATCCGGCCCTCGTCGACGAGGGACTGGACGAACGTGTCGTCGCGGGTGATCTGGGTGAGCTGGTCGTCGCGCAGCAGGTAGGCGCGGGAGTCGCCGATGTGCACGAGCCCGAGCCGGCTGCCCGCGAACAGGATCGCGGTGAGGGTGGTGCCCATGCCCTCGAGCTCGGGATCCTCCTCGACGTGGTCGGCGATGGTCGCGTTGCCCTCGTGGGTGGCGGCGTCGAGCTTGCCGAGCAGGTCCTCGCCGGGCTCGTCGTCGTCGAGGTGCGCCAGCGCCGCGATCATCAGCTGCGATGCGACCTCACCGGCCGCGTGCCCGCCCATGCCGTCGGCGAGCGCGAGCAGCCGGGCACCGGCGTACACGGAGTCTTCGTTGTTGGCGCGGACGAGACCGCGGTCGCTGCGGGCCGCGTAGCGGAGAACCAGGGTCACGGGCGCAGCTCGATCACGGTCTTGCCGACACGCACCGGCGTGCCCAGTGGGACGCGCACCGCGGTGGTGACCTTCGCCCGATCCAGATAGGTGCCGTTGGTGGAGCCCAGATCCTCGACGTACCAGTCGGCGCCGCGGGGCGACAGCCGCGCATGCCGGGTCGACGCGTAGTCGTCGGTGAGCACCAGTGTCGAGTCGTCGGCGCGACCGATGAGGACCGGCTGCGTTCCGAGCGTGATGCGGGTGCCCGCGAGGGCGCCCTGGGTCACCACGAGGTTCTTCGCGACCTTCTGCCTGCCGAGCGACGGCAGCACCGACGCGGTGCGGGTGTAGCGCGGCGCCGCGCGGCCACCGCCGGCACCGGCGTAGATGTCGCTGCGCAGCGTCTTGATGACGGCCCAGACGAAGAGCCAGAGCAGCAGCAGGAAGCCAGCTCGCGTCAGTTGGAGAATCAGTCCCTGCACTGCTCGACACCTCCTTCGGGGGCACGGCCGCGCGGATACGCAGCCGGGGCATTTTCAGCTGGCTGCATCATATGTGGAAGCCGCCGATGGTGATCATGATCTTCCACCGCACCCGGGTGTTCCGAGTCGCGGCGTGCGCTGTTGGTGTGGGCTGTCTCAGGTGGTCAGAGGATACGCACCAGGATTTCGGAGTGCCCGGCGCGAATCACGTCACCGTCCGCGAGCTGCCAGTCCTGGACGGGCGCGCCGTTGACGGTGGTGCCGTTCGTGGAGCCCAGATCCGTCAGCATCGCGACCTGGCCGTCCCAACGGACGTCGAGGTGGCGGCGGGACACACCGGTGTCCGGGAGGCGGAACTGTGCGTCCTGTCCGCGTCCGACGATGTTGCTGCCCTCGCGCAGCTGATGGAAGCGTCCGCTGCCGTCCTCGAGCTGCAGGGTCGCGGTGAGGGTGCGTCCGGCCTCGGGGGCGTAGCCGGCCTGGTAGCCCTGGTCGTATCCCTGCTGGCTGTATCCCTGCTGGTCGTAGCCCTGCTGTGGGTAGGCCTGGTTGTACCCGGCCTGGTCGTAGCCGCCCTGGTAGCCCTGCTGGTCGTATCCCTGCTGGCTGTATCCCTGCTGGTCGTAGTTCGGGTCGTAGCCGCCCTGGTAGTCCTGCTCGTATCCCTGGTTCTGGTAGCCCTGGTCGTATCCGGGCTGGTTGTAGTCCTGCTGGTAGCCGGGGTATTGGCCCGGGTACGGCTGCTGCGGGTCGTACTGCTGCTGGTAGTCCTGCTGGTACCCGCCCTGGTCGTAGCCGCCCTGCTGCGGATATCCGGCGTCCTGCGGGTAGCCGCCCTGCGGTGCGGCCCCGTACGCCTGCTGGCCGTAACCCTGCTGGTAGTCCTGCTGGTGGCCGCCGTCCTGGGCAGACTGCTGATCCTGGCCCGGGTGCGCGCTGCCGTTGTGCGGGTACTCGCGGTCCTGGCCGCGGTCGTCCCGGGGTTCGCGGCCGGGTTCGTAGCCGGAGTTCTGCGTCATGGGGCCTGCTCCTGAGGTCGGTGAAACGGGTACGGGGGCGCGTCCTGCCCGAGGATCAGGCCCGGACCCGCCGGCCTTGTCGCGGCGGGCATCCGGATTCACCGATCCCATGGTGCGGAACTGCCCGGTGTGCAGTGTCGGTGACGCCTCGAAACGGACGTCGATGTCACCGTAGGTCTGCCACCCTTGTTCGCGGATGTATCCCTCGAGGTGTCGCGCAAAAGATTTCACAGTCAGCTCGTGATCCGACGCCAACTTCTCGTGATCGGACTCGTTGATCGTGATCACGTAACTGTTCGGGGCCAGGTAGTGGCCGCCGTCGAGTTGCTGGACGCGGTCGGTGGCCTCGCGCTGCAGCGCGGCTTCCACTTCCTGGGGTACGACGCCGCCGCCGAAGACGCGTGCGAAGGCGTCGCCGACGGCCCCCTGAAGCTTGCGCTCGAAACGTTGAACGATCCCCACGGCATAACCTTGCTGTTGTTGGTCGCGGTCTGTCTGCGTGTCGCGGCCGCAATGCTCCCTGCGGCCGCCCCTGCATGATATCCGGACACCCTGGCGGAAGCGGGTCGGTAGCCGCCCCGAGATTGTGTTTTCCGGCTCTCACCTGCACGAATCGTTGTTTCCGAAGTGTGCATGCTAGTGTTTTCCACGTCGCTCGGGCGAGTGGCGGAATGGCAGACGCGCTGGCTTCAGGTGCCAGTGTCCTTCGGGACGTGGGGGTTCAAGTCCCCCTTCGCCCACAATAGGCACAAGGCCGCGAGTTCTCCGGAACTCGCGGCCTTTGTCGTTTCCGGGTTCTTCGATGAGCCTGTGCGCGCATTCCTTCTCGATAGGCGCGGGATCCCGTCGGTTGCGACGACGAGTGGGCGCTCAGGCCGACTGCGGGGCAACCGCGACGACTCGCCCCGCATAGGCCCGCAGCAGTTCGGCGAGTTCGGCGTCGTCGACGGCGAGTCGACCGGTGGGTCCGATCGCGGCGAGGCATCCGACGACGGTTCGGTGTCCGTCGTGGATGGGGACGGCGACGGCGGAGCGTCCGATGCGGATCTCGTCGACCTCGCGGGCGGGCTCGCCGCGCCGGATCACCGACAGTTCCAGTTCCAGGGCGTCCGGGTCGGTGATGGTGCGGGTGGTGACCTTCCGGAGCGGGCCGGACGGGACGTCGGGGCGCCACGCGAGCAGCAGTTTGCCGATCGCGGACGCGTGCGGTGCGGCCACCAGGGTTCGTTCGCCGGTGAGTTCGTGGTCGGGGTCGCGGTCCACCAGGCGCACCCTGCCGGTCGTGTACGACGCCAGATACACCCCGCACCGCACCTGTGCCCGGAGTTCCTCGAGCACGACGCTGTTGTCGACGGGGGCGGCTCGTTCTGCGGCATCGGCCAATTCGCGGGTACGACGGCCCAGCGCGAATCCGGACAGGTCGGCGATCCGGACGAGGTAGCCGTCGGCGACGAGCAGGTTCAGCAGCCGGTAGGCGGTCGCCGGCGGGATGCCCGCGAGGGCCGCGATGTCCTTCGCCGACGCGCCGGAGCCCAGTCGGGCGGCGGCCTCGAGCAGCGCGAGGGCGCGTTGCACCGCGCGTGGTTCGTTGCCGCCGAGGTCGCGGACCGCCATCAGTGCCCGTTCCGGCCGACGAGGATCGTCGCCCCGGTCGCGTCGGCGGCGAACATGCCCGCGCCCGGCAGGACGTCGGCGGTCTCGGCGCTGTCGAACGCGCCCATCCGCAGCAGGGCGTCGGGGCGTCGTCGACGCAGGTGCGCGCGCCACGTCAGCCCCGATGCGAGGATCACCGCGACCGCGATGGGGACGACGTACGACGCGTCGAGCACGTTGACGTACAGCAGGTATCCGAGCACCAGCCCTCCGGCGGCGCTGCCGAGTGCGCCGGCGGCGAGCACCCCGGGTGTCTGTTCGCCGATCCGGCTGAGGAACCGCACCGATGCCACGGCGACCACGACGTAGGCGACGATCACCGCACCGCGGACCACCAGTCGCAGGTCGCCGAAGATCACGCCGGTACCGAACAGCGCGAAGGCGCCGCCGCCGAGCAGGACGACTCCGACGACGAGTGTCAGCGCGACGTCGGGTGTCCGGAACGACCGGTGCACGCGGGCACACCACGGTGGCAGGACACGTTCGATGCCGAGTGAATACACCAGGCGGGAAGCGGCATTCGACGACGCCATCGCCGATGCGAGCCACGAGCAGCACAGCCCGACGTTCAGTGCGATCACCACGGCGGGGCTCACCCCCGTCGCGGTGCCGTGCAGGTAGGCGTTGACGAGGGTGTCGCTGCGTCCGGTCCAGGCGGCCCAGCCGGCGAACACGAACAGCGATCCGCAGATCACCGGCGTCAGCAGCACGGTGCGGGTGACGGTGACGAGTGGACGGCGGGCTTCGGGGCCGAAGAATGCGGCGCTCTCGAACCCGGCGAGCGCGAACAACGCGGCCAGCATCAGGGCCAGCACGCCGCTCCCGGACGGTTCGGGCAGGACGGCGATCTGGGATGCGTTGTCGCCGAACAGCATCAACCCCACGATGAATGCGAGCGAACAGCTCTCGACGACGAGGATGGCGATCGCGGCGAATCGCACGCCGCGCACCAGGCACAGTAGGATGCACACCGCCAGAACGGGATACACGATCGATGCCGGTGCGCCGATGCCCGCGAAGGCGAGCAGCGCGATCACCGCCTGCCCACCGTGGTAGAGCGTCATGACGGCGCTGCCGATGTACTTGACCAGCATCGCGACCGCTGCGGTGAGTGCCGCCCGGGAACCTGCTCCGCGGAACGCGAAGCTGTGCAGCCCGCCGGCCGCAGCCATGCGCCGGGTGAACTGCGACAGGCAGAAGGCAATGAGGGTGACCGCGATCGTGGCGACCAGGATCGTCAGCATGCCGCCGATCAGGTGGCCGTGGGTGAGGATGGTGACCGGCAACACCACCATCGACACCGCCGGCGCGGTGGTCGCGACCGACTGCGCCAGCACCTCGATCCCCGACAGTTGGCGGCGCCCGAGTGCC
Source organism: Prescottella defluvii (assembly GCF_000738775.1). Classification (GTDB taxonomy): domain Bacteria; phylum Actinomycetota; class Actinomycetes; order Mycobacteriales; family Mycobacteriaceae; genus Prescottella; species Prescottella defluvii. The sequence goes on from NZ_JPOC01000066.1 coordinate 5,760, forward strand.
CGCATCGGCGACAGTGCAGGTCGTGCGGGTTCACCGGCGGTGAACGAGCGCGCGATCGCGTCTGTGAGTGCGGACATAGCGCGTGACGCTAGTCCGGCTGTGTAACAGGGATATTGCGCGGATGCTTCCGGCGATCGCACTCGACTGAGATGTCGTGCACGCGCGGTGACCCGTGTTCTCAGTCGGCCACTCGGAACCGTTCCACGGGCGACAACTGCTCGACCCGCACTGTCGCCAGGATGAGTCCCAACAGAACACCCGGATCACCGGGCGGACACTTGGGAGCGTGAAATGGCATTCACACGTAGATCTTTCATGCAGGCACTCGGCGTCACGGGAGGCGCGGGCCTGGCGTACGGGGCGATGTCCTCGATCGGTCTGGCTCCGGCCACGGCGGGCACGCCCAATCGCTTCCAGTCGCTGACTCCGGGTGATCTGGTCGGGTCGGTGAAGGGCGATCACTCGGTGGTGATCCTCGGCGGTGGACCCGCGGGTCTGTGCGCGGCGTACGAGATGCGCAAGGCCGGCTACAAGGTCACCGTGCTCGAGGCCCGGACCCGTCCCGGGGGCCGGATCTGGTCGGTGCGCGCCGGGACGGAGGAGACCGACCTCAACGGTGAGACGCAGAAGTGCACGTTCTCCGAGGGGCACTACTACAACCTCGGCGGAACCCGCGTCCCACAGGGCCACATCACCCTCGACTACTGCCGCGAACTGGGTGTCGAGCTGCAGATCTTCGGTAACCAGAACGCCAACACGATGGTCAACTACACCGGCAGTCAGCCCTTGGCCGGCCAGTCCGTCACCTACCGTGCCGCGAAGGCGGACACGTTCGGGTACGTCTCGGAGTTGCTGCAGAAGGCCACCAACCTGGGCGCGCTCGACGACGTCCTCACCAAGGAAGACAAGGACAAGCTGTCGGAGTTCCTGTCCGGCTTGGGTGACCTGTCCGACGACGGCCGCTACCTCGGTTCGCCGCGTCGTGGCTACGACTCCGAGCCCGGTGCCGGGCTGAACTTCGGCACGCAGAAGCAGCCGTTCGCGATGAAGGACGTCATCCAGAGCGGCATCGGCCGCAACTTCGCCTTCGACTTCGAGTACGACCAGGCGATGACGATGCTGACGCCGGTGGGCGGCATGGACCGCATCTACTACCGCTTCGCGGAGGAGATCGGGGACAGTCTCGTCTACGGCGCCGAGGTCACCGCGATGAAGAACACTCCCGACGGGGTGACGGTGGACTACAGCGTCGGCGGGCAGCGCAAGTCCGTCACCGCCGACTACGCGATCTGCACCATCCCGCCGAACCTCATCGAGCGCCTCGACAACAACCTGCCGTCGGACGTGATCACCGCACTGCGGGCGGCGAAGCCGACGTCGTCGGGCAAGCTCGGCATCGAGTACTCGCGTCGCTGGTGGGAGATCGAGGACCGGATCTACGGCGGCGCGTCGAACACCGACCGTGACATCTCGCAGATCATGTTCCCGTACGACCACTACAACTCCGATCGTGGCGTCGTGGTCGCGTACTACAGCACGGGCCGGCGCCAACTCGGGTTCGAGTCGCTCACGCACCGGCAGCGGCTGGCGAAGGCGCTCGCCGAGGGTTCGGAGATCCACGGCGACAAGTACACCCGCGACATCTCGTCGTCGTTCTCCGGGTCGTGGCGGCGCACCAAGTATTCGGAGTCGGCGTGGGCGTCGTGGGCCGGGGCCGGCGACTCGCACGGCGGTGCGGCGACCGCGGAGTACACCAAGCTGCTCGAGCCGGTGGACCGCATCTACTTCGCGGGCGACCACCTGTCCAATGCGATCGCGTGGCAGCACGGCGCGTTCACGTCGGCTCGCGACGTGGTGACCAGTATCCACCAGCGTGTCGCTCAGACCGCATGAACCCCAGTCGTATTCGTAGAGGAGACACCATGAGATCCGTTGCCCGCAAGACGTTCGCCGCCACCCTCGCCGCGTCCGCGCTGCTCGTCACCGCCACCGCGTGCTCGTCCGACACGGCCGAGGCCGAGACCACCCCGGAGAGCACGTTCGTCTCGAAGTCGATCATCGCGGCGGGGCAGGCCAATCCGATGATCGCGGAGGGCGTCGCGATCGGTGCGAACACCGCCGTCTACAAGACCAGTGGTCTCGGCCCCTCCGCGGCGAACAAGGCTGCCCCCGAGGGCACTCCGGAGTCCTACATCGACAGCCAGTTCAGCGGGGGAGTGCTGCCCGCCGGGGTGACCGTCACCGAGGCGCAGGGCATCGGCGTCCTGAAGAAGATTCGCGACAATCTCGAAGCGCAGGGGCTGACGCTCGAGGACGTCGTCACGATGCGGGTGTTCCTCGACAACGCCCCCGGCACCGACCGGGCCGACTACGCGGGATGGAACCGCGCCTACCGACAGTTCTTCGCCAACACCAACCTCGACACCGGTGACACCGAGCTGGTGCCGATGGGTACCGCGGCTCCCGCCGCCCCGATCGAGCGGAACAGCGCCCGTCCCACCCGTTTCGCGCTCGAGGTCGGCACGCTGCCGGTCGAGGGCTGGCTGGTCGAGGTCGAGGTGGACGCGGTCTACCCCGACGGCAAGCAGCCGTCCTGATGGGTGCCCTGAGCCCCGGCCACTGGGCGATCGTGGCGGTGGTGCTGCTGGTGCTTTTCGGGTCGAAGAAGTTGCCCGACGCCGCGCGCGGCCTGGGCCGGTCGCTGCGGATCCTCAAGAGCGAGGTGGGCGAGTTGCAGGCGGACGAGAAATCCACCGAGTTGGAGGTGCCGGAGGGCGCGAAGCGCCTGTCGGCGTAGTTCACGAAGCGGAGAAGCCGCGCAACGCTGAGGCGTTGCGCGGCTTCTCCGCGTTCGGTGGCCGGTGGGTCACGGCCGCGGCCACGGGCGTCCGACTGTTCGTTCGATGGCGGTGTTGAACCGCTCGAGGTAGGCGGCGAAGGCGGCGACGTCCTCGGCGTCCCAGTCCGCCATGATCCGGTCGAGGGCCGCGATGCTTCCCGTGCGTTCCGCGTCCAGGAGCGACCTGCCCTTCGCGGTGATGCGGAACTTGCGTGCCATGCCGCCGTCGGGGTCGGGGATACGTTCGAGGAGTCCGTCACCGAGCATCGCGGTGGTCTGCCGGTGCAGGGTGGAGGTGTCGAGTCCGAGAGCGTCGCTGAGTTGGCCGATCGACATGGGGCCCTCGATGTCGATGCGGCAGAGGAGGATGTAGGCGCTGCTGTCGAGGTGGCCGCCGCTGCGCCGGGGGCGTGGGCTGTTGTGGTGCACGTGTCGACCGAGCAGCATGGTCTCGAAGTCGATCAGGTGCGTGGGTTTCTCCATGCCGGTCCTCTCGGGCGCTTGCACCGTTCGTCGGTGCTCGATGCTCTCTCATTGTGCCCGCCGAATTCGGACATATCACCCTACCTGGGATATTGCGCGATACAAGTTGTTTGCATGATGCAAGTTGGTTGTACTCTGCAACTAGTTCGAGTAACGAAATCCGATCGAATCCAGAAGTTGGGAGTCCCGTGGACAGCTCCGCGTCCACCGCCCGTTCGGGCGGCATCGTCACAGTGCTGGCGGTCGCCGGCATCGTGGCGGCACTCATGCAAACCCTGGTGGTGCCGCTCATCGGCGACCTGCCCCGAATCTTCGACACGTCCGCGTCCAATGCGTCGTGGGTCATCACCATCACGCTGCTCGTGGCAGCGGTCGCGACGCCCATCACCGGCCGGCTCGGCGACCTGCTCGGCAAGCGGAGGATGCTGCTGCTCTGCACGGTGCCGCTCGTTCTCGGCTCGGTGACGTGTGCGCTGGCGACCTCGCTCGCACCGATGGTCATCGGCCGCGGCCTGCAGGGCCTGGGCATGGGCATGGTGCCGCTCGGGATCAGTGCCCTCCGTGAGCTGGTGCCGCCGCAGAAGCTCGGGTCGTCGATCGCCCTGATGAGCGCGACGATGGGCATCGGCGGTGCGCTCGGCCTGCCGATCGCCGCGGCCGTCATCGAGAACACCAGTTGGCGCGCGCTGTTCTGGGGCTGCGCGGTGCTCAGCGTCCTCATCGGCGCGCTGATCTGGCGTCTCGTCCCGGCCACGCCCGCGATGGCCACCGGGGGATTCGACTTCGTCGGCGCCCTCGGTCTCGGCGTCGGGCTGGTGAGCCTGCTGCTCGCGGTGTCGAAGGGTGCCGTCTGGGGGTGGGGCAGTGCCTCGATCCTCGGCCTGTTCGCCGCCGCGGTGATCGTGCTCCTGGCCTGGGGGTGGTGGGAACTGCACACCAGCGATCCGCTGGTGAACCTGCGGGTGACCGCGGGTCGTCAGGTCCTGCTGACCAATGCGGCGTCCGTCGTCGTCGGCTTCTCCATGTACGCGCAGTCGCTGATCATCCCGCAGCTGCTGCAGCTGCCGGAATCGACGGGCTACGGCCTGGGGCAGTCGATGCTCGCGATGGGTCTGTGGATGGCTCCCGGTGGCCTGGTGATGATGGCGGTCTCGCCGATCGGTGCCAAGCTGTCGGCGGTCCGTGGCCCCAAGGTCACCCTGTTCGTCGGCGCCCTGATCATCGCCGTCGGCTACGGATCGTCGATGCTGCTCATGGGCTCGACGTGGGGTCTGTTGCTGGTGGTGTGCATCTGCAGTGTCGGTACCGGGTTTGCCTACGGCACCATGCCGGCCCTGATCATGAGTGCGGTTCCACTGTCGGAGACGGGTTCCGCCAACAGCTTCAACACCCTCATGCGTTCGATCGGCACGTCGGTGGCCGCCGCGGTCGTGGGCGTCGTGCTGGCGCAGATGAGCGTCGACGTCGGCGGGCACACGATGCCCACCGAGGCCGGGTTCCGTACGGGTCTGCTGATCGGTTGCGGTGTCGCGCTGATCGCCGCGGCGATCGCGTCGGCGATCCCCGGCCGCAAGGCGGTTGCCTCGACCCGTCCGGTCGCCGCGGACGCCGAGGAGAAGGTTGCCTCCACCGCCTGACCGGGGCGTTCGAAACGGGTGATCGGACACTCCGCGAAGAAGTTCCGATCCCTGTGAGACAAACGTTCAACAGATGCTAATGTTCGTCCTGCACTGGCCGCAGCTGTCCACTCGCTGCGGCCAGTAGCTATATCTGCACCCCGGATCGCCTTCCGATCCGATGTTTCACGCGAAACGTGAACCGAGCCCGACGACGGTGTCCCGCAGCCCTGTCCAACGCTCGGCGGTGGCGACCCGTCCGACGACGCGCGAGGCCCGCACGAGGCGTCGGGTCGGTCTGCGCCGGGCTCGGTCGTAGCGGCGCAGGGCGTCGGCGACCGGGTGCTCGGTCAACAGGTCGCCCAGGGTCACCGCGTCGACCATCGCCTCGCACGCGCCGCGACCCAGGTTCGGGGCCATCGAGTGCGCGGCGTCGCCGATCAGCGCGACGTTGCCGCGCACGTACGACGGCAGCGGCGGCGACTGGTAGAGGTCGTGGTGCAGTACGACTTCGGGATCGACTCGTTCGAGGATCTTCCGGATGTCCTGGTGCCAGTCACCGAACCGGGCCCGCAGGTACTCGAGCCCACCGGTCGAGTCGGCGGGGGACCGGACGGCCGCGAACCAGTTCACGAGTCCGCCCTCGCGGGGCGTGATGCCGAACAGCGCACCGGGCCCCCACGTCTCGGTGACCGAGGCCGTCTCGCCCGGAATCCATCCGCGCCAGGCCGTCATGCCCGTGTACTCGGATCGGTACCGGGAGCCGAACAGTACGTCGCGGGTGGCGCTGCGGGTGCCGTCGGCGGCGACGACCACGTCGAACCCGGCGAGTGTCGCCAGGTCGGGCGCCGCGGTCGAGAAGCGCACGACCTCGCCGGGCAGGCCGTCGAGCAACACGCCGAGCAGGGCGGGCCGGGAGATCAGGTAGGCGGTGCGGCGGTCGCTGTCCACGCGACCGATGACCGATCCGTCGGGTCGCAGGAACGCGGCACGCTGCTGTCGGGCACCGAGGTCCCGCACCCGGTCGCCCAGATCTACCGCGTCCAGAGCGGCCATCGCCTGCGGCCACATGCCGAGCGCCGTTCCGGTCGTGGGTGGTCCGGGTGATCGCTCGAAGACCGTGACGTCCCAGCCGCGCCGGGTCAGATGATTGGCGGCCGTGAGCCCACCGATGCCGCCGCCGAGGATCGCTGCCGTGCCAGCCATGTGGGGACCGTACCGGAGGTCCGGCGGCGGGTCCGGGCACCGTTTGTGTGACGACTCCCACCCGGGGCGTTTACAGGCCCGCCTGCGCGGCGTCCAATGGAGAGGAACGAAGATGCGCCGCCGTGACGGTGTGGGAGCGCTGTCCGACTTCGGCGATGTGCCCTCTCGGAGAAGGGAAAGCGCATGATCGCGATGTCCAGGACCGCCGTACTGGTCACCGTGTCCGTGGTGGGATTCGTCCTGTTCGCGCCGATTGTCCACGCGGACAACGTGACCGGAACGATCACGGTCGGTGGAGGTCCGACGGAGGTGGCGATCGCCCCCGACGGTTCCCGCGCGTACGTCACCAACTACTTCGACGGCACTGTCTCGGTGATCGACACAGCTACCGAGACCGTCGCCGCGATCGTGTCGGTCGGCGGCTTTCCGACCGACGTCGCGGTCGGCCCCGACGGTTCCCGCGCCTACGTCACCAACTCCGACGACGGCACCGTGTCGGTGATCGACACCGGCACCGGCACGGTCACCGCGACGGTCCCCGTCGGTGCGAGCCCCGAGGGGGTGGCGATCACGCCCGACGGTTCCCGCGCATTCGTCACGAACTACGACGGCGGCACGGTGTCGGTGATCGACACCGCCGCGAACGCGGTCGTGGTCACGGTCCCCGTCGGCCGGCTGCCGTCCGAGGTCGCCGTCACCCCGGACGGCACCCGCGCCTACGTTGCCAACCAGGGCAGCGACGACGTGTCGGTGATCGGGGTCCCGGTGAACGCCGTCGTCGGGTCCGTCGCGGTCGGCGACGGGCCGTTCGGGGTGGCGATCACGCCGGACGGTGTCCGCGCCTACGTCACCGCCTGGGACAGCGATGTGGTGTCGGTGATCGACCTGCCGCTGGGCGCCGTCGTCGGGTCCGTCGCGGTCGGCGACAGTCCGTTCGGGACGGCAGTCACGCCGGACGGCACCCGCGCGTACGTCACCAACTACGCCAGCGACACGGTGTCGGTGATCGGTACCGCCGCGAACGCCGTCGTCGGGACCGTCACGGTCGGCGACAGTCCGTCCGCGGTCGCGATCACCCCGGACGGCACCCGCGCGTACGTGACGAACTACGACGGCGACTCGGTGTCGGTGGTCGCGATCGAGTCGTGACACCACGGCGACACACCGCCCGACGATCGTGTCGATGCTGCAATCCGTCCGCCCGTCGGGTGCGAAACATTCGCCCTAGGCTGTGACGTGCACTTCATTTCCCCAGCAACAGGGAGGAAAACCACAGGTCACAACGTGGAGAGGGGAACCTTGGTTGCGTTTATCCCGGGGGCGTGAATTAACCTTTTCTCAACACGGTGGACTCATGACCGTCTGAATCGCCCTCGAGCAACGTCGCCGGGGGTGGACGTCAGTCCCGTGCTCAGGCTCAATGGCGAGCCATTCTCGGTCGGTGCCGAACACAGTGTCGTGTCGGTACGTGCTCTGCAGTTGTATGGCCATCAGCGCTGCTGGTCGTCGGTGCATTTACGCATACGAAGGCAGTAGATATGAATCATCTTCCCGGGCCTCAGGGGCTCTACCACCCGGCACACGAGCACGACGCGTGCGGCGTCGCATTCGTCGTCGACATGCACGGTCGTCGCAGCCGGGACATCGTCGAGAAGGCGATCACCGCACTCGTCAACCTCGAGCACCGTGGTGCCGCGGGGTCCGAGCCCAACACCGGTGACGGCGCCGGCATCCTGCTCCAGGTTCCGGACCGGTTCCTGCGCGCCGTCGTCGATTTCGAGTTGCCCGCCGCGGGCGCGTACGCCACGGGCATCGCGTTCCTGCCGCAGGGCGACGCCGCCGCCGACGAGGCGGCCGCGGGCGTCGAGAAGATCGTCGCCGAGGAGGGCCTGACGGTTCTCGGCTGGCGCGCGGTCCCCACCGACGACTCGTCGCTCGGCTCGCTGGCCCGCGCCGCGATGCCGACGTTCCGTCAGGTGTTTATCGGGTCGGCCGGTTCCGCCGCCGACACGGTCACCGACATGGACCTCGAGCGCCGCGCGTACGTCATCCGCAAGCGTGTCGAGCACGAGCTCGGCGACGGCGGTGCCGGCGAGGACGGCCCGGGCCGCGAGTCGGTGTACTTCCCGAGCCTGTCGGGCCAGACGTTCGTCTACAAGGGCATGCTGACCACCCCGCAGCTGAAGGGTTTCTACCTGGACCTGCAGGACGACCGTGTCGAGAGCTCGCTGGGCCTGGTGCACTCGCGCTTCTCCACCAACACGTTCCCGTCGTGGCCGCTGGCGCACCCGTTCCGTCGCGTCGCGCACAACGGTGAGATCAACACCGTCAGTGGCAACGAGAACTGGATGCGGGCCCGTGAGGCGCTCATCGAGTCCGACGTCTTCGGGGAGGGTGCGCTCGACAAGATCTTCCCGATCTGCACCCCCGGCGCCTCGGACACCGCCCGCTTCGACGAGGTGCTCGAGCTGCTGCATCTCGGTGGCCGCAGCCTGCCGCACGCCGTGCTGATGATGATCCCGGAGGCCTGGGAGCGTCACGAGAGCATGGATCCGGCGCGCAAGGCGTTCTACCAGTACCACTCGGCGCTCATGGAGCCGTGGGACGGACCGGCGTCGGTGTGCTTCACCGACGGCACCGTCGTCGGCGCCGTGCTCGACCGCAACGGCCTGCGTCCGTCGCGTGTGTGGGTCACCGAGGACGGCCTGGTCGTCATGGCGTCCGAGGTCGGCGTCCTCGACATCGCCCCGGAGAAGATCGTGCGCCGCATGCGCCTGCAGCCGGGCCGCATGTTCCTGGTCGACACCGCGCAGGGCCGCATCATCTCGGACGACGAGATCAAGTCGGAGCTCGCCGCGGAGCACCCGTACCAGCAGTGGATCGACGAGGGCCTCGTCCAGATCGACGACCTGCCGGAGAGCAAGTACACGTACATGACCCACGATCGGGTCGTGCTGCGCCAGCAGATCTTCGGGTACACCAACGAAGAGGTGAACCTCCTCGTCAAGCCGATGGCCATCACCGGTGGCGAGGCGTTGGGCTCGATGGGCACCGACACCCCGATCGCGGTGCTGTCGGCCCGCCCGCGGATGCTGTTCGACTACTTCCAGCAGCTGTTCGCGCAGGTTACCAACCCGCCGCTCGACGCGATCCGCGAGGAGATCGTCACCAGCCTCGGTGGCACCATCGGCCCGGAGGCCGACCTGCTCAGCCCGTCGGCCGTGTCGTGCCGCCAGATCGCGCTGCCGTCGCCGATCCTGCACAACGACGACCTGTCCAAGCTGATCCACATCAACGACAACGCCGAGTTCCCGCACTTTCGCAGCGTCGTCGTCCGCGGCGTGTACCCGGTCGCCCTCGGCGGCGAGGGTCTGCGCAAGGCCCTGGACACGGTGCGCGACAAGGTTTCCGAGGCTATCGCCGGCGGCGCCCGCATCATCGTGCTGTCGGACCGGGAGTCCAACGAGAAGTACGCACCGATCCCGTCGCTGCTGCTCACCTCCGCGGTGCACCAGCACCTGGTGCGCGAGAAGACGCGTACCAAGGTCGGTCTCGTCGTCGAATCCGGTGACGCCCGCGAGGTCCACCACATGGCGGCGTTGCTCGGCTGCGGTGCCGCGGCGGTCAACCCGTACATGGCGTTCGAGACCATCGACGAGCTGCTGCAGAGCGATCAACTGCAGGGCCTGAGCCTCGACAAGGCGATCGCGAACTACATCAAGGCCGCCGGCAAGGGCGTGCTGAAGGTGATGTCGAAGATGGGCATCTCGACGCTCGCGTCGTACACCGGTGCCCAGCTGTTCCAGGTGATCGGCCTGTCGCAGGAACTCGTCGACGAGTACTTCACGGGCCTGCACTCCAACCTGGGCGGTATCGGCCTGGACGAGATCGCATCTGATGTCGCTGTGCGCCATGCCAATGCATACCTGGATCGTCCCGAGCTGCGGGCGCACCGCGAGCTCGAGGTGGGCGGCGAGTACCAGTGGCGTCGTGAGGGCGAGTACCACCTGTTCAACCCGGACACGGTGTTCAAGCTCCAGCACGCCACCAAGACGGGCCAGTACGACGTCTTCAAGGAGTACACCAAGCTGGTCGACGACCAGTCGGAGCGCCTGGCGTCGCTGCGCGGTCTGTTCAAGTTCAAGACCGATGTGCGCGAGCCGATCTCGATCTCCGAAGTGGAACCCGTCAGCGAGATTGTCAAGCGCTTCTCGACGGGTGCGATGAGCTACGGCTCGATCTCCGCCGAGGCGCACGAGACGCTCGCGATCGCGATGAACCGTCTCGGTGGCCGTTCGAATTCCGGTGAGGGCGGAGAGCATCCGTCGCGTTTCACGCCGGACGAGAACGGTGACTGGCGTCGGTCGGCGATCAAGCAGGTCGCGTCGGGTCGCTTCGGTGTCACGTCGCACTACCTGAGCAACTGCACCGACATCCAGATCAAGATGGCGCAGGGCGCCAAGCCCGGTGAGGGTGGCCAGCTGCCGCCGCACAAGGTGTACCCGTGGGTCGCCGAGGTGCGTGGCTCCACCCCCGGTGTCGGCCTCATCTCGCCGCCGCCGCACCACGACATCTACTCGATCGAGGATCTGGCGCAGCTGATCCACGACCTGAAGAACGCCAATCCCGCGGCCCGTATTCATGTCAAGCTGGTCTCGGAGATCGGTGTCGGCACCGTCGCCGCGGGTGTCTCGAAGGCGCACGCCGACGTCGTCCTGATCTCGGGCCACGACGGTGGCACGGGTGCGTCGCCGCTGACCTCGCTCAAGCACGCGGGTGCTCCGTGGGAGCTCGGCCTGGCCGAGACCCAGCAGACGCTGCTGCTCAACGGTCTGCGCGACCGCATCGTGGTCCAGGTCGACGGTCAGATGAAGACCGGCCGCGACGTCGTGATTGCGACGCTGCTCGGCGGCGAGGAGTTCGGTTTCGCGACCGCTCCGCTGGTCGTCTCGGGCTGCATCATGATGCGCGTGTGCCACCTCGACACCTGCCCGGTGGGCGTCGCGACGCAGAACCCGGTGCTGCGCAAGCGTTTCGCGGGCCAGCCCGAGTTCGTCGAGAACTTCTTCATGTTCATCGCCGAGGAGGTGCGTGAGCTGCTCGCCGAGCTGGGCTTCCGCACCCTGCAGGAAGCGGTCGGCCAGGTCGACGTCCTCGACACCACCGCGGCGCTCGAGCACTGGAAGGCGTCCAAGCTGGACCTGTCGCCGATCCTGCACAAGGTCGAGTCCGCGTTCGCGGACCAGGACCTGTACTGCTCCGGCACACAGGAGCACGGCCTGGAGAAGGCGCTCGACCAGCAGCTCATCGAGCAGGCGCGTCCGGCCCTCGACAAGGGTGAGGCCGTCGCGTTCGCGTCGGAGATCACCAACGTCAACCGCACGGTCGGCACCATGCTCGGCCACGAGGTGACGAAGGCCTACGGCGCGGAAGGTCTGTCGGACAACACGATCGACATCACCTTCACGGGTTCGGCCGGCAACAGCTTCGGCGCGTTCGTGCCCAAGGGCATGACGCTGCGGCTGCACGGCGACGCCAACGACTTCGTCGGCAAGGGCCTGTCCGGTGGACGCATCGTTGTCCGCCCGCCGCTGAAGACGGCCGAGGGCTTCGTGCCCGAGGACAACATCATCGGCGGCAACGTGATCCTGTTCGGCGCCACCACAGGTGAGGTTCTCATCCGCGGTATCGCCGGCGAGCGTTTCGCGGTCCGCAACTCCGGCGCCACCGCTGTCGTCGAGGGTGTGGGCGATCATGCCTGCGAGTACATGACCGGCGGCAAGGTGGTCATCCTCGGCAAGACCGGACGCAACTTCGGCGCCGGCATGTCCGGCGGTGTCGCGTACATCTTCAACCCGGACCGTGATTTCGGGACCAACCTCAACACCGAGTTGGTCGATCTCGAGGACCTCAGCGTCGAGGATTTCGAGTGGTTGCACGGCGCCATCGAGCGCCACCGTGACGAGACCGGATCCGAGGTTGCGGCTCGGATCCTCGCCGACTGGTCGCACCAGAAGGCACATTTCGCGAAGGTCATGCCGCGCGACTACAAGAAGGTCCTCGTCGCTATCGAGACCGCGAAGAAGAACGGAACGAACGTGGACGACGCAATCATGGAGGCAGCTCGTGGGTGATCCGAACGGCTTTCTGAAGCACACGTCGCGCGAGCTGCCCATCCGCCGTCCGGTGCCGCTGCGCCTGATGGACTGGAAGGAGGTCTACGAGGACTTCAAGCCCGAGACCCTCCGGAACCAGGCGAGCCGCTGCATGGACTGCGGTATCCCGTTCTGCCACAACGGTTGCCCGCTCGGAAACCTGATTCCCGAGTGGAACGACCTGATCCACAAGGATCGGTGGCGCGAGGGCATCGACCGGCTGCACGCGACCAACAACTTCCCGGAGTTCACCGGCCGGCTGTGCCCGGCGCCGTGCGAGGCGTCGTGCGTGCTCGGCATCAACCAGGATGCGGTGACCATCAAGCAGGTCGAGGTCGAGATCATCGACCGCGCCTTCGACGAGGGCTGGGTCCAGCCGGTGCGCGCGTCGCACATCACCGGCAAGAAGGTCGCCGTCGTCGGCTCCGGCCCGGCGGGTCTGGCCGCCGCGCAGCAGCTCACGCGGGCCGGCCACTCGGTGACGGTGTTCGAGCGTGAGGACCGCATCGGCGGCCTGCTGCGCTACGGCATTCCCGAGTTCAAGATGGAGAAGCGCCACATCGACCGCCGCCTGGCGCAGATGGAGGCCGAGGGCACGGTGTTCCGTACCGGCGTCGACGTCGGTGTCGACATCACCGCCGAGCAGCTGCGCGAGCAGTTCGACGCGGTCGTCCTTGCCGGCGGTGCCACCGAGGCGCGCGACCTGCCGATCCCGGGCCGTGAGCTCGACGGCATCCATCAGGCGATGGAGTTCCTGCCGATCGCGAACCGCGTGCAGCTGGGAGATCTGGCCGAGCCGACCATCACCGCGAAGGGCAAGAAGGTCGTCATCATCGGCGGCGGCGACACCGGTGCCGACTGCCTCGGCACCAGCCACCGTCAGGGCGCCGAGAGCGTGCACCAGTTCGAGATCATGCCCCGGCCGCCGGCCGAGCGTGCCGGTTCCACCCCGTGGCCGACGTACCCGCTGATGTACCGCGTGTCGTCCGCTCACGAGGAGGGTGGCGAGCGCGTGTTCTCGGTCAACACCGAGGCATTCGTCGGACGCGAGGAGAACGGCCGGCAAGTCGTCGCTGGTTTGAAGGCGCACGAGGTCGCGATGGTGAACGGCCGCTTCGAGAAGGTCGAGGGCTCGGACTTCGAACTCGAGGCCGACATCGTGTTCCTCGCGATGGGCTTCGTCGGCCCCGAGAAGCCGGGCCTGCTCACCGATCTGGGTGTCGACCTCAACGAACGCGGCAACGTCGCCCGCTCGTCGGACTGGGCCACCAACGTCGACGGCGTCTTCGTCGCCGGCGACATGGGCCGCGGCCAGTCGCTCATCGTGTGGGCCATCGCCGAGGGCCGCTCCTGCGCGGCCGCGGTCGACTCGTTCCTCGAAGGATCGACGTCGCTCCCGGCGCCGGTCCGCACCACCAGCGCACCTCAGCGCTGAGCGATCCGGCGGGGACCAACGTCGCTCCCCGCCGGTCGCACCCTCGAACTCGGAGGCCCCGTTCCACGCATCGCCTCGCGTGGAACGGGGCCTTCGTCCGGTTTATGGACGGCGTTCTGGACGCTTGACCAGAAAACACTTACGCAACGATCCTGCAACGGATAGGGTCTCGCCCTGTGTGATGTACAACACAGCACCGCCGGCGGGGGGCGGCCGACCCGAGGAGGATTCGTGTTTTCGTCAACCCTTCGTAGAATCGCGACACCGGTGCTTGCCGCCGGCGCCGCGATGGCGGTGATGCTCGGCGCCGGTGCCGGCGTCGCTGCGGCTGCAGACCCACCGCCCGCTTCGGCCAGCGGATCGGCGGACAATCTCCGGTGGAGCCTGGGCCTGACCGCAGTGAACGGCACTGCGGTCGATCCCAGCCAGGCGGGCGTCAACGTCGTCCGGCCCGGCGACACCGTGACCTACACCTCCAAGATCTGGAAGACCGCAGGTATCGGTCGATACATCACCGGTATGAGACAGGTCCAACCTGCCGGTTTCGAGTATCTCTCGCACACGGTCAGCAAGCAGTCGACTGTCACCTCGGCCCCCGGAGGGGTCACGGCGTACTGCAGCGGGGGCGGCTGCAACTCGGTTCCGATTCTCGGCAACAAGGGCTACCTCGACAACGTCGATTTCGCCGTCACCTACAAGATCCCCGCGAACCAGGCCCCGGGCGACTACAACGCCGGCTTCGTGTTCGACGTCTACGCGTTCGGCTCGCAGTCGGGTGCCAACCCGGCCGGTGCGTGGGTTCGCGTCGAGGACCCGCGCGAGGTCACGTCGATGACGTTGACGGCGCCCGCCTCGATCGGCAAGGGCAGCCCGGCGAACCTCACCGCCACCGTCTCACCGTCCACCGCTACGGGCACGGTGCAGTTCTTCGACGGTGCGAATCCGATCGGTGACCCGGTCACGGTCAGCGGTGGCACGGCCACGCTGTCGCACGCTTTCGACACGATGGGTACGTCCTCCGTCTCCGCCAAGTACACCGCGACCGGCCTGTTCCACGACTCCGAGGCCGAGGCACAGCAGGTCGAGGTCGGCCCGGTGGTGACCAGCACCGCCGTGACCGTTCCGGCCACGGCCGAGGCCGGTTCGACGGTGCAGCTCCAGGCCACCGTCACCCCGGCGGACGCCCAGGGCACCGTGCAGTTCGCGGTCGACGGCACCGATGTCGGCAACCCGGTCCAGGTCAGCGGTGGCACGGCCACGCTGAACCATCGCTTCGACGATCCGGGCAACTTCGCGGTGACGGCCAACTTCGCCGGCGGCTTCGGCGTCGCCGACTCGGCCGCCACGGCCCAGCAGATCGACGTCTCCTACGGCGATTGGCAGACCACCACCGTGGTCGTCGAACCGGTGACCGCGGAGGCCGGTAGCCCGACCAACCTGATGGCCACCGTCCGCCCGATCCCGACCGGCGGCACCGTCACGTTCTCCGTCGACGGCACCGAGGTCGGCACGGCCGACGTGGCCACCGCCGACGGCGTCGCGGTCCTCGAGCACACCTTCGACACCGCCGGCACCTACCAGGTGGTCGCGGAGTTCGCCGGCACCGAGGGCTTCTCCGCATCCACCTCGGCCCCGTTCACGGCCACGGTCGTTCCGGCCGCACCCGTGCTCACTGCGGTCGACGCACAGCTGACCGTCCAGGGCCTGTCCGTGGTCGGTCAGACCGTCACGCTCACCGTGGACGTCGACCCCGCCGATGCGCAGGGCACCGTCCAGTTCTACAAGGGCACCGAGGCCATCGGCGCTCCGGTCGCCGTCGTGGACGGCAAGGCGACCATCACCACCACGCTCGACTCCGAGGGCACCCAGTTGCTCAGCGCGAAGTTCCTCGGCGGTGAAGGCTTCCGGGACACCGTCTCGAATCCTGTGGTGCTGAACGTCTCTGCCGCGCCGGAGACCACGGACCCGAGCGCTGGAAGCTTGGGCTCGCTGACCGGGCTGTTCTCCGGATCGCTGGGGGGCTGACGACATGAGTGCAGGAGGATCGATGAGTTCCAAGCTGTATCGCTACATCGCACCGGTTGCGGTGGGTGCGACGGTCGTCGCGGGCGTGGGCGTGCTGGGTGTGGGAGCCGCATCCGCGCAGACGACGACGACACCGTTCGACAACGCGTGTCTGGCGTCGCCGTCGTCGAGCCTGGCCGGTGGGCCGCAGACTCAGGTGCAGGCGGCGTCGGTGACGGTCGACGCCCCGGCCGCTGTGGTGCCCGGTGAGGAGTTCGTGGTGACGATCTCGCCGCCGCCGATCTCGGTGCCCAACGATCTGGGTTCCGGCGCAAGCCTGGCGAACATCTCGCGGCTCAAGATCGATGTGGCAATGCCGGAGAACGCGGAGTTCCTCGGCGCCGAGGTGGTGGCCGGGACGTCGGCAAACATCACGGGTGTCGCGCCGAACGTCATCGTCGTCAACGAGAGCGGTAATCCGGACACGAACGGCTCGATCATTCGCTTGTCCGGGAACAATGAGACGATCGGCAACGGACCGAAGTCCTCGAAGAACTCCGAGGGCGGTATCAAGGCGAATGCGTCGGGTAGCACCACGTCGTTCCAGTTGCCGCAGGTCAAGGCAACCCTCAAGGCGGGCGCGGCCGGCGAAATCTCGATGAAACTGCGCACTGCCGGAAACGCCGGCCAGTTCGGCAACGACGCCAACTTCCTGACGTTCCTGCCCCGGGCCAACGCGCCGATCATCGGCACCGTCTGGGCTCCCACCCAGTGTTCACCGCGGAACACCTCCGGCGGCCCGCTGAACGCGGGGGCCGGTCCGCTGGCCACGATCGAGATCCAGCGGCAGGCAGTCGCCACCGTGACCCACCTGGACGGTCCCAGCGCGGTGACCAACGGCGGCGAGTTCACGCTCAACGCCACGGTCGTCCCGACCCCGGACAGTGGGCAGGTGCAGTTCACCCGTGACGGCGAGGACGTCGGCGCGCCGGTCGACGTGGTGAACGGTAAGGCGTCGCTGACCGAGACGCTCGACGTCGACGGTGACTACGCCTACGGGGCGAAGTTCCTGGGCGCGGAGTTCTTCAACGCGTCGTCGGGTTCGAAGACGGTGACGGTGACGTCGCAGGACATCCAGACCACCACGTCCGTCACCGGACCGGCTCAGGATGCCTACCGTGACCAGCCGGTCAACTTGACCGCGAAGGTCGAGCCGGGTGTTTCCGGCGGCACGGTGACCTTCGAGGTCGACGGCACCGCCGTCGGCACCGCCGACGTGATGGATGACGGTGCTGCGGTGCTTGCGCACACCTTCACCACCGACGGCACCCACCGGGTCATCGCCCGGTACTCCGGCGCCGACGGGATCTCCCCGTCGGTCTCGCTGCAGTACCCGGTGAGTGTCACCGAGGCGCCGGCCGCCGACGTGGCGACCACGATCACGGTCGACCCGGTCGCGTCGACCGACAAGGGCTCGCCGGTGACGCTCACCGCGCGCCTGGACCCGGCTGACGCGCGCGGCACGGTGCAGTTCAAGCTCGGTGACACCCTGCTCGGCGGGCCGGTGCGGGTGGATGCCAACGGTGTCGCGACATTGACGACGTTCTTCCAGAACCCGGGAGAGTTCGTCGTCACCGCCCAGTTCACGGCCGACGCCGGCTTCATCGACTCGGCTGCGGCACCCGTGAACGTCACGGTGACCGGTAACCCCGACACCCTGCCCAATCCCGACGGTCCGGGAGGCTTCGGCAGCCTGTCGGGACTGTTCGGCAGCCTCGGAGGCTGATCTGAGTGAAAACTGCGGGCCCCCTCGAGATTCGAGGGGGCCCGCAGTCCTTCCGGTATGTCGCCTCGTGGCAATTCCCGTGGGATGGGCGCTTTCGGCCGTCTCGGGAGGAAGGCCACCACATACCGGGGCCTCTCCGGTAACGTGCGTTTACCGATCGTGCATCGCCCCGCAACGTAGACCTGCCAGTATCTACGTGTCGCGTCACCCGCAGGCGTTGTCATGGGAGGGGACGTCACGGCATGTGGCCAGGGAGTGGCCACTCGGATCAGTGAGTGGGGTGCGGTGTTGATGCGTGTGAAGAAGGCGTTGTCCGCGATCGGCGTTTGCGCCGCAACAGTTTTCGCTTCGACGGCACTGGTCGGCGCGGGGTCCGCGCAGGCGGCACCGGCATGCCCGAACCTGCAGGTCGTCGCGATCCCCGGCACGTGGGAGACCACGACCGATCCCGGAGAGCACCGCGGCCCGGGCATGCTGGCGGCCGTCACCGACCCGCTGCCGTCCTCGGTTGGCGTCACCTACGTGTCCTACGCGGCCACGGCGTTCCCGTGGGAGACCGAGGTGTACGGCGCGTCCAAGCGGCAGGCGGTGGACAACGCCCGTGGCGTCATCGCCGACGTCGCGCAGCGGTGCGGCAACACCCGGTTCGCGATCGTCGGTTACAGCCAGGGCGCCGACGCCGCCGGAGACCTCGCCGCCGAACTCGGTACCGGTACCGGAGTGGTGTCGCCGACGCGGGTCGCCGCGGTCGGACTGCTGTCGGATCCGCGCCGGTCCGAGACCGACATCCTGGTCGGACCGCCGGTGGTCGGCAACGGGGCCGGTGGCCCCCGCGTCGGCGGATTCGGCTGGGTCACGCCGCAGACGCGCACGTTCTGTGTCGTCGGCGACCTGTACTGCTCCACCCCGAAGGAAGATTTCGTGACTCGCCTGGCCGGGTTCCTGGCGCAGAACTCGTCGCCGCAGGCTGTGGAGTCCGGACGGTACGTGCAGGAGGCCGTGGCGATCGTGCAGGACCTCATGGCCGCCGGCGGGATGCCGACCCTGCAGGCCGAGTCGTCCGACACTGCCACCGAGGATCGGGCGGAGAAGCTCGAGGCGTTCTACCGTTCCCAGGCGCACCAGGACTACAGCCGGTATGTGGTCGACCGCAGTGGCGCCACCGCGACGTCGTGGCTGGTGAACTGGCTGCGGTCGTTCGCCTGACGGCACGCGCTGCGGCCGGTGCGGTACTGGTTCCGAATCAGTTGAAGTGCAGGATCATTCGAGGTTGCTCGGCTTCTCCGGCGCGGTGACGAGTCCAGCGGCCAGATCGGTGAGGTATCGGTACACCTCGTCCTTGTCTCCGGCCGGTCGTCCGACACCTTCGAGGATGCGCTCACCGAAGATCGTCCATCCGTAGAGGATGACCAGGGCTGCGATGAGTCCGAGCTCCTGGGAGGAACCGCTGTCGATCTTGGTGCGAATGGCGTCCAGGGTCGGAAAGGTGTCGGGGAGAAGGCGAGTGCGCTCGTCTTCCAGCAGCAACCAGGCCACGATGCGGATGTACGTCTCGTTGTTCGCGCCGGTGTCGAAGATTCGGCGAACGGCTTCGGTCGCGTCCGGTGCCGAGTCTGCTGCCGCCGTCACCGATCCGCGGTCCTCGAGGACCGCGCTGATGAGGTCGTCCTTGCGTCCGACGTAGCGGTGGATGAGCCCGAGGTTCACGCCCGCATCCGCGGCGATGTCTCGCAGCGAAGCACCTGACCCCGAGTCGGCGAGCCGGGATGCGGCCGCACGCAGGATTGCGGCGCGTGCCTCCTCGGGTCCGTTCGGGCGACTGGTGTCTGAGGATCGCGACATGGACGCAAGCGTAGTCAGTGACCTGGCGACGCGGCGCGTCCGGTGGGGTGCGCTCGCCCGGGACCGGGGTCGCAAATCCGCTCTGTCTCTTGACACCAACCCGTCTTCCCCTACCCTATGTACACAAGTGTGTACATGCGCGCCGGACGGTGCGCCGGAAGCTGGTTCGATGGAGGGAAGCGAAGATGGCGGATACTCGAGACCGGTCGGGCGCGCCCGGCGCGCCGAATGTCGTCGTCGTCCTCGTCGACGACATGGGGTTCGGGGCGTCGTCGGCGTTCGGGGGACCGATCGCCATGCCCACGGCCGAGAGGCTGGCCGATTCCGGTCTGCGGTTCAACAGGTTTCACACCACTGCGCTCTGCTCGCCCACCCGCGCCTCCCTCATGACGGGACGGAATCCCCACGCGGTGGGTTTCGGGACCGTGACGAACTTCGAGAGCGAGGATCCGGGGTACAACTGTGTGCGCCCGGACAGCGCGGCGACAATTGCAATGTTGTTGCGGCAGAACAACTACAACACCGCTGCTTTCGGCAAGTGGCACCAGACGCCCGGGGTCGAGACGGGGCCGGCGGGACCGTTCGACCGGTGGCCGACGGGTGAGGGCTTCGAGCGGTTCTACGGCTTCCTGGGCGGCTCGACGGACCAGTACTACCCTGCGCTCTACGACGGGGTGACCCCCGTCGACTGCCCGGCGACACCCGAGGAGGGCTATCACCTGTCGGAGGATCTCGCCGACAAGGTGATCGACTGGGTGTCGACTCAGCAGGCCGTCGCGCCGGACAAGCCGTTCTTCGCCTATCTTGCGCTCGGTGCCACGCATTCGCCGTTGCAGGTCCCGAAGGCCTGGCGGGACAAGTACTCCGGTCGTTTCGATCACGGATGGAACACGCAGCGCGACATCACTCTTCGCAAGCAGAAGGACGCCGGAGTGATTCCCGACGACGGTGAGATGACGGCGTGGCTCGATCTGGTCCCGGAGTGGGACACGCTGAGTGACGAGGACCGGCAGGCCGCGGCGCTGCTGATGGAGCTCTACGCGGGATTCGCCGAGCACACCGATGCCCAGGTGGGACGAGTCGTGGACGCCCTCTCGGACATGGGCGTCCTGGACAACACGCTGTTCTGCTACATCCTCGGCGACAACGGCGCATCCGCCGAGGGCGGCCTCACCGGCACCGTCAACGAGGGAATTCTCTTCAACGGACAACGGGACACCTCGGCGCGGATCATCGAACGTGCGGACGAGCTCGGAGGCCCCACGACCGCTCCGCAGTACCCGTTCGGTTGGGCGCTGGCGATGGATACGCCGTACCAGTGGGTCAAGCAGGTCGCGTCTCACTACGGTGGCACTCGAAACCCCCTGATCGTGCACTGGCCGGCGGGAATGGAGGCGCGCGGCGAGGTTCGCTCCCAGTGGCACTTCGTGTCCGACATCGCACCGACGATCCTCGAGGCCGCCGGAATCACGATGCCGCGGTTCGTCGGCGGTGTGGAGCAGCAGCCCATGGACGGTACGTCGATGCTCTACAGCTTCGACGACGGGTCGGCGGCGGACCGTCGCACCACCCAGTACTTCGAGGTGTTCGGCAATCGCGGTATCTACCACGAGGGATGGGTCGCGTGCACGGCTCATCGGGTACCCATGCAGGCGGCGGCGGCGGACACCGCGTTCGAGAACGATGTGTGGGAGTTGTACGACACCGAATCGGACTGGACGCAGGCGCGCAACGTGGTGGCAGACCATCCCGAGAAGCTGGCGGAGTTGCGTCGGCTGTTCGATCAGGTCGCGGCGACCAATCAGGTGCTCCTCGACAACACTCGAATGCAGCGCATGCGGGAAGACGCAGCCGTTCGAGAGCGAGCGTCCGTCGTCAGCTATCCGGGTTCGATGCCACCGTTGCTGCCCGACGCTGCGGTCAAGGTACTCAACCGGTCACACACGATCGATGTGAGTTTCACGCTCGACACTGCCGGAAGCACCGGAGCCCTCGTCGCGCAAGGTGCGCGCGCGGACGGCGGATGGACGCTCTACCTCGAGCGGGGGCGGATCGCATACTGCCACAGTGTCGCCGACCTGTCGGTGTGGACTGTTCGCAGCGATCGTCCGATCCCTCCGGGCACACACGAGGCCCGGATGGAATTCGACTACGACGGTGGCGGTCTCGGAAAGGGTGCCGATATCCGCGTGAGTGTCGACGGCGAAGAAGTCTGCGCCGGTCGACTGGAGAACTCGACCCCCTTCTACATCGGTGGTACGGGACTGTTCACCATCGGGCGTAGCCACGGAGTACCGGTCACCCGGGACTACGGTCCCGCGGACAAGATTGCGGGAGTGGTCCATTCGGTAACGGTCGAACTCGTCAGCGAGTCGCTCGAGGACGTCGCGTCCGTGGCACGCACGGCCCTGGCCGTGCAGTAGCCGCCGCGATCCCTCCCCACCGAGGGGGAGGGATCGCGGTCAGGCTCGGGCCCGGCACCGCGGTCGTTCAGCAGTAGGTCCGCTCGGCCGTCGACACGTAGACCTCCGCGATCTGTGAGGCCGACATCGGAAGGAACTGGGCGTAAGCCCCTCCGACCGAATCGAATTCGGCCAGTACGCTCGCACGGGAATCGCCCCGAGCCAGCGCGTCGCACGTGCCCTGCGCGTACAGCACTTCGGCGGCGTCCATTCCCGTCGGTGGGATACCCGCCGCACGCAGTGCGCCGAGGTAGCGCTGCCCGCGTTCCCCGGAGTCGCCGACGATCTGCTCGGGTGAGCGACTGTCGTTCCCCCCCGCCGCCCTGGGCGCCGGGGGCAGGGGAGCAGCTGCCGGCACGGTCGTCACCGGTGTCGTCGGCACCAAGGTTGACGTGGACGGGGCTGCAGCGGTGAGTGATTCGGTCGAGGGCGGGGGAGGGGCCGTGGGCTCGGACGTCGGCACCTGGGTCGGCGTGGACGAGGGCGACGCGTCGCGCGCCGTGCTGCTCGCCGCGGCGTCGTGTCCTGCCTGGTCCGTGCCCGGGTCCGCACTGCTGCACCCGGCCAGGAGCAGTACGCCGACAGCCGCGACCGCGACGGTAACTGCACGTGTGCTGGTCATGGTTGACCAGTCTTGCACGCAAAACTACCGACTGGTAGATCAAATTTTCGTGCTGCGGAAAAGTCGTGAATTGCCCGTTCGTCGGCATTGCGCTGTGATATAAACCAGCCCAGCTGTTACTCCGTGTAACAGTGGAATTCGCGCAGAGTTCGGACCGAAGGCGCAGGCAGTTGCGTGTCTCGGATCCGTATCCGGTGCTGTGGAACGCTGACCGCGCTGCGCAGCAGATCGATTCGACGCAGTTCGCGACGGGCGGGTGTCCGTCGTGGTCCGTCACCTCTACGCGTCTGCGAAAGCGGCCGCGTGTGTCGCTAGTTCGGTAACTGAGGAGCAAGCGTGAAGAACGATTCGTCTATGTCGTGGTGGCGCGCAGGCAAGCGCGTCGCCGTCGTGGGGGGTGCGATCGGTGCGTCCATGGCATTGTTCGCGCCCATGGCGCCGGCCGATCCGGTAACCACCCAGGTCCCGGGAGGCGCGGTGTGCGATCCCGACCTCACCGAGGCCTGCCTGTCCGTCGTGGTGCGAGACGGCACCTTCTCGAACAACGGCTTCACCCTGCCGATCGGTGCCGGCGACATGATCATCGCCGGCAACCTCGGCGAAGTGGATTTCGTTCCGCGTGACGACGGCAGCAACGGCGTCTACAGCAAGCCCCTCACGGTGCCGGGTGGCGTGCTCGGCATGGACCTTCCGTTCAATAACTTGTTCGGGCTGGCGGGGGTCACCTCGACCGTCGAGGCGGTGGATACGCCGGTGTTCAACGGGATCATCACCGATTTCGACATGACATTGCCGGTGCGTCTGAAGATCGACAATCCGTTCCTCGGCGACAACTGCTACATCGGCACAGCGGACAACCCGGTCGTGTTCGAGCTGAACAAGTCGAACCCGATGGATGACCTACCGACGACGGATCTCGAGACGCCCTACCCGGTGGGAACCGCAGCGCTCGACAACATTCAGAACACGGCAGAGGGCTTCGCGCTTCCCGGCGCAACGGGCTGTGGTCCGTTCGGGATGCTCAATCCGATCGTGAACTGGCGAGCCAAGGTTCCGGCCGAGGCCGGCACGTCGTTGACGACGACGTCGACCGGGTTCCTGTTCCCCGCGACCGCCGGCGGTACGGATCCGCTCGACGGAGCGGGCGACGATACGGGTTCAAGTGGTTCGAGCGGTTCGAGCGGCTCGGGTGGTTCGAGCGGCAGCTGACCGACCGGCTCAGGTGTGCTGCCGACCGTTCGCCAGATCGGCAGCACGCCCGGACGGGCTGCGCCGCACCACGACTCGACCCGGGTCATGTACTTCCGGAGTCGTTGTCTCGTTGCAGCACCCAGGCCGCGATCTGGGTGCGTGAGGTGAATCCGAGCTTGTCGCGGATGTGTTCGACGTGCCCGTCGACCGTCCGTTGGGAGATCACCAGTTTCTCGGCGATCGCCTTGCTGGTGAGTCCCTGGGTGACGAGTTCGGCCACCTGCCACTCTCGCGGCGTCAAGGTCGGGTCGTCGGCGGTTTCGGGCGGTGCCGGGTCGTTCGGCTGCTCCCCGAGTGCACGAGCGGCGACGTCGTCGAGGGTGAGGGATGTGCCGTCGCGAAAGGAAATCTCGAATCTCCTGTTTCCGAGAATCTTTCGACACTTCTCGACGCAGGCGTCGTGGTGGTCGAGCAGGCTCCCGAAGGTTGCCATCGGGCTGCCGATCGCGGTGAACTGGGCGTCGGCCGCTCCCATCAGAACGGCCGCGAGGGTCGCGTCGCGGTCGGCGACGGCCCAGGCGAGTTCTTCGAAGCACCACGCGCAGCCGAACCTGTTCTCCAGCTTGCGTAGTTGGCGGAGGGCTTCGTGGAGCAGTTCGATGCCCCGGGCGTGATCGCCGCGCAGCCACAGTGCGGATCCGTAGTCCGACAAGGCCATTGCGTGCCACATGATCTCACCGCGAGATTCCGTCAGCGCCAACTGTTCCTCGTAGACCACCGAGGCTTCCGTGAGGTTTCCCTCGGTGTAGAGGGCGCATCCGAGCCAGTACAGTCCCGGGACCAGTCGGACGAGGTCGACGCTCTCGCGGAGCGACTCGACGGCCGTAGTCAGGGATCCGATTCCCCGGCGGAGGTCGCCCCTTGCGATCGAATCCATCCCGGTCGCGAAGTCGGCCGCGGCGCGGGCACCCGACCCCGACGTACCGTCGGCGGCACGACGTACGTCTGCCGCCAGGGCCGACCCTGCGTCGACGTCCCGCTGGAGGGACGCCAGCACACTGTCGATCGCGGTCGCCTCTGTGCGGAGCATCGTCGATTCTCCTTCGCGACCGAGGGCGCGATCGAGCCAGTACCGGCCTTCACTGAACCGCCCTCGGACGATCCAATAGTCGTGCAGGACACTCGCGATGGACAGTGCGTTCTCGACCGAGTCGGGGTCGGCCAGGCTGAACTCCAACGCGCCCCGGATGTTCGGGGCTTCACGGTCGAGTCGTGTCGTCCAGTCGACCTGGCGGGGCCCGATCCAGTCGGAGCGGACATGCAGCACGAACTGTTGGTACCAGTCACGGATCCGACGCTGCAGTGCCGTCCTCTCCTCGTCGGGCAGCAGGGCGCGTCCGTAGTCGCGCAGCGTCTCGAGCATGCGATACCGGACGGTCGTGTCGTCCTCCTCGCGCACGAGGACGGACTTGTCGACCAACGTCGTGACGAGGTCCAGCAGTTCCCCGTCCGTCACCTCCCCGGCGAGGACGCCCTCGACTGCGTCCAGATCGAAACCGCCGGCGAACTCGGTCAGGTGCCGCCACAGCCACTGCTCCTGCGGTGTGCACAGGTCGTAGCTCCAGTCGATGCTCCACTTGAGGGTCTGCTGCCGGGTCGGCGCATTCCGGCTCCCCTGAGTGAGAATTTGGAAACGGTCGTTCAGACGTTCCAGTACCTGTTCGGCCGACATGGCACGCAGACGCGCGGCAGCCAACTCGATCGGCAGGGGAAGCCCTTCGAGTCGGCGAACGATCCGGCCCACGACGGCACGGGTGTCCTCGGTGATGCGAAGATCCGGAACGGCGGCGCGTGCCCGTTGTTCGAAGAGCGCCATCGCATCACCGTCAGCCCCGTCGGTGGGAGGCGCGTCGGATGTCACTTCCGTCGGGACCCCCAGCGGAGGCACCCGCATCACCAACTCTCCGGGAACACCCAGCGGTTCCCGACTGGTCGCCAGCACGGACAAACCCGCACAACTCCGAAGCAGATCGGTCACCAGGTCGGCGACCGGCGCAATGAGGTGCTCACAATTGTCCAGAACGAGCAGCACCTGACGGTCACCGAGGTGCTCGATCAACACCGCTCGCGGTGAGCGAACGGATCGGTCCTGGACGTCGAGGGCACTGATGACCGTCTGGTCGAGCAGCGCGGGCTCCTGCAACTCGCTCAGGTCGACGAACCATGCTCCACCGCGGAACGCTCGCCGCGCATCCTCGGCGACACGGAGCGCGAGCCGGGTCTTGCCCACCCCGCCCAGACCGGTCAGAGTGACGAGGTGCGACTCCGACAGCAGGCGCCGCACCTCCGCGGCTTCCGACCGCCTTCCGACGAAACCGGTCAGTTCGACCGGGAGGTTCCCAACTGTGACCGCCATGTCAGACCGCGCCGAATTGTCGTGTGCCGCTGGTGCTGTACTCCGCAGAGTCTACGCCCGCACTTCGACCTCGACGCCGAATCAGCAACAACGGGTCGACCGTGCCGGACCGGGGACTGGTGGATCTTCACGCCGCGTCCAGGACCGAAACGGCCGACCCGTGGCCGGGCAGACGCTAGCTGGAGCCGCTGGAGCCGCTGGAGCCGCTGGAACCGCTGGAGCCGCTCGAGCCGCTCGAGCCGCTGGAACCGCTGGAGCCGCTGGAGCCGCTGGATTCGCCGGAGTCGCTCGAACCGCCGGATCCGGTGAGCGATCCGCTCGCCGGTTCGATTGCGGGATCGGTACCGTCGACCCCGCTGCCGGACAGGTATCCGGTCGCGACCGTGTTGAGTGTGGTGCCGGTGGAGTTGGGAACCTTTGCGCGCCAGTCGACGATCGGATTGAGCACGCCGAACGGCCCGCATCCGGTGGCGGAGGGCAGTTCGAACTCCGTGGCGGTGTTCTTGATGTTGGAAATCCAGGCCACCTTGGCCGGGTACGGATCCTCGGAATGACTGACGTTCGGATCTGCGGCGGTGTTCGCGCGATCGAGCTCGAGGACCACGGGGTTCTCGGGTGTCCCGATGTAGCACTCGTCGCCGAGGAACGGATTGTTGATCTTCAGTCGCACCGGCATCGTGAGGTCGAAGTTGGTGATGATGCCGTTGATGGTGGGCACTTCGGTGGCCTCGACTTGGGAGGTCACGGCCGCCAGGCCGAACAGATTGTCGAACGGTAGATCAACGCCGAGCACGCCGCCCGGTACCTTCATCGGCTTGCTGTAGACGCCGTTGCTGCCGTCGTCTCGGGGTCGGAGTTCGGACTTCGGGGGGCGTCCGGGGACGGTGACGCCGTTGGCCGCGATCACCAGGTCGCCGTCCGAGATCGGCAACGAGAACCCGTTGTTGTCGAACGTGCCACTGTTGATGACGACGGTGACACAACTCTGGGACACGGCCGGATCGCAGACCGCGGCGCCGGGAACTGGTGTCGTGCCGGGTACGGCCGTCGCCAGAGGCGCCAGCATCATCGTCGCCGCCAGTGCACCCCCGGAACCGATCGCGACCCGGGTCGATCGTCTCTTTCTGCCGCTCATGAGAACTCCTAGTCGTTGTGAAAGCAATGAAATGTGCTGAAACGACCGAACACCGCCCGGGACGACGGAGCATCCCACTACCGGTCAACTTACTTACCGGTAAGGACGGCAAATGATGTATACCACCCGAAACGGGACATCATGAGTGCTTTTCGGGGCATGGAGAAGCGCCGCACCGCTCCTCAGAGCGGTGCGGCGCGGTGCTGCGACCGGTCGGCTATCGCCGGTCGGCTATCGCCGGTCGGCTATCGCCGGTCGGTCACTTCAATCCGTGGAAACGCGCCATCATCTTCTCGGTGACGGCGCGTGGCGCGAGGCGCCGTACGGTGAACACCAGTGGTGCCATGTTGCCGACGGCGTAGAGCGGCCTCGGCTTGTCCGCCTCGATGGCCTTGACCACCAACTCGGCGACCTTCTCGGCCCGGATACCGCGGTCCTCGTTGCGCTGCATCGCATTCGCGACGGTTGTGTAGTCGCCGGTATAGGGGGAGCGGTCGTCGAGGTAGCGGGTGCGGCGGTCGCCGATGCCGGTCGCGATGGTGCCCGGTTCGACGGTGGTCAGCCACACCCCGAACGGGCTCAGTTCGCGGCGGGCTGCGGACGCGAATCCCTTCAACGCGCACTTGGCGGCGACATACGACGATCGGAACGCGAGCGGGAAGCTTGCGAGCATCGAGCCCACCATCACCACGCGGCCGTAGCCGCGTTCGCGCATCCCGGGCAGCAGCAACTGCGTCAACTGCACCGCCCCGAGGACGTTCACCTGGAACAGTCGGTCGATCGCATCGGTGGGGAGTTCCTCGAACGGGCCCATCTGGCTCTCGCCGGCGTTGTTGACGAGGATGTCCACGTCACCGGCCGCCCGTGCGCACGCCTCGATGCTCGCCCGATCCGACAGGTCCAGTGCGACGTAGTCGACACCGTGCAGTCGCGAGTTGTCGGGCAGGGCATCGGGATTGCGTGTCGTTCCGAGGACTCGATAGCCGCGCGCCACCAGCAGGCGGGCCACCTCGCGGCCGATACCGGACGAGGCGCCCGTCACCAGGGCGGTGCGCCGGCTCATCCGAGGCTCCGTCCCAGCGCCCGCCCGGCGGCCCGTCCGGAGAAGATGCAGCCACCCAGGAACGTGCCCTCGAGCGCGTTGTAGCCGTGGACACCGCCGCCACCGAACCCGGCGACCTCACCGGCCGCGTACAGGCCGTCGAACACGCTGCCGTCGGGGCGGATGACCTGCGAGTCCAGGTTGGTCTCGAGTCCGCCGAGGGTCTTGCGGGTGAGCAGGTTCAGGCGCACCGCGATCAACGGCCCGTGTGCCGGATCCTGTAGACGGTGCGGCTTGGCGACACGAATCACCTTGTCCGGCAGGTAGGAACGCGCATTGTTGATCGCCATCATCTGCATGTCCTTGGAGTAGGTGTTGTCCACCTCGCGGTCACGGGCAGTCACCTCCCGCTCCACCTGTGCGTAGTCCAGCGGGGGGCCGGGGTTGATCGCGTTCATGCCGTCGACGAGGTCGCGCAGGTTGTCGCGGACCACGAAGTCCTCACCGTGCTGCTTGAAGGCCTCGACCGGGCCCGGCGCGCCCTTCTTGACGCGACCCAGCAGCAGCTTGAGGTCCTTGCCGGTCATGTCGGGGTTCTGCTCGGAGCCCGACAGCGCGAACTCCTTCTCGATGATCGACTGCGTGAGGATGTACCAGGAGTGGTCCTGCCCGGTGCTCAGGATGTGCTTCAGCGTGGCGAGCGTGTCGAAGCCGGGGAACAGCGGTACCGGCAGGCGCTTGCCGTTCGCGTCCAGCCACAGCGACGACGGGCCGGGGATGATGCGGATCGCGTGATTGGGCCAGATGGGATCCCAGTTCACGATGCCCTCGGTGTAGTGCCACATGCGATCTCGGTTCACGATGTTGCCACCGGCGTCCTCGGTGATCCCGAGCATGCGGCCGTCGACGTGCGCGGGGACACCGGTGATCATCCGCTCGGGTGCCCGGCCCATGCGGTCCACGGGCCAGTTCTTCTTCACCAGGTCGAAGTTGCCGCCGATGCCGCCGGACGTGACGACGACCGCCTGGGCACGCAACTCGAATTCGGCTGCGGGAGTGCGTGAGGACTTCACACCCCGCGGCTCGCTGGACGGCTCGAGAACGGTGCCGCGGACACCGACCACCGCACCGGATTCGACGATCAGTTCGTCCACCTGGTGCCGGTATCGGAACGTGACCTGACCGCGCGCTGCGGCGTCGAGCACGGGTTCACGGAAGACGCGCACCACTTCGGGGCCGGTGCCCCACGTGATGTGGAATCGGGGCACCGAGTTGCCGTGACCGTGCGCGAGTCCGGCGCCGCGTTCGGCCCATCCGACATTCGGCATCAGTCGCAGGCCCAGATCGTTGAGGTACGAACGCTTCTCGCCGGCCGCGAAGTCGACGTACGCTTCGGCCCACTGCCGGGGCCAGTGGTCCTCACGGTCCCGGTCGAAGCCGGCGCTGCCCATCCAGTCCTGCAGGGCCAGCTCACGCGAGTCCTTGATGCCCATCCGGCGCTGTTCCGGACTGTCGACGAAGAAGAGTCCGCCGAGCGACCAGAATGCCTGTCCGCCCAGGTTTTCGACGTTCTCCTGGTCGACGACCAGTACCCTGCGCCCGGCCTTGACGAGTTCGTGTGTCGCGACCAGACCTGCCAGTCCCGCTCCGACCACGATGACGTCGGCTTCTGTTGCCACGGCCTATCTCCTGTCCGTATCGGTACTGCTGCTGTAACTACTCACGACGGTGACGAACAGGCGCTCGCGCGCCCGCCGTACCGCCTCGTTGTGGGGTTCCATCAGGACTTGGATGCTGGTGCCGTCGTGGAGGGCGACGAGCGCGCGACCGAGTGCTTCCCGATCGACGACGCGGCGACCGGTGGCGGCGAGGGCACCTTCGATGATCGGCATGATCGTCTGCAGGATCGCGTCCTCCCGCGCCGCCATCACTCGCGTGAGGGCCGGGTTGCGCAGGGCGTGCGCGGTGAACTCGGCGGTGATGCGGTACCACTCGTCGTCGACGGGGATGGCCGCGAGGACGAGCGCGACGGCAGACTCGACGGTCATGGTCGACGACCGCGAGGCCGCGTCGGCGAGGGCAGTGCGGATGCCGTCGAGCATCCGCGCGGACCGCTGTTCCCACATCGCGAGGAACATCTCGTCGAGCGAGGTGAAGTTCGAGTAGAACGCGCCGCGGGTGTAGCCGGCCCGATCGCAGACCTGCTCGACGGTGGAGCGTCCGAACCCCTCCGCCGCGAACACCTCACCGGCCGCGTCGAGCAGGCGTTGCCGGGTCTCCGCGCGACGTTTCGTGACCCGTCTGGGCTGGGGATCGGAGCTCGCAGATCGGGACGTCTGCACTGGTCACCCCCGGTTTTCGGATCAGAGAACCCTGTCGATACAAAACTGTATCCGATGAGGGGTGCGCGTACCGTCGGAATTGTGCAGGTCTGGTACGTGAGTTACGGGTCCAACATGTCGTGGGCCCGGCTGGACTGCTACCTGCGCGGTGGGCGCCCGGTCGGGGGTGGACGCACCTACCTCGGGGCCCGGGACCCGGGCGCACCCGCCGACCGGATCGGCGTCCGACTCCCCGGAACCGTGTACTTCGCCGGCGAGTCCCTCGTATGGGGCGGCGGGCGTGCGTTCTACGCCCCGGAGGTACCGGGTGACACTGCAGCCTGTGCCTACCTGGTCACGGCCGAGCAGTTCGACGACATCCACTCGCAGGAACCGCCCTGCTACGACCGCATCCTCGATCTCGGGACCCGGGACGGCACGCCGCTGCGCACGTTCACCTCCGTCGCCGCCCGCGAGGACGTCACCGTGACCGCGCCGTCGGGTCCGTATCTCGCCACGATGACGGTGGGACTTCGCGAGGTGTTCGGCTGGAGTTCCGAACGGGCGCAGGCGTATTTGCGGCATTTAAGGCGCTGACCAGGGTACCGTCGGGAAGCCGCACGCTGTGGCGGCGCTCACAGAAAAGGGTTTCGATGTCGAATTTGCATGTCGTAGCGACCATCCCGGCCAAGTCCGGATCCGAGAACGTGGTGCGGGCCGCGCTCACCACGCTCGCGGAGGCCACTCGCAAGGAGGATGGCTGTGTGTCGTACGACCTCTACGAGTCGGCGTCTGCGCAGGGGACGTTCGTCGTGGTCGAGGTGTGGACGGGTCAGGACGCACTCGACGCCCACATGAAGTCCGCGCACATGCGTGAGGCGGCCGGAGCCTTCGGTTCGCACCTCTCCGCCGCCCCCGGGATCCACCCGCTGCGCCCCGTCTTCTAGTTCTTCCCCCGCGTTTTGCGCACTTATCGCTGCTCGGACCCCCGAGGGACCGCGACAAGTGCGCAAAACGCGGGTCACGGGGTCACGGGGTCACAGGAGCCCCGTGCACGTCCCGCCACGCCCGGTCGCTGAGGACCGTGGCGGCGACGAGGACCAGCCACCCGCTCATCGAGAGCAGTTCGACGCGCTGCGCGAAGCCGAGCCAGCTGTGGCTGCCGGACGGGTCGTCGACGCCGACCAGCATCCACAGCGTGCCGACGAGGAACAGCACCACGACGGTGAGTCCGGCCCACCACATCGTCCGTGGCGCGCGGTAGACGAAGATCGCGATGATGAACGCGACCGCCGAGACGACCGCGGCCGTCACCGACACCGTGCTGGTCAGGGCGTGCCACTGATGGGTCAGCGGCACCTGCGTCGCCTCGCAGGCCGGCGTCGAACATCGCAGGGGGAGTCGGGAATCGGCGATGGTGCCGACCGCGAAGACGCCCAGCGCCGCCCAGCCGACGGTGGTGAGGAAGCGGCGCGGGGTGAGGGTCAGTCCCAGCAGTGCGGCGCCGGTGAGCACGATCCCGGTCAGCAGATCGCCACTGCGGTAGAGGATTCCGTACTTCTGGTCGGTCGCCGCGAGTTGGCTCGCGAACCCTTCGAACGGGCCCTCGCCCGAGTTGAGGAAGAACGCGAGCACCCACGACGAGTACAGGATTGCGCCCGCGATCAGCAGGCCGGCGATCGTGTATCGGCGCACTGTCAGTGGTCCGGGTACCGACATGACGACGTCAGTTGCGCGGCTTGGCGAACGGGAAGGCGAGGGACTCCCGGATGCTGCCGCCGGTGATGAGCATGACGACGCGGTCGACGCCCATGCCGAGGCCGCCGGTGGGCGGCATGGCGTGCTCGAGGGCCTGCAGGAAGTCCTCGTCGAGTTCCATCGCCTCGGCGTCGCCGCCTGCCGCGAGCAGTGACTGTTCGGTGAGTCGTCGGCGCTGGTCCACGGGATCGGTGAGTTCGCTGTAGGCGGTGCCCAGTTCCATGCCCCACGCCACCAGGTCCCACTTCGCGGCGACGCCCGGGATGGTGGGGTGCGGCCGGGTCAGCGGCGACATCGACGTCGGGAAGTTGGTGTAGAAGGTGGGAAACTCGGTCTGCCCCTCGACCAGGTGTTCGTACATCTCCTGCGCGACGGCGCCGGCGTCCCAGTTCTTGTGGTACTCGATGTCGTTGGCGTCGCACAGTTTCCGTAGGTCGTCGAGCGGTGTCTCCGGGGTGACGTCGACGCCCAGTTTCTCGGCGATCGCGCCGTGCATCGTCTTCACCGGCCACTCGCCGGAGATGTCGACGGACACGAGTTCGCCGTCGGCCCCGGGCCGCATCACGGTCTGGCTGCCGTGCGCGGCGACGGCCGCGGCCTGGATCAGTTCGCGGCACAGCACCATCATGTGTTCGTAGTCGCTGTGCGCCTCGTACGCCTCGAGGATGGTGAACTCGGGGTTGTGTTTGAAGTCGACGCCCTCGTTGCGGAACACCCGCCCGATCTCGAACACCTTCTCCATGCCGGCCACGCACAGTCGCTTGAGGAACAACTCCGGCGCGATCCGCAGGTACAGGTCCAGGTCGTAGGCGTTGATGTGGGTGACGAACGGCGCCGCGTTGGCGCCGCCGTGGATGCGCTGCAGGATCGGTGTCTCCACCTCGAGGTAGTCGCGGCCGGACAGGGTGTCGCGCAACGACTTCACGATCGCGGTCCGGGCGGCCAGCAGGCGCCGCGACTCGGGGTTGATCGCGAGGTCGACGTAGCGCTGCCGCACGCGGGTCTCGGCGTCGGTGAGTCCCTTCCACTTGTCGGGCAGCGGGTGCAGGCACTTGCCGTTCATCCGCCACGCAGTCGCCAGCAGCGACAGTTCGCCCTTGCGGCTGCGGCCGATGGTGCCGCTCACCTCCATGAGGTCGCCGAGGTCGAAGTCGGTGGCGAACTCGTCGAGCCGGTCGCCGACGGTGGTGCGTTCGATGAGCACCTGGATGTCGCCGGACCAGTCCCGCAGCACCGCGAATGCGACACCGCCGTACGTGCGGATCCGCAACAGCCGTCCCGCGATTCGCACCCGCGTGCCTTCCGCCGACGCCGCAGCCGCGGCGACGGTGTGTGTCGGGGGATCCGCGACGGGGTAGGGGTCGATGCCGGCGTCGGCCAGGCGGGCGAGCTTGTCCATCCGCACCCGTACCTGTTCGGGACGGCGCGGTCCCACCATCTCCGGGGCGGTCTCGCTCGGCGCAGCATCGGTCCGGCGGGCAGCATCAGGCGCGCTGCCGTCGGCGTGCAGGACGCCGGTGACCGCCAGGGCCGCCGGCACCGCGGTGCGTCGTCCGGTGTGCGTGATCGCGTGCGCGCGATGCCCGAACGTGGGAAGCGTTAGGAACCCCTCGGCGACGGCAGATGCGATGCCCACGCGCGGCAGGTGCCGGTTGTCGTCGAAGCACAGGTACCGCGGCGCCCACTCGGGCTGGTACTTCACGTTGGAGCGGTACAGCGCCTCGAGCTGCCACCAGCGGGAGAAGAACAGCAGCAGGGAACGCCACACCCGCAGGATCGGGCCGGCGCCGATGCGGGCGCCCTCCTCGAACGTGGAGCGGAACACCGCGAAGTTCAGCGACACCCGGACGATCCCGAACTCGTCGGATCGGGTCGCGAGGTCGGCGACCATCAGCTCGACGACACCGTTGGGGGCCTCGGGGTTTCGGCGCATCAGGTCCAGTGACACCCCGTTGGTGCCCCACGGCACCAGCGACAGCATCCCGAGGACGCCGCCGTCGGGTCCGATCGCCTCGACCAGCAGACAGTCGCCGTCGAGCGGGTCGCCGAGCCGTCCGAGCGCCATCGAGAAGCCGCGTTCGGTCTCGGTGTCACGCCAGTTGTCGGCGCGGGCGATCACGTCGGCCATCTCCGCGGCGGGGATGTCGCGGTGGCGTCGGATCCGGACGGTGACGTCCTGCTTGCGGACGCGGTGCACGGCCTGGCGCACCTGCCGCATCTCGCGGCCGTTCAGGTTGAAGTCGCGGGTCTCGAGGATCGCCTCGTCGCCCAGCTGCAGGACCGACAGCCCGGCCCGCTTGTAGGCGGTGGCCCCGGCCTCGCTCGCACCCATCACGGCGGGTGCCCAGCCGTATTCGGAGCACAGGTCGAGCCACGCGTCGATCGCGTGCGGCCACGCCTCGGGATTGCCGATCGGGTCGCCACTGCCCAGGCACACCCCGATCTCGACGCGGTACGTCACCGCGGCCTTGCCGCTGGGGGCGAACACGACGGCCTTGTCGCGGCGGGTCGCGAAGTAGCCGAGGGAGTCTCCGGCGCCGAAGTCGTCGAGCAGGCCGCGCAGCGCGGACTCGTCGTCGCCGGTCAAGGCGTTCGACGCCCGCTGCGAACGGAACAGCGTGACCACCGCGGCGAGCAGGGCGAGGGCGCCGAACAGACCGAGCATCGTGTTGACGAAGACGTGCGGCCTGCCGTCGAACTGTTCGTTCTCGACGACGGCGAGGGCGGTGACCCGGTTGAGCGCCCACAGGAATCGTTGCCCCGACGGCAGCGTGCCGGGGAACAGTTCCACCAGACCCCAGCCCACCAGCGTGCCCACCGCGAGCCCGGTGACCAGCACCCCGAGTGCCTTCCACACGGCACCGCGCCGGACCCGCGTGTAGAACTCCCTGCGTGACGCGATCAGGACGGCGATCACCACGATGTGGACGACGCACGCCACTGCGGCGCTGACATTCCGGTCGATCACGGCCTCGGCGGCGTTGAGGATCGCGAACAGTGCCAGGTAGACGGTCAGCAGCCACCAGGCGATGCGTTTGCGGCTCGCGAGGGCCGCGGCGACGAGACCGACCACCAGCGCCCACGACAGGCTCGTGTCGGGGGCGTCGAAGTAGTAGTTGTCGATGTACACGCGCGGGGTGTGGACGAGGTACCGCAGCGCCGGCGACAGGCTCCACAGGAACACCAGGACGGAGAACACGCCGAGTACCAGGCCCGCGATGTGCGGAACCTCGCTGAGCCGTCCGCGTTTCGGAGCGAGAGCGGCACGGCGCCGCTCCTTGTGCTCGACAGGGTCGGCAGGGGTGCCTGTGCTCGTGGCCATCGAGTTCCTTCCCGTCCGGGTGTGGTGTCCGTCTCCAGTGTGAGCCGTCGAAGGCCCGTTCGGGGGTAGGGAGGATGATGGAGTCATGTCTGATGCTGTGGACGCTGTGCCGATCCGTGACGAGTCGATCCGACTGGGTCAGTTTCTCAAGCTCGCCAACCTCATCGATTCGGGCGCCGAGGCGAAGGGCGTCATCGCTGACGGACTCGTGAGCGTCAACGGCGAGGTCGAGGTCCGTCGAGGTCGGCAGTTGCGCGACGGCGACGTCGTGGAGATCGGTGGGATGTCGGCGCGGGTGAGCGTCCCAGAGGCGCTGTGACGGTGCAGTGACGCGCTAGCGGGCCCGCCGGTGCTGGTGTGAGACGGCGATCCGCCCGGCCGCGCGAAGGATGTTCGGTGCCCGGCGTGCGGCACCCAGTATCAGACGGTCGGCCAGGTTCAGGTTCAACGGGTTTCGGCTCATCTCCCGGGAGTCGTCGCGGGTTTCGGTGAGTGCGTACAACCGCCAGTGTCCGGGCACGCCTTTGAGGTCGTGGGTTCCGCGGTCGGTGAAGGCGAGGCCGGAACCGACGACGAGGTCACGCACCGTCCGGGAGACCAGTACCTCGCCCGGGCCGGCGGTCGCCCCGATGCGCGCGCCGACGTGCACCGTCATCCCCGTCATCTCGATGCCGACGCCCTCGATCTCGCCGGTGTGCACCCCGGCGCGCACGCCCAGTCCCATGTCCGAGGCCTGGCGGCACACGGTGCGCCCGCACCGGACCGCGGCGGCGGGGCCGTCGAACACGCTCAGTGTGCCGTCGCCGGCGACGTTCACCAGGCGCCCGCCCGACTCCTCGACCTCGTTGCGCACCTGTCGTTCGTGCGTGCCGCGCAGGTCGTGGTACCGGCCGTCGCCGATCCGGGCGAGTGTCTCGGTGGATCCGGCGACGTCGGTGAACAGCACCGTCGCCAGGTAGCGATCGGCGTCCACGGGCCGGCGGATCCCGGTCGCCACCTCCCGGATGTGTTCGAGGACCGGGATCCAGGCCTCGCCCATGGAGGTGCCGGGCGGCAGTGGCGGCAGCACGTGCAGTGCGCCGTGCTCGATCGCGTTCGCGATCTGCTTCGACGCCTCGAGGGGGACCGCGCTGCGCGCGGAATGCAGTACGCGGGTGGGGCACTGGATGGACGCGAGTGCGTCGAAGTAGTCGATCCGGAACAACCATTCGAGGTGGGCGCGGGCGGTGACGGGCGTGGCCGAGCAGCGCTCGAGCAGCGCCATGAGCCTCCTGTTGAACGACGAGTCCTGGGTCGGGTCCCACATCGCGATGACCTGGCCGGACCCCCAGTTGTCGTAGACGGACCGCCAGCCGTCGACGAAGTGATCCCGCGCGCCCGCGGTCCACCCCCGCGGCAGGTCCACGCCCTCACGGAGGGCGCCCTCGACGAACGGTTGCTGGAACACCAGTCCGGAGACCCGGTCCGGTTCGCGGGCCGCGATCAGCGCGAGGGCCCCGCAGGTGCTGCCGATGCCGACCAGCGTGGCGCGGCGCATCCCGGCCGCGTCCATGATCGCGAGCACGTCGTCGGCCTGCTGTTCCAGGGTGGGGACGTGAACGACCGGGTCGGACAGGCCGAAGCCGCGGCGCTGGAAGTACACCATCCGACAGAACGTCGCGGCGCGTTCGAAGACGCAGTGGATGTGAGGGTCGGTCCACATGAGGTCGGGATGGAGGCCGATCTCGAGGAACAGGACCACGTCCGTGTTGTCGGCCTTGTCCCTGCCGTCGGTGTCGTCCTCGCCCAAGACCTGATATGCCAGCGCGTGCCCGTCACGCTCGACGTACCTCGTTTCCGGCGGGTACATATTCCCAGCGTAAGCCGCGGACCCCCGATCCGTACTACCCGGATTCGGACAATCCGGCATCGGGCACGGACGTCCCGTCCAGCACCGCGGCGAGGCGTTCGCGGGCGCGGCCCAGATGTGCGGTCAGCGTCGCGACCGCGCGATCGGCGTCCCCGGAGCCGATCGCGTCGAGGATCTGCCCGTGCTCGGTCGCGATGCCCGACGTGGTGAGCAGGTGCTTGCCCTGCACTTGGACCATGCACAACCGCACCTCGGCGACCAGGGTCCGGAAGATCCGGCTGGTGCGGGGGCTGCCGATCGCGTCGACGAGCGCGGTGTGGAAGCGCATGTCGGGGTCCACCACCGACAGCGGGGCACCGTCGGTGAGGGAGGCGATCTCGGCGTTCGCGGCCACCGCCGATTCGGGCACGGTGCGGGTGGCCGCGAGTTCGCGCAGCACCTGGGACTCGAGTCGGGCCCGGGTGCGGTAGATGTCGCGCACGTCGTCCGGGCCCAGGTGCAGCACCCGCGCGGTCTTGTGCGCGCCCCGCTGCAGCAGGCCCTCACCGACCAGTTTCTCGATCGCGGCCTTCGCGGTGGGACGAGCGACCTCGTAGGTGCGGGCGATCTCGGCCTCGGTGAGGGCGTCCGCGTGCGTCAGGTCGCCCGCGAAGACGCGCTGCCGGAGCTCCGCTGCCAGCGCGTCGACGATCGACAACGCCGAGACTCTGCCGGCCAATCGGGATCCTCCAGTCGCTCGTGTGCGGTCGATCCTCCCACGGGTCGTCGGTCGGGAGCCCGTCCCGGCCCGATTCCTTGACTCTCATGTGTGCTTGTCTGACAATCGAGTGGTTCTCGTGTTCTCGGATGGACGGTTTCCCATGACCCTCGATGTCGCCTCACCTGCCGCGGAGTTGACCGCTCTGCTCGGAAACGCGGTCGTCACCGACCCGGACGCGATGCTCGCGTACCGCCGCGATCAGTCCCTGCTCACACCGGACGGGCAACCACTGGCGGTGGTGCGGGCCCGCGGCGTCGACGACGTCGTCGCCACCCTCGAGACCGCCCACCGGCACGGCATCCCGGTCGTCACCCGCGGCGCCGGCACCGGTCTGGCGGGCGGCGCGAACGCGATCGACGGCTGCATCGTGCTGAGCCTGGACCGGATGGACACGATCATCGAGATCGACGCCGAAGCACGCACCGCCACAGTCGAACCCGGGGTCATCAACGGTGACCTCGCGGCGGCGGCCGCGCAGCGGGGCCTGTGGTACGTGCCCGATCCCGGCAGTCGGGCCATCTCGTCGATCGGCGGCAACCTCGCCACGAACGCCGGCGGGACGTGTTGCGCCAAGTACGGCGTCACCGCCGACCACGTCGCCCGGATCAAGGCCGTGCTGCCCGACGGCCGGGTGATCCACACCGGCGCCAACACCCGCAAGAACGTCGCCGGGCTGAACCTCACGCAGTTGCTGGTCGGATCCGAGGGCACCCTCGCGGTGATCGTCGAGGCCACGATGCGGTTGCGGACCCAGCCGTCGGCGGCGTCCACCGTTGTCGCCAGCTTCCCCGAGACCGCGCAGGCGATCGACGCCGTCCTCGCGATCCGGCAGGTCGCGGACCCGTGCCTCCTCGAACTGATGGACCGCACCACCATCGCCGCCGTCAACGACATGACGCGGATGGGCCTCGACGAGACGGCGGGCGCGCTGCTGCTGATCCAGTGCGACGGCGGCGACTCGGCCGCCGAGGCGGCCCGCTGCGCCGCCGCCTGCACCGCCGCCGGCGCCACCGAGGTCTACGACACCGCCGACCCCGCCGAGGGTGAGGAGTTCATGCAGGCTCGACGCGTCGCGCTCACCGCGCTCGAACGCCGCGGCAGCACACTGCTCGACGACCTAGCCGTTCCCGTCCCGCAGCTGCCGGCGATGCTCGCCGCGATCGAGGCGACCGCCGCCCGTCACGACGTGCTCATCGGCACCTTCGGGCACGCCGCCGACGGAAACCTGCACCCCACCATCGTGTTCGACGCCGCGGACACCGCCGCGACCACCCGGGCCCGGGCAGCCTTCGACGACCTCGTCGCCGCCTGCCTGGACCTCGGCGGCTCCATCACCGGCGAGCACGGCGTCGGCATCCTCAAGGAGCCGTACATGGAGTCCATGGTCGGTGCCACCGAACGTGAACTGATGGCGGGCATCAAGTCCGTCTTCGACCCCACCGGCATCCTCAACCCCGGTCGCGGCTTCTGAGGGAACAGAAACCGCGGCGCCCGCGAACGCGACTCGGCGACGGAGTCTGTGCGATGCGCCCGGATCAGTGCAGTCGACCGCTGAACTTCGGAACGGCGCCGGCGAGGAACGCGTCGAGTCCGATCTCCAGATCCGGATTGGGCGTACTGGCCCAGCTGTGCTCGAGTGCGTCGTCGATTCCCGCCCCGGCCGCAGCGTCGATCATCTGCTTGGCTGCCCGCTGGCTGATCGCGGACCTGGTGGCAATCGATTCGGTCAATGCCATTGCACGGGAGTGCAATCGGTTCTCGGCTACCACCTCGGCGACCAATCCGACTCGCATCGCCACGTCGGCGTCGATTCGGTCCCCGGTGATCACCAGCTGTTTCGCGGTGGCCGGCCCCAATGTCCGCACCAGTCGGGTGATCGTCCGGGCCGGATAGATCACGCCGAGCTTCGCGGGTGTCACCGCGAACTCGGCGTTCTCGGCGGCTACCCGGATGTCGCAGGCCAGCGCGAGTTGCGCGCCACCACCGATGCAGTATCCAGCGATCGCTGCGATCGTCGGCTTGGGGAAGGCCGCGAGTGCCTCCTCCGCGTCGGTCACCCGGTCCTCCATCCGAATGCCGGACGCCCTCGCCGACCGCAGTTCCCGGATGTCCATTCCGGCACAGAAGTGCGGCCCGGCGCCGGTCACCAGGACCACAGAGACGGCGGGATCGTCCGCCAGCCGGTCGAGCGTGGCCGTCAATTTGTCGAGCATCGCTCCGGTGAGCGCGTTGTAGCGGCGCAGATGGTCGATCGTGATGACCGCCACGTGTCGGTCGACCGCGGTCCGGATCCTGCCCGGACCGTCGGTCGTACTCATCTGCCCGCCCGGTAGTCGTCGACGAGCAGCTTCTTCTGCACCTTGCCCATCGCGTTGCGGGGCAGAACATCCACGACGCGAATCTCACGCGGACGCTTGTGGATCGAGAGTGTCTGCGCGACGAAGTTGGACAGTTCGCGATGGTCCTGGCAGTCGCCGACGATGTACGCGACGATCCGCTGTCCGAGATCGTCGTCCGGCACGCCCACCACCGCGGCCTCCTTGACGCCGGGGTGGTTCAGCAGTGCCTGTTCCACCTCGCCGGCGCCGATCCGGTAGCCACCCGACTTGATCATGTCGATCGACTCCCGCCCGACGATACGGTGGAAACCCTGTTCGTCGACGACGGCGATGTCGCCGGTCTTGAACCATCCGTCGTCGGTCATCGACTCGGCGGTCTTGTCGAAGTTGCCCAGATATCCGTCGAAGAGGGTCGCGCCTGCGATCTCCAACTGTCCGAGGGTTTCTCCGTCGTGCGCCACCGGGTTGCCGGCCTGGTCCCGCAGCCGGGCCGCGACCCCCCGGATCGGCAGCCCCACCCAGCCGGGGCGCCGTTCACCGTCGAACCGCGTGCTCAGCGTGATGATGGTCTCGCTCATTCCGTAGCGTTCGATCGGTGCCGCGCCGGTGAGCGCCTGCATGCGTTCGAAGACCGGGACCGGCAGCGGAGCGCTGCCCGACACCAGGAGTCGGGCGGAGCCGAGCGCTCGGGCCGCCGACTCGTCGGCGCACACCCGGGACCACACGGTGGGGACACCGAAGTAGAGTGAACCGCCTGCTGCTGCATACGATTCCGGAGTGGGGCGCACGGTGTGCACCAGCGGCGAGCCGTGCCGGAGTGCCCCCACCACGCCGAGGATTAGCCCGTGCACGTGGAACAACGGAAGCCCGTGGACCAGGGTGTCGTCGGGGCTCCAGTCCCAGGCCTCGGCGAGCCCGTCCAGCCCTGCCGCGACGGCGGAACGGGAGAGCACGACGCCCTTCGGTGCCCCGGTCGTGCCGGAGGTGTACATGATCATCGCAGTGGTTCCGGGATCGGGTTCGGGGTATGTCGATCCCGATCGTGCGCGTGCGTCGATCGGGAGGTGCGGGACCGTGACGTCCTCTCGCCGACCGCCGAGCCAGAGCTGCGCGTCCGAGTCCTTCAGGATGTGATCGCGTTCGGCGGGTCCCGAGTCGGGTGGCACCGGCACCGCCGGCACACCGGCCATGAGGCATGCGGTCACCGCGATGACCGTCTCGATCGTTGCGGTCGCATCGACGGCGACGCTTGTGGCGCCGCCGATCTCGTCGGCCACGGCGGCCGCCGCTGCGATCAGGTCGGATCGGGTGAGGGCGTCGTCTCCGACGCGGACCGCGGGTCGGTCGTCGGCGCCGGCCCCCGGATCGACGAGCGACTTCAGCAGCGGCCGAGGCATGAGGGTGGTCATCGGTGAAGGGTCCTTTCTCGAAGTCCCTACCGGACGGTGTCGGTCCACATTGTGGACCACCGTGCTACGATGTGGTCCGGCTAACCTATAGCCCGCGATGGTCGACGTCAACTGACGTGTGTGAAAGGTCTTGAATGAACAGCGTTCTCACCGCGCTTCGGGTGTTCGAGGAGGTGGCGGCGGCGCAGCCGGTCGGCCTGTCGGAACTCAGCAAGCGGCTCGACGTTCCGAAGAGCACGGTTCAGCGCTGCCTCAAGACCCTGGACGACGCGGGATGGTTGCGGCCCGCGACCCACGATGCGGGGCGGTGGGTGATCACCGGCAAGGCCTTCAGTCTGGGCAGTGCCCTCTCGGCGGGGGACGACCTGCGGGACGTGGCGCTTCCGGAACTGAGCCGGCTGCAGGTGGACACGGGGGAGACCGTTCACCTGGCAGTTCCCGACGGCGACGCGCTGGTGCTGGTCGAGCGACTCGACAGCGCTCACCAGCTACGGGCGTTCCTGCCGTTGGGGACTCGGCTGCCCCTGCACGCGGCGTCGAACGGCAAGGCATACCTGGCGTCGCTCCCCGACGTCCAGGTCGAGCAGTTCCTGTCGGCCGAGCTCACGCCGCTCACCGGCCGCACGGTGACCGATCCGGAGGCGTTGCGGAGCGAGATCGCGGAGGTCCGACGCCGCGGGTATGCGGTGACCGATCAGGGACTGCACGACGGGATCGCGGCCGTCGCGGTCGCCTTGCGGGGTCGGAGCGGCGCCGTGCGGGGCTGTTTCAGTGTCTCCGGTCCGGCATCTCGCCTGACCCCGGAGCTCTATCGGGAATACGGCGAGAGGGCGCTGGCCTCCCGGGCTGCAATCGAGCGGTTCCTGTCCTGATCGGGGAGTGGGGTCAAGCCTGGGCGCGCTTCGTGCGTGGCCGCGCCTTACCGGCCGCCTTCTTCGGTCGAGCGGCGGTGTCGGCCGCGGGCTCGTCGTCGGGCAGGGGCTCGAACAGTACGGCGGTGTTGATGGTGGCCAGCTCCCGGCTGGCCGCTTCGTAGAGGCCGGTGAGGACCTGCATCGAGCGAACCGCATGGTGCATCTTGGTGGTGATGTCGCTCAGTTCCTCGAGGTTCGACACCAGGGTCTGGCGGCGTAGCTGTGCGTACCGGTCGGTGACTTCCCGGCCCTTTTCGGTGACGGTGAAGACCGACGACGTCCCGGACTTGCTGCGTTCGAGCAGGCCGGTGCTCACCAGCTTGCGCAGGTTGTACTGCAGGTTCGGTAGGTCGTCACGGTTGGTGAGCTGCGCGATCGTCGCGGTGTCCTTCGATCGCTCCTGCATCCGAACGACGTGCAGCGCCACGATCTCGTTGAATGCGAGATCGAGATCGGCGGCCACGCGGATCGACTGAACGGCGAATCGCTGGAATCCGCCCTCCACCTGCAGGATCGCGAACTCGAACGCTGTGAGCGCCTCCTCGTACGCGTTTTCCGCGAGGTGCCAGCGCCGTCCCGGCGCCAACGATTCGGGCTCTCCGGGCGGCTGGGGATCGGTGCTGCTCATGTTCTCTTTCGCTGTTCGCTCGACGGGCCAACTGCGCGGCGCGGTAGCTGGAGCGATTCGCGCTGCGTTGCAACGGTATCAGGGGCAAACATTGCACTCATTCATGGATGATCCATAGAAATTCTATTGACAGTCCATGGATAGCTGATACTGTGACTCGCAACACCGAGGGTGTTTCGACTTCTGAGAACGTCCGGCCCACAGCCCGGGCCTTTGCGCAGCTGCCAGATCCACGCTGCTGAACAGCCAATTCATCCAGACCACACGGAGGTCTCTTCCATGACTACGTCGTCTCACAGCGGCTCGTCTGCCGGCGTCACCCGGCAGTACGCGCCCTACGTCAAGGCCGACTGGGGCTACGCCAACCACTGGTACCCCGCGTTGATGTCCCACGAACTCGAGGACGGCACCGTCAAGGGCATCACCATCGGTGGCCACGACATCGCGGTGCGCCGTTCGGCCGGCAAGGCGTACGCGATCGCGGATCGCTGCATCCATCGCGGTGTGAAGCTGTCCGCTAAGCCGATGTGCCTGTCGGAGGGCACCATCACGTGCTGGTACCACGGCTTCACGTACGGCCTCGACGACGGCACGCTCACCACGATCGTCGGCAATCCCGACGACTCGCTCATCGGCAACGCCGGCATCCGCACGTACCCCGCCGAGGAAGTCAACGGGATCATCTACGTGTTCGTCGGGGACGAGGACTACGGCACGCCGCCGCCGCTCAGCA
Organism: Prescottella defluvii; assembly: GCF_000738775.1. GTDB lineage: Bacteria > Actinomycetota > Actinomycetes > Mycobacteriales > Mycobacteriaceae > Prescottella > Prescottella defluvii. The sequence goes on from NZ_JPOC01000066.1 coordinate 50,027, forward strand.
GCGACCTGCCGGCTCGGGTCACCAACGACCCCAACGACAATCCCGTCCCGCACCTGCTGGACGAGGGCATCGTCATCCGGGGTATCCACCGCAAGCTCGTCGGCAACTGGCGTCTCGCGGCGGAGAACGGCCTCGACCCGGGCCACTTGCTCGTGCACTGGGACAACCAGATCCTGGTGGCGCTGGATCGGGTCCTGCCGCTCGGCGTCAACGCACTCACGGACTCGGCCACCGAGGAGATCGACATCCCGGACGGTCCCAAGGGCGTGATGAACCGCTACGACCGCCCGGACCTCTACAAGCCGGTCGTCGACAACCCCAAGGTCAACATGAAGGCCCGCGGCACGGTGCCGCACTACTTCCGCACCTCGCTCTGGGTGCCGGGCGTCCTGATGGTCGAGCACTGGCCCATCACCGACGTCGTCCAGTACGAGTTCTACGTGCCGATCGACGACCACCACCACGAGTACTGGGAGATCATCGCCACTCGCGCGACCACGGACGAGGACATCGCGGAGTTCAACTTCAAGTACGACAACTTCATGTTGCCGCTGGCGCTCGAGGGCTTCAACAACAGCGACGTCTTCGCTCGCGAGGCGACCGAGGAGCACTACACCCGATTCGACGGATGGAACAACGAGATGCTCTGCGACATGGACTATTCCATCATCGCGTGGCGCAAGATGGCGGCGCGTTACCCGCGCGGATTCTTCGAGTCGCCCTTCCAGGACGAGGCCTGACCTTGTCCATCGCCCCGACCGACGCTATTCCGGAGTGCGCAGTGACCACGAACAACGTCCACCTCAAGTTCACGGACGGAACCAAGATAGTTCCGGTGCCGGCCGGCACCACGATCCTCGAAGCAGCGAACGCGGCCGGTGTCCGACTGGTGAGTCAGTGCACGATCGGTACCTGCGGAACCTGCGTCGGTCGGGTCGCGTGCGGCGAAGTGGTGATGCCCGAGGGGCGTGTCTACTCGTTGCGTCAGGACGAGATGGCCGCCGGACATCGACTGCTGTGCCAGTCGCACGCGTTCGCGGACTCCGAGGTGGAACTGGACTACCCGGCGTCGATGCTCGACGAGTACCCGGTGGTCGCGACCACCGCCAAGGCGGGTGCCATCACCTGGCTCGGCGAGACCGTCGTCGAGTTGCAGCTCAAACTCCCCAAGCCGGTGCGTTTCTCGTTCCGGGCAGGGCAGTACGTGCGGATGCGGGTCCCCGGTACCGACGAGTGGCGCTCCTACTCGATGGCATCCGGTGAGCGGGACCGGAAGAACTTGACGTTCACCATCAGGGTGCTCTCCTCCGGTGCGATGTCGGACTACCTCCGCAGCGCAGCCGCCATCGGCGACCAGATCGATATCGAGGGACCCATCGGAGGATTCGGGCTCGCCGACGATCCGGGGCCGACCCTGATGATCGCCGGCGGCACCGGCCTGGCACCGATGCTGTCGATGCTCGAGACGTTGCAGACCGCTCGCGGTGATCACCCGATCCGCCTCGTCTTCGGCTGCACTCGCGGGGCCGACCTGTTCCATCTGGACGAACTCGCCGCGCGCCGGAGCTTCATGCGGAACCTGGAGACCCGGGTCGTCGTCGACGAACCCGTCGGGATCCCCGACGTCCTGGTCGGCAACCCGGTCAGCGTCCTGACCGCCGACGACGTCGCGGACCCGCAGACGTCCGCGTACCTGTGCGGGCCGTCGGCGATGCTGCAGGCCGCCGAGGAGCGGCTGCTCGAACTCGGAATGCCGGCGGAGCGCATCCATGCCGAGCAGTTCCTTCCCAGCTAGATCGCGATCGCACCACGCCCGGCGTCGTGCGACTTCCGAACAGAGGCAAGAGATGACTATTTCCCGTCTGGGGGCGCTGAGCGTCGATGTCGCCGACCTCGATTCCTGGCGCCACGTGTTGGTGGACCTGTTGGGGCTGCACGCCCGCCCCCGCGAATCGGATCGGGATCCGCTGTTGATCCGAATCGACGACCACCATCACCGGATCGCGCTGTACCCCGCGTCGGAGGACCGGATCCGGTCCATCACCTGGGAGGCCGACAGCCCTGAGGATCTCCGGGTCCTCGCCGATCGGGTTGCGGCTGAGGGGATCACGGTCGAGTGGATCTCGACCGGCCCTGTCGAGGAGCGGTTGGCCGTCGAGGCCTTCCGGTTCGTCGATGCGGACGGTTTCCCCAACGAGGTGTGCTTCGGCCCGACGATCGACCACACGCCGCTGGGCGCCGGCGGGGTGATCAGCGGCTTCGTCACCGGGCAGTTGGGTCTCGGGCATGTGGTGCTCATGTGCAAGGACTATCCGGCGGCCGTGGACTTCTACACCCGGGTCCTGGGGTTCCGTCTCACCGACTACATCGTCTGGGACGGCGCCGATGCGACGTTCCTGCACTGCAATTCGCGACACCACAGTCTCGCCCTGATGAACGAGTGTTTCTCGTTCACTGGAGGGGACTTCAACCACCTGATGATCGAGGCGGCGTCGCTCGACGACGTGGGCCGGGCCTACGACATCATCAACGCCGCCGGCATCGACCTGCAGATGACGTTCGGCCGGCACACCAACGACGGGGTCACGTCGTTCTACATGCGCACACCGTCCGGGTTCGCGATCGAGATCGGGTACGGCGGCGAGCTCGTCGACTCCGACGAGTGGGAGGTCAAGACCTTCCGTTCACCGTCCCGGTGGGGCCACGAACCGCAAAAGGCCGGGTGATCGCGTTGTCCGGTATCACCTCGCCCATCGCGGGCATCCTGACCGACGAGAACCGGAGCGTGTCGGCGGTCGAACACTGCCTGGCACGGATCACGGAGCGCGACGAGACGATCAAGGCGTGGGCGCACCTCGACCCCGACCTTGCGCTGGAACAGGCGTCGGCGCGCGACTTGGAGCAACGCCGCTCACCGTTGCACGGAATTCCGTTCGGGCTCAAGGACATCATCGAGACCGGGGACCAACCCACCGGGTACGGCTCCGAGCTGTGGACGGGACACCGACCGGAGAACGATGCCGAAGTCGTTCGGCGCCTTCGCCGCGGCGGCGCGGTGATCCTGGGCAAGACGACCACCACCGAGTTCGCCACCTACCGGCCGACCGAGACGCGCAACCCGCACCACCTCGGGCACACCCCCGGTGGCTCGTCGAGCGGATCCGCGGCGGCCGTCGCCGACGGACAGGTGCCGTTGGCGTTGGGCACCCAGACCGCGGGGTCGGTGCTCCGGCCGGGCTCGTTCTGCGGAGTGTTCACGCTCAAGCCCACGTATGGGCGCTGGCCTTTCGACGGCGTCCTTCCTGTCGCACTCACATTCGACACGGTCGGGGCGTTCGCACGCCATCCCGCGTGGCTGGGCGCGGTCGACGAATCCCTCGCCACCGACGGCACCGCGCCGCCACCGGTCGCGACGCTGGCCCCGCTGCGGAAACTGCGGGTCGGAGTGTTGCGGCCGCCGTGGGAGGACCGCGCGACTCCGGCGGCCGCTGTGCTGCTCGAGGAGTTCGTCTCCTGCCTGCGCGACGTGGTCGCCGACGTCGTCGACGTCGAGGTTCCGAGCGACCTGGCCGCACTCGACGACGCGCACACGCTGCTAATGGCGGCCGAGGCGTCCGCCGCGCTGGCCGAGCGTATCCACCGGCCGTATCCGGGCCGGATCAGCGAGCAACTGCACTTGTTCCTGCAGACCGGTCGGCAGGCCCCGGCCAGCGGGATCCAGCATGCCCGCACGGTGCTGCGGCGAGCGCGGGCGTTCGTGGATCGCGCGTTCGCCGAGGTCGACCTGCTGGTGACGTTGGCGGCGCCCGGTGAGGCGCCGACCATCGAGGCCGGCACGGGTGACCCCGTCTTCAACAAGCTGGCGAGCGTGAGCGGATGCCCCGCCGTCGGCCTCCCCGCCGGCCGCGGTGTGCACGGCCTGCCGCTCGGTATCCAGCTGGTGGCACCCGCGCACGCAGACCAGGCGTTGGTGCGGGTGGCGACCTGTCTGACCGACCGTGTGGGTCTGGCCTGGCGCCCCGGTGTATCGGAGGAGGAGACCAGCGATGACTGACGCATCAGCGACCAGGCCGCTGCCGCTCGACGATACTCGGCGTGAGATGTACGAGGCCGTGTGCGCGAGGCTGGACGCGGGCCGTTTCCGCGACCTGCTCGTCGACCTGGTCGACATTCACAGTCCGACGGGCCGCGAGCGGGCCGCGTCGGAGTTCATGGCCACCCACCTACGGGATCGGGTCGGTATCGACGCTCGATACCAGCCGATCTCCGAGCACACCGGGAACGCGATCGGCGAGCTGCGCGGTTCCGGTGGCGGCAGCCGGCTGCTGCTCTATGCGCCTATCGACACCCACATCGACCCCGAGTCGGACGTCCCGTGGGTCGGGAAGGCGCTGCGCGCCGACATGATTCCCGAGGCGCGGGTGGACGGCGACCTCGTCGTCGGGCTCGGCGCCTCGAACCCGAAGTGCATGGTCGCCGGGCTCACCGAGGTCATGCACGCCGTCGTGGACGCCGACGTGCCCCTGACCGGCGACCTGGCGATCGGGTTCGCGGGCGGTGGCATGCCCGTGACGATGAGTGACCGTGATCAGGTCGGTATGAGCAGCGGCGTGTTCCACATGCTCACCCACGGCATGGCGCCAGACCACGCAGTCGTGCTCAAGCCCTGGTGGGCGGTGTACCCCGAGGAGCCGGGCATGTGCTGGTTCAAGGTATCGGTGCGTGGAACCTTCGGATACGCCGGAATCACCCGGGGCACAGCGGGATTCCGCTCCTCGATCGTGCCGGCAGCGACCGTGGTCCAGGAGATCGAGGCGTGGCTGCCTGAATACACCGCACGCAACACGTCCGGATCGACCGTGCCCGAGGGCTGGATCTCCGCGGTGCGGTCGGGGAACCCGGACAAGCCGGCCTTCCCGTCGGCGACGACGGAGATCTACCTCGACGTCCGGGTCAACCCGCGGGTGACGCCCGGCGATGTCCGGCACCAGTTCGCGCAGTTGATCGACGGCATCCGTGGGCGGCACCCGGAGTTCGATGTCGACTGGGAGATGTACGGGTCGTTGCCCGGCGGCACGACCGACCCGGAGAACTGGATCATCCAGTCGTGCCGCCGCGGCTGGGAGGAAGTCGAGCAGCGTCCGTACACAACGACGCCGCTGCTCGGCGGACAGACCGACGGGACGCTGATCCGTCGTCTCGGAATACCTTGCGCCCGAATTGGTTACCCGTGGCCACCCACCACCGCCCCGGCGGAACTGAACGAGGGTTTGGGCGGCATGGGTGTCGCATCGGTGTCAGACGTGATGATGGCGACCCGCGCGGTCGCGTATGCCGTCGTCGACACCCTCACCCGCACCAGAGAGGAACTCGACCTGTGAACCGTGTACTCAACATCGTGCCCGTCCCTGTCCCACCAGAAGCGTTGGACGCCTTCGCCACCCAGCTGTCGGGCGAGTTCGTGCACCCCGCCTTCGAGAACGTCTTCGTCTCCGCCCGGGCGGGCGGCGGTGCGCTCGACAGCGCATACGAGACGACCCTGGCCGATGCCTTCGTCCTCGACGCCGGGTGCCGTGCGCAGGAGCAGGGATACGTGGGGGTGTGCGTCAACTCGATGAGCGATTCCGCGCTCGCGGCGCTGCGCTCGCGGTTGACGATTCCGGTCGTCGCACCGAGCCAGGCCACCATGTTGCTCGCGTGCCTGCTGGGCAAGCGGTTCTCGGTGGTCACGATGTGGCCGCAGTGGCACGAGCTGTATCACAAGGCCGCCCGCGAGAACGGGATCGCCGGTCGCCTGGCCTCGGTGCGTGACATCGGTGTCCGGCCCGACGCGGCGGAGTTGCTCGCCGGCAAGGAAGACTTCGTGTTCTCCGCGCTCGAACGGGAGGCCCGGGCGGCCGTGGCGGAGGACGGGGCGGACGTGATCGTGCTCGGCTCGACGACGATGCACCAGAGCCACGCGTACCTGTCGTCGGTACTCGACGTCCCGGTCCTCAATCCCGGTGTCGTCGCCTACAAGATGTGCGAAATGCTCGTGCAGACCGGACTCTCGCACAGCAAGCGTGCCTACCCCTCGCCCGAACGCCCGCAGGACGACCTGCTGTCGGCGGTGGCGTCCGTCTTCCAGAGCTAGGAATCTCCATGACAACCGAGATCAATCCCGAGATCGGGCGCACCCTGCGGACCGGATCCTTCGAGACGAACTACCACGACGTCGGCAGCGGCACTGGGACTCCGGTACTGCTCCTGCACGGTTCGGGCGCCGGCGTGTCGGCGTGGGCCAACTGGCGAGGTCTGATTCCCGTTCTGTCAGAACAGTTCCGGGTGATCGCACCGGACCTGGTGGGGTTCGGCTACACGTCGCTTCCCGACCCCGTCCGCTTCGAGATCTTCGACACCTGGATCGACCAGATCCTGTCGCTGCTCGACGGTCTGGGCATCGAGAAGGTGCACGTGGTCGGGAACTCCTTCGGCGGCGGGCTGGCCCTGCACCTGGCCACTCGGCACCCGGAGCGGCTCGACCGGATCGTGCTGATGGGCGCCGGCGGCGTGAAGTTCGACTTCACCCCCGAACTCGACGCGCTGTGGGGATACACGCCGTCCGTGGAGAACATGAAGAAGATCATGGACATCATGGCGTACGACCGGTCTCTGGTCACCGACGAACTGGCCGAGCTGCGCTACCGTGCGACGATCCGGCCGGGCGCGCAGGAAGCCTTCGAGCAGGTGTTCCCGGAGCCTCGGCAGCGGTGGCTGGACGCCCAGATCGTGCCCGACGAGGACCTCGCCAAGATCGCCCACGAAGTGCTGATCCTGCACGGCCGCGAAGACCGGGTGGTCCCCGTGGCGGCGTCGCAGCGCATGTTCGACACTATCCCGAACTCGCAGCTGCACGTGTTCGGCAAGTGCGGGCACTGGACCCAGATCGAGCATGCGGCACGCTTCCAGCATCTCGTGAGCCAGTTCCTCGGTGAGGCGCTCGCGCCGGGGGTGCGAGCGTGACACGCGGCCGGTTACCCTGCGGATCCGCCGGGGATCCCCTCGCGATCGCCATCATCGGCGCCGGCGTCGCCGGGCTGTGTTCGGCGAAGGTGTTGAAACAGTTCGGGTTCGACGTCGTCGTGTTCGACCGGACCCCCGACGTGGGCGGCGTGTGGAGCGTGACCCGGCGCTATCCGGGGGTGACGACCCAGAACAACAAGGGCACGTATGCGTTCTCGGACTTCCCGATGCCGCGCGAGTACCCGGAGTGGCCGAGCGGTGAGCAGGTGCAGCGGTACCTCGCCGCGTACGCCGACCACTTCGAGTTGGGGCCGCACCTGCGGCTCGGCACCGAGGTGACCGAGGCCGTCCAAGATCCCGACACCGGGCTGTGGTCGATCACCAGCCGTGACGTCGCGACCGGCCGGACGGAGGTGGGCCGATACGACCGCGTCGTGGTCGCGAACGGGATCTTCTGCGATCCGTTCGTGCCCCCGTACCCCGGTGCGGCCGAGTACGAGCAGGCCGGCGGCCGACTCTGTGCGGCGTCGGACTTCCACGAACTCGCCGACGCGGCCGACAAGGACGTCCTGGTCGTCGGTTACGGAAAGTCCGCGTGCGACGTCGCGGAGGCACTCAGCGACGTGTCGGCGACGATGACGGTGGTCGCTCGTGAGGTCACGTGGAAGATGCCGCGCAAGCTCGGAAACGTGCTGAACTACAAGTACGTTCTCCTGACGCGTCTGAGCGAGGGGCTGTTCGAGCACATCGAGCAGCGCGGATTCGGGCGGTTCCTCATCGGCCGGGGCCGATTCCTGCGGAACGCTCTGCTCGGGGCCGTGCAGCGGATCGCGCAGCGTCAACTCCTGCTCGACCGGGCCGGTCTGGTCCCGTCCGGCTCATTCGAACGGATCGTCCGTCATGCGGTGAGCCTCGCGACCGAGCAGTTCTACGAGAAGGTCGTGGCCGGCACGATCGCCGTGCGACGGGGCACCGTGATCACCGCTCTGCACGAGAAAGACGGCCGGCCTGTCGCCGAGCTGTCCGACGGCAGCGTCCTCCCGGCGGACGTCGTCGTCTGTGCAACGGGGTTCGAGCAGCGGGTGCCGTTCATGGCTGACGAGCTCCAGCAGCGCCTCACGGATGCGGAGGGCAACTTCCTCCTCTACCGGCAGATCCTGCCGCTGGACGTGCCGAACCTCTACTTCGTCGGATACGGATCGTCGCTGTTCAGTCCGCTCAGTGCGGAGGCGGCGGCCCTCTGGACGGCGAATCATCTGCTGGGCGGCACCCCGTTACCGCCGCTCGAGCAGCGGCGTGAGTTCGTCCGGACCCGATTGGACTGGATGATCGAACGCAGTGAGGGGAAGCCCGCGCGTGGCACCAACATCATTCCGTTCTCCCTGAGACAGATCGACGAAGTGCTCGACGAGATCGACGCGAATGTGGGACCCCGGACGCGGCTGAGCCAGTGGTTCCTGCCGGCGCGCCCGGCGTCCTACCGGAGGTCGACCCACATCCTGCTGCGGCGCCACGGAATCACCGAGTCGCCCGGGCGGCATACGACCCGCTGATTCCAGGAGTGCCCTGCGATCGGGGTCCGGCGCGGGATACTCGTGCGAGGAGGTGCTGCCGTGGCCGAGTTCAGGGTGCAGGATGACCGGATTGTCCTGAGGCTGTCGCGTTTCGAGCGGATCGCCGGACTGCACGGCGACGTCACCATCCCGTCGGCGCAGGTCCGTTCGGTGGACGTGGTCGCCGATGCGTTCGTCAACATTCGTGGCATGCGGGCGCCGGGTCTCGGTATTCCCCGACGCCTGCGGATCGGGACCTGGCGGGGTGGGGGATCGCGAACCTACGTCGTCGCCCGTGCCGGTGTGCAGGCGGTCCGGGTGCGCACCGTCGGCCGCGCGGCGGGCGCGGAGTTCGACCAGTTGATCGTGTCCACGGCCGACGCGCCGGCGGTCGTGGCCCGGATCCGTGACGTGCTCGACGTGCCCGGGCCGCGGGTGACCGAGCGGGATGTCACGTTCGCGTCGTCGGACGGTACGCGACTCGCCGGCACCCTCACGGTGCCCGCGGGCGCCGAGGCCGGGCCGGTGGCGATCGTCCTCACCGGGTCGGGCCAGATGAATCGCGACGGTGACCACGCGACACTGGCCATCGGGATCAGTCGCGCTCTCGCGGAAGCCTTGGCCCGCAACGGGATCGCATCGCTCCGCTACGACAAGCGCGGCGTCGCGAGATCGGGCGGCGACTACTACGCGACGGGCCTGGCCGACAATGTCGCCGACGCCGCGGCCGCGATCGAATGGCTGTGTGGCTCAGCGGGTTTCGGACGCGACGCGGTCGCGGTGATCGGCCACAGCGAGGGCGCGTGCCTGGCGATGGCACTCGGTGCGGACCGGGCGGTGGATCCGTCGGCGGTGGTGCTGCTCGCGGGCCCCGCGATGACCGGCCGGGAAGTGCTGCTGTGGCAGTCGGGGAAGGCTGCCGACGGGTTGCCGGTGCTCACGCGGGCGATCCTGCGGGTGCTGCGGGTGGACGTGGCCGCCAGGCAGCGTGCGACGCTGGACAGGATCCACCGGACTACCGGCGACGTCGCGCGGATGGGCGGCCGCAGGATCAATGCGCGCTGGCTCCGGGAGTTCCTCGACTTCGACCCGAAACCGCTACTGCAGAAGAATCGTTCGCCGGTGCTCGCGATCACCGGAGCCAAGGATCTGCAGGTCGACCCCGACGACCTGGCGGCGATCGCGGCGCTCGTGCCGGACGAGGTCGACACCGTCCGGGTGCCCGACCTGACGCACCTGCTGCGCCGTGATCCGACGCCCCCGACGCTGCGGGTCTACCGGAAGCTGGTGCGGCAACCGGTGGATCCCGAGGTGCTGTCCCTGGTGGCCGACTGGACCGCCGGCCACCTTCCGCGGCGCTGACGCACCGCCTATCGCACCACGACGCCGTCGTCGTCGCTGTAGACCATTTCGCCCGGGTTGAAGGTGACGCCGCCGAAGGAGACGGGAACGTTCTTCTCGCCGGACCCGGTCTGGGTGCTCTTGCGGGGATTGGTGCCGAGGGCCTTGATGCCGATGTCGAGGGTGCGCAGGATCGCGGAGTCGCGGACGGCGCCGTTGACGATGACGCCGGCCCAGCCGCCCGCGACGCCGCGTCCGGCGATGATGTCGCCGACGAGGGCGGTGTGCACGCTCGCGTCGCCGTCGACGACGAGGACGCCACCGTTGCCTGGTTCGCTCAGGGTCTGCTTGACCAGCAGATTGTCCTGGAAGCACTTGACGGTGGTGATCGGGCCGGAGAAGGCGGCCCGGGCACCGAACTGGATGAACTGGGTGTCGCAGCTGCGAATGTCCGGTCCGATCTCGTCGGCCAGATCGGCGGTCGCTACCTGCTCACTCATGGTGTGGTCCCTTCGTCGGTTCGCGCGTCCACCTTAATTGACCGACCGGTAACTTGTGGACGTCAGCTGCGGCCGTGGCGACGCTCGTAGTCGTCGCGGACCCGGTCGGCGCGACGCTGTGCCTTCTCGGCCACCAGATCGGGGTCCAGGCCGTGACTGTGCAGGCGATGCCGGCGGTACACCTGCATCAACGCGATCGCGAAGTAGACCAGCGGCAGGAACAGCAGCGCCATCATCGCCAGCGGCACCCACACGGGCCCTGGAATGAGCAGGAACAGGGCGAGGATCGGGACGATCGGCAGCGTGAACCGGATCAGGTAGCGAACGGATCCGCCCGGGCCCACCAGATCCCGGCGGACCCAGTCCTGGAACTCGACCGGCAACGTCCGGCCGAGGAGATATCCGACGTACTGCCCGAATGTGGGGCGCTGCGGTGCCGACATGGGTCCAGCCTAGAGCCGAGGGATCACGGACCGGCGCGAACGGTCTCGACCTCGAGACCGTTCGCGCCGGGAGTTCCGAGTGATCGGTCAGTGCATCGACACGGCCGGGGTGCCGGACTCCTCGAGACTCTGCCCGGAGGCCAGACCACCGGTGGCCGGTGTCCGTCCGTGCTTCATCGCCAGCGTGACGGCGATCGCGACGACCGCGGCCACGGCGCAGATGAGGTAGGCGTAGTGGAAGCCTTCCATCGACGGAATCGGCTGTCCGGTCTGAGGATTGAGCATCAGGATGTAGTTGCCGACGATCATGCCGAGGAAGGCGCTGGACAGCGCGCTGACGACCTGTTCGGACGTGAACTTCATCGAGCCGGTGACGGCCTGGGTGTTGGCGGGAACGGCTTCGATGAGCAGGTTGGTCGACGACGAGTAGAAGAATCCGTTCGCGACGCCCATGAAGAATCCGAGCAGGATCGTCATGCCCGCGGTGTCGACCAGACCGGCGCCGACGAGAAGCGAACCGACCAGTGCGCCGACCATGCCGAGCAGCATCGCGAGGCGAGGGGAATGCTTGCGCGCGACCCAACCGGCGAACAACCCGCACGCGGCGGCGGCCAACCCCTGGGGCAGACCGAAGTGGAGCGCGTATCCGACTGCGGAGAACCCGAGCCCGGATTCGTCGTTGCCGGGGATGGACGGTGCGCGCAGCATCTGGGGCAACAGCGCACCGTTGGCGCCGTTGATGACACCGTAGGCGCCGGCGATCGCCAGCGTCATCCACACGCCCGGTCGGGCGAGGAGGGACATCGAGATCAGCGGTTGCGCGATGCGGCGTTCGGCCAGGACGAAGACGACGAGGAGGACGGCACCGGCGACGAACGAGACGGTGCGCAGGTCCTCGTTGTTCGCACCCAGGATGAGGGCGCTGGCGCCGAGGCCCAGGAGCGCGGCACCGAGGTAGTCGACGCGGTGTGCGATCCGGACGGTGGTCTCCGGCACGAGAACGGCGATGGCGGCGATGACGATCGCCGAGTACGCGAGCAGGAACCAGAAGGCGCTCCGGAATCCGAAGGAGTCGATGAGCCAGCCGCCGAGGAGCGGGCCGATCAGTGCCGATGCGCCGATGCCCACACCGATACCGCCGACGCCGAGTGGAACCCAGCGCGACGGAATCAGATCCCGGACCAGCCCGTAGCAGACGACCGACGATGCCAGTCCGCACGCCTGTAGCCCGCGACCGACGAGGAACAGCGGGTAGGAGGTGACCACGGCACACATGAGGGTGCCGAGCAGGAACGTCGCACCCGCGGACAGCAGGACCTTCTTCTTGCCGTACACGTCGGCGAGTTTGCCGATGATCGGGACGACCACGCCACCGACCAGCAGCGGGATGGTCATCACCAGCGTGATCTTGGTGGTCCCGAAGGCGACGGCCATGTCGGTCAGGCCGGGGCTGATGAGAGTGAACTCGAAGGCGACGATCTCCGTCATCAATGCGATCAGCACGATGATCAGGATCGATTGTCTCTTGGAGCGGTTCTCGGTTTCCGCGGACTTCTGACTGGATGGCGACTGCGCGAAACCGGCCATGGCGGCTCCAATTCTGTGTGAAGGCGGTCGAGCTGCCTTGTCGTGGGCGATGCGTGGTCGGATGTTCGCCGTGCAAGAGAGGTGGGCGCGCAGAGAAGAGACACTGAAAAGTGTTGACGGACAGAGTCGTCGACTGCCAACTCGATCTATCAAGTGTTTGCTACGACGGTGGATCGACCGATGCGGGGGAGAGTATCAACCCGCAACTGTGCGGGGAAGGGTTTGCGGGCATCGGCCCGCTCAGTGGGACAGGGCGAACGGTGCTGCCGGGCGCGGCGCGTCAGTTGCGGACGGAAGTGGGTGCCTCGAGAAGCGTGGAAACCGCCTCGACCAGCGCGGCAACGGTCAGGTCGGCGGCGTCGGCGTCGGCCAGTCGTGTCTCCAGGCGGTACTCGAGGTCGGCGAGGGTGCGGATCATCAGTACCTGAACCATGCGGAGTCGTTCCTCACGAACTCCCGGATCCATGTCGACGAGGAGCAGCGCCATCTGCCGCACCACTTCCTTCGAGCCGCTTCCGTGTCGGTCGTCGAACGGTTCGAAGTCGCGACCGCGTCCCAGGTAGCGATCCAGAAAGCGTGCGTAGCAGGATGTTCCGTTGGAGGAGATGACGGCACTGGCCAGGGGGAGCACGTAGGCGCCGGCCAGCTCCCGCGCGCCGGGACTGTCCAACTGTCCGAGCATCCGGTGTCGCTCCGCGTTGAGCGGAAGCAACCGCAGGTCGTACAGCGCCTGGATGAGACCGCTCTTGTCGCCGAAGTGGTACTGGACGGCCGAGTTGTTCCGTTGTTGGGCGCGCTCACCGATCTGACGCATCGACACGTGCTCGACGCCGCGCTCGGCGAACAAGCGCTCGGCGGCGAGCAGGATCTTCGTGCGCGCATCGTCGGTCATGTGACTCATTGTGCCCGAGTGTGTCTCACCCGTTGACGACTCGGGTCGCGAGCCCTACTGTCCGATAAGACACATTGTCTTAGGTAGGAGTTGGCGATGACACCGTCCGTACTGACCGCGCACCGTCTCACCCATGCGCTCGGGGCCGAGGTGACCGGCCTCGATCTGTCCCGGCCGCTCGAGCCCACGGTGGTCAAGGAGCTCCAGGACCTTTTCCACGAGCATCAGGTGCTGTTCATTCGTGATCAAGACATCGACGACGTCGCCCACCGCGACTTCGCGGCAAACTTCGGTCCACTGCAGCATTTCGCCTTCCTTCCGCCGGTATCGGAATCGGTGCCCGAGGTGCACGCGATCGACATCGATCCGTCCAAGCCGAAGACGGCGAACTCGGACATCTGGCACTCGGACGCGACGTTCCTGAGCAACCCGCCCCTCGGGTCGATGCTGCGGGCGGTGATCCTTCCCGAAGTCGGCGGAGACACACTGTGGGCGTCGATGTACGCGGCCTATGACGCGCTTTCGTCGCGTGTGCAGCGACTGCTCGACGGAATGACCGCGGTTCACGACTCGTCCAACTCGACATCGCACGCGCGCAAGGCGGTGAATGCCGACTTCCAGCCGGTCTCCCATCCGGTCGTGCGAACGCATCCGGTCACCGGGCGCAAGGCGCTGTTCGTCAACAAGACCTTCACCACGCGCCTCGACGGACTCACCGACCGTGAGAACGAGACTCTGCTCCCGATGCTGACCGACCACGTTCGTTCTCCGGACTTCCAGGTCCGTTTCAGTTGGACGCCCGGCTCGATCGCTCTGTGGGACAACAGGTGCACGCAGCATTACGCGGTGGCAGACTACGCGCAGCGCCGCCGCATGCACCGAGTCGTGATCGACGGCGACAAGCCTGAGTGACGGCGTGACACCTTTCTACCTCTCGTGAAAGGACCTACTCATTTGACTCTCAATCGCCACTCGATTCCTGTCGTTCGCGAGGTGGACCAGCCTGCGCCTGCCACGTTCATCGAGAACCAGGCCACGAAGTTCCGTCAGGTGGATCCGATCCGGCCTCCCGCGGGAGCACCGAACGTCCTCCTGGTGATGCTCGACGACGTCGGCTTCGGAGCGGCCTCCACGTTCGGTGGGCCGTGCCGGACCTCGACGGCGGACAGGCTGGCGTCGAACGGTTTGAAGTACAGCCGGTTCCACACCACCGCGCTGTGTTCGCCGACGCGCGCCGCCACGTTGACCGGCCGCAATCACCACAGCGTCGGGATGGGGAACATCGCCGAGATCTCGACATCCTCGCCGGGCTACAACGGCATGCGCCCCGCCAGTGCGGCCACCGTCGCGCGGGTGTTGCAGGGCAACGGTTATGCCACCGCAGCCTTCGGGAAGATGCACCAGACACCGCCGTGGGAGAGTACTGCGGCCGGCCCGTTCGATCATTGGCCGCTGCGTGAGGGGTTCGACAAGTTCTACGGTTTCCTCGGCGCCGAGGCGGACCAGTTCGCACCGGTGCTCCACGACGGCTTCACGATGGTCGACCCGCCCCGGACGGCGGCGGAGGGCTACCACCTCTCCGAGGACCTGGTGGATCAGGCGATCCAGTGGATCGAGGGCGTGGACGCGATGGATCCGGACAAGCCCTGGTTCTGCTACCTGCCGTTCGGTGCGGTCCATGCGCCGCTGCAGATCCCGGACTCGTACCAGGGCAGGTACCGCGGCGAGTTCGATCAGGGTTGGGACGCGTTGCGCGAGAGCACGCTGGCGCGGCAGAAGGATCTCGGCGTGGTCGGTCCCGACACGCAACTGGCGCCGTGGACCCCCGGCGTCCCGCGCTGGGACGAGCTGACCGACGTCCAGCAGGCGGTGGCGGCGCGGTTGATGGAGACCTACGCGGCGTTCCTCGAGCACACCGACGACCAGGTCGGACGCATGATCAGCTATCTCGAGGACCGTGCGATGCTCGATGACACGCTGGTGATCTACATGGTCGGCGACAACGGTGCCTCGGCGGAGGGCGGCCTCGACGGGTCGTTCAACTACCTCGCGACGCTCAGTGGATCTCCGCAGTCCCCGGAGGAGATGTTCGAGCGTCTCGACGAGATCGGTACCGAGCACAGCTACGCCCACTATCCGACGGGATGGGCGGTCGCTCTGGACACGCCGTACCAGTGGGCCAAGCAGGTCGCCTCGCACTACGGCGGCACGAGGAACGGTTTGGTGATCCACTGGCCCAACGGGATCGAGGCTCGCGGCGAGGTGCGGAACCAGTGGCACCACTGCGTCGACATCACCCCGACGATCCTGGCGGCGGCGGGCATTCCCAGTCCGACGACGGTCGACGGGGTGCACCAGCAGCCGGTCGAGGGGGTCGCGATGAACTACTCCTTCGACGAGGCCGATGCGTCGGACCGGCACGTCACCCAGTACTTCGAGATCTTCGGCAACCGGGGCATCTACGACCACGGCTGGACCGCGGTGGCGATGCATCGGCGGCCGTGGGAGCTGATGGCGCCGCCGCCCGACTACGCGGACGACGTGTGGGAGCTGTACGACACCTCCGTCGACTGGTCGCAGTCGCAGGATCTGTCGGCGGAGTACCCGCAGAAGCTGGCCGAACTGCAGGAGAAGTTCCTGCTCGAGGGCAGCCGCTATCAGGTCTTCCCCCTGGACGACCGTACGAACACTCGCAATCTCGACCCGGATACCCGGGCACCCCACGTGTTGCGGGGACGTACCGGACTGACGCTGTACCCCCACATGGACGGGATCGGCGAGAAGGCCGCGCCCCGGGTGTTCAGTTGCTCGTACACGATCACCGCGAAGGTCGAGATCGGCGACGATCTCGTGAACGGTGTGCTGATGAGCATCGGTGGCCGTTTCGGTGGCTTCGCGCTGTACGTCGTCGACTCGGTTCCGGCGTTCTGCTACAACCGTTCCGGCCGGTCCTCGACGTACGTCCGGTCACCCCAGGGGCTCGTGAGTGGCATGCAGGACGTCACGGTGGACTTCGCGTACGACGGGGGCCGGCCGGGCAGTGGCGGCCTCTTCACGCTGTCGGTCGACGGAGTTCCGGTGGCCAAGGAGCGGGTGTCGGCGACCACGCCGTTCCAGTTCAGCCTCAACGAGTGTCTCGACATCGGAGTCAGCCGGGGGACGCCGGTCACCGACGAGATCCCGGTCGGCGGGTTCGCGTTCGACGGCAAGCTCCATCATGTCCGACTGGACGTCGAGGCGGCTCGGCCGCGGGAAGAAGCCGGCGAACTCGAGCGGATCGCGCGAGCGACGCAGTAGACGCATTTTCGTTGCCACCGGGCGCGCCGACGATGTCGGGCGCCCGGTGGCTGCATGCAGTGGTCATGAATCAGGCTGCCACGTAGTAGTTTCCGTCCTCGCAATCTGACGGACAAGCCGATCCGACAAAAGCTAGCCAACTGGCTGATTGTGATCTATCTTACTTGCACGGTTGTCAGTGACTCACTCCATTGCGCTGGCCGGCGGCCGGCGAAACACCAAGGCAGGCAACATGACAATGAACAGGCGCCGACGTGCCTTACCGCTGGTTGCGCTCGGGCTGGTCGGCCTCATGACCATCGCCGGCTGCGCGTCCGCAGCATCGGAGGAATCGGGGGACACCCGCGCCATCGATCGGGAGGTGGGCTTCATCGGGGTCGAGGAGGCCGGTGCGCCGGTCGACGGGGGCACCCTGACCTTCGGTTCCTACGTGTTCCCGACCGTGCTGGACCCGACCAAGACCCGGTCGGCGGGATCGGTGGGCGGAACGGAACTCGCCGCCATCTACGACACCCTGGTCAGGTCCGACTACGAGAGCGGTGGTTTCGAACCGCGCCTCGCCGAACGTTTGACGAACAACGACGATTTCACCCAGTTCACGGTCGAACTGCGGGACGGGGCCAAGTTCAGCGACGGGTCGCCGGTCGACTCGGCCGCCGTGAAGTGGAGCATGGAACGGTATATCGCTGCGAATTTCGATCTGGCAGCTACCTTCTCGAATGTGTTGAGCAGTATCGACACCCCGGATCCCAGTACGGTCGTGTTCAATCTCGAGAACTCCTGGAGCCGATTCCCGGTGATGCTGGCGATGGGGCCGGGATACATCGTGGCGCCGAGCTCCGAGGCGGGCGGCGCGTTCAAGCCGATCGGTGCGGGTCCGTTCACCCTCACCAAGTTCGCGCCCAACGAGGAGATCATCATGACTGCCCGGGCGGACTACTTCGGTGGGAAGCCGCATCTGGACGGGCTTCGCTTCGTGCCGACGGCCGGCGCCCAGTCCCAGCTCGATTCTCTCGAGAGCGGGCAGCTCGACATGTCCTACATCCTGCTCGACGAGACCACCATCAAGAACACCCTCGATCGTGGGTATGCCGGATTCCGGGATATCCAGGGCCTCGGCCAGAACGTGATCCTGAATCAGCGTGAGGGGCGGCCGGGGGCCGATCTCCGGGTGCGTCAGGCGGTTGCGTACGGCATCGACCCGGAGATCTTCAATTCCCGCGCCCACAACGGTCTGGGCATCGTGGACTCGAACCTGCTGCCGGCCACCTCCCGGTGGAGCAGCACCGTCGACGGAATCCCGTACGACCCGGAGAAGGCCAAGCAGTTCCTCGCCGAGGCCAAGGCCGACGGCTACGACGGCAAGCTCAAACTGCTCACGCCCACCGAGCAGTTCTCGATGCAGGCGGCGTTGGCGGTCCAGGCGTCGCTGAATGCGATCGGTTTCGACGTGCAGTTGGACACCGTCGGCTCCGCGTCCGACAGTAACCGGCGGGTGTTCGCCGAGCACGACTTCGACGTGGTCCGCAGCGCCTTCGCGTTCCTCGACGACGCCCCGCTGCTCCGACTCCAGGGCAGCATGATGAGCGACTCGAGCAACAACCCACAGGGATACGCCGACGCGCAGATGGACGAGTTGATTCGCGGAGTGCAGACCGCGCTCACCGACGAGGACAAGAACGCCGCACTGAGCAAGGTGCAGCAGCGAATGAACGAGACCATCCCCTATGCCGTGCTCGGCCCGATGTCGGTGCTGACCGCGTGGGACGACAACGTGCACGGTGTCGAGAGGACGGTGGACAACATCTGGTACTTCGACACCGCGTGGCTGTCGAAGAACTGACAAGTAGGAGTTCCGTCGAGTCGACCGCGTGAGGTGGACGCCCGCGACTGTCGTCGGGGACGTCCACCTCCGTGGGTTCGGGCGGTCCCTCGGTCCCGGTAGTGAGCGTGGTGAATTCGGAAGTGGTGGAAATGGATCTTGATCTCGTCATCCGCAACGGCACCGTCGTCGACGGTTCCGGCGGACCCGCGCAGCAGGCCGACGTGGCCGTCCGTGGCGGCGTCATCGTCGAGGTGGGGCACGTCGCCGACGTCGGTCGGGAGGAGATCGATGCTCGCGGCCAGTTGGTCACCCCCGGCTTCGTGGACGTTCACACGCACTACGACGGCCAGGCCACGTGGGAGAACCGGTTGGTGCCGTCGACCAACCACGGGGTGACCACCGTCGTCATGGGCAACTGTGGTGTGGGATTTGCGCCGTGCAAGCCCGAACATCGCGACATGCTGATCAAGCTGATGGAGGGTGTCGAGGACATCCCCGACGTCGTCCTGAGCGAGGGCGTCGACTGGCAGTGGACCACCTATCCGGAGTACCTCGACCACCTCGGTGGGCGTCAGTTCGACGCCGACGTGTGCAGCTACGTCCCGCATGCCGCTCTGCGTACCTTCGTCATGGGGGAGCGGGCATTCCACAGAGAGCCCGCCACTTCGGAGGAGATCGAGGAGATGGCTGCGCTCCTGGAGGAGTCGATTCGCGCCGGCGCCTTCGGATTCGGCACCTCGCAGACGATGTTCCACCGTTCCAGCGACGGCCGGCTCACCCCGACGCTGGCGGCAACCGAGGAGGAGTACGCCGGTCTGGCCGCAGCCCTCGACCGCGCCGGTGCGGGCCTCATCCAGTTCGTCATCGAATACAACGACGACTGGGAGCAGGTCCTGGACATGGGGCTGCGTCAGGCGAAGGCGTTCGGCCGGCCCTTCAGCATGTCGGTGGTCCAGAGTCACGGTCGTCCAGACGTCTGGCGCACCATCCTGGACAAGTTCGACGCATTCAATGCGGCCGGCGGCGCGGCCACGATGCAGGTTCTGCCGCGGCCGTTGGGAGTTCTGATGGGTCTCGAGCTGACCCTGAACCCCTTCTACTCGACTCCGACCTATCTGGCGCTGGCCGATCTGCCTCTGGCCGAACGCATCCGAGAACTGCGCAGACCGGAGGTCAAGGCGCGCATTCTCACCGAGACCAACGACCCCGATCCGGACATGCAGATCGGGATGCGGGTGCGCGACTTCCACCAGCTGTACGAGATGGGTGAGGACTTCGACTACGAGCCCGCAGAGGAGAGCAGTATCGGGGCGCAGGCCGAGCGTCTGGGCATCCCATCCGAAAGCCTCGTCTACGACAAGCTTTTGGAGGCCGACGGCCGCAACATCCTCTACCTGGCCTTCTCGAACTACGCCGACTTCTCGCTCGAACCGTCCCGCGAGATGCTCCTCAGTAACCATGCCGTTCCGGGACTGGGCGACGGTGGGGCGCACCTGGGGGTCATCTGCGACGGCAGCATCTACACCCACCTGCTGACCCACTGGGGCCGGGACCGCACGCAGGGGGAGCGGCTGTCGCTGCCCTATCTGATCCGGCTGATGACCAAGCGGTGCGCGGACATGGTGGGCCTGCAGGACCGTGGCCTGATCGCACCGGGCTACCGTGCCGACCTCAACGTGATCGACCTCGACCGCCTCGCTCTGCAACTGCCACGCGTCGTTCGTGATCTGCCGGCCGACGGCAGACGCCTGATGCAGGACGCGCGGGGCTACACCGCGACCATCGTCGACGGCACCGTCGTCACCCGCGACGGGCAGCACACCGGTGCTCTGCCGGGCCGTTTGGTCCGAGGCGCACAACCCGCGCCGTCCGCTTCCACAGCCACCGCTTCCCACCGGAGGATCTCTTGAACCACGACCTCACTCCCGTCGGCGGCCGACCCGCATGGCTCGGCCGCACCCTCGACTATCGCCAGGACGGCCTGTGGCAGTTGTCCGCAGCCGAACTCGCCGAGATCGACACGGCGCTGGCCACGCTGAAGGACCGCGGTGATCTGGACCTGGCCGACATCACCGCCACCACCTTCCCGTTGTGCACCGTCGGCTCCTTCGTGGCACGACTGCGCGACGAACTGTGGTCGGGCCGCGGCTTCGTGCTCATCCGCGGACTGTCCCGCGAGCGGTACAGCGACGACGACCTGGCCCGGATCTACTGCGGCCTGGGTGCCCACCTGGGTGACATCGTCCCGCAGTCGGGCAACGGCGAGATCCTGGGCCATGTGCTGAACGTCGCCGACCTCGTCGACGAACAGGTTCGCGGGTACCGCTCGGCGCAGTCGATGAACATGCACAGCGACGGCCACGACGTGGTCTCCCTCCTGTGCCTGCGCGCGGCGAAGGAGGGCGGTGCCAGCCGGATCGCCAGTGCGGCCGCCGTCCACGACCGCATGGTCGAGACCGATCCCGACCTGGCGCGCGTGCTCTACCGGGGCATGCCGGTGATGCGCAGTCGACTGGACGCCGAACGCGGCGACGGCAGGATCGTGACGTCGGACGACGTCGCGCTGTTCGCGAATCCCGACGGTGTGTTCAGTTCGTGCATCCACGTCGCCCAGGTCCGCGATGCCGCCCGGGCCGGCTACTTCGACATCACCCCGGAGCAGGAAGCCGCACTGGATCTGTTCTGCGAACTTGCGGCGTCGCCCGAGTTCTACCTCGACATGAACATCGCGCCGGGCGACATCCAGTTCCTCAACAACCGCCTGATCGTCCACGGCCGCACGCCGTACCGGGACCACGACGATGTCCGCGAGCGCCGACATCTGATGCGACTGTGGGTGAACATCCCGTCGTGGCCGCGGCGCCCGGACAACCAGCAGGACATCTACTCGACGGCCGACCTGCCGCAGTGGGCCCGGTTCCGCACCCCCTTCATGGAGATGCCGGACCGCTACATGGCGCAGTTCACCGCCGCGCGGTAGGTGCCGCCCGGAGGTCGCGTTCGAGCAGCGACCCGCTCACAGGCTCTGTGCGTACCGCCAGGCCTGTGCGGCGAGTCGCTGCGCCTGCGCTCCGAACGATTCGGGGGTGCGGTCGCTGTCGCCCATCGCGCCGCGCAGGGTGCGGGTGTAGACGCCTTCGACGATGCACGCGATCTTCCACCAGTTGTACGCGATGTAGAAGTCGATGTCGGGCACCGAATCCGGTCGTACCGCAGCAAGATACATCTCGATCAGCTCGTCCCGGGTGGGGAAGCCGGCAACCGCGGTCGGTGGGTCCTCGAGGGCGCACACCTCGTCACCGGGCTGCGCCCAGTAGGCGAGCAGCTGACCGAGGTCTGCGAGCGGATCCCCCACGGTGGTCAGCTCCCAGTCGAGGACACCGTTGATCGTTCCGTCCGGGGCGAACAGGCAGTTGTCGAGACGGAAGTCGCCGTGCACGATCCGGGCCGGACCCTGCCGCGGGATGCGTTCGAGGAGACGGTCGTGGGTGCGGCCGATGTCGTCGAGGACTCGGACGCGGTCGTTCGCCCAGTTCGTCGACCAGCGCCGCAGCTGTCGTGCGATGTAGTCGTCGCGGCCGGCCAGGCCGCCCCAGCCCACGGCGCGCGGGTCGACCGCATGCAGATCGGCGAGCACGTTCACCAGGGCGGACGCCAGCGCCGGACGACGGTCCACGGGTGTCGTCGCCGCCACCGTGCCGGGGGTCCGGAGCACGACACCGTCGAGATGCTCCATGACGAAGAACGGGGCGCCCGTGACGGTGTCGTCGTCACAGGTGGCCACGACCTGCGGAACCGGCACTCGGGTCGGCGCCAACCGGTCGAGCACGTCCGCCTCGCGGAGCACGTCGTGGGCCCGCGAATGTGCCATGCCGAGCGGCGGTCGGCGCAGCACCCAGCGGGTGCCGTCGTCGCCGGTGACCAGATACGTCAGATTGGAGCGTCCGCCGGCGATGCGCTCGAACCGCAGCGGTCCGCCGGCGCCGTCGATGTGTGCCGTGAACCAGGAGGTGACGGCGTCGGCGCGGACGCCGGTGTCGAGGAGATCGCTCATGTCCGATGCCTTACTCGTCAGGGGACGGGCACGAACTCCGTCCAGGAATACCGACACCCGACTCCGCGAGCTGGTCGATGCCGAAACGCCGGTCCGGCCCGAAGCCTATACGGCGCATCAAACATTTGCTACATTCGGTCGCGAACCGAGATTTCGATCGTCACCTGCACTGCGACAGGAGGATTCGTGCCCAGTTCCACCGTTGACACATCTGGTACCTCAGCACTGAGTGTGTGCCTGGCCGCCACCGCATCCTGGCCGGTTTCCGCTTCCCTCGACATGCTCGGCCGGATCGGGACCGACCGTTTCGGAATCCTGTCCGCGACGATGGAGCGGCAGGGCTGGGACGACTCGGTCGCGGTGATCCGGGCGAGCGGCCTGTCGCCGGTGTTCGTTGCCGGCGGCGCCCGCGCCGTCCACGGCGACGATCGCGGGTGGGATCGGATTCTGGCCACACTCACCCGATCGATCGACGCTGCAGTCGAGATCGGGGCTCCTACCGTGTGTTTCACCTCCGGTGGCTCGGGCGGACTGTCGTGGGAGGAGGCTGCGGATGCCGCGGTCCTGCGGTTCGGGCCGCTGGTCGAGTACGCGACGGGGCGCGGGATCGCTCTCGCGCTCGAGAACACCATGTCGATCCGGTCGGCGATGAGCTTCACCCACAGTGTCGCCGACACCGCGGCCCTGGCCCGTGAGCTCGGGGTGGGTCTCATGGTGGACCTGTACTCGGCGTGGCAGGAGCGTGGGCTGATGGCGACGATCGCCGACAACCTCGACGCGGTCCGCGTCGTACAGATCGGTGACCACCGCACGTCGGCCACGTCGGTTCCCGACCGCTGGGTGCCCGGTGACGGAGACATTCCGCTCGAACGCCTGGTGCGGGAGGTACGGGCGCTCGGCTACCGGGGCCCCGTCGACCTGGAGTTGCTCGGCCCCGCGATCGACGACGAGGGCGCGGAATCCGCGCTCGGCCGCGGTTGGAAATGGATGTGCGCGCACGTGCCGTGACGCCGTGCAGCGCGTAGCAAATATTTGATACAGGACGGGCGGTGCCCGTCACGACGAACGACAGGAGGCGCGATGTCGGACAAGACGATGTCGGAAGCCGACGTCATCGACCGGCTCGAATCCGGGATGACGATCGGGATCGGTGGATGGGGATCACGGCGCAAGCCGATGTCGCTGGTGCGGGCGATTCTGCGTTCGGACCTGACGGATCTGACGGTGGTGGCCTACGGCGGCGCCGACGTGGGCATGCTGTGTGCTGCGGGCAAGGTGCGGAAGGTGATCTTCGGATTCGTGTCGCTGGACTCGATTCCCCTCGACCCGCACTTCCGGGCCGCACGCCAGTCCGGGGCCGTCGAGGTCGAGGAGTACGACGAGGGCATGCTCCAGTGGGGCCTGTACGCGGCCGGTATCCGGTTGCCGTACCTGCCCACCCGTGCCGGGCTCGGCTCGGACGTCATGACGGTCAACCCCGCCCTGCGTACCGTCACCGACCCGTACGGGGACGAGACCCTCGTCGCGATGCCGGCGATCCGCCTGGATGCGGCCCTGGTCCACATGAACCGTGCCGACATGCACGGCAACGCCCAGTACCTCGGGCCGGACCTGTACTTCGACGACCTCTTCTGCCTCGCCGCCGAGAACGCGTACGTGTCGTGCGAAAAGGTGGTCTCCACCGCCGAACTCACCGCCGAGGCACACCCGTCCACGATTCGCGTCCCGCGACTGCTGGTCAGTGGCGTGGTCGAAGCTCCCGGCGGCGCGCACTTCACGTCGTGCGTCCCCGACTATGACCGGGACGAGGCGTTCCAGCGTGAATATGTCGCCGCGGCGAAGGACCCCGGAAAGTGGCAGCAGTTCGTCGACCGGTACCTGTCCGGTTCGGAGGACGACTATCGGCGGGCCGTCGAAGGCACACGAGAGGCGGTGTCGGCATGAACGACGTCACCAGGGCCGAGGTCTGTGCCGTCGCGTGTGCGGAGGCGTACCGCGACAGCGGGGAGGTGATCGCCAGCGCGTTCGGCACCATCCCGGCGATCGGGGTCCGGCTGGCCCGGCACACATTCTCGCCCGATCTGGTCGTCTCCGACGGAGAGGCCACCGCGGTGCGCGGGACGTGGGCGGTCGGCGGCCCCGCGGAGGGTGACGTCGAGGCGTGGTTGCCGTTCAACCAGATCTTCACGCTGGTGTGGAACGGCAAGCGGCACATCATGATGATCCCGACACAGCTCGACGCATTCGGCAACTGCAACATCTCCGCGATCGGGGATCACGCCCGCCCCACCGTGCAACTGCTCGGTGTCCGTGGGGCGCCGGGCAACACCGTCTACCACCCGACCAGTTACTGGGTGCCCAAGCACAACACCCGAGTGTTCGTACCGAAGGTCGACATGGTGTCCGGTGTCGGCAACGACAACGCCCGCAAGGCCGGGCCGGCCGCATCCCGCTACCACGAGTTGCGCAGGGTCGTCACCGATCTCGCCGTTCTCGACTTCGAGCCGGTCAGTGGCCGGCTGCGTCTGGTCTCGGTGCATCCCGGCGTCACCGTCGACGACGTCGTCGCGGCCACCGGCTTCGAACTCGTGGTCCCCGGCGACGTGCCGCAGACCCGGATGCCCACCGCCGAGGAACTCGAATTGATCCGCACCGTCATCGATCCGAAGAATTTGCGGGACAAGGAGGTTCAGGGATGACGGCCATGACGGGTGATCGACTGACCCACCCCGCGCTGAACACCCGGTTGTGCGAGCTGTTCGGCGTGCGCTACCCGATCGTGCAGACCGGTATGGGGTACGTCTCCGATGCGAGGCTCACCGCGGCCACCGCTGCCGCCGGCGGACTCGGCATCATCGCGGGTGGGATGCTGTCCTACGGCGAACTCGAGCAGGCGATCAACCACGTCAAGGACCACACGGACGCCCCGTTCGGGGTGAACCTGCGGGCCAACCAGGAGGACATCGACCGGCGGCTCGACCTGCTCATCCGGTCCGGGGTGAAGGTGGCGTCGTTCGCGCTGGCCCCCAAGCGGGACCTGATCGCGAAACTCAAGGACGCCGGTCTGGTGGTGGTGCCGTCGATCGGTGCCCGCCGGCACGCGGAGAAGGTCGCCGAATGGGGAGTCGACGCGGTCGTCGTGCAGGGTGGGGAGGGCGGCGGTCACACCGGCGCCGTCCCGACGAGCTTGCTGCTGCCGCAGGTGGTCGACGCCGTCGACATCCCGGTCATCGCGGCCGGTGGCTACTTCGACGGGCGCGGTCTGGTGTCCGCGCTCGCGTACGGCGCCGACGGAATCGCGATGGGCACCAGGTTCATGCTCACCAGCGACTCGCCCGTCGCGCAGTCGGTCAAGGACGTCTACCTGTCGAAGTCCGTGAACGACACCGTCGTCACCCTCGAGATCGACGGTGTGCCACAGCGGGTGCTGAGGGCCGGCACCATCGACCAGCTCGAATCCACCCGCGGACCGCAGCGAATGTTGCGCGCCGCTCGCAACGCGGTTGCCTTCCAGCGTCTTTCGGGAACATCGTGGAAGGACATGATCCGCGAGGGCCTCGAGATGAAGAAGAGTCACGAACTCGGCTGGCGGCAGGTTGTCATGGCGGCCAATGCGCCGATGCTGTACCGCTCGGCGCTCGTCGACGGCAACGCCGACGTCGGGGTCATGGCCACCGGGCAGGTCGTCGGCCTCATCGACGACGTCCCGAGCTGCGCCGAGCTGATCGACCGCATCGTCGCCGAGGCGGAGACGGCACTGAGCCGCCTGGCCGGTCCGCGATAGAGAACATCATCATTCCCATTGGGCAGCAAGGAGACACAGTCATGAACCAACTGCAGGATCGTGTGATCGTCGTGACCGGAGCGGGTCGCGGCATCGGGCGCGAGCACGCACTGCTCGCCGCCGCCGAGGGTGCCAAGGTGGTCGTGAACGACACCGGCGCCGGACCTGACGGCCAGGGCGCCGACCCCTCGCTCGCCGCGGCGGTCGCCGACGAGATCACCGCGGCGGGCGGCATCGCGGCCGCCAACACCGCGGACATCACGACGATCGACGGCGCGAAGAGTCTGCTCGACACCGCACTCGGCAGTTTTGGCGAGGTGCACGGACTGGTCAACAACGCCGGCATCCTCCGCGACCGCATGTTCGTCAACATGAGCGAGGACGAGTGGGACGACGTCATCACCGGGCAGCTGCGCGGCACGTTCGCGCCGTGCCGTATCTTCGGCGCGCACTGGCGGGACCGCTCGAAGGCCGGTGACGCGGTCAAGGCGTCGATCGTGAACGTGTCCAGCACGTCCGGGTTGCTCGGTGCCGTCGGGCAGAGCAACTACGGTGCCGCCAAAGCCGGAATTGCCTCGCTCACTGTCATTCTCGCGCAGGAACTCGACCGGTACGGAGTGCGGGCCAACGCCATCACTCCGGTCGCCCGCACCCGCATGACCGAGAACGTGCCCGGCATCAAGGACATGGTCGCCAAGCCGGCCGACCCGGATGAGTTCGACCTCTACCACCCGGGCAACGTGTCGCCCGTCGTCGCCTACCTGCTCACCGAGGCGTGCCCGGCCAACGGGGAGGTGTTCTACGCCAAGGGCGGCGAGATCCGGCAGTTCCTCGGCTGGCAGTACGGCAAGATCATCGACAAGGGCGCCCGCTGGACCGTCGATGAACTCGTCCAGGAGATGAGCGGACTCGTCTGAGTCCACCCCGGATCACGAGCGCAGGAGACACCATGGCCAACGCAGACGCCGTCGGCGTCGAGGGAATCCCCTTCGATCTCGACGTCGAACGAGGCAAGATTCGCGAATTCGCCCGGGCAACCGGATCATCCAATCCGGACTACCTCCACCGTGAGGACGCGGTCTCGCCGCCGACGTTCCTCACCACCACCCTGCACTGGCAGCCGCCGGAGGGAAACCCGTGGAAGGCCGTCGAGCTCGACGGAAAGCGTGGGCTGCACGCCGAGCAGCAGTACGAGTTCTTCGGCCCGCCGCCGAAAGCCGGCACCCGGCTGCGGTGCACGTCGCGCATCGCCGACGTCTACGCCAAGCAGGGCCGTCGTGGTGGCGAGATGACGTTCGCTGTGATGGTCACCGACTTCGTCGACGACACCGGCGCGCTGGTCGCCCGCGCCACGATGACCGGTGTCGAAACTGCCCGTCCTGCAACGGAGGAAGCATGAACGTCGCGCTGCAAGTACCCGAACCCCGAATCGTCGGACCGGTGACGCGCACCGACTTCGTGCGCTACCAGGGCGCCTCGGGTGACATGAATCCGATCCACCACGACCAGACGTTCGCCGAGGCCGCCGGCTACAAGTCGCCGTTCTCGGTGGGCATGTATCAGGCAGGTCTGCTGGCCGGCTATGCCACCGATTGGCTCGGAGCCGAGAACATCCGCTCCTTCCGCGTCCGTTTCCTCGAGCAGGTGTGGCCTGACGACGTGCTCACCTGCTCGGCGACGGTCCTGCGCGAGTACGACGACGACGGTGTCGCCAAGATCGACCTCGAGCTCGACTGTGCGCGGCAGACCGGTGGCCTCGCGGTCAAGGCGTGGGCGACCTTCGTCACGGGAGGTTCCTCGTGAAGGTCCAACTGTGCGAGGTGCTCGGCGAGCCGGACGTGCTGCGCTACACCGACGTCGAGGATCCCGTCGTAGGTCCCGGCGACGTGCTCGTCGAGGTGTATGCGGCCGGGGTGAACTTCCCCGACGGGCTCATCGTGTCGGGCAGCTACCAGACCAAGCCGGCGTTGCCGTTCGTCCCCGGCTCCGAGGCGGCCGGTGTGGTGCGGGCCGTCGGTGCCGACGTCACCGGAATCGGGGTGGGGGAGCGGGTCCTCGCGTTCTGCGGCATGGGCGGCTATGCCGAACTCGTGACGGTGCCTGCGACCATGGTGTTCCCCGTCCCGGAGTCCATGTCGTTCGTCGACGCTGCGGGTTTCGCGGTCACGTACGGGACGTCGTATCACGGTCTCGTCGACCGGGCTGCGCTGGCGCCGGGGGAGACGCTGCTCGTCCTCGGCGCCTCCGGTGGCGTCGGCCTCACCGCCGTCGAGATCGGAAAGGCGCTGGGGGCCCGGGTGATCGCGGCCGCGTCCAGTGCGGACAAGCTGGCGCTGTGCCGCGAGCACGGCGCGGACGAGGTGATCGACTACGCGGCCGACGACCTGACGACGCGGCTGAAGCAGGTGGCCCCCGACGGCGTCGGCGTCGTGTACGACCCGGTGGGCGGCGAGCACGCGCAGGCAGCTGTCCGTGCGCTTGCGTGGGGCGGCAGGTATCTCACGGTCGGATATGCGTCCGGGGACATCCCGAAGGTGGGCCTGAACCGGTTGCTCGTCACCGAAGGATCGGTGCACGGCGTGCTGTGGGGAGCATGGGCCCGCCGGAACCCGGATCGCAACGCGAACAACATGCGCCGCCTGTTCGACTGGTACGACCGCGGCGCGCTGCGGCCCCACATCAGCGGCACCTATCCGCTGGCGGACGCATCGGCGGCCCTGGACGTCGTGATGGGTCGACGCGCGCGGGGCAAGGTCATTCTCACGAGCGGGAGGAACTGACGGATGGATCTGTCGCCGAGCCCGGAAGCCCGGGACATCATCAAGCGCCTCGAGGCGTTCATGGACGAGTACGTGTACCCGGCCGAACCGGTGTACGCGCAGCAGCTCGAAGCGTCCGGCCCGCACAGCCACGTGCTGCCGCCCGTGGTGGAGGAACTCAAAGCCGAGGCGCGCCGGCAGGGCATGTGGAACCTCTTCCTGCCCGCGCTGTCCGGGCTGACGCACCTGGACTACGCCCACATCGCCGAGGTGACCGGCCGGTCGCCGTACATCGCGCCCGAGGCGCTCAACTGCTCCGCGCCGTCGACCGGCAACATGGAGATCCTGCACATGTTCGGCACGCCCGAACAGAAGGACCGGTGGCTCGAACCGCTGTTGGAAGGACGGATTCGCTCAGGCTTTTCCATGACCGAACCGGACGTCGCGTCGTCGGACGCCCGCAACATCTCGACGTCGATCGTGCGCGACGGCGACGAGTACGTGATCAACGGCCGCAAGTGGTGGACCACCGGCGCCGCGGACCCGCGCTGCGAGATCCTCGTGGTGATGGGCAAGACCGATCCGGACGCCTCACCGCACCGGCAGCAGTCGATGATCCTCGTCCCGGTCGCGACTCCCGGCGTCGAGATCGTCCGCTCGCTCCCCATCTTCGGGTATCACGACCAGCAGGGGCACGCCGAGATCCAGTTCACCGATGTCCGCGTGCCGGTCACCAACATGCTCTCCGGTGAAGGCGAGGGGTTCGCGATCGCCCAGGCCCGGCTCGGACCCGGCCGCATCCACCACGCGATGCGCTGCATCGGCATGGCCGAGCGCGGGCTGGAACTGATGGTGCGGCGCACGATGGCACGCAACGCCTTCGGCGGTCCGATCTCCGACCAGGGTGTGGTCCGCACCTGGATTGCGGAGTCCCGCATGGAGATCGAGCAGGCTCGCCTGTTGGTCCTCAAGACGGCGTGGATGATCGACCGGGTCGGTGCCAAGGGCGCGCAGATCGAGATCGCCGCGGTGAAGGTGATCGGTCCGCGGGTGGCCCGCTCCGTGCTGAACCGGGCCATCCAGTGCCACGGAGGTGGCGGTGTCACCGACGACTTCCCGATCGCCCGCATGTGGGCGAGCGCGCGCATCCTCGGCATCGCCGACGGACCGGACGAGGTGCACATCCGCAGCGTGGCGCGGCAGGAGTTGAGGAAGTACCGGTGACGCGGGGCTCTCTCGCTCCCGGCACTTTCGCGACCACACCGGAGCGCTACGCCGACGTCTCCGTCTCCGATGTCGTGCGCACGTGGGCCCGGCAGATCCCCGACCGGCTGGCGTTCGTGGACAGTGCCGGTGCGATGACCTGGCGTGAATACGACGGACTCGCCGATGCAATCGCGACCGAGATCCTCTCCTGCTCGGGAGCGCCCGGCGATCGGGTGGCGGCGCTGCTTCCCGACACCGCAGGTGTGCACGCCGTGCTCTGCGGTTGCTTTCGGGCCGGCCGGATCGCCGCTGCCATCGGGGCGCGGTCCGGGGTTCGGGAGATCGCGCACATCATGCGACGCACGAATGCCGAGGTTCTCGTCACCGCGGAGATGATCCGGGGTCGATCGTGGCGGGAACTGGTGGACGACCTGCACGGGCACGGCGTGCAACCGGCGGACGTCGTCGTCGTCGACGAGACGCGTGGATCCGCCGTCCGGCACCAGTTGAGGGACACGATCCGCATCGGCACGGCCGGTATGTTCACGACCGCGGACGTCACGATCCTCAATTCGACGTCCGGCACCACCGGGCTGCCGAAGGTGGTGGCGCACACCGAACACAAGTGGGTCGAGTTCGCCCGGGAGGCGATGCAGGGCGCCGAGATCGGGCCCGACGACGTCGTCTGCTCGGTCGTCCCGGCACCGTTCGGCTTCGGCCTGTGGTCGGCGCACTTCCTGCCCACCCTGCTCGGGGTGCCCACCGTGGTGACCGCCCGTTTCGACGTCGAGGAGACCGCGATGCTCATCGAACGCGAACGAGTGACCGTGCTGTGTTGTGTCAGTACACAGTTCAAGATGTTGTTGCGGTCCGATGCGGCCCGTCGCCGCGACCTGTCGAGCCTGAGGATCCTGTACACCGGTGGTGAACCCGTCCCGTACGATGCGGCCCGCGAATTCGAGGAACGCACCGGCGCGAGCGTCCTGCAGTTCTACGGGTCGAACGAGGCGGGTGGGGTGAGTCGCACGACCATCGCCGACGATGCCGACACCCGACTGCGCACGTGCGGGCACCTGCTCGGGTCGATGCGGGTGCGACTCCTCGACGACACGGGAACACCCTGTGCGGACCGGCTTCGGCGTGGCCAGCTGGCCGTGGCGGGTCCACTGGTCTCCGCCGGCTACTGGGACGACCCCGCGGCGAACGCCGAGTTGTACACCGACGACGGATGGATGCTGCTCGGTGACGTCGTGGAGATCGACGACCTCGGGCGCTTGCGGGTGGTGGGCCGTACCGCGGACTTCGTCATCCGGGGCGGGAAGAACATTTCGATCGTGGAGATCGAGGACCTGGTCCGCGGCCACCCGCATGTGTCGGACGTCGCCGTTGTCGGGGTTCCCGACGAAATCTACGGCGAACGAGTCTGTGCCGTGGTGGTTCTCGCTGACGGGGGCGACCTCGGTACCGGCCCGCTCGCCGAGTGGCTGCGGTCGCGGGGTACCACCGCCGAATACCTGCCCGAGCACGTCGTCATCGTCGACCGGCTCGAACTCGGGCCCGGCGGCAAGACGGACCGTAGGGCCGCCCGAGCCGCTGCGATGAGCGTACTGGGGTACGCAGCGCACTGATCCGAACCGGCCCCGCTGCGAACCGAACCTACTGTCCCCGAAGGGGATCAATGACCATGTCCTCGGCAGATACGACCTCTGATCTCCCGAAAGTCTTCACCCCTGGCCGGATCGGTCCGCTCGAGTTGCGGAACCGGGTCATCAAGGCCGCTACCTTCGAGGGGCGAACCCCGAACGCTCTCGTCACCGACGAACTGATCGCGTTCCACGAGGAGATCGCTGCGGGCGGGGTGGGAATGACCACCGTCGCGTACTGTGCCGTCTCCCCGGAGGGGCGCACCCAAGGTGGGCAGCTGTGGATGCGCCGCGAAGCCGTTCCGGGCCTGCGTAGGCTGACAGACGCCGTGCACCGTCACGGTGCCGCGGCCCAGGCGCAGATCGGACATGCGGGAATCGTCGCGAACCCCACCAGCACGGGACACCCGGCCCTGGGACCGTCGCGCCGCTTCAACCCGATGACGTTCCGATTCTCCAAGGCCGCAACAGCGTCCGACATCGCCCGGATCGCTGCGGCCCACGGCGAGGCCGCGGTCATCGCAGAGGAAGCCGGCTTCGACGCCGTGGAAGTGCATCTGGGGCACAACTACTTCGCGAGTTCCTTTCTGTCGCCGGCGATCAACCACCGCAAGGACGAGTACGCGGGATCCTTCGAGAACCGGGCCCGTGTCGCCCTGGATGCGCTTCGGGCCGTGCGGGATCGCGTCGGTGACCGGATCGCGGTGACGACGAAACTCAACATGGACGACGGGGTTCCCGGGGGTTTCTGGATCGACGAGGCGGTCCGGCTGGCGCAGCTGATCGACGAGGAGGGCCTCGTGGACGCGATGGAACTCACGGTGGGAAGCTCGGCGATGAACCCCATGTACCTGTTCCGAGGTGCTGCGCCGGTGCGGGAGATGGCATCCCTGATGCCGCCGGTGCGCAAGCTGGGTGTTCGAATGTTCGGCAAGTACCGGATCAAGGAATACCCCTACGAGCCGCTGTTCATGCTCGATCAGGCGAAGCAGGTCAGGGCCGTCGTGAAGGACACCAAGCTGACGCTGCTCGGCGGAATCAGCGACCTCGACGCGATGAACACCGCGATGGACGAGGGATTCGAGTTCGTCGCGATGGGTCGGGCACTGTTGCGTGAGCCCGACCTGGTGCACAGACTCCGAGCCGATGCGGACGCGAAATCCCTGTGCATCCATTGCAACCGGTGCATGCCGACCAACTTCTTCAACACCCGATGCGTGCTGCGGCCGGAGACAGTGGGGTTGCTTCCATTTCCTGCCCGCTGATGCCTCTCGACGAAACGGAGCTGCTACATGGTGATGCAAGGCGCTGATTCACAGCAACATCCGAACAATGGATTCCACTGGGTGGAACGATCCGTCGTCTCGCGCCCGGGGCGGTGGCTACCGTGACGGACATGACCGACGGTTCGAAAACCTCGTCCCCGGAAAGCATGCCGACACCCCCGGGGTTCCTCGGCACCATCACCGAGAGTCTGGCTACCGCCACTCCGGCGTGGCCGTCGCGGCCGCGACCGGAGGGGGCACCGGATGTCGTCGTCATGATCGTCGACGACATGGGGTACTCGGACATCGGTCCGTTCGGCTCGGAGATCCCCACCCCACATCTGGATGCGGTCGCGGCGGAGGGCGTGCGGCTCACCGATTTTCACGTCACTCCGACGTGCTCGCCGACCCGGGCGGCGCTGATGACGGGGTGCAATGCGCATGTGGTCGGGATGGGTGCGGTCGCCAACGCGGACCCGGGCTTTCCGGGCTACGCCGCCGAGTTGTCCGCGCATCAGCCGACGATCGCCGAATCCTTCCGCGGTGCCGGGTATTCGACGATGGCGATCGGCAAGTGGCATCTGTGCCGCGAGCAGGACATGCATGCGTCGGGTGACCGGCATTCGTGGCCGTTGCAGCGTGGTTTCGACCAGTACTACGGGTTCCTCGAGGCGCAGGCGAATCTGCATGCGCCGGCGCAGTTGTACGAGGGCAACAGTCCGGTGCACGTCACGGAGTATCCGGAGGGGTACTACCTCACCGATGATCTGACCGATCGTGCCGTGTCGATGATCGCCGAGTCGCACGCCTCGGATCCGGGCAAGCCGCTGTTGATGTACTACGCGCATGCGGCGGTGCATGCCCCGATGCACATCAAGCCGGGCACGGCCGACAAGTTCCGGGGCCGCTACGACGCCGGCTGGGAGCAGATCCGGGCCGAGCGTCGTCGCCGTCAGGACGAGCTCGGTGTGATCTCCGCGGAGATGGGGACAGCACCTCTCGAGGGTGAGTCCGGCGACGAGGTTCCGGCGTGGGAGTCGTTGTCCGACGACGCGAAGCGTCTTGCTGCGCGGCACATGGAGAACTATGCGGCGATGATCGAGACGATCGACGACTCGGTCGGACGGATCCGGGACGTGTTGCGCCGGTGCGGGCGTCTGGAGAACACGGTCTTCGTGTTCCTCAGTGACAACGGTGCGTCCGGTGGTGGCGGTGGGGATGTCGGGGTCGTCAATCATCTGGCCAACCTGAATCGGACGCACCGGCCCACCACCGAGCAGCGGGTTGCCGAGGAGATCGGCCGGCTCGACGAACTCGGTGGGCCGACCACGTGGCCGCAGTACGCGACGGGATGGGCGACGGTGGCCAACACCCCGTTCCGGCGGCACAAGTTCAGTACCTACCGGGGCGGTCATCAGGTGTCGTTCCTGATGTCGTGGCCGGCGGGACTGGGGGAGATCGCGGGCGCCGTCCGGCACCAGTACGCGCACGTCACCGACCTGTTGCCGACGATCGCGGAGCTGGCCGGGGTGCCGGTCGCGACCACCCGTCACGGTCTGGGTGCGCGGCCGCTCGACGGCACCTCGATGGTGGCGGCGCTGCGGGACCCGGACGCGCCCAGCCGTCACGGTGACCAGTACTACGAATGCCTGGGTGAACGGGCGTACTACGCCGGCGACTGGGAGGTGGTGGCTCAACGGAAACCGCTGACGCCGTTCGCCGACGACCGGTGGGCGCTGTACGAGGTGTCCGCGGATCCTGTCCAGCTCACCGACCTCGCCGGCGAACATCCGGGCCGGGTCAAGGAACTGGTCGCAGACTGGGAGGACGCTGCGGTTCGCAATCAGGTGTATCCGATGGCCAACGGCAGCCCGCTGCACTTCCTGCAACGCGATCCCGCGGAGGAACGTCTGGCGTGCGAGACGGTGCTGCTGCCGGAAACCCCTCCACTGGAACGGTTCCGGTCGAGTCAGCTGATCGACGGGCGGTCGTTCACCGTCGAGATGGTCCTGGCGGAGGGCGGCTACCGGGCCGGTGACGAGGGAGTCCTGCTCGCTCACGGCGGGCAGGAGGCCGGCTACGTCCTCTACGTCCTCGATGGTGCCCTGCACCTGGAGCAGAACGCGTGGGGCCGTACGATCACCGCCGAACCAGCCCCGATCCCACTGGGCGCCAGGACGTTCCGTCTGCGTGTCGACGCCCCCGGCAAGCACCGTTGGGTGGCGTCCCTCGAGATCGACGAGACGGTCGTGCGTGAACGTCTCGAGTTGCTGCAGCTTTCCTGGCTGGTGCCGTTCAGTGGTCTGAGTGCCGCCACGATGCATCGCTCGCCGGTGTCGTGGCAGCTGTACCGGGAGCACGGCATGTTCCCGTACACGGGAGCATGGGATCGGATCGTCGCTCGCCCGGGTCAGTACGCCCCCGACGCCCCTGCGGTGATGCTCGACGCGATCCGGACGATGGGCGCCGCCACCCAGTAACGGCACTCACCGGGCCGTCCACGACCAGGACATTCACAACGGAAGGGGAATCGACGATGACCGAGGACACCCGATTCGAGGGCAAGGTCGCCCTGGTGACAGGAGCAGCGCGAGGGCAGGGACGTTCGCATGCAGTCGCTTTCGCCGAACGGGGAGCGGATCTGGTGATCTGCGACCGGTGCGAGAACGCGGCGGGCATCGGCTATCCACTGGGTACCGAGGACGATCTCGCCGAGACGGTGCGCCTGATCGAGGCGGCGGGCCGCAAGGTGATCGCCGAGAAGGTGGACACCGCGGACCGAGCCGCACTCGAGTCGTTGGTCGCACGGGCGGAGAAGGACTTCGGGCACATCGACATTGCGGTGGGCAACGCCGGAGTGTCCGCCATCATGCCGATCACCGATCACGACCAGACGGTCTGGGAGAATGTGATCGGTGCGAACCTGACCGGCGTGTTCAACACGATCGCGGCCGTGGCACCCGGAATGGCTCGCCGTGGCTACGGACGCATCGTCACGATCTCGTCGATGCTCGGTCGCACCGCGCTGCCGGGTCAGGCGGCGTACTGCGCGTCCAAGTGGGGGGTGATCGGCCTGTCGAAATCCGCTGCGGGCGAGCTGGCACCGCAGGGTGTGACCGTGAACGTGGTGGCCCCCGGCAACATCGACACTCCCATGGTGCGCAACGACACGCTCTACAAGGTGGTCCGTCCGGATCTGGCCGAGCCCACATGGGAGGACGTCGCCCCTGTGCTCCAGCAGAACCATGCGGTTCCGATCGCGGTGCTCGACCCGTTCGACGTGACACGGACCGTGCTGTTCCTCGCCGACGAGGCGAGCGCCAACATCACCGGCATCGTCGTTCCCGTGGACGCGGGGGCCGCGTCACGGACGTCCGCATAGAAGGGCGTGAGGATCGGACCCGTCGGTCCGGTAGGTCATCGTGACGATCCTGCCGGACCGTACAGGTCGGTGATCCGGTCGGCGAAGTTGTCGACGACCTTCTTGCGTTTGAGTTTCATGCTGGGCGTGATCTCGCCGTTCTCGACGGTCAACTCCCGTTCGAGGATGGTGAATCGTTTGATCTGCTCCCACCGGTTGAGTCCGGCGTTGAGTTGGTCGACGTACCCACTCATCATGGTGACGGTCGGTGCCGCCGCGGCGACCTCACGCATCGGCCGGTCACCCATGCCGTTCTCCTGCGCCCATTCGGCGATAGCCTCGCCGTCGAGGCTGATGAGGGCGACGCAGTACGACTTGCCCTCCCCGTGCACGATGATCTCCCCGACGTAGGGGCAGATGCCCTTGAACGTCGCCGCGATCGCGGACGGCGCGACATACTTGCCGTTGGACGTCTTGAACATGTCCTTCTTGCGGTCGGTGATCCGCAGGAAACCGTCGCCGTCGATCGTGCCGATGTCGCCGGTGTGGAA
This sequence comes from Prescottella defluvii, assembly GCF_000738775.1. Lineage (GTDB taxonomy): Bacteria > Actinomycetota > Actinomycetes > Mycobacteriales > Mycobacteriaceae > Prescottella > Prescottella defluvii. The sequence continues at coordinate 87,090 of NZ_JPOC01000066.1, forward strand.
CCACCCTCCGGTACCGAGGGACTCCGCGGTGGCCTCCGGGTTGTCGTGGTAGCCGCTCATCACTCCCGGGCCCTTGACGAGGATCTCGCCGTCGTCCGCGATCCTCACCTCTGTGCCGGGGATGGGCCAGCCGACGGTGCCGAAGCGGTACGCCGACGGCCGGTTCACGAGCGACGCGGCACTGGTCTCGGACAGCCCGTATCCCTCGAGGACGACGATGCCGGCCGCGTCGAACCATTGCGCCACATCACGATCCAGTGCGGCGGAACCGGAGATGAAGAACTTCAACCGTCCACCGAACCGGTCCCGGATTTTCTGGAACACCAGGCGGTCGGCGACGGCGTACTGCGCCCTCTGCATCGCAGACGGTGTCCTGCCGGTCTGCCGGGTCTTCGACATCGCGAGCCCGACGCCGATCGCCCAGTCGAAGATCTTCTCCTTCACGCCGCCCTCGGCCTTCACGGTTCCGACGATGCGGGCGTAGGCCTTCTCGAAGATGCGGGGTGCGGCGCCCATGAACGTCGGTCGGACCACGGCGAGGTTGTCGACGATCTTGTCGACCCGACCGTCGACGGCGGTCGCGAAGCCGATCTGCAACGGCAGCGTCAGCAGGACCTTGCCGAAGACGTGCGACAGCGGCAGCCACAGGTACTGGAGGTCGTCGGCGTCGAGGATGCCGACGGCGTCGATCGCGGCGGCCTCGTACGTCCACGCCGAGTGTGGCAGCCGCACACCCTTCGGCCGGCCGGTGGTGCCGGAGGTGTAGATCAGCGTCGCGAGGCTGTCCGGCGAGATCCCGGCGATCCGCTCGTCGACCGCGTCGGGCCGCTCCTCCAGCAGACGCTCGCCGAGCGCGGCGAGGTCGTCGAACCCGATCACCCACTCGTCGTCCGCGGGCGCGGTGCCGTCGACGAGGACGACGCGCTGGACGTCGGGAATCTCGTCGCGGTGCTCCCGCAGTTTCGCGAGCTGGGCCTCGTCCTCGGCCAGTACCACCCGGCTGCCGGAGTTCCCGATGATGAACGCGACGTCGGAAGCCGTGGTCGTGGGGTACACGGTGGTGGTCGCGGCGCCGGCACACATCACCGCGAGATCGGCGAGAACCCATTCGTACCGGGTCGTCGACGCCAGTGCGACGCGCTGCTCGGGTTCGATACCGATCGCGATCAGTCCGGCTGCCAGTGTGCGGACCCGCTGACCGACGTCGGCCCACGTGACGCTGGTCCACACGGCACCGCCCGGTCCGGGGAATCGGAAGGCCTCCGAGTTCGGTGATGCCGCCACCCGATCGGTGAACATCCGGGCGACCGAAGGCGCCCGCTCCTCGATCTTGGACCAGTCCACGACCTCGTCTGACGCGCGCGAAGCTGTCATGACCCGAGTCTAGGAACCTCCCCCGAACCCCTGAACGGGAATTCACGGCACGGTTCGGTCTCGAAAGTGTGCCGTGAATTCCCGTTCAGGGGCGGTCAGCGGAGGTCGCGTCGGCGGAGGGCGACCAGGCCGGTAGCCAGCAGCGCCGCGCTGATCAGCAGCAGCCACACGAGCGGCGTCGCGTGGAACTCGCCGCCGGGCAGTCCGGGCAGGTGCAGGAACGGTACGAGGTCGAGTAGCGGCTGGGGGAGGTCGGCGACCATGCCGAACACGTACAGCGCCATCATCGCCGCGAACACCGCCCATACGGCGGGCGCCAGACGGGGCACCAGGCCGAACAGCGCGACGGCGAGACCGGTCAGCAGCCACACACCGGGCAACTGGACCAGCGCCGCGGCGAGGACACGCGGCACCTGTCCGCCGACGTCGTCGATCGTCACCCCGTACGCGAGCCCCGCCGCGAACCCGGCGACGGTGAGGGCGACGGCGGGGCCGACGAGCGCGAACAGGATGTGGCTCATCGCCCACCGCGGTCGTCCGACGGCGGCGGCGAGCACCGACTCGGCGCGGCCCGACTCCTCCTCGTCGTGCAGTTGCAGGACCGCCGACACGGAGTACGCGGAGGCGACGAGACCGAAGATGGTGAAGCCCATGGCGATGAACGAGTCCTCGATCGCCTGCGTCCCGCCGAGTCGGGCCAGCGCCGCGGTGACGATCTCGTTGTTGCCCAACTGGTCGCTGACACCGTGTGCGGCACTGCCGATCACGAGCGCGAACACCGCCAGTCCCACCGTCCACGCGGCCAGCGGTCCGCGCTGCGAGTGCCACGCCAGTCCGACGGGGCCGGACAGCGACGGCGGCGACGACGCCGGACCGGGCCGCTCCGCGATCAGTCCCGCACCGAGATCCCGTTGTGCGAGTAGGCGATATGCCGCGGCGACCAGCACGGCGGCAGTGGCAGCGGGAAGCGGCAGCACCCACCAGCGCGCGTCGGCGTAGGGACGCACCTGCTGGGCCCAGCCGATCGGTGACAGCCACGACAGCGTCCCCGACCCGGCATCACCGACCGCGCGCAGCAGGAACGCGACGGCGAGTACCCCGAACGAGATGCCGCGGGCGAGACGGGCGCCGGTACTCACCTGGGCGGCGACCGCCGCGACGCCGGCGAACACCGCGCCCGTCCCGAACACCGCGGCCCCGAATGCGATCGCGCCGGTGACGCCGATGCCGATCGAGACCAGCCCGGCCGTTCCGACGACGGTGCTGACGGCCGCGCCCACCGCCGCGACGAGCAGCGCCGCGGTCAGGCCTGCGTACCGGCCCACCGCGGTCGAATCGAGCAGTTCGGTCCGGCCCGTCTCCTCCTCGGTCCGCGTGTGCCGGATGACCGTGAGGATGATCGCGACCGCCACGAACGTGAACAGGTAGCCGGCGCGCCACGTGGTCAACGCCCCGACACTGGATCCGAAGATGGGTCCCACCAAGGCGATTTCGGATTTGATCGCCGCGGTCGACGCCGCGAAGGCGTCCAACTGACTCTGGGTGGTGTACAACCCCATGATCGCCTTGCCGTAGACGAGCGGCAGCAGGCCGACGACGACCGACCACAGCGGCAGGATCATGCGGTCGCGTCGCAGTGCCAGGCGCAGCAGGGCCATCGTGCCCGTGAACGGTGACGACGCGGGGGCCGCCGAGCGGGCGGCCACCGGGGCCGCGGTGGTGGTCATACCGGCACCTCCTCCGACAGTTCGTAGTGCCGCAGGAACAGTTCCTCGAGCGTCGGCGGGGTGCTGACGAGACTCCGTACCCCGGTGTCACCGAGCGTGCGGATCAGCGCGCCGAGGCTCTCCGCGTCGACCTGACAGTGCAGCGTCCGGCCGTCGATCCGCAGGTCCTCGACGCCGGGGATCGTGCTGAGATCGCCGGGGTCGCCGGTCAGTTCGGCGGTGATCGAGGTTCGGCTGAGGTGCCGCATCGACGCGATCGAGCCGCTCTCGACGGCCCGTCCCGCTCGAATGATGGTGACCTTCTCGCACAGGGCGTCCACCTCGGACAGGATGTGGCTCGACAACAGCACCGTCACACCGCGTCGGCCGGCCTCGGCGACACAGTCGCGGAACACCTTCTCCATCAAAGGATCCAGGCCTGACGTCGGCTCGTCCAGCAGCAACAGTCGAGCGTGCGACGAGAACGCCGAGATCACCGCGACCTTCTGGCGGTTGCCCTTGGAGTAGGAGCGCGCCTTCCTGCGGGGGTCGAGGTCGAAACGCTCGATGAGGTCGGCCCGACGTGCGGCGTCGACGCCGCCGCGCATCCGGGCGAGCAGATCGATGATCTCGCCGCCGGTCAACGACGGCCACAGCGTGACATCCCCCGGGACGTAGGCGATCTCACGGTGGAGGCTCACCGCATCCCGCCACGGGTCCCGGCCGAGCAGTCGCGCGGTCCCGCCGTCGGCGTGGAGCAGTCCGAGCAGCACCCGGATCGTGGTGGACTTCCCGGCGCCGTTGGGGCCGAGGAACCCGTGCACCTCGCCTTCGCCGACGCGCAGATCCAGCCCGTCCAGGGCCCGGGTGGCACCGAACGTCTTCACGAGCTCGGCGGTTTCGATGATGGTGGTCATGCCTTCTCCTCCTCGGCGGCGGGGTGGGCGCCGGTGTAGGCGTCGAGCATCGACGAGTCGGTGAACAGCCCCTCGGTGTAGACCTCGAGGCCGGGCAGCATGATCTCGCCGGTCATGTCACCGATCGCGCGGGCGTAGTCGGTGGTCCGGGCGCCCTCGGACCGCATCTGCAGGTAGAGCAGGGTCGACCCCAGGCTGTTCATGGCGAGGTAGCGGGCGCGGGCGGCGGGGTCGCGACTGGCGCGTACCCGTCCCTCGGCGACGGCGTCCTCGAGGTAGGACTCGACACCGGTGACCATGTGTTCGAAGAGCGATCGGGCGAGGGGGCCTCCGGCCTGGAAGCTGCGCACGAGGTAGGCGACGAGGGGGGCGTAGCGGTCGATCTCGGCGAGCGAGGTCAACATGCGGGCGGGGCTGTTCGCGGTCAGCACGTCGCGTTTCTCCGACACGATGACGGCCAGAACCTGTTCGTCGCACACCGCCCGCAGGCCCTGTTTGGAGCCGAAGTGGTGGTTCACCAGGCCGGGGGAGACCCCGGCCGCGGTCGCGACGGCGCGGACCCCGGCGTCGAATCCCTGTTCGCCGAACACGCGGATCGCGGCTTCCCGGATCCGGGCCTGGGTGCTGAGGTCCCCGTCGGTCATAGCGGCGATGGCTGAACACATGTTCAAAGCGTTGCTCGCGTGTTCAACCTCGGCAAGGGTCCGACGTGTGTTCTGACGGAATCTTGACACCGGAATCGGCGTGACGATTCCGGTCCGTCAAGCGTTTGACTGTGTTAGCTTCGCGAACGAATTGACCCGTGATCCGGGTCACTCGACGACGAGGATGGACCACGTGACGCTGAACATCGCCGACCTGTACGAAGCTGTCGCGGACGCGATTCCCGACCGGGTGCCGGTGGTGTGCGGCGACGAGCGGCGCAGCTACGCCGAACTCGACGGCCGGGCCAACCGGCTCGCGCACCATCTCGAGTCCGTCGGCGTGCAGCCCGGGCAGCACGTGGCGATCCACATGCGCAATCGGATGGAGTACGTCGAGGCGCTGTTGGCGTGCATGAAGATCCGGGCGGTTCCGATCAACGTCAACTTCCGCTACACCGATGCCGAACTCGTCTACCTCTACACGAACTCCGAGAGCGTCGCCCTGATCGTGGAGAACGAGTACCTGGGGACGGCGGGGGCGGCCCTGCCGCAGTGCCCCGGCATCGGGCATGCCGTGGTGGTCGGCGAGCACGACGGTATGCCGGACGGTTTCGCCACCGTGTCGGTGATCGACTACGAGGACGCGCTCGCCGCCCAGTCGGACGCGCGGGGCTTCGGTCCGCGCAGCGCGGACGACCGCTTCGTCATCTACACCGGCGGTACGACGGGTATGCCGAAGGGGGTGGTGTGGCGGCACGAGGACTTCTACTACGCGGCACTGTCGGGCGGCAACATCGGCGGCGCGCCCCGGCACTCGGTCGAGGAGGTGGTGGCCGGTGCGGTCGCCAACACCGAACCGTCTGTGTACCTGCTGATTCCGCCGTTGATGCACGGGGCTGCGATCTATTCGCTGCTCACCGCCTTCCTCATGGGCGCGCCGCGGGTGCTCACCCGCACGTTCGATCCGGTCGAGGTGCTGCGACTGATCGAGGCCGAGAGGATCACCGGCGTCACCGTCGTCGGCGACGCGATCGCCCGGCCCATCGCCGACGCCATCCGCGAGCACGGCGACCGCTACGACCTGAGCACGCTGAAGCTGATGGGCTCCGGCGGCGCACTGTTCTCGCCGGCACTCAAGGACGAGTTGCGCGGCATGGTCCCGGGTCTGGTCATCAAGGATGCCTTCGGCGCGTCCGAGACCGGCAACGACGGCATCGTGGAGTTCGGTGACGACGGGACCAAGCGAATCCGCTCGAATCCCAACATGATTCTCGTGGACGAGAAGTTCCGGCCGATCGCGCCCGGTGCCGACGAGGTCGGCTACATCGCACGCAAGGGGCACGTGCCGGTGGCCTACTACAACGACGACGCCAAGACCGCTGCCACGTTCCCGGTGGTCGACGGGGTGCGGATGGCGGTCCTCGGCGACATGGGCCGGATGGAGGCGGACGGGACGATCCTGCTCCTCGGGCGTGGCTCGACGTGCATCAACAGCGGTGGCGAGAAGGTGTACCCGGAGGAGGTCGAGTTGGCGCTCAAGACGCATCCGGCGGTGCTGGACGCGCTGGTGGCCGGCGCTCCCGACGTCAGGTTCGGGGAGAAGGTCGCCGCAGTGGTGCAGTTGCGGCCCGGGTTCGACACTGCCGACCCCGATCAGATCGCCGAGCACTGTCGTGTGCACGTCGCGGGCTACAAGATTCCGCGTGCGGTGGTCGTGGTCGAGGCGATCCGACGGTCGCCCAGCGGCAAGGCCGACTACCGCTGGGCGAAGGAGGTCGTCGCCGCGGGCTGAGTGCCTGCCGGGTGTGCGTCGAGGGCGGGTGCATCGTTACCCCTGTGGCGCCGGACACCGACGGGGTAGGTTGTGTGTAACTCGAAATCTACTCACCAGTAGGGGTGCGAAAATGCCTGCTCCGTCAGCGGCAACGTTTGCTCGTCTTGCCGATCTCATCGCGATCCCGGACGCGGCGAGCCGTCCGACGAAGCCGATCGTCGAGGCCTTCACCGGGCGCGAACTCGCGACCGTGCCGGTCGGTACCGCGGAGGACGCAGTCGCCGCGATCGAGAAGGCTCGGGTCGCGCAGAAGGCGTGGGAGAAGCGGTCTCCCGTCGAACGCGCGCAGATCTTCCTCCGCTACCGCGACCTGGTGCTCGCGCACAAGGACGCGCTGATGGACATGGCGCAGGCCGAGACGGGCAAGTCTCGGGCGTCCGCGCAGGAAGAGGTCCTCGACATCGCCATGACGTCGCGTTTCTACGCGCGTCTGGCGCCGAAGCTGCTGCGCCCCAGGCGGGTCCAGGGCATGCTGCCGGGCCTGACGAAGACGGTGGTGCGGCATCACGCCAAGGGCGTCGTCGGCGTGATCTCACCGTGGAACTACCCGATGACCCTCGCGGTGTCCGATGCGATCGCCGCGCTGCTCGCCGGCAACGCGGTCGTGATCAAGCCGGACAGCCAGACGCCGTACTGCGCGCTGGCCTGCGTCGAACTGCTCTACCAGGCCGGCCTGCCGCGGGATCTGTTCGCCGTCGTCCCGGGCCCGGGATCGGTGGTGGGTACCGCGCTCGTGGAGAACACCGACTACCTCATGTTCACCGGCTCCACCGCCACCGGACAGTTGCTCGCGGAGCAGGCCGGACGTCGGCTCATCGGCTTCTCCGCCGAACTCGGCGGCAAGAACCCGATGATCGTCACCAAGGGCGCGAACCTGCGCGAGGTGTGCGACGCGGCCGTGCGCGCGTGCTTCTCCAACTCGGGGCAGCTGTGCATCTCGATCGAGCGCATCTACGTCGAGGAGGCGATCGCGCCCGAGTTCATCCGCATGTTCGGGGAGCGGGTCCGCGGCATGAGCCTGGCGCCCGGGTACGAGTTCGGCATCGAGATGGGCAGTCTCGTCTCCGAGGACCAGGTCAAGACCGTGTCCGGTCACGTCGACGACGCCGTCGCGAAGGGCGCCACCGTCGTCGCCGGCGGCAAGGCGCGTCCCGACCTGGGGCCGCTGTTCTACGAGCCGACCGTGCTCACCGGCGTCACGCCCGAGATGGAGTGCTACGCGAACGAGACGTTCGGTCCGCTGGTGTCGATCTACCCGGTCGCCGACGTCGAGGAAGCCGTCGCCCGCGCCAACGACACCGACTACGGACTCAATGCCAGCGTGTGGGCCGGTAGCCACGCCGAGGGCGAGGCCATCGCGTCCCGGGTGATGGCGGGCACCGTCAACGTCGACGAGGGCTACGCGCCGACGTGGGGCAGCACCGCCGCCCCGATGGGCGGCATGGGCGTATCGGGTGTCGGTCGCCGGCACGGATCCGACGGCCTGCTCAAGTACACCGAGGCGCAGACGGTGGCGACCACCAGGGTCGTCAATCTCGGTGGTCCCCGCTGGCTTCCGGCCAAGGTGTGGGCGAAGCTGCTGCCGCCGTTCATCAAGGTGATGAAGTACGTCCCGGGGCGCTGACCCCCGCAGGTCCGGTTTCGACGGGCGCCGCACCGCAGTCGCGGTGCGGCGCCCGTTCCGTAAATAGTTAGACAAGCTCACTACCTGATGGCAATGGATTCCCCCCGCTAATCTCGTCCCGTGAGCGAAACCGTGTGGGTACGACGGGCACTGGTCGTCGAGGATCAGCCGTTGATGCGCTCGCTGGTCGCCGATGCACTCCGGCACGCGGGCTTCGACGTGCACGCGCGATCCACCTCCGCGGACGCACTCGCCGACTTCGACGCGATCGATCCCGACGTCCTCGTCACCGACATCGACCTCGGGGCGCGACCCAACGGGATGGAGTTGGCGATGATCGTCCATGTGCGGGCGCCGTCCTGCGCAGTGGTGTTCCTGACGAACTACCCGCGTGCGGGGATCGCGCCGGGGGAGGGCGTCCCGGCGGGCTCGGTGTTCCTCGACAAGGTCACGCTGGAATCCGTCGAGGACCTGGTGGCGGCGGTGGAGTCGGCCCTGGCGGAGACGCCGGTCCCGGCCGGTCCTGCGCGCGACGACAACCCGGACGCGGTGCTCGACCGTCTCACCCGGACCCAGCTCGACGTGTTGCGCTGCATCGCGCTCGGCTGGTCCAACGCCGAGATCGCACGCCGACGCGAGTCGAGTGTGCGCAGTGTCGAGAAGATGGTGACCCGCACCTTCGACGCCCTCGGGGTCGGCCACAGCCCCGAACTGAACCCGCGCGTGGCAGCCGCCCAACTGTATGTGCGCCGCTTCGGAATGCCGGCGGAGATCGGTTGAGCAGTCGGTACCCCTGGCTACTCCGGATAGGCGGCAGTTCGGCCGTCACCATCTGGTCGTGGATCCTCACCGCCCCGTTCGCCGTCACGGTGATGGGCAGCTACATCGCCGCGCGCAGCCCGCGCGACTGGCCGGCGTACTTCGGTGTCGCGGTGGTGGTGCACCTGTTGGTGGGTGCGGCGCTCCTGCTGGCCTGGCTGACAGTGTTGCGTGTCAACCGGACCCGGCCCCGGCCCCTGGTGTCGCTGTCGGTATTCGCGGTGCTGGGAGCGTGCCGGCCGCTCGTGCTCGACGCTCTCGTCGGGGTGCAGGGCCTGCCGACCGACCCGCGCGATGTCGGGGTGCGGATCGCGATCAACGTGACGACGGCGGTGGTCGCGTTGTCGCTCATCGCGATCCTCGTCGACTCGGTACGCGAACACCAGGCGGTGATGCAGCGACTGCGCGGTGCCCGCGCGGCCCTCGACGAGCAGCGTCGGATCGACGAGGAGTACCTGGCCGGGATCGGTCGCCGGTGCGCCGCGGACCTGGCGGACCGGATCGACACGGCGCTGTCGCGGACCGATCGGGCGAACATCGATCCCGAGCGTGCGGCGCGCCTGCTCCGGGCGATCTCGGAGGACGTGGTCCGGCCCATGAGCCACGCACTGTTCCGGGACGTGACCCCGCTGCCGACGCGGCCGATCGCGCCCACACCGCTGCGCCGCCGGGAGTGGCTCGCGAACGTGCTGCGGGCCGTGGAGCCGGCGCCCCCGGTGCTGCCGGCGGTGCTCTACACGTCGGTGATCCTGACGTTCCTGTTGACGAGCTATGGGCTCCGGACCACCGTGCTGCAAGTGGCGTCGGGACTCGTGCTGTGCGTGGCGGGCAACTGGGTCGTGGCGCGCATCGTGCCCCGAGTGCACCGCACGGCAGTCAGGCTGACGGTCATGGTGACGGTCTACGTGATGGTTGCCGTCGCCACCGCCCTCGGGTTCTACGTCATCATCGGCGGCACCGGCTTCCCGCCGGCATTCCTCGTCCCCGGGATCGCCTTCTACCCGTTCGCGGCCGCCGCGACCAGCCTCATCCGGGCCGCGAACGTGCAACGCGCAGTGGAGGAGCGGCAGCTCGCGACGGCGCTCGGTGAGCAGAGTCGCCTCGCCGCCGAGGTGCACGGACAGGTCCTGTCCGCACGCCGGCGCCTCGCCCACGTGCTGCACTCGTCGGTGCAGGGCGAGCTGGTGGCCGCGGCACTGGTCATGCACGGTGCGGCGACCGGCGTCCCGGCGGCCGGATCGCCGGCGGTCGTGGACACGAGGGTCGACGAGATCATCGGTCGCCTCGTGCGTGAGGTCGCGCGGGAGGAAGCGCTGCCGACGGTTCCGCCGGCCGATGCTCGACGGCAGATCACCGAGCTGATCGGCATGTGGTCGGCCGCCGTTCCGATGCAGGCCCACATCGACCCGGCGGTGTGGCCGTTGCTGTCGGACAGTCCGGTTCGTCTCGAGCACGCGATCGACGTGCTGTCGGAGGGTTTCACCAACGCGATCCGGCACGGATCGGGTGGGGCGCTCGAGCTGACGATCGCGGTGGACCCTCGGACATCGTTGATCTGCATCGGGATTCGATCTCCCGGTCGTCTTGCCCGCGATCGTGGGGACGGGCTCGGGCTGGCGGCGCTGTCGAGCCGGGTCGACGCAGCCGAACTGGTCGAGGAGTCCGGGTCCGTGCTTCTCTCGGTTCGGCTCGGCTGACCGCTCGCTCCGCGCGCCGCGGCGGCCGTCGGCCGGTGTCGCAATACCCGAACATCGTCCGTCGGCCCCGTCCCGCGGTTCCTATCGTTGCTGTCGGATGTCGGTGACGACACCGTCGGACCGACGATCGACCTCGGCATCCCGCGCGAGAGAAGGGATGTGAGAGTTCATGGGACACACTGTGACGCAATTGGTTCCGCTCGGGATCGGGATGATCGTCAGTCCCGTTCCGCTGGCCGCGTTGATCGCGATCCTGCTCTCCGCCCGGGCGAAGACCAATGCGAAGGTATTCACCGTGACGGCGATGGCCGCGTCGGTCCTCATCGTGGGGGTGACCGTGTTCACGAGCAAGGCCGGCGCCGACCGGGCGAGCGCCGCCGCGCACCCCGGGCAGATCGTGTTCGCCACCGTCTTCGGCTTGGTGTTCGTGGTGCTGGCCGCACTCAGTTGGAGAAGTCGGCCGAAGAGCGGCGCAGTCGCCGCGATGCCGTCCTGGATGGCGCAGATCGACACGATGGACGCCGGTCGGACCGCGATCCTGAGTCTGCTGCTGACCGTCCCCAACGCCAAGAACCTGCCGCTCGAACTGAAGGCGGGCGCCCTCATCGCCGAGGCGCACCTGCCGGCCGCGCAGGCGGCGCTGCTGACCGTCGGGTTCGCCGCACTGGCCGGACTCGGGCTGATCGCCCTCACCGTGCTGGCGGCGATCCCGTCGAAGCGGGTCGCCGCGGCGCTCGGTGTGGTCAAGGAAGAACTGATCCTGCACAACGCCGCCATCATGACCGTCCTGTTCCTGCTGCTGGCCGGGCTGCAGGCGTCGCACCTCGTCACCGCCCTCACCGCCTGAGCTCCCGCCGACCCGAAGGAGTCAACGACATGACACTCATCGCCCCCGACAGCGCCACCGTCGTGCACACCACCCACGGACCCGTGCGCGGCACCACCGACGGACAGGTCAACGTGTGGAAGGGAATTCGCTACGCGGCCGCACCGACCGGGGACCGTCGATTCCAGGCACCGATGTCGCCCGAGCCGTGGACGGAGGTGTTCGACGCGGACCGGTTCGGCGCCGTCGAACCGCAGAGCCGGCTCGCCGCGATCCCGCTCGGGGACGACATCCGGATGGACGAGGACTGCCTGTCGCTCAACGTGTGGGCGCCGACCACGGGGGCCGCGGGCAAGCCGGTGATGGTGTGGATCCACGGCGGTGCCTACTTCCGCGGTGCGTCGAGCCAACCGGTCTACGACGGGCGTGCACTGGCGGAGAACGGCGATGTCGTGGTGGTGACGCTGAACTACCGGTTGGGGGTGTTCGGATTCGTCGACTTCTCGTCGTTGAGCACCGACGAGCACCGCTTCGACGCCAATGTCGCGTTGCAGGACATGATCGCCGCGCTGCGCTGGGTGCAGGCGAACATCGCCGCGTTCGGCGGCGACCCGAAAGCGGTGACGCTGTTCGGTGAATCTGCCGGTGGCGGCGCCGTCACGACGCTGATGACGATGCCGTCCGCGCACGGCCTGTTCCACCGGGCGATCGCCGAGAGCTCGCCGGCCACCTCGGTCTACAACCAGGATCGGGCCGCGCAGGTGGCGAACATGTTCCTGGAAATCCTCGGCGGCGCAGTTGATGCCGCAGATCGGTTGATGTCGGCGACCACCGACGAACTCCTCGCCGCATCGGAGGAACTGTTCGCCCGTGTTCCTCGCGAGACCCCGGGGACCCTGGCCTACGTTCCGATCGTCGACGGCGTACTCGTTCCCGACTATCCGGTCAATTCGTTCTGGAACGGTACCGCCGAGCGGATCCCTCTGTTGATCGGCACCAACAAGGACGAGTCGTCGCTGTTCAAGCTGATGAAGTCGCCGCTCATGCCGATCGAACCCGACGTGATCCGCACGATGTTCGCGGAGATCGCGGCCGAGCACCCGGGCGTCGAACTGCCCGACCAGGCGCGGATCGAGGCGGCGTACTCGGGCCTGGCCACCGAGAGTGACGTTTCGGGGCTGACCCGGGATTTCGGCTTCCGCCTGCCGGCACTGTGGATCGTGGAGGCGCACAGCAGGTATGCCCCCACCTGGCTGTACCGCTTCGACTACGCCACCCCGATGCTCCGGGCGTTGAAGATCGGCGCCACCCACGCGACCGAACTGCCGTACGTGTTCGGCAATATCGCGCACGGACCCAAGGAGGTCACCTACCTGCTCGGTGGCCTGGCGACGGGCCGCCGGGTATCGGCCCGGATGCAGCACCGGTGGATCGAGTTCGCGAAACATGCAGTGCCGGTGGGGCTCGACGGTGAGCCGCAGTGGGATGCGTACGACAGGTTCGGCCGGGCCACGCTCGTGATCGACAAGCACGACCGGGTGGTCCGGGACCTCGACGGACCGCTCCGTGAGGCGTGGGGCGAACAGGTCATCGCCTTCACCTGAGTGCCGTCCGGATTCAACCGAAAGATTGAAATGCCCGAATTGTGGCCGTCATTCGTCAGCGCGGAACCGTCTTCTCTGCTGGAATCGCGATAGCGTCGAACGATGGCGCGCCACATCGTCGGAGGAGGGTGCAGCGATGACCATGGACTCGGCGGAGGTCGAACCTCATGTAGGGCGGCGGGACTGGATCGGTCTGGGGGTGCTCGCTGCCGGGCTGTCGCTGATCGTCGTCGACGGCACCATCGTCAACGTCTCGCTCCCGGTGATCATCGACGAACTGGGCCTGGACCTCACCGACGCGCAGTGGATCAACAGCATCTACGCGGTGGTGTTCGCGGCGCTGCTGCTCACCGCCGGACGACTCGGCGACCGGTTGGGACGGCGGATGCTGTTCATCATCGGTGTCGTCGTGTTCATCGCGGGCAGCCTGATGGCCGCGGCGTCGGAGAGTTCCACCGCACTGATCGTGGCCCGCGTCGTGCAGGGCGTCGGCGGAGCGCTGGTGCTGCCGTGCACGCTCTCGACCGTCAACGCGACGTTCCGGGGCAGGGACCGGGCCATCGCGTTCGGCGTGTGGGGCGCGGTGATCTCGGGCATGGCGGCCGTCGGCCCACTGCTCGGTGGCTGGCTCACGACGTCGTTCACGTGGCCGTGGATCTTCCTGGTCAACGTTCCGATCGGCATCCTCGTCATCATCGGCGCGTTCCTCACCGTGCCGGAGACCCGCGCGAAGATCACCGTCCCGGGGCTGGACGTGGTGGGCCTGCTGCTCAGCGCAATCGGGTTCGGCGCGTTGATCTTCGCCCTCATCGAGGGGCAGACGCTCGGCTGGTGGACGCCGATCGCCGACCTCCACGTGTTCGGGGCGACCTGGCCGGAGACCGCGCCGATCTCCGCGACGCCGGTGATGGCAGCGGTCGGCGCCGTGGCGCTCGTCGGGTTCGTGGTGTGGGAACGGCATCGCGCCAAGATCCGGCACTCGGCGATCCTGGACCTCGCGCTGTTTCGGTTCCACACGTTCAGCTGGGGCAACTGCACCGCGATGGCCGTCGCAATCGGTGAGTTCGGTCTGCTGCTGGTGTTGCCACTGTTCCTGGTCAATGCGTACGGACTCAGCACCCTCGGCGCCGGCTACGTGCTCGCCGTGATGGCTCTCGGAGCGTTCGCCTCCGGTGCCGCGGCCCGGCACGTGACCGCGAGATTCGGTGCCCCGCGCACCGTGATGCTCGGCCTGGCACTCGAGGTGATCGGCGTCCTCGCGTTCGCGCTGTACCTGCGTCCGACGTCGGCGGCGTGGCTGCTGGCGCTGCTGCTCGCGATCTACGGACTCGGCCTCGGCCTGGCGTCCGCGCAGCTCACCGGCACGGTGCTGGTCGACATTCCCACCGAGGAATCCGGGCAGGGGTCCGCGACGCAGAGCACCGTCCGCCAGTTGGGTGCTGCGCTCGGCACCGCGATCCTCGGCACCGTCCTGTCGCTGGGGCTGGCACACAGCCTCACCGACCGGCTCGAGCCGGTTGCGTTGCCGCCACAGGTGTCCTCGGAACTGGTCGACAGCACCCGTGAATCGGCCGGCGGCACCATTCCGCCGATCCGTGAGCAGGGCGACCACGGCAAGCTCGGCCCGGCCGGACCTTCGACCGCCGACGCGCTGTCCGACGGGTTCGCCGACGCCACCCGGTGGTCGCTGTTCGTGGCGGCCGGATTCCTCGCCGCAGGACTGGTCGCGGCCACACAGCTGCAGCCGCGGCGGCGTGAGGACGCTGCCGACGCCACGGCGTAGGCGGGGCTCGGTCGTCGGGGGCTCACTCGTCGGTGGGTGGCAGGGCCTGCCACAGCAGCAGGACCGCGGCGACGCCGATTGCGCACGCCACCCCGAACGCCGCCGCCAGCAGGAATGATCCCGTCAGCGACAGCGTCACCGCGATGACCAGCACCGCTAGCACCGCGACTCCGACGGACTGGATCGTCCGCACCGGTCGGCGGTCGGGGTGATCCGGCACTACTGGCGGACGGCGCGTCGCCGTGTCATCGCCATCGCCATGCCGGCCGCGCCCAGCACGACGATCACGGCACCGACGATGACGTTCGACAGGATCATCCCAGTGCTCGTACTCACCCCGGAGACCAACCACGGCGACACGATCAGCCACACCCCCAGAAGCGGTGCGACGAAGGCGATCCCGTGCGTGCGCCCGTACGTGGTCGCGTACCCGGCGGCCAGCAGCGTCACGGCGAGACCGCAGATGAGGTTGCTCATCATCAGTGACGTCTGCCCGCTGAAACCGACGATCCACGACGACGCCGCCGCGTAGAGACCGGCCAGCACCATCAATCCCTCCGCGACCTGGAGGGCCGGCCCCTCGCCGAGTTCGTCGTAGCTGTTGCGGAGCGCGACGATGTCCGGGTGGGTTTCCATCGACATGTTCGGTGTGATCGACATGGCGAATCATCTCCTCGGCCTGTTCGACCTGTGTACTTCCGACACTAATTGCCGTACCGCGCGGCGTACAGGGTCTGTCGGCCCCGGGTGGAAACGACGGAGGAGCGGGCGATGCCCCGACGGTCATCGCCCGCTCCGCTACGCTGTCGCGCCGATCAGTTGGGGCGGAACCCGAAGTCGGTTCCGGCGACGCTGTCCCAGCGCGACGTGACGTACTTGGGCCGCGTGTAGAAGCTCCACGACGCGTTGTTCAGGCCGGTGTCCCCGTATGCGGAGTCCTTCCAGCCCTGCACTGCATATGCGGCGACGGGAACGGGGATCGCCACGTTGACGCCGATCATGCCGGCCGACGCGCGCCGCTCGAACTCGTTGGCCGCAGCGCCGTCCCTCGTGAAGATCGACGCGCCGTTGCCGTAGCGGTGGTTCTCGATGAGGGCCAGGCCGTCGTCGAGGGCGTCGACGCGCAGGACCACCAGGATCGGACCGAACAGTTCCTCCTGGTAGGCGGGCGAGGACACGTCGACGTCGGTGAGGACGGTGGGGCCGATGAAGTAGCCGCTCTCGTAGCCGGGCACCTCTTCGGTGCTGCGGTCGACCACGGCGCGGGCGCCGCCGGTGATCGCCTCCTTGACCGCTGCCCGGATACGTTCCTGCGACTGGCGGTTGATCACCGGCCCGACCTCGGTGCCCGCCTCGCCGCCGGCGCCCAGGCGGACCTGCTCGGCGCGTTCCTTCACCTTCTCCAACAGCGGTTCGGCGGTGGGGCCGACGACCACCGCGACCGAGATCGCCATGCAGCGCTGACCGGCGGCGCCGAAGCACGCGGACGTGAGCTGATCGGCGACGACGTCCATGTCGGCGTCCGGCATCACGATCATGTGGTTCTTCGCGCCACCGAAGGCCTGAACGCGCTTGCCCGCGGCCGCGGCCCGCGAGTACACGACGTGCGCGATCTTGCTCGAGCCGACGAACGCGACTGCTTCGGTGTCGGGCGAGTCGATCAGCTGCTCCACGGCGTCCTGGCGGCCGTGCACGACGTTGAGCACGCCGTCGGGCAGGCCGGCCTCCTTGAACAGTTCGGCGATGCGCAGGCACACGCCGGGATCCTGCTCACTCGGCTTCCAGACGAAGGTGTTGCCCGAGGCCAGAGCCACCGACACCATCATCATGCCCATCATGGCGGGGAAGTTGAACGGCGTGATGCCCACGCACACACCCAGCGGGTGCAGTACCGACTTGGTGTCGATGTTCGGTCCGGTCTGCAGTGATGTGCCGCCACGGACCAGTGCCGGTCCACCACAGGCGAGTTCGACGGAGTCGGCCGCTCGGGAGATCTCGCCCGCTGCGTCGTCGAGGGTCTTGCCGTGCTCCTCGGTGATAATTGCTGCGAGCTCGGACCGGTTGGCCAGCAACAGTTCCCGGAATCGGTAAAGCACCTGGGCCCGCTTTGAGAGCGGGGTGGCGGCCCAGCCGTCGAAGGCGGCCAGGCCGGCGGCGATCGCGGCGTCCACGGTGGCGCGGTCCGCCATCGGCACGGTGGCGACCGGCTGATCGGTGGCCGGGTCGACCACGTCGATGATGTCGGTGCCGCCGGCGACGGGGGCCCCGTTGATCCAGTGGGGGATGGTGCGCATTATCGATGAACCTTTCAGGGGTGGAGCGGAATTCACAAGGAGGTGCCGAAGCGGGCGCGGTGTTCGTCGTCCAGTGCCGCCAGGGATGTGCCCTTGGTCTCACGCATGAACAGGACCGCGACGATCGAGATCAGCCCGGCGACCGCGACGTAGATCGCGATCGGGACCCAGCTGTCGAATGTGCGCAGCAGCATGGTCGCGATCACCGGAGCCAGCGAGCCGGCGAAGATCGCCGTGACCTGGGCTCCGAGCGAGACGCCGATGTAGCGCATGTGCGTCGGGAACATCTCCGAGAGCAGCGCCGGCTGCGGGGCGTACATGATGGCGTGGATGATCAGTCCGACCGTGATGGCACAAAGGATGAGCGCGTCGGACTTGGTGTCCATCAACGGGAAGGCGATGAAGCAGTAGACGGACGCGAGTGTGGCGCCGACCAGGTAGACGGGGCGTCGGCCGACCTTGTCGGACATCCAGCCGAACACCAGGATCATCCCGGCATGGACGATGTGCGAGACCAGCATCAGGGTCAGGATGGTCGAGGTGTCGACGTCGAGCTGGACCTTGAGGTACGTAAGCGAGAACGTGACGACCATGTAGTACAGGATGTTTTCGACGACGCGGGCGCCCATGGCCGTGAGCACCTCGCGGGGGCGGGCCTGGAAGACCCGCTTGATCGCCTTCCACGTGCTCTCGGCCTGCGGCTGTTCCTGGTTGGCGTCCTTGAAGATCGGTGAGTCCTCGACCTTGGTGCGGATGAACCAGCCGATCAGCACGATGAACGCGGAGAAGAAGAACGCCACGCGCCAACCCCAGGACAGGAACGCGGCCTCGGGGAGGGCGAAGGACAGCACCAGCAGCACGATGGTGGCCAGCACATTGCCCAACGGTGCACCGACCTGCGGGAAGCTGGACCAGAATCCGCGCTTGTCGTCGGGGCTCTGCTCGGCGACGAGCAGCACCGCGCCGCCCCATTCGCCGCCGATCGCGATGCCCTGCATGAAACGCAACAGGACGAGGATGATCGGTGCGGCATAGCCGATCTGGTCGAAGCTCGGGATGGCGCCGATCAGGAACGTGGAGACACCGATGACCAGGAGCGAGACCTGCAGCAGCTTCTTGCGGCCGAACTTGTCGCCGTAGTGCCCGAAGATGATGCCGCCGATCGGGCGGGCGACGAAGCCGATCGCGTAGGTGAGCAACGCCGCGATCACACCGTCGAGGGGATTGCCGGTCGCCTTGAAGAACACGTCGCCGAAGACCAGCGCGGCGGCCATGCCGTAGAGGAAGAACTCGTACCACTCGGCGACCGTTCCGGCCATGGAGGCCGCGACGATCCGATGGAACCCGGCCGGGGTCTTCTGCTTCGGTGCGTCGGGGGTCGGGTCGGTCAACTGTGCGGTCACCGAACCCCCTCCGGTGCGGAACCGGTGGCGCCGACCGTACCGTCGACGAGCCGGACCAGGGCCGAGAAGTCGAGCCCGCCGAAACCGTTGTCGGCGAGTACGTCCAGTCGCCGGGCAACCTCGGCGGTTGCCGCGGCGTCGACTCCGTGTGCGGCAGCCGCGTCGAGCGCGAGGCCGAGATCCTTGCGCATCAGAGTGACGGCGAAGCCGCCCGCGAAGTCCCGGCTGGACGGTGCCGACTCGACGGCGCCGCCGACGGGGTAGTAGTTGCGCAGTGCCCAACTGTCGCCGGTGGAGACGCCGGCGATCTCGATGACCGTCTTCGGCGCGATGCCCAGACGTTGCGCCAGCGCCGCGGCCTCACACGTGCTCTGCATGTTCGCGGCGAGCATCATGTTGTTGAGCATCTTGGCGCTCTGGCCCGCACCGAGGTCGCCCGCGTGGAAGATGCGCGCACCCATCGACTGCAGGAGCGGGCGAGCCTCGTCGAGGTCCGCTTCGGCGCCACCGACCATGAACGTCAACGTCGCGTTCGCGGCACCAGCCGTGCCACCCGAGACCGGGGCGTCGAGGAAACGGCGACCGGTCGCGATGACGGCCCCGGCGATGTCGACGGCCTGGGTGGTGGCGATCGTGGAGGAGTCGATCACCAGCGCGGTGGGCGCGGAGACCGCGAGGGCGCCGGAGTCGAGCAGGGCGGCTCGCACGTGATCGCCCTTGGGCAGCATGGTGATCAGAACGTCGGCGTCGGCTCCGACGGTGACGGGCGAATCGGTGGTGGGGATGCCCTGCGTGGCCGCCGCCTCGCGAGCGTCGGATGACAGATCGAAACCGACCAGTTCGTAGCCTGCGCTGTGCAGATTTGCAGCCATCGGCAACCCCATGTTGCCCAGGCCGATCCAACCGATCTTCATGCTGGTGCCCTTCCGTCCGATGCCGAGCTGTAGATATCTACGTCGGCTGTGCGGACAAGAGTGAGCTAGATTACAGCTTTGGAAAAGGCCCTCTTCGACACACAAGCTGTGCATGAATGCACAGCTGACCTGGGAGTCAATGTGCGCGCGGACGATCTCGTGGTGCTATTGGAAATCGCGCGGTGTGGCTCGCTCGTCGGGGCCGCCTCCGCGCTCGGACTCAACCACGCGACGGTGTCCCGGCGGATGTCGGCGTTGGAGTCGGAACTGCACGCACCGGTTCTGGTGAGGGGCGTCCAGGGATGCGAGCTGACCGACCTCGGCCACCGGCTGCTGAGATCGTGCGAGCAGATCGAATCGGCGCTCACCGATGTACGCGACCTGGTGAGCACCACTCCCCGCGAGCGTGAACTCTCCGGTCTCGTGCGGATCGCCACGACCGAGGCGTTCGGTTCGTACTTCATCGCGCCGTTGCTGGCCGACCTGCACCGAATCAACTCGGATCTCCTCGTCGAGATCGTCACGCAGACACGGCTGAGTGCGTTCGGGGCCGGCGCCGACATCGAGATCGGGGTCGGGGAGCCGGTGTACGGACGGCCCGGCGCCGAGAAACTGACGGACTACAGGCTGGGGCTGTACGCCTCCGACGCGTATCGGGCCGAACGCGGCATGCCGACGTCGCTCGAGGACCTGGACGGTCATTCGCTCGTCTACTACATCGAGGGCCTGCTCCGGGTCGAGGACCTCGACGTGCTGACGAAGCTCACCGGCAACCACAAGGTCACCTTCGGCTCGACCAGCGTGCAGGCGCAAGCCGCGGCGACACTGGCCGGCGCCGGCATCGGACTGCTTCCGGCATTCGTGGCCGAGCGCGAGCCGACCCTGCAGCGGGTGCTGCAGTCCGACGTCGCCATCACCCTCGAGTTCACGGCGTGCCTGGCGCCGAGACGGCTGCGCAGACCCGCGGCCGTCACGGTGCTGCAGGCGATCCGGGAGATGGTTGCCGAGAGACAGTCCGAGCTGATGCCGCAGTGGTGAGCAGGCGCCTCAGATCCCGGCGGCGAACCGCCGGTGCCGGGCGGCGTCGGCGCGTTCGGGACTGATGGCGTCGACCAGCCGGGTGAGGCGTCCGAACGTGGGACCCATCCGCCGCGGCCGGTGGACGATCGCGTCGCAGATGACCCGAGCTGCCTCCTCCGGTGTGAGCGCCGAGGCCTTCAGATACTGCGCGTTGGGCGCGATCATCGCGGTCCGCACCAGCGGCATGTACACCGACGTGAAAGTGATGTTCTCGTCGAGGGTTTCGGCCTGGAACGACATCGAGACCTCGTCGAGGGCGGCCTTCGAGGCGACATAGGCGCCGTAGCCCGGACCGCCGAACAGGTTCGCGGCCGACAACACGTTGATCACCTGCCCGTAGCGGCGTTCCCGCATCCCGGGCAGCACACCCAGCATGACGCGCACCGCGGCGAAGTAGTTGATCTGCATGGTGCGTTCGAAGTCGTGCGCCCGCTCGTACGACTGGGCGAGGGAGCGGCGGATGGACCGGCCGGCATTGTTGACGAGGATGTCGACACCGTCGTGGTCGCCCAGGATCCGGGCGATCGTCGCGTCGGACGCCTCGGCATCGCTCAGGTCGCAGGGGTACGCGAACGCCTTCCCGCCGCGGGCCGTGACGGCGTCGACGACTTCGCGAAGTTCCGGCTCGCGTCGGGCGACCAGCAACACCGTGGCGCCGGCGGCGCCGAGGTCGAGAGCGACGGCCCGGCCGATGCCCGACGACGCCCCGGTGATCAGCACGCGCCGACCGGACGCTGCCTCGGCGAGCGAGCCACGTCGTCGTCGCGGGAACGGCCCCCGCGTGTCGAGTCCGTGCTTGGCCTGGAACCACCACCCCTTCTGCTGCGTATCAGTCATGGTGACGGATCCTAGGCGACGGCGGCTCCGTAGGTGACCGCTTCAGGCGGTGGTTGCCAGGGCCGCTGCCAGCCCGAATGCGACTGCCATCGCGGCGGATTCGCCGACTGCGCGGCGCAGCGACGCGTCGGCGCTCATCCGGTGTGCCGCGGCCGGGACCACCCACGTGCGGCGCAGCCACCAACCGGCGGAGAGCAGGACCACGAGCGCGGCGATCTTGGCGAGCACCACCCGGCCGTACCCGGTGGTCAGCAGCGGCGCGATGCCGCCGAGGCGGATCGCGGCGTTGACGACGCCGGTCACCGCGAGCACCCACACGCAGCGCCACGCGACGGTCGAGTAGCGCGGCAGCAGCGTCGACCACGCTCCGCGGGATCGGGCGGTCAGCGCCAGCGCCACCAGCATGCCGAACCAGGTCGCGGCGGCGAGGACGTGTCCGGCGTCGAGCAGCGATCCCAGCGTCTGCTGCGACATGTGTCCGCTGATCGGACGCGCGATGAGGGCCAGACCCGCCAGCGCCAGGACCGGCGCGGCGGGCCACGGCAGGCCGCGGCGGTACGCGATCGCCGAGATCAGCGCCACCAGCGCGGCGCACACCACCGTCGCGGCGCCGAGCCGCCCGGTGTTCACGACCCGGACGAAGTCGAGAACGGTTCCGGGTGCGACGGCGAATCGGGATCGGCCCTCCGTCTCGGCCGCCTCGAGGATCAGCAGCACCGTCTCGGCCGCGGTCCATGCGCCGGCCACGGCGGCGGTGGACTGCCACAGCAGGTCGGGTGCGAGGGCGGGGCGGCGCTCGTCGCGCTGCAGCCACTGCCACGCGGCGAGACCGAACGCGGTCGAGCCGAGGCCGACGGCCAGTACCCGCACGATGCTGGTGGGGGAGGGTCCGTCGGGGGTGGCGAGGAGCCATCCGATCGCCACCCCGGCGAGAGCGGTGAGGACGGCGAACAGCAGCCAGGGCCGGCCGATGCTCACCGTCCTCATCCGAGTGGTGTCCGGTCCGTCAGTTCTCGCCGCGTGGCTTGCGCAGCGCGAACCACAGGCCGCCGCCGAACACGACGACGCCGACGCCGACCAGACCCCAGACCAGAAGGTTCGATCCGGAATCGTCGGTGCCGCCGGACTCGTTCTGCCCGTTGACCTTCGGACCCGGCGTGCCGGTGCCCTCCTGGGTGAGGGTGAACACCCGGGTGCCGCTGACGGGGTGACCGTCGGCGGAGGTCACCCGGAACGCCATCGTGTACTCGCCGACCGGGCCGAGGCCGTCGAGCGGGACGCTGACGCTGTCGCCCTGAACCGACGGCTCCCCCTTCGACCACAGGTTGCCGTCCGGGCCGACGACGGTGAGCGACGCGAACTTCTCCTGCAGTGCCTCGTTGAACGTGACCGTGACCTGGTCCGGGGCGGTCGCGATCTGCGCCCCGTTCTCGGGACTGCTGGAGAGGACGGCCGAGTGCGCGGACGCGGTGCTGGCGCCCAACATCGTCGCGAGCATCGCGACGAAACCGACGGCGATGATGCGGAAGCGGTGGATCCGGTGTGCGCTCATGAGCGGCGGCTCCGGATCGTCGCGCCGATGCCCAGGGCGGCGCCCAGCGCGCCCAGGACCAGGCCGATGCCGCCCAGCCAGCGGGCCGTGGTGTCGGTGGTGTGGGTGGTCTCGTCGGCGGCGACCGTCGCGTCCACGGCTCCGTGCGCGTCGCCGTCACCGCTGCCCGCGGCGAGTGTCAGCGTCGGGGCTGGCTTGTCCGGTTCGCTGCCGTCGGGGTTCGGCTGCTGATCCCACTGCACGACGGTGCCGTCGCTGTAGGTCTGGGTGGCGGGGAACTCGACGGAGCCCTGCTCGGGCAGCGGCCCGGCGGAGAGCACGAACTGCTGGAACTGTCCGGGCCCGACGCTCACACCGGGATCGGCCGTCCACGTCACCGACGTCGCGGACTTCGACGCCGGGTCCTTCTGGACCGTCGAGGTCCAGCCGGGCATCGGCTCGGTCCGCGCCGACTTCAGGCTCGGCAACTGCACGGTGACCGCGGTGGTGCCGGCGGTGTCGGATTCGGTGGGGACGCGGAACGTGAGGACGGAGTAGCCGCCCTGCTCGGCGCCCGGTGCGGCGACCGAGACGTGCGCGGACGCCACGCCGGTGGCCAGCAGCAGCGCGCCGCCGGCGGCGCCCACCGTGAGGAGGGCGCGGGAGAAGGTTCGTTTCATTGTTCGGGTGTCGTTTCTGTGCGGGGGATGCGATGGACGCGGGTCACGCGTACACCGGCGGTCCGCGCCGGGACAGGCCGACAGCGAGCACAGCAGGACGGGGAGCTCGACGACAGCGCGGTCGCGGCAGGGGCGCGGGCGCCGACTCGACGGCGAGGATGGGCGGTGCCAGGACCCACCGGACCACGCGGGTCACCGGCCCGTAGAGGCCCTCGGCGCCGAGGACGAGCACCGCGCACACGACGGTGGCCGCGGCGTGCGCGGCCAGCATCGCGGCGCCGGGCACACCGGCGTGGGCGTGCGTGTCCGAGGCGACGGTGAGTGCGAGATGTCCGGCGCCCTGACCGGCCGCGAGCGCCGCCAGCAGCGCCGTACGACTACGGCTCAGGACGGGCAGACCACCGACGATCGTGCCGACGCCGATGCACGCCGCGAGCAGCAGCGTCAGGGCCGTCGAGCCGGGGAAACCGCCGCCGACGACACCGTGCGCGGCGATGGCGAGCGCCGCCGCAGCCGCCCCCACCGCTCCGCCGCGGAGTGCGGCGGTCGGAGCGGGGCGGGTGACGGGCACGGCGATCGGGTGGGCTCGGTCAGCGGACGCCGAGGCGGGCCAGGATGTCGGCCTCGACGCCGTCCAGCTCGGAGGAGATGGCGTGGTGGGCCTGCTTGCGGCGCGCCGACGGCATCTGCTCGGCCGCGTGGACCGCGGTACCGAGGTCGACGAGGCGGCTGCGGATCGCGGTCGCGAACTGCTGCGTCTCGGTGTCGTTGGGGTGCCGGGTGACGATCTCGTCGACGGACTTCTCGGCACCGGCGATCCGGGCGCTGAGCTTGGCGCCGTGCCCGGTGTACTCGCCGAGCTGGTCGACGGCGATGCCCATGCGCTGCGCGCGCTGGGTGTCGATCTGGCCGCGCAGGGCGGTGGCGCCGCGGTACGCGAGCGGCACCACGACCGGCGCGAGCAGGCGGGCGACACCGAGGTAGCGGCGCAGCTGCGTGACCGTCAGGCCCTTCTCGGCGGCCTTGACGGCGGCCTTCTCCTGCGCCTTCAGCGTCGAGATCTGCGCCTTGTCGACCTTCTTCTGGGCCTTCGAGTCCGACCGGTGCTTCTTGCGGTCGTTCTTGGCGCCGAGCTTGGCCTCGAGCTTCGCCTTGTGCTTGAGCGCCTTCGCCTCGGCCTTGCGCGTGGCGCGCCGCTTACGTTTCTTGAACAACCCCACTGGAAAGGCCCCTCCATCTGGTGTTTCGGCGCGCCGGCGGACTGCGGCCCAGCTTATCTGCGCTCGTTCATGCTCCGCCGCTTTCGGCTTTACCCTAGGTGAGCACATAATCTTCCACATCGTGTGTTCCCCGATCGGCCCGCAGGACTGCGCCGACACCGCTGAGACAGCGGCGTCGGCGAGACTCGGCGCTTCCCTGGTCCCTGTGCCGCCCGTGCTTCTCGAGCCGGGTGCGTTGACCCGGTGCCGCCACCGGGTCCACCTGGACGCCGCCTACCCGGATCTGTTGGCGGACGCCCCCGAGAACACCGGCGTGAAGCAGCGGCAGGAGGCGGCGGCCGCGCAGCGCGAGGCGGTCCGGGTCCGGCTGATGGAGGCCGACCCCGACGCGTGGGTGCGGATCGCCCCCGACGGTCCCGCCGGGCAGCGGGCCCGCGACACCCTCGACGCGTGCCGGGCCGGTGCCGACAAGATCTGGGGCGCGCTGCTGCCCGTCGAACGCGACACCGGCCGGCGCGGCCGCGTCGAAATCCTGCTGCGTGACGTCGACCGCGGCGGGTACATCCCGGTGATCGTCGTCAACCACAAGGTCACCGACCCGGGGCGCGGTGCCACCACGTCGGGGCTGTTCGAGTGGGCGCCCGTCGTCGACGAGAAGCGCAAGGTGCGCGCCCAGCTGCGCGACCAGATGCGGTTGGCGCAGGTGTACCGGATGCTCGAGCGGCACGACCTCGCCAGCCCGGCCCTGCTCGGCGGCGCCATCGGCTACGGCGCCGACTGCGTGCTGGTGCACGACCTGTCCACCGTCCTGGACGACTACGACGAACGGTTCGCGGACCGGATCGCCGTCGCGCGCGGCGAACTCGTGACGGTGCCCTCCCAGATCGGCGAGTGCCGCTCCTGCCCGTGGTGGTCGGGGTGCCGCGCGAAGCTCGAGGAGACCCGCGACGTGTCGCTGGTCGCGACGGGTTCGCGTGCCGACGCGCTCCGCGAGCACGGTGTGACCACCATCGAGCAGCTGGCGGCGTGGGAGGGCGATCCCCCGGAGGAGTGGCCGCACAATTCGTTCCACGACACCGTCGTCACCGCGAAGGCGTGGCTGTCGGGTGCCCCGCTGGTGCGCCGGCACGACACGGTGACGGTGACCCGCGCCGACGTCGAGGTGGACGTCGACATGGAGAGCTACCAGGAGCACGGCGCCTACCTGTGGGGGACGCTGCTCAACGTGGCCGGCACGTCGGTGTACCGGCCGTTCGTGAGCTGGGACCCGGTGCCGACGCTCGACGAGGCCCGGTCGTTCGCCGAGTTCTGGACGTGGCTCATGGCGGAGCGAGCCGGCGCCGCGGCCGCCGGGAAGACCTTTGCCGCCTACTGCTATTCACGGGCCGCCGAGGACAAGTGGCTGCTCGACTCGGCCCGGCGGTTCGCCGGCGCCCCCGGCATCCCCACCGTCGCCGAGATCCGCGAGTTCATCGACAGCCCGCAGTGGGTGGACATCTACCAGGCCGTCGGCGAGAACTTCGTGTGCCCGAACGGTAAGGGGCTGAAGAAGATCGCCCCCGTCGCCGGATTCCACTGGCGCGACGCCGAGGCCAGCGGTGAGGCGTCGATGAGTTGGTACCGCGAGGCCGTCGGCTACGACGGTGAACCGGACCTCACCCAGCGGCAGCGGCTGCTCGAGTACAACGAGGACGACGTCGTCGCCACCAAGGTGCTGCGCGAGTGGATGAGCGACCGCGCCGTCGCCGAGATCCCGCACGAGTCGGAGCTGTAGGCGCTCAGCTTCTCCCGCCCCATCTCCCCGCGTTTTGCGCACTTATCGCGGGTTTTGTGCCCTTCCTCTCGCGGTTCGCGCACTTGGCGCGAGGATCGGGGGGCGGATTCCGCGTTTTGCGCACTTGGCGCGCGGATACGGTCGATCCGGGACGTCCGGGTGGGCCTCGCGATGAGTTCTCGACGGTTTCCGGGTCCGTACCGGTGACAGCACCCGACGAGACCGGAGACTCCCATGACCGCACAGTTGCCCGCCGCCGAACTCGACCGCCGCTACAGCGACGAGACCGCGCCGCCCTCCACCTGGGCGCAGGTGACCGCGGCGCTCGACGACGCCGAGGTGTTCTGGCTGTCCACCGTCCGCGCCGACGGCCGACCGCACGTGACGCCGCTGATCGCGGTCCGGGTCGACGACCGCATGCACTTCTGCACGGGGCCGGGCGAGCAGAAGGCGCGCAACCTTTCCGGATCCGCCGCGTGCACACTGACGACCGGGTCGAACGCACTCGGATCCGGGCTGGACATCGTGATCGAGGGGCGCGCGGTGCGGGTCGCGGATTCCGAGTCGCTGACCCGCCTCGCCGACGCCTTCCGCGCGAAGTACGGGCCGGACTGGAGCTTCGAAGTCACGGGCGGGCAGTTCGTCAACACCGTCGGCGGGGCGGCCACGGTGTTCCGCGTCGAGCCGGGCACCGTGCACGCCTTCGCGAAAGGCGTTTACGCGCAGACGCGTTGGCGGTTCTGACCGCTCACATCTCCCACAGCTCGGTGCTGCGGGTTTCGATCGATCGGACGATGTGTTGCAGCGCGTCGTCGACCGGTTGTGAGTCGATCCGACCACCGTCCCGAAGGCGCAGGGCGACATGGCCGTTCGCCGACTCCTTGGGTCCGATCACCGCCTGGTAGGGCACTCGCCGGGAGTCCCGGATCCGGGCGCCGAGGGTTCCCTCCGCGCGCCCCACAGCATGCGCGCGCAGGCCCCGGTCGAGGCAGCGGTGCACCAGGCGCTCGGCGTCGTCCATCTGGTCGTCGGTGACCGGCAGTGCCACCACCTGGGTGGGGGCGAGCCACGCCGGGAACGCGCCGTCGTGGGTCTCGATCAGGTGCGCCACGACTCGTTCGAGGCTGCCGATGATGCTGCGGTGGATCATCACCGGCCGATGCCGGGCACCGTCGGAACCGATGTAGTGCAGGCCGAACTGCTCCGGTTGGTGGAAGTCGACCTGGACGGTGGAGAGGGTCGATTCGCGGCCGGCGGCGTCGGCGATCTGCACGTCGATCTTGGGGCCGTAGAACGCGGCCTCGCCCGCGACGGCGTCGTACGGGACGTCGGCGGCGTCGAGGACGTCGGTGAGGATTGCGACCGACCGCCGCCACAGTTCGGGCGCGGCAACGTACTTGCCGCCCGATCCTGGCAGCGACAGCCGGTACCGGCAGGGCTGGATGCCCAGCGCCGCATACGCCCGCTGAATCAGGCTCAGGGCAGCGTGTGCCTCGGCAGCCACTTGTTCCGGGGTGCAGAAGATGTGGGCGTCGTTGAGCTGGATCGCGCGGACGCGAGTGAGGCCGCCGACCACGCCGGACAGCTCGGAACGAAACATTCCTCCCAGTTCCGCCATTCGGAAGGGTAATTCGCGGTGACTGCGGGACCGGGCCCGGTAGATCAACGCGTGGTGCGGGCACAGGCTCGGACGCAGCAGGACCTGTTCGGCGCCGAGTTGCATCGGTGGGAACATGTCGTCGCGGTAGTGCGACCAGTGCCCGGAGATCTCGTACAGCTCCCGTTTCCCGAGGACCGGCGAGTGCACGTGTCGGTAGCCCGCCCGCCGCTCGATGTCGTGGACGTACTCCTCGAGGGTGTGGCGCACGGTCGCGCCGTCGGGCAGCCAGTATGGCAGCCCGGCCCCCATCAGCGGGTCGGTGTCGAACAGGTCCAGTTCGCGGCCGAGTCGGCGGTGGTCGATCATCTGCGGTCTCCTCGCGGGCGGGGGAGCGAGTGACCAGACGACGAAGCCCCGGGGCACTCGCCCCGGGGCTTCGGACTCAGTCAGCAGTCAGCGCGCCGGGACACTCTCCGGCGTCGTCGTCATCAGTGCGCGCTGCATGTCGGTCAGGCTATCATCCGAATCAGGCACGCGCATAGACTTTTTCGTATCGCTACCGCGGCGCCATGCGCAGCGCGCCGTCCATGCGGATGGTTTCGCCGTTGAGGTAGTCGTGCTCGGCGAGAAACTGTGCCAGCTGCGCGTACTCGTCGGGCTTGCCGAGACGCGACGGGAACGGAATGCCGGCTTCGAGGTTCTTGCGGTACTCGTCGGTGACGCCCGCGAGCATCGGGGTGTCGATGGTGCCGGGGGCGATGGTGTTGACCCGGATGCCGACCTGTGCGAGGTCGCGGGCGGCGGTGATCGTCATCGCGTGCACGCCGCCCTTCGACGCGGTGTACGCGATCTGCCCGATCTGGCCTTCGAACGCCGCGACCGACGCGGTGTTGACGATCAGGCCGCGCTGACCGGAATCGTCGACCGTCGGCAGGTGCTGCATCGCGTTGGCCGCCAGGCGCATCACGTTGAATGTGCCGAGCAGGTTGACCGTGATGACGGTGCGGAACAGTTCCAGGTCGTGCGGGCCGTTCTTCGACAGGATCCGTCCCGCCCAGCCCACGCCCGCGCAGTTGACGACGGTGCGCAGCGGCACGCCCGACTCGGTGATCGTGTCGATCGCGGCCTGCACGTCGGCCTCGCTGGTGACGTCGGTGGGGATGAGGGTGACACCGGTCGGCACGTTGTCCCCGGCACGCTCGATCGACTGGGCCAGGTCCAGGCCGAAGACGGTGGCACCCGCGTCGGCGAAGCGCTTGGCGGTGGCGGCCCCGAGCCCGGAGGCCGCCCCGGTGATCAGTGCTGCGGTTCCCTGGATTTCCACTGCTGTACCCCTTCGCTCCGGGCCGAACCCCACCGCCGACCACTGTGATCTGCACCATAACGTGGATGCCGGGTAGGGCGTCGGATGACAGCGCATGCTGCTGGCGGGCTCGGATCGCGAACCCGCACCGTCTGCGGTGGATGGCGGGCCGGAGCCGGACGGGTGTGACGCTGGACATACGGGCCGTCCCTGTGCATACTTTCAAACGCTCAATCAGGACGACTGTCCAGTTTGTTTGTTTGGTGAGTTCGAGACCCGGCCAGTGCGTAGGGCACGCCACCGGACACCTCCGTGGTGGCGTGTGCAAGGAGATGAATTATGGGCCGACTGGTCGCAATAGTCACGGCTGTTCTTTTCGTTGTGGGTGTACCTGCAACCGCTGCCGCCGCACCGATGGCGCCCGCTTCCGGAGTTGCGGGGAGCGGAATCGGCATCGGGCTGACCGATGCGCCGGGGCAGCCCTACATCATCGAGAACGCGAAGCCGGGAGATGTGATCACTCGCTACGTGTCGGTATCCAACAACACCGGTGTCACGCAGACGGTCTCGGTCTACGCCGGAGCGGCGAGTAACGCGGACAACGAGTTCCTGTTCGAGGGAGCGGGCGAGACGAACGCACTCACCTCGTGGACCAAGGTCGACAGGCCGACGCTGCAGTTGAGCAACAGGGCGGAAGCGGATGTCAAGGTGACGATTACCGTGCCGTGGGACGCACCGGCCACAGACGTCTACGGTCTCGTCTGGGCGGCGGTCGACGGCAGTCGCTCCGGCGTCCGGATGTACGTGACGGTGGGGGGAGACAACGGCCCGGCTGCGGACTTCACCCTCACCGATCTGACCCCGCAACGCCAGTCCGACGGCTCCGCGGCCGTGCTCGCGACCGTGACCAACACCGGTGGGCGCCGGATCGACCTCACCGGGACGCTGCGGCTGACCGACGGCCCCGGCGCCATGTTCGTCACCGCGGTGCCCGCGCAGCCCGTCAGCCTCGCGGCGGGCGCCACCGGGACGGTGTCGTTCGTCGTTCCGGACGGTGCGGCGCTGCCGGCGGGACCGTGGACGGCCAGGGCCCGGCTCAAGAACGGCTACTTCACACACGAGCTCAGTGCCCGGATCACGTTCCCGGAGAGGCCGTCCGATGGTGGCGGCTCCACGTCATCCCTCGGCTCACTCGGATCGTTGGGCTCCCTCGGCGGAAGCTGAACGGGCATTTGATTATTCGGATTGAGCATCTTCATTTCGAACCGAAAACTTGGTATCTATTCAACCCACGCGGGATCACACGGGTCGGTCCGCGCGGGGAGCGCAACGATAGTCACCCCGGCCCGATCCTCGGCAGAAGGAAAACCCATGCGCAAGAAGCTCATCGCTGCGGCCGGCTTAGCCGCCACCATCGGCCTGGTGGCCCCCGCAGCGATCGCCAACGCCGCCGGTAGCGACAGCCAGGTCGTCGACTTCACCGTCACAGCGGCGTCCGGTGGCGGCCTTTCGGTTTCGACGGGCGGATCCAACAGCACCCTCGGACTCGCTGCACAGAACGCCACCGCGACGGGCACCCTCACGCTGTTCGGTGTCACCGACACGCGTGGAGTGAAGGCCGGCTGGGGTGCCGACATCGCGCTCAGCGACTTCGTCAACCAGAGCGACAACGCCGTCACGATTCCGGCGACGAACGCCACCTACACTCCCGGAAACGTTGCCGGCCTCATCTGGGGCGGCACGGCCACCCCGCCGCAGAGCACGATCGCGCTCAGCAACGATCCCACTCGCGTGATCAACCGAACGAACCGCACCGCAGGCTCCACTCTGGAGGTTGCAACCTGGACGAATATCAACGCGCTGACCGTGACCCTGCCTGCGGGGGTGCCGGTCGGGCAGTACCGGGCGACGCTGACGCTGTCTGCGGCGTAGGCCCGCCCGGGATCGGCTCCAAGCTGTGCGGAGCCGCAACCA
The DNA here is from genome assembly GCF_000738775.1 of Prescottella defluvii. GTDB lineage: Bacteria > Actinomycetota > Actinomycetes > Mycobacteriales > Mycobacteriaceae > Prescottella > Prescottella defluvii. The sequence continues at coordinate 118,528 of NZ_JPOC01000066.1, forward strand.
ACCGCGGTTCGGGGCGTCCGACCGGGCGCCCCGAACCTCACCGGAAAGATGATTCATGCGTTTCCTTTTCGCGCTATCGCTCGCATCACTGGTCATGGTCATCGGTGGTCCCACCGCGTTCGGTGCCCCAGACGAGACCGGCACCGCACCGTCCGGGTCCATCACCATCGCCCTTCTCGATGTGGCAACCGAACTCAAAGACGATCCGCGTGCGAACGTGTACATCACCGACAACGTGGCTCCGGGCAAGACGATCACCCACCAGGTGCGGGTCACCAATCGCACGGGTAAAGAGGCAGCGCTCGATGTGTACGTGGGCCCCGCGAACATTGTCGACGGCACATTCAGCCCACGATCGCGTGGGGAGAAGAATGCACTTACATCCTGGATCACGGTGGACAAGCCCGAATTGACCCTCGCCGACGGTCAATCGGACGATGTCACGGTCACCATCGCGGTTCCGGAGGACGCGCCGGAGACCGAGCAGTACGGAGTGGTCTGGGCATCCACGCGGTCGAACTCGGATACTGACGGTGTCCAGGTCGTTTCCAGGGTCGGAGTTCGCACGTATCTTTCGGTCGGCGCAGGAAACGGTCCGCCGTCCGACTTCACCATCACCGAGGTCACCTCACAGCGTGATGGCGACGGTAACGCCACGGTGGTTGCTGCGGTCCGCAACACCGGCGGCCGCGCCGTTGACCTCAACGGAACGCTGGATCTCACCGGCGGCCCCGGAGGCCTCACCGCGCAGACGGTTTCGGCGCAGACCGTCACGGTCGGCCCGAGCGGCGACGGCATCGTCTCCTTCACCGTCCCCAACAGTGCAACCCTTCCCGCCGGTCCCTGGCAGGCTGCGGTCAAGCTCGAGAGTGGCTTCAATAAGCACGACATGTCCGCCGCGATCACCTTCCCGGACAAGGGCGTCGGCGATACCGTCGGCGCATCGGGTTCCGGGTGGTCGATCGGTGTGTGGATCGGCCTTGCGGTCGGTGTCCTCGTACTGGCGCTCGCGCTCGCCGCGTACGTCCTGCGCAATCGCCGCGGTGGCGTCGCCGCCGGAGCGCTGACAGAAGCATCCTCCGAGCCGGATCGGTAGCGAATGAAGTACACGAGTCCGGTGCGTCGGGCGATGATCGTCGTGGGAGCGCTCGCGATCGTCGGCGCGCCCCCCGCGGTCGCGGACCCGAGTCCCGCGACCGCGACCGCGACCGATTCGACCGCAGCCGAGGCCAGTACAACTACTACGACAACCACCACCGCTACGACATCGACCACCGCTGCACCGACCACCACCGCTGCCCCGACCACATCGGCCGCCGCACCTCCGGTCACCCGCACGCCGTCGGCTGATCCCGAAGCGCCGACGAGCGCCCGGCCGGCACCGACGACGACCGCCCCGGCGACCACGCCGCCGCCCGTCGCAACGTCCACGGCCCCCACCACTGTTGCCGGGCCGGGCGAGTTGCGCGTCGACACAGGAGCATTCACCGTGACCGGCCCGGTGCGGGCTGGTGACGTCGTCCCCGGAACCATGGACGTCACCGTCACGGACACTCGACGCGACGGGGTCGGGTGGACCGCGGACGTCAGGGCCACGGCCATGCACGGCACCCAGGGCAACACGTTCTCGCCGGGTCCCGACTCCTACTACCGTGCGCAGGACACACCGTGCAGCGAGTCGTCGGGCCAGGTTGGGCTACGGGAGGACGCGGTGATCGTGGCCACCGCGCCCGCGGCGTGCACCGCCGCGTCGTGGACCGCTGCCGTCGGCATCGCGGTCCCCGCGGAGGTGGCACCCGACACCTACAGCCTCACCATCACCCATTCGGTGTACTGAGCAGTTCGTTGCGGTGCGCCCATCCGCCCACGTCTCCGCGCTCGAGAGCCACCGCCAGCAGGTCCGGGAACCGATCCGGGGTACACGCGAACGCCGGAACACCCAGTGCGGCAAGCGCTGCCGCGTTATCCCGATCGAAGGCGGGTGCGCCGTCGTCGGACAGGGCCAGCAGCACCACCACCTGGACGCCCGAGGCCTGCATCGCGGACACCCGGGACAGCATCTCGGCGCGGATCCCGCCCTCGTACAGGTCGGAGATCAGCACGAACAGTGACTCGGTGGGGCGGGTGATCAGCGACTGGCTGTAGGCGATCGCGCGATTGATGTCGGTGCCGCCGCCCAACTGGGTACCGAACAGCACGTCCACCGGATCGGCCAGCCTGTCGGTCAGATCCACGACTGCGGTGTCGAACACCACCAGCGACGTGCGCAGCGCCCGCATCGAGGCGAGGACCGCACCGAACACCGACGCGTACACCACGCTCGACGCCATCGACCCCGACTGGTCGATCGCGAGCACGACGTCCCGCTGCACCGCCTGGGAGCGGCGACCGTAGCCGATCAGCTTCTCCGGCACCACCGTTCGGTACTCGGGCAGGTAGTGCTGCAGGTTCGCGCGGATGGTGCGGTGGAAATCCAGGTCCCGCAGCTTCGGGTTGGTGGTGCGAGCCGCCCGGTTCAGTGCCCCGGTGACCGCGGACCGGGTGGCCCGTGCCAGACGCTCCTCGATGTCGCGCACCACCCGCTCCACCACGATCCGGGCGGTGGCCTTGGTGGCTTCCGGCATCACCCGGTTCAGGCTCAGCAGCGTCCCCACCAGGTGGACGTCCGGTTCGACGGCCTCGAGCAGTTCCGGTTCGAGGAGCAGTTGGGTCAGCCCCAGTCGCTCCATCGCGTCCCGCTGCATCACCTGCACCACGGAGGTGGGGAAGTAGGTGCGGATGTCGCCGAGCCAGCGCGCCACGCGCGGTGCGGAACCGCCGAGACCGGCACTGCGTCGCGAACTTCCGTCGGCAGTCCCGCGGTCGTCGTACAGCGCGGACAGGGCCGCATCCATCGCGGTGTCCGACGCCGACGCCAGGGCGCCGGTGGATTCCTCGGCGACGTCGCCGAGCAGCAGTCGCCAGCGGCGCATCCGTTCGTCGTCGATCGGTACGGTCATGCCGGGACCCCCAGGATCAGCGCGGTGGCCGCCACGGCGCGACCGCCGCGGTCGGTGTCGAGAGTGGCTCCGCCGGCAGTGGATCGGGTTCCACCGCGGACGATCTCGCCGAGCATGCGTCGTTCCGACGGCCCGAACCCGCCGAACGTGCGACGCAACGCCGGCAGCGCATCGACGAACTCGTCGGCGTGCAGCCCCGACACCCACGCGTCGATCAGCGCGAGCAGGTCCCGATCGTGGACGAGCAGCAGTCCGCTGCTGCCGACGAACCCGTCGATCCACCGAGCCTTCGCCGCGGCCGCCACACCGGCGGACAGGGCCCGGCCGACGCGGGCCGTGGTGTCGGCGGTGTCGAGTCGCCCCACGTCGCGCAGCAACCGGACGGTGCGGCCGGCGAGCAGACCGTCGATGTCGTCGCGTCCCGCCAGCGTGGTCAGGGTGCCCAGCCAGCGCTCGGTCGACTCCGGATCGTCGCGCAGCGTGAGGGCCGCGTGGACGTTGTCGAGGGCGCCACGCAGCGCGTCCGCCGCATCGGTGTCGAGGCCGGTCACGGCGGCGGGCAGGCCCGCGCAGATCCGGACCAGCAGCGCGTCGACGACGCGGCCGAGTGCGGACAGGTCGGTGCCGCGCACGTCGCCGTACCGGAGGGTGCGCACCAGCGGTGGCAGCGCCGCCATCAGGTGCGCGACGTCGTGGTCGAGTGCCGCGGCGGTGTCGACCGCGTCGAGCAGCTCGCCGACGGTGCCGCGCAGGTCCGCGAGCAGCGCCTCCTCGAGCAGGGCGGTCACCTCGGCCAGGGTGACGTCGGGCCGGGCGGCACGGTCGCGCACCACGGCCTCGGCGGCGGTGGCGACGGTGGTACCCCAGCGGGCCGCCTCCACCACCGCGACCGCGAGCTCGGGTTTCCAGCGCAGCGTCCAGGTCTCCCGGAACGTGCCGGTCGAGCGCACCGTGGACTGGGCGGGCACCGCCCAGTCCACGCCGAGCAGCCGCAGCCGGTGCAGCAACTGGGACCGCTGCCGGTCGAGGTCGGTGCGCAGATCCAGACCCAGTTCCTTGTCGGATGGGGAACGCTTGAGTCGCAACGACTTCGACCTGGCCTGCAGATCGGCCTCTAGTGGCACCGTCGGGGTCGCAGCGGGAACCTCGCCGAGGGACTCGCCGACCACCAGGCGTCGCGTCACCAGGTCGAGCAGCAGGTCGTCGCCGTCGCACAGCACCGCACGGGTCGCCTCGGTGACCTCCGTCAGGCCGGGCAGCGGCCGGTCTCGCAGGGCTGCAAGGGTATTCGCGAGCCGGGTTGCCTCGATGACGTGCGCGCTCGACACCGGCAGGTCCTCGGTGCGCAGTACCCGCGCCACCCGGGTCAGCCACCGGGCGATCGTGTCGTCGGGCGCGGTGAACAGGTGCTCGTACCAGCCGGGGGAGACGATGCCGGCACCGTAACCGGACGCGACGGACAGCCGCGAGTGCGTCCACGGCACCCAGGTGAGCGACGCCTTGACCTTCGGCAGTCCGCGCAGCAGCCGGGCGTCCGGGGCTGCCGGGCCGAGGCGACCGGCGAGTGCGGGGGCGTGCATCGCACCGCACACCACCGCGATCCGCAGTGCTCCCGCCTTGATCGTCGTGCGCAGCACCTGTCGCATGTGCGCCTCGCGACGGGCGGTGTGCTCGTCGAGTTCGACACCGTCGCGCAGCGCCGCCATCGCCTCGGTGATCGCGTCGAAGGCGGCGGTCGGATCGTCGTCGCACTCGTTCCCGACTGCCGGGGAACGGGATTCGACGACGGTGTCCCACCACTGCTCGAAGTCGTCGTAGCCGGCCGCCGCCGCGAGCGCGGTCAGCGGATCCGGGCGGGAGGCCTCGTCGGTGGCACTGTCCGCGGCGAGCGCGAGCGTCGCCGGAAGGTCGCAGAACCGCACGTCGGCGTCGTGGTACACCGCCCAGCGCAGCGCCTGCCACTCCGGGGAGAATGCGGCCAGCGGCCAGAACGCCGCGCGCGCAGGATCGTTCGCGGCGTAGCCGAGCAGAGCGACCGGTGGCCGCATACCCTCGTCCGCGGCGAGCGGGACGAGGGCATCGGCGTCGGCCGGGCCCTCGATGAGCACCGTGTCCGGCTCGAACGCGTCGAGGGCGCGCAGCACGGCCCGCGCGGATCCGGGACCGTGGTGGCGGATCCCGAACACCCGCACCTGTGCACCGGTGGTCGAGGTGCTCACCCGGCGACCTCGCGGCACGCCCGGTAGAACTCGTCCCACTCGGTGCGATGGCGCACCACGGCCTCGAGATACTCGGTCCACACCACCCGGTCGGCCACGGGGTCCTTGAGGACGGAGCCGAGGATGCCGGCGGCGATGTCGGCCGGTCGCAGGACGCCGTCCCCGAAGTGGGCGGCCAGCGCGAGGCCGCCCGTCACCACGGAGATCGCCTCGGCCGTGGACAGCGTGCCCGACGGGGACTTGACCTTGGTCCGGCCGTCGGCGGTGACCCCGTCGCGCAGTTCCCGGAACACGGTGACGACGCGGCGGATCTCCTCCGCGGCAGCGGGCACCGGCGGCAGTTCCAATGCGGCGCCGAGCTGTTCGACGCGGCGGACCACGATCGCGACCTCGTCGTCGGCGCTGGCCGGCAGCGGCAGCACCACGGTGTTGAAGCGTCGGCGCAACGCCGACGACAGCTCGTTGACACCGCGGTCACGGTCGTTGGCGGTGGCGATGACGTTGAACCCCTTCGCCGCCTGCACCTCGGTGCCGAGCTCCGGGACGGGCAGGGTCTTCTCCGACAGGATGGTGATCAGCGCGTCCTGCACGTCGGCGGGGATGCGGGTCAACTCCTCGACGCGGGCGATGGAGCCGTCCCGCATCGCGGTCATCACCGGCGACGGCACCACCGCTGCCGGGGACGGGCCCTCGGCGAGCAGTCGCGCATAGTTCCAGCCGTAGCGGACCGCCTCCTCCGCGGTGCCGGCGGTGCCCTGCACCAGCCGGGTCGACTCACCGGAGATCGCGGCCGCCAGATGCTCGGACACCCACGTCTTCGCGGTGCCGGGCACCCCGAGCAGCAGCAGGGCACGGTCGGTGGCCAGGGTCGCGACCGCCACCTCCATCAGCCGCCGCGGTCCGATGTACTTCGGGGTGATCACGGTGCCGTCGGCAAGCGTGCCACCGAGCAGGTACGTCACCACGGCGTGCGGGGACAGGCGCCACGATGGCGGCCGGGGTCGGTCGTCGGCTGCGGCCAGCGCCGAAAGCTCGTGCGCGTACTCCTGTTCGGCGTGCGGGCGCAGCAGTGTGGGCTCGGCGGAAACGGTGTCGGTCACGTCAGCTCCTGGTGAAGGTGTCGGCGATGGGTGAGGGTGTCGGCGGCCGCCGCGAACAGGGCCAGTCGGTCGAGGTCGCCGGCGCGGGTCGCGGCCTCGGACAGCACCGACTCGAACTCGAACGGGGCCCGGTGACCGAGCAGGTCCACGGGGTGCCGCAGTTGCGGGAGCGGGGCCCGGGCGGCGTACACCGCCGCCAGCACGGCGGCGGCCACGTCGTGCGGCCACGGCGCCGGAAGCGCCTCGAGCAGATTCCCGTCCGGTACCGCCCCGTCGCGGGTGGCGAGCACTCGTGCGACGACGACGTCCCGCGGCAGGCGTGCGGCCACCGGGGCGCTGACGGTGCCGTCCCGGCGCAGCAACGCCAGCGCCCAGTCGGTGTCACCCTGATCGGCGACCGCGACGGACCACGCGTACTCCAGTGCCGACGTGAACGGTTCGGCCACCGTCAGGTGGGGCAGATCCTCGGGGACGACACCGACGTCGCCCCACACCGCCAACGGTGCGGCCTGCACGGCGAGGGTCAGCACGGGGTCCAGCCGTCGTGCGGTGCGGTCGTCGAGCCCGTCCCGCCGGGCGGCGTCGTCGAGGTCACCGGGTAGCGTCACGGTGACCACACCGTCGGCGACGGTGACCCACTCCCGCAGTCGTCGTGCCATCCGCTGCCCGTACGCGGTCCCCGGCAGGTACCGCAGCACGCCGACGGCGGCCTGCCGGACGCGTTGGCTGCGGTCGTCGAGGGCCTGCTCGAGCAGTGGTTCGTCGGCGGGGCCGAGACCGTCGGCGAGCATCGCCACCAGGGCGGCACGCATGTCGGCGTTCTCGGACCGCCAACCGGACGTCAGCAGCGCGGTCGCGGCGGACGGGTCGGTGCGCCGCAACGTCGTGAACCATCGGCGACGCGCGGCGGGCGTGCCGTGCCGCCAGTCCTCGTCGTCGGTCGGGTCCGGCTCGCGCAGCGGCGCCCAGTCGGGGTTGCGGTCGGCGAGCCACTGCCCGCGGGGCCCGGCGAGGGCCACCAGCCGCTCCCGGTGCGCGGTGCGGCGGAGGGCGGCATCGAGAAGCTCCCCCAGCATCTCCGGCGGGGGCCGGAAACCCGCTGTGGCATCGAACCATTCGGTCAGCAGTGAGGAATCGACGACGAGCAGGGAGCGGAGCCTTGCCGCCGCCGCGTCCGACAGCCGCGGCCGCGGATCGTCGGGTGCCGGTTCCGGCGGCGACAGCGTGGTGGGGGCGCCCGCCCCGGCGAGGAACGCCGCCTCCAACGCCGCGGCCGCGAGCAGGATCGATGCGGGGTCGCCGTCGAGGGCCGTCGCCGCGGCCTCGGTGTGCAGGCCCGACAGTGGTGTCGTGGAACGAGCTATTCCGAGAAGCGCTGTAGCCGTGAGGGACTCCGGGTAGGGGCGGTTCACAGGGAGATCACCGTCCCGGCGTCGAACACGGAGGCGGGTTGCAGGGCGGTGCCGTCCCAGTCGCCGCACACGGTGACCGGGTGGCCACCGGAGACGGCGAGCAGTTGCCAGCGCGCGGTGTCGTCGCCGACCGGGAGGGCGCGTCCGGCGCGGTCGACGACGTGCCAGGTCCCCGCGGTGACGGTGGGGGCGACGTCGGCGAGCAGCATCGGCCACGAGCGGATCCACGGATCGCCGGCGAGTGCGGCGGTGTAGCCGTCGAGGGCGGCGGCGGGGTCGGTGGCGCCGGGCAGGGTCGTGAACGGTTCCGGCGCGCAGTGCTGGGTGCCCAGGTGGGCCCGCAGTGGTGCCGCTCCCGGATAGTAGTGCACGTCGGCGTCGACGATCGTTCCGGGAATCTTTGCAGCCGTGGAGAATTGGGCACTACCGTGAGCAAAATCGAGAAGCAGTGCCCAGCGGCCGGAGTCGCGGCCGCGCAGCCACGTCCGGCGGGCGACCAGACGCCCCTCCTCCGCGGCGCGGACCGCCAACACCTGCCAGCGGTCCCGGACGGCCGGCTGCGCGCGCACCTCGTCGGCGCGCACCGGGATCCCGAGGTGGGTCTGCACCGAGCGGTTCAGCGGCTCCGGTAGCCGGTCGCGGTCCCGGAACGCACGGATCAGCAGGTGCAGACGCCCGTACGCGGCCAGCAGCGGCGCCGGCCAGTCCGGATCCGTGGCCACCAGCGCCGGCAGGGCCCGCAGCGACGCGGCCACGCCCGGGGCCTGCGCGTCGACCATGCGAGCGGCGATGGCGTCGTAGGCGGCGGTGTCGTGGGCGACGGACCCGAGGCCGGCGACGATCCGGTCGGTCAGCCATCGGTCCAACTCGTCGAGGCCGGCAGAGATCCGCTCGAGGCGACGCTCGGTGGACGCCGGATCGGGCGTCGACTCGGCGGGCGCTGCCTGGGCGGACGCTGTCGAGGTGGCGGCCGCGCGCGCCTCCCGCGTGGCGAGCCAGTCGGTGACGAACCCGGGGGCGTCGGCGGCCGGCACCGCGCCGTCGGACCAGCGCAACAGCAGGCTCACGGCGTGCTTGCACGGGAACTTGCGGCTCGGGCACGAGCACCGGTACGCGGGGCCGGTGAGGTCGACGGCCGCCAGGTACGGGTTCTTGCCACTACCGCCGCACGACCCCCACAGGGCCGTGTCGGTACGGCCGGTGTCCGTCCATTTCGTCGCCAGCCCGCGAGCCGCCGACAGCGACGCCGCATCGGGCGCCGCCGCCGCGACCTGCGCGGAAGACCAAGGTTCTGTCACGTCGGGAAAACGTACGGCAGATCCCCGACAACATGCCAAGCGCGCAGGCCGTCCGTGGGCTTCGTCACGGAGGCCACTACCGTGGTCGGCGAGTGTCCTGGGGAGGAGACATATGAATTCGGGGGGAAGCCGGCGGCGCAACGTCCTGTACGTGCCCGTCACAGGTCGGCCGGGCGCCGCCGCGCACCTGGAGTTGCGTCGGCTACCCGACGGTCGCCTCGCGCTGCCGGCGTACACGTCGCTGCAACAGCTGGTGAGCTGCTGCGGGCCACACCAACCGTGGGGAGCGGTCGACGACGACGGTCTGCGGGAGGTCGGGCGGGCAACGGGATACGACGTCGTGCTGCTCGACGCGAAACTGCCACCCGAACACTGGAAGAAGGACGCCTCGGTTCACGTCGACGACGAGCCGGGGGACCATTTGCCACCGTCGTGGCTGAGCCGGGCATAGGGGAGAACATGAGTGGAGTTGAAGTCGGCGACCTCGGAGCGGTTGCCCGCATCCTGGTTTCCGGGGCGGAGGGCTTCGAGTCGATGAGCGCCGATGCCCCGAACGTGCCGGATGCCGGCGCGTCGACCGGCGTCGTCGCGGATCTGCTCACCGCGCTGGCGGAGATGATGTCGACCGTGGCCACGTCGGCCGCGGTCGCAGCGGACACCGTCGAGGCGAACCGCACCATCTTCCGTGACGCCGATCTGGACACCGGGGATCGGTTCCTCGACGTGTCCGGTCTGTTCCCGGTCCAGCGTGGGGAGCCCTGATGCCGATCCCACTGTTCGTTCCCGGCGATCCGACGGCCTGTCGCGAGTGCGCTGATCGGCTGCAGGCTCTCGCGAACGGTGTCACCGAGTACGCCGGCGCCTTCGACGACGCGCGGGGGAAGTCCGAGTCCGAGTGGGTCGGCACGGCGGGTGACGAGTTCCGCGACCGTGTCGCCGAGATGAAACGAGGAACGAGCCGGACGGTCGAATCGGCAGCGGCTGCCGCGGCTGCAATCCGGGCGTTCGCCGACGACCTCGAAACCGCGGCGAAAAGGATGCTGCAGGCCGCCGAGATCGCCGCTGCCGCCGGCCTTCGCGTGCTGTCCGGTCCTGGCGGCGCACCCGGCACTGTCGAGGATCCGGACCCGATCGCCTTCGATGCCGGGGACATCGACGCCGAGGTTCGATATGCGCGGCAGCGCGCGGCGTTCGACGAAGCCGCGGAGATGGCGCAGAGTGGTCGAGCTGCCGAGTCCAACGCGCACAACATCTTGAACGGTGTCCTCGAACAGACCAGTGCCGCGGTGCGGGACATGCGCGGTCAGTGGTACTGGATGGCCGCCGCGGTCGTCACCGGGTATATCGGGACAGCGGCTTCTGAGGTGGGGAAAGCTTCTCAGGTGGGAAGTTGGAAGGCAATGGCCGACGCACGCGCACAACAACTTGCCACGTTTCGGTCCATAGCTGCCGAAGCAGTACGCAGCGGCGACCCGTACTGGGAAACCACTGCCGCCAAGGCCGTCACCACCTTCCAGCCCGCCGCAGACGACGCGGCGAGGGTCGTAGCGCAAAACACCAAGTTGCTGGCCGGAATGGTCGATAACCCTGTCGTGAAGGGTATGTCCGCACCGCTGGTGGAGGGCGGGACATCCACCATCTCAAAGGTGGGTTCGAAGGTTCCGATAGTGGGTGTAGCGGTGGTTGCCGCTCAGACGACTTTCGATGTCGCGAAGGCTGACGATATGGGTGATGCAGCACTTGCTGCTGGCAAGGACGTGGGCGGATTCATGGCGGGCACTGCTGCCACGAGCTTGATTCTTGCGAGTGCGGCTGGGGGCCCCGCGACATTGGTGGCAGTTGGTACTGGTGTCCTGGTGTCGTGGGGAGTCGGATACGCGATGGAAAAGATGTGGGGGGACTAGAAGTGTCAACTATGGGTGCCAAGTGGAGTCCACCCCCCGTGCCTGATCTGGATACGGGTGAGCCCAGACCTCCGGCCGCTCCGCGCGGGGAGTCCACGGCGAACGCGATGACCCGGCCCGGTCCGATGCGGGGGCGGCATCCGGGGATTCCGGAGGAGTTGGGCCCGGTATTGGAATGGTCGCTACCGAGCAATCGTGATCGATGGCTGATATCCGGAGGAATGGTCACCCTACTTGTCGTCTACCTGACGGTGGTCAACGGCGTTGAATGGATAACAATGTGGCCCGTCTGGTTGTTCGTCGCTGCCGTCGTACCCTTCATATTCTGGCGCTTCGGCGGTGAATGGTTCGCGGCCGGTGCGGTGTGGGCGCAGGTGGGTAAGTCGTGGGTGAACACCTACGAGTTGGTGGAGATCAAGTTCTCGGTAGATGGTTTGAATCGTGTTCTGCGGTTGAAGGATTCGTCGGGGCGGGAGATCTACTCGTTTCGGCTGCGGAACATGCAGGCGAATCCGCGGATGTGGGATCTGGTGTACAACGGGATCCTGCACTCGCTCGCGTCGGGTAATTGCGAGATCACTCCCAAGGCGCGGAAGGTGTTGATGCTGCCCGCGGGTCTGGGTGAGTGACCAGGTCGGGGACGTGAGCCGGACGTTGCTGCCACCGGTGCCGGATCGGGATACCGGGGAGCCACGACCCATGCGGCCGCGAAACCCCGTCATCGGCAAACTCAGCCCCGACGCTCCCACCCCGTCCGGGCCGGCCCCAGGGCGAGTCCCGCCCAGCCCCGTCCACTTGGGGCCGTTGCTGGAGTGGCGCCGCCCCTCGCGACGCGCGCAATTGCTCGCGCCGGCGGGTGTGGTCGGCATCATGATCGTGAGTCTGTCCGGTCGCACGGAGGGCTTCGAGTGTATGACCGCATGGCCGGTCTGGTGTGTTTTCGCGGCGTACGGCGTCTACGGGTACGTCACGCTCAGCCGGGAGTGGTTCGCCGCGGGATCCATCTGGGCCCAGTCGGGCAAGTCGTGGGTGAACACCTACGAGCTTGTCGAAGTCCGGATCACCGGTGGCCGCAGGTATTCCACTTTGACGCTGACGGACGCGTCGGGGCGAGTGCTCGCCGGGTCGCTGGGCGAGTTGGAGGCGAACTGGCGATTGTGGGATCTGATCTACAACGGCATCCTGCACTCCGCCGCGTCCGGGAACTGTGAGATCACACGGAATGCGCAGATGCACCTCAGGCTCCCGATCGTCGCACCGGTTCCCGCCGACGATGACACGGGTCCGAGGCATCGGTCTGGCTGACCTACGGTGTCGATAATGGACGTTGCATACCAACGAGTTTCGGTATCCAACTGGGGAGGTGTGCACGTCGATCCGGCTGCGGGCTATGGTCGGGGTGAATTCGTTGCTGCCTACCGCAGAGGGAGTACTCGATGTCCATGACCGAGGTTTCCGCCGCCCACCCGTACAGCCCGGCGTTCGTCGCCGCGGGACTCGCGTTCGTGTCGGGTGCGCTGTCCGTCGATGCGACGGGTGTTCCGGTGCCCGGCCGGATGGAGGCGCTCGACGCCGCGATCGACCGAATGGTCGACCGACTCGCGACCGTCGGCGGTGAACTGAAGGACGTCGTGAAGCTCACCTATTTCGTGACCGATCTGTCGCTGCGCGAGGAGGCGAACCGACAGTTCGAGCGCCTCTTCGACGCCCCGCGGCCGGCCCGCACCTTCGTCGAGGTGAGCGGCCTTCCGTACGGCGCGACGGTCGAGATCGACGCCATCGCGGTGGCCGACGCGCGCACCTGAGACCCGGCGGTCGGTACGAGGCTCGGCGACCGATCGAGTCGAAACCCTGGCCACACCCGCCCGGATGAGTGACACTGAGAGTGACACATATCTGGGGAGGGTGGAACTGTGGAGCGGAACACGCAGTACGACGCCGTGATCGTCGGTGCCGGCTTCGGCGGGATGGGTGCGGCGATCGCGCTGAACCGACTCGGCCTGACGAACCTCGCGATCCTCGAACGCGAGGATGACCTCGGTGGCACGTGGCACGTCAACCGCTACCCCGGCCTCGCTGTGGACATCGCCTCGGTCACCTACTCGTACTCGTTCGAGCCGAACCCGCACTGGTCGCGGCTGTTCGCGCCGGGGGCCGAACTCAAGCGGTACGCCGAGCACGTCGCCGACAAGTACGACCTGCGCCGGTACATGCGGTTCGGGGCGGTCGTCACCGGCGCCCGCTGGGACGAGAGTGCACGGCACTGGGTGGTCTCGCTCGACGGCGGCGAGCAGGTGACCGGGCGCTATCTGCTCACCGCCACAGGATTCCTTTCGCAGCCGCAGATGCCGGACATCGACGGCATAGATTCGTTCTCCGGTCGCGTCCTGCACACCACCGCGTGGGAGGACGGCATCGATCTGACCGGGTCGCGTGCCGCGATCATCGGCACCGGCGCCACCGCCGTCCAGCTGATCCCCGAGGTCGCCCGGAAGGCGAGCGAGCTCACCGTCTACCAGCGCACCCCGATCTGGGTGGTTCCGAAGGTCGATGTTCCGATTCCCGGTGTGGTGCAACGGCTCTTCTCTCTGGTTCCGGCGACGCAACGCGTGGCACGCTTCGCCAGCGACGCGATCCTCGAGGGCATCATGGTCAGTGCCGTGCTGCACTACCGCCAGGCGAAGTTCCTCAACAAGGGGGCCGCGGCGGCATCGAAGCTGTTCCTGCGCGCGCAGGTGCGGGACGCCGATCTGCGCCGCCGACTGACCCCCGACTACGACTTCGGGTGCAAGCGGCCGACGTTCTCCAACAGCTACTACCGGACCTTCACGAAGAAGAACGTGAACCTCGAGACGACGTCGATCGCACGGATCGAACCCGACGCGATCGTCACCACCGACGGCCGCCGCACCGAGATCGACACCCTCGTCCTGGCGACCGGGTTCAACCTGTGGGACGTGAACTTCCCCGCTATCGAAGTCCTCGGACGTGATGGCCTCGATCTCGGGAAATGGTGGCGCGACAACCGATTCCAGGCCTATGAAGGTGTCGCGGTGCCGAAGTTCCCGAACTTTCTCACCCTCGCGAGCCCGTACTCGTACAGCGGGCTGTCGTACTTCACCACCATCGAGTCGCAGATGGCGCACATGACCAGGCTGCTGACGGAGATGCGCCGCCGCGGCACCGACGTCTTCGAGGTCACCGACGACGCCAACACCCGGTTCCTCGACCGGATGACCGCGAACCTCGACGACTCCGTCTTCTACGGCGGCAGTTGCGGCACGGCGCGCTCGTACTACTTCAACCAGCACGGCGAGGCCGCCCTGCTGCGGCCCACCTCGACGGCCAACGCCTTCGCAGAGGCGCGGAGTTTCCCGCTCGACGACTACGCCTACTCCGCGCCGGAACCGGCACCCGTGCAGTAGCCGCGGAGCAGCGTGGTGCTCGTCAGCGCACCGGATCAGTCGCGTTGAGCGACTGTGTATTCGACTGTTCGGTCGCGTCGTAGTCGATCGCGATCTTCTCGAACACGGACCGCATCTCTTCGACGGCGGTGATGTGGTCGTCGAGGGCGCGGTCGAGGGGATACTCGCCGCCGGATGCCTTCTGCTCGAACTTGCGGGCGAGGGTGAGGCCGGACGGGAGCGAGCCGAGTCCGTCGATGCGGGCGAGCTGCATGGCCTGCAGTTTCAGCTCGCGGAGTCGGTCGATCAACTCGGTGCAGCGGTGGGCGCACTTCTCGGCGACGCCGGGTTCGAGCGTGAGCTGGCCGGTGTCGACCATCATGCCGATTTCCGGCCAGGACGGGATGCCGTTCACAGGGGTGCCCTTCGGTCAGCGGGGGATGGACGGCGCGAGCGCCTCGGCGTTGCGGACCGCCAGTGGGCACGGGCTGTCCGAACCCGGGAGCCCGTCGAAGTAGGTGGACTGGATCATGATGGCGTCGGGCCCGGAGGAGAACGCGACGTCGCAGTACTCGTTGCGGCTGTCGTTGGACTCGCGGACGGTGAACGCCTCGCGGCCGTCCACGGCGACCGGAGCGATGTCGTGGAAGCGGGGGTCGGCGAGGACGTCGTCGAGGGCGCGTCCGGTGGCGAAGACCGTCACGAAGTAGTCGGGGCCGCGCCACCGGCACAGGCTCCACCCGGGCTGCTTGACGCCCATGATGTCGCGCGACTGGGTTGCGGGATCGACACCCGCGGCGCGGAGGGCGTCGTCGGGCATGCTGCACGGATCGAAGGCGGGTTCCCCGGCCTGCGCCGTTGTCGTCTCGGCCTGCCCTCCGACGGTGGCCGTGCCACAGCCGGTGAGCAGCAGCATTCCGGCCGCGGCGCAGATCGCCGCCCGGATCCGATTTGATGGCCCCACGCTTCCCCCTCACGTACACGGATGTGCTCATTTGAACAGACGCAGGGGGCGCGATCCCGGTTCCACGATTCTCGGGGCACCCGACCCGGTCCGGCCGCCCGGGTTGTCGACGTCGGCCGATACAGTCGGCTGTTCGCTTGTTGGTGCTCTCACCGCCGTCACGCAGCACCGCACCACCGAATTCGAGGAAAGACATGCCTGACATCAACCCCGCCGCCACCGAAGCCAATTTCAAGCTGCTGCAGACGGACCCGTTCTTCGAGGTGGTCGTCGATCTGATCGCCGGCTATCTCGCGTCGGCGTTCGACGATCCCGCGTCGTGCGAAGTGGACGCGTGGACCCTGAGCTGCCTGCCGACCACGAACAAGACCGCCGAGCGTGAACGCCTCTTCACGCTCAGCATCGGCCCGATGGAAGTGCTCTACGTGGAGCGGTACACCGAGAACGGCGAGACGGTCGACTTCCGCACCGTGCTCTACACGTCGCTGTCCGCGCTGATGCGCAGCACCGGATACAGCCTCGACGGGCTGGCGCTGGCCAACCCGCTGCTGCGTTTCAAGCAGACCGACCTGGCGTCCGCGGAGGGCGACGGTGTGCTGGTCGACTTCTTCCTCTCGGACGAGGGCGCCGACGACCAGTTCTTCTCGCTGCCCCTCGACGACACCACGATCCGGCCGCTGGCCGAGCGGCTCGTGAGCAAGGGCCGCGGCCCGTACGCGCAGTACCACAACCGTTCGTTCGCGCAGTACATCCTCGATGCGATGAACGAGGAGGAATGACATGACGATTCGTCTTCCGAAAGTTCTCGCATCCGGCGACGACGCGGCCGCGGTCGAGGTGCTGCAGCAGTACTTCCACCAACCGTGGGTGAAGACCGGGCGGCTGCGCAGCGGCGCGCTGTGGGACCAGTGGGATTCGACCGGAACCCGTGACCGCGACGTCGACGTGTTCACCGCCGACGATCTCGTGGCTGTCACGATGCTGTCGGTGGAGGTGTCCCCGGACGGCGCGCAGATCCTGCTGCGGGAGCGCGGTGACGAGTTCGCCGAACTGCTGCGCGAGGTCGGCCCCGACCGAGACCTGGTCGACGAGGCAGATGAGCTGACTCCCGAGTGGCCGGCCTGGAGACTGGAGACGGCGCTGTGGACCGTCCCGAGCATCGGCCGCACCGTCGCGTCCAAGCTGATCGCGCGGAAGCGTCCGCGCCTGTACCCGATCTACGACCGGGTGATCGGCGAGGTCCTCGGCACCAAGAAGGCCCACCTGAACCCGATCCGAGAGGCGCTGCGCGACAACGACCGGGAACTGCACCACCGACTGGTGGCGCTGCGGGAACGGGCTGAACTGCCGGACACGATCCCGGCCATCCGAGTCCTCGACGTGCTGGCTTGGATGCAGTTGAAGGCGCCCCGCTGACGCCGACCAGCGACTGACCAGCCCTGGACCGGTCGAACGGGAACTCACGGCACGCTCGCGTCCGGCTATCGGTACCTGAGTTCCCGTTGGTGGCGGATGCGATGAGTTTCGCGGTGCCCGGCGGTCGATACTCGTGAGAGGGCATCCGATCGAGGGAGACGCGCATGACGATCGAGCACGACCTGGGACCGGCGGCAGCGCAGCTGGCGCGATTGGCTGCAGGAGTCCGCTCCGACCACTTCGACCGCCCGACTCCGTGCACCGACTGGTCGGTTGCCGACCTGCTGCGACACCTCCTCGAACTGACGAACGCCTTCACCGCCGCGGCGCGGAAGGCGCCGTTTCCCGCCGACGGGTCGGCACGACCGACCGACCTGCCGGCCGACTGGCAGGCACAGTTCGACGGCCAACTCGACGCGCTCGCCGAGGCATGGCGCGAACCCGGCGCCTGGCAGGGTGAAGCAGAGGCCGGAGGCGTGACGATGCCGGCGGCAGTCATGGGCGTCGTGGCGCTTGATGAACTGGTCCTGCACGGATGGGACCTCGCCCGGGCCACCGGTCAGCCGTTCGACGCCGATCCGGCCGCCGTCGAGGCGAGCCTGGGATTCGCCGCCTCGATGTCGGTGCCGGGGGAGGAGGCGGGCCGGGAGGGGCTCTACGGGCCGGTGGTTCCGGTCCCGGACGACGCCTCCGATCTGGATCGGCTCCTCGGCTACGCCGGGCGCGATCCGCGGTGGTCGCTGCCGGGCGCGGTGGTGGGCGAGTAGCCGCCGAGGGCCTTCGGGGATCATGGCTCGGCATGCGCCAATGCCGAGCCCTGATGGAGGAACAGTGTCCGATACCCGGCAGTCCGTGGAATATGGCGACGTCGCGGGGGCGGTCGTCAGCGCGCTGCCCGATGCGGGACACCGCGGTGTGAACCGTCTGAGCGTCGCAGTCATCACCGCGGCACAGTCGTTCGATGCGCTGCTCGCGGCCTTCCGACGGGTCGAGGCGGCTCACGGAGGCGATGGCCGGTGCTTCCTGACGCTGGACGACCCGAACCAGTGCCTCTACACGAGCGGACACGCGCGCGGTACGCACGATCTGGACGGGGATGTCGAGTACCCAGACGACGAGACCGACGACGCCGTCCTCGCTTACGACACCGCGGTGTTCGAGTCGGCCCGTACGGTGCTCACCGACCCGGACCGCGCGGTGCGATGGGAGGACGTGCGTGGTTCGCTCGTCACCGTGCCGAGCGACATCGACGCGCTGGTCGCGCTCAACCGCGATCCCGGTCTGGTGGTGGACGCCGTGCACGTGGTGCAGTGCCTGCCCACCCGCGCCGACATCGATCTGCTCGCCGACCTTCCGAACGGCTACTTCGCCGGCGACTGGACGCCGTTCGAGAACCACGCGGTGGCACGCCGGATGCGGGAGCGGCACGGGTACGAGCTGGCCGGGATCGGCGCGTCCACACTCGGGTTCCTGAGCGTCCTCGACCCCGGGCAGCGCGACATCGACGCGCTCATCGCCGACCTGCGGGAACTGTACGGGCAGCGTGACGCCGACGCCTGGGACGAACTCCGCGCCGTGCTGCGTGGCTCGTCGGTGCTGCTCCTCGGCTACACGGAGAACTTCGCGGACCTCACCGAGTCCTAGACCGGGCGAACGAGCAGAGGTGGGTCAGCGTCCGCTTCCCGTGATCCGCTCGGCGTTCGCTTCCTCGGTCGCCGCATAGTTCGCCGCGATCTTCTCGAACACAGATTGCATCCCCTCGACGACGGTGATGTGGTCGGCGAGTGCCTGATCGAGCGGGTACTCACCGCCCGACGCCTTCTGTTCGAACTTGCGTGCCAGCGCGACGCCGGAGGGGAGGTGGCCGAGGCCGTCGATTCGGGTCAAACCCGTTGCTCCGCGCTTGATTTGATCCAGTTCTGCGACAAGTTCGGCGCAGCGTTGCGCACACTTCTGTGCCACACCGGGTTCGAGATAGAGCTCGCCAGCCTCTGCTCGCGCGCCGAGTTCACTCCACAAATTTCCGTTGATCGAGACCACCGCCTATCAGTTGGGAATCGAGGGAGCGAGGATCTGGGCGTTCCGGATCGCGAGCGGACACGGACCTTCGGCAGGTGTCCTTCCGACGAAGTAGCCCGACTTGATCATCACGGTGTCCGTTCCGGCCGCGAAAACGACATCGCAGTACTCGTTGCGCTTGTCGCTCACCTCACGGAAGGTGAACGCCTCGCGACCATCGAGGTCGATCGGTGTGAAGCTGGTGAAGCGGTCGTTCGCCTGAATCTCGCTGAGCGCTTGCGCGGTGGCGAAGACGGTGATGGCCGTTCCGTCGCCTCCCCAGTCGCAGAGCTTCCAGCCGGGTTGTTTGACGCCGAGGATGTCCCGCGACTGAGTG
Organism: Prescottella defluvii; assembly: GCF_000738775.1. Classification (GTDB taxonomy): domain Bacteria; phylum Actinomycetota; class Actinomycetes; order Mycobacteriales; family Mycobacteriaceae; genus Prescottella; species Prescottella defluvii. Next base: position 137,639 of record NZ_JPOC01000066.1, read on the forward strand.
GCTGGATCGACTCCCGCTGCCCGCAATGCCTCGTCCGGAATGCTGCACGGATCGAATGTCGGCTCCTCGGCCTCGGTCTCGGTGGTCTCGGCCTGCCCCTCGACGCTCGTCGATCCGCAGCCGAACAGGCTCACGACACCGGCCACCGCGAGAACGGCAGTTCCCCATCGGCCCACTGACCTCACGTTTCCCCCTCGGTTCGCCCGAACGACTCGCTCATTGGATCAGACGCAGCGCTACGGCACCCGGTTCCACCTGAACAGCGCCGAAGGCGACCAGTGACCCACGCCACCCTTTCTAAAGATACGATCGCGATATATCGTGAGTGTGTCGGAAAACGATGAAAGGAAGAACCGATGAGGAACATGAATCACCGGCGAGGGCCGGAACAGATGCACGGACACCCCGCGTGGGGTGAGGAGATGGGCCGTCAGCGCCGCCATCACCGCCCCTTCGACGGCGAGGATCCCCGCATGCGCGGTGGTCGAGGCCGGGGTCGCGGACACGGCGGACCCCGTGGACGCGGTGGCATGGGTCGAGCAGGTCGCGGCGACGTCCGCGCAGCCGTCCTGCTCCTGTTGAAGGAGGACTCGATGTACGGCTACCAGCTGATGCAGACCATCACCGATCGCACCAACGGTGCCTGGCGTCCCAGCGCCGGCGCGATCTACCCGAAGCTCCAGCAGTTGGAGGACGAGGGCCTGGTGCAGACGACCGCCGAGGGCGGACGCAAGCTCGTCACCCTCACCGACGCCGGACGTGAGTTCGTCGAGCAGAACGCCGAATCCTGGGGCGACCCGTTCGCCTTCGCGGGATCGGGACCCGATCTACGCGGACCGCTCCACGACCTGCACGGCGCAGCCCGCCAGGTCCAGATGTCCGGGACCACCGAGCAACTCGCCGCGGCGGAGAAGGTGCTCACCGACGCCCGACGGGCGCTGTACCTGATCCTGGCCGGCGACGACCAGGACGCGGGCACAGGCGACACCGCCACGGAGTCGTGAACACCGGCGTGACCGGTCACCCGGTCACGGCAGGCGCTGCGCGTCGAGCGGTTCGAGGTCGAACTCGTTCTCGCCGAACAACTCCACCGTTTCGGCGCGCAGCACCGTCACCGCCGCAGCCAGTGACGGTCCGAGCAACCACAGCGAGTTCATTCGCTGTGAGCAGTACACCGGGAACTCGCCCTGCTCGTCGCGAGCGGCGGTGTCCCACAGCAGCACATCCCCGTTCTCACTGATCGCGAAGACGCGCAGCGACTCGACCAGCGACCAGTCGCCGTCCGGTTCGATCATCCAGTCGAACTCCTCGGCCCGGCCGTCGAGGTACGCCTCCCGCAGGCGCTCGGTGAGGATCCGGCTCCTGGCCTGCCAGCCGTCGGCGTAGCCGTCGAGCACGGGCGGATACACGAGCCACAGTCCGAACAGCCGGCCCCAGCCGAGATGCTGCACGAACTCGCGATACGACGCCGGGAACCCACCGCCGTCGTAGAACCGGTACGAGTCCAACAGGTCGAGATCGAGGTGCGACACCGTGGGCGTGCCCTGCACGCAGATCGCGGAATACAGAGTCATGCGTCAGCGAATCCCGTCCCGCCGCAAAGCGATCGAGACCGCGGCTGCCCGCGAGTCGACACCGAGCTTGGCGTAGATGTGGGCGAGGTGGGTCTTCACGGTGGCCTCGCTGATGAACAGTCGCTTGCCGAGTTCCTTGTTGGTCAGCCCCTCGGCCAGCAGGGTCAGCAGTTCGGCCTCCCGCGCGGTCAGCGCCTGGTCGGGGCGTCGCATCCGGTCCAGCACCCGCGACGCCACCGGCGGCGACAGGACACTGCGGCCGGCGACGGCATCTCGGATCGCGCCGAAGATGTCCCGCGGCGCAGAATCCTTGAGCAGATAACCGATCGCGCCGGCGTCGAGCGCACGCACGACGTCGGCGTCGGTGTCGTAGGTGGTGAACACCAGCACCGGCTGATCAGGGCGCGCCGTGCGGATACGTCGGATCGCCTCCACACCATCGATTCCCGCGCCGAGGGCGAGATCCATCATGACCACGTCGGGGGACCGGTCCGCGGCCATCGCGACGGCGTCCTCACCGGTGTCGGCCTCGCCGATCACCTCGACGTCCGGCTGCGAATCCAACAGGGCCTTCAACCCGGCCCGCACCACGAGATGGTCGTCGACCAGCAGCACCGAGATCACGATGCGTCCCCGACCGGGATCTGCGCCGCCACGACGGTGCCCTCACCGGGAGCGCTCTCCACCGAGAACGTGCCGCCCAGGGCCTCGACGCGCTGTCGCATCGCCGGCAGGCCGAACCCGCTCGTCCCGCCCACCACGAACCCTGCGCCGTCGTCGAACACGTCGAGGGCGACGGCGTCGGGCAGATACGTCAGGGTCACCCCCACAGTGTGCGCGTTCGCGTGCCGTCGGATGTTCGACGCCGCGCTCTGCGTGATCCGCAGCAGCGCGTGCTCGACGTCCGACGGCAGCCCCACCGGCTCGCCGATCACCCGCAACTGCGCGGACGGCACGTACCCGCGGACGGCGGCGAGCAGCGCCGCGTCCAGCGTCTGCGTCTCGAGGTCGGGGGAGCTGAGGTAGTGCACCAGGTTGCGGGTCTCGGCGAGGTTCTCGCGCAGCGCCGTCGTCGCGGTGCGGACCTCGTCGCGGGCCCGCGGACCGGACCGCTCCCACACCTCGTCGGCCGCCTCGAGGTGCAGCAGCGCGCTGGTGAGCCCCTGCGTGACGGTGTCGTGGATCTCCCGCGCCAGGCGTTCACGCTCGGACAGTACGCCCGCCTCCCGCTCGGTCTCCGCGAGCCGCGACTTGGCGTCGACGAGTTCGCTCAGCAGGCGTTCGCGTTCGGCGCTGTCGCGCTCGACCTGCCCGTACGCGAGCACGATCAGCGCACCGGTGCACAGCGGCGCCAGCAGCACCGCCCACTCGGTGCGGCCACTGAACGACGCGAACTCGATGCCCGCGAACACCGCGAGCGCCGCCACCACCAGATAGGCCGCCCAGCGCGGGAACGCGCGGGTGCACAGGAAGAAGATCGGGAACGCCGTCCACGCGAAGCTCGGCGCCAGCCACACCAGCGCCACCCACGACGTCAGCACCGGCCACACCCACGGCTGCCACGCGCCGCCGCGGCGGGACAGCACCACGATCACCGCGTACAGCGCCGCGAGCACCACGATCAGCCCGGCGACGACGAGCCACCGTCCGCTCACCCCGTGATACGTCAGGTAGCGGGCCGTCGACGCCGCGAGCAGCACGTAGAACGACAGGTGGATCGCGGCGCCGAGCGGCCCGCGGAAGGCGGCGTTGTCCGCGTTGTCCGCGGTGTCCGCGTTTTCCCGGTTGCCCTGCATCGGGCCGATCCTACGGTCGCCGCGAGGACCCGGGATCGGCCATTCGGATGATCCGACGGTGGCCGCGCGGCCGATGCCGCGAACCCGGCACCGGCGCGAGGGTGGAATCACTCGATCTCCCCCCTCGTTCGAAAGGCCCTCGATGAACCTCTCCCGCCGCCTGCCCCGCGCCCTCGCGATCACCGTCCCCGCCGTCGCCCTGCTCGCCGCGACCGCCTGCGGATCCACCGACGACGCCGCGGCGGCATCGACTGCCACCGAGGTCACCCCGGTCGCGATGTCGTCGCAGCAGCCGGGCGACGCCGCTGACAAGGGCACCGTCGCCGCCGACCGGCTGTCCGTGGCCACGGCCGGCCGCGCCGCGCAGGCCGCGCTCGCCAAGTGCCAGGCCGACGGTCTCGGCTTCGTCACCGTCTCGGTGGTCGACCGGTTCGGCAACGTGCAGGCGATGCTGCGCGGCGACAACGCGGCCGAGCACACCGTCGAGGCCGCGCGCGCGAAGGGCTACACCGCCGCCGCGTTCGGCGCGAACACCAGTGACCTCGCCGGACGGGTGAAGGGCGACGGCCCGACGATCGCCGACCTGCCCGGCACGCTGTTCCTCCCCGGTGGCGTGAGTGTCAAGGTCGGCAACGCGTCGATCGCCGGCATCGGTGTCGGCGGCGCGCCCGACGGCAACGCCGACCAGGCTTGCGCCGCAGCGGGACTCGCCGAGATCGCCGGGAGCCTCCAGTGAGAACAGCCATTCTGGTGGCCGCCGTCGCGCTGACGGCGGCGGCCTGCGGCAGCGCCGATGTCGTCGAGACATCGCCCGCACCAACCACTTCCGAAGTCGCCTCGAACGCCGCCGGTGCGGCGTCTCCTGCGCCGATCCCCACGTCGACCCCGGAACTCGAGCGGCAACTGTTCGATGCGGCCCGCGCGGACGACTTGACAGGGGTCCGCGACGCGTTGGACCGCGGTGCCGACCTCGAGGCCCGCGGCGACGGCGGCCGCACCCCGCTCGTCGCGGCGACCAAGGCGAACGCGGTCGCCGCCGCCACGGCACTGATCGATGCCGGTGCGGACGTCAACGCCCAGGACGACATGCAGGACTCGGCCTTCCTGTACGCCGGTGCCGAGGGCCTGAACGACATCCTGCTCGCCACCCTCGATCACGGCGCGGATGTGCGCTCCACCAACAGGTTCGGTGGCACCGCCCTGATCCCGGCATCCGAGCACGGGCATATCGAGACCGTGCGGATCCTGATCCGTGCGGGTGTCCCGGTGAACCACGTCAACGACCCCGGCTGGACCGCACTGCTCGAGGCGGTCGTGTACGGCGACGGCTCGGCACGCTACGTCGACACCGTCACGCAGTTGCTCGACGCCGGAGCCGACCCGTCGATCCGCGATGCACGAGGCCTCACGGCGCTGCAGAACGCGCACAATCGTGGTCAACGCGATATCGCCGTCCTCCTGGCTGCAGCCGACGGGGGCTGATGGATCGTCAGGCGTCGCGGCGGGCGACGAGGTCGGCGATCCTTGCGAACGGACCGGGCCCGCCGACGGTCAGCACCTCGAGCATCGCGGCTGCCTCGGCGAGGTCCTCGGGCAGTGTCGTGGGCTCGAGGAGCAGTAGCGTCCGCAGGGCCGGAAACGCGAGATCGTCGGCGGTGAGCCGCGTCTGCCCGTCGACGACGAGTACCCGCGCCGGTCCCGACGCCTGCGCATCGGGGCGGGCCGTGTTCGCCAGCGTGGTGCTCAGGTCGCCGGACAGCGTCGCGTACGACACCGCACCGCGGTACCCGGACAGGGTGAGCCCCTCGTCGGCGAGCGCCTGGCGCAACCGCAGCATCGGCATCGCGATGACGACGGTGGGTCCACCGGCCGCGGTCACGGTGAGTGGTTCGGGCGCGTCGTCCCCGCCGAGCACCCCGGTGCCGAGTTCCTCCGCCGCGATCGCCCAGTACGAGCCCTCGGCGGCCAGATCCGCGGACACCGCGCGGACTGAATCCAGCAGCGCCTGCTCGACGTGACGCAGCGCGCGGCCCCCGGCTCCGCGGGTGTCCCGCAGAGCCGTCGCGTACGCCGCCGCGAGCACGCCGAACGCCGGCAGCGACGGCGCGAGCCGCTGGGCGGTGCCCGTTCGCAGATCCACCCAGTCGACACGACCGGTCCGCCGGTCGACGCGCAGTTCCGACAGGTCCCCGTCGCGCGCGATGACCGCCGCGTCGTCGCCGGTGAACGGCGGGTTCGACCACCGTCCCGGGTAGGGGATCGCGCGCACCTCGTCGGTCAGGTGCGTGGCGATGTCGGCCTCGCTGATCATCCTCGAACTGCAATCCGTCCCAGAGGATTCGATTTCATTCCGGATCCTGGATCCGCGCCCAAGGATTGGCGGCTTCGAGTTCGAAGGCGAGTTCGAGCAGGGTGCGCTCGTCGCCGTGGTTCGCCGAGAAATGCGAGGCCAGGGGGAGGCCGTTCGACGTCCGGTGCAACGGCAGGGAGATTGCCGGCCCACCGGAGGCGTTGTTGAGTGGCGTGAACGACGCGTAGTTCACCAGGCGTTGGAACAGGGTGTCGAAATCCTGTGCGGGGGAGAGGTATCCGATCTTCGGTGTGGTGTGGCCGAGGGCCGGGGAGACCACGATGTCGTACTTCTGGAACATCCGCGAGTAGGCGCGGGCGCTGCGCTGCAGCCGATAGAGCATGCGGGGCGTCTGCGCCAGGTGCTTGCGGTACATGGCGTCGAGGCCGCGGCTGAGAGTGTCGGTTCCGCTCCGCTCGAACGACGGGCCGAACATGCGCTTGCCGCCGGACAGTAGGGCGAAGGACAGGAAACCCCAGTACAACTTGAAGTCGTTCATGAACGCACCGTCGACCGGCAGCGTCGCCTCCTCCACGTGGTGGCCGAGGGTGTCGAGAAGATCCGCGGTGGCCTGCACCGACTTCCGGGTCTCGTCGTCGGTGGGCACCCCCGTCACGGAGTCGACGATCACCCCGACCCGCAGGCGCGCCGACCCGGGCCCCTCGACGAGCCGGATCGGTGGCAGTTTCGGGTTGCGATAGTAGGTTTCGGCGGCCGCGTAGAACCGCGCGGAGTCGCGCACCGACCGGGTGACCACGCCCTGGGAGATGATGCGGATCGGCATCGTCTTGTCGGTTGCGTCGGCCACGGTGCGGCCCCGTGTCGGTTTGAGCCCGACGAGTCCACAAGCGGCGGCCGGAATCCGGATGGAGCCGCCGCCGTCGTTGGCGTGCGCGAAGGGCAGCGCCCCGGACGCCACCAACGCCGCGGAGCCCCCCGACGACGCACCCGACGAGTAGTCGGGATCCCAGGGATTGCGCACCGGATCGGCGTCCTCGTACTCGGTGGATGCGCTGAACCCGAACTCCGGGAGCCGGCTCTTGCCGATCGACACGGCACCGGTGGACAGGAACTGGTCGACGAAGTCGCTGTTGCGCGCCGCCGGGGTCGGGGTGAACGCCGCGCTGCCGTGCCCGGTCGGCGCGCCCGCGACGTCCACGTTGTCCTTCACGATCGTGGGGACGCCGGCGAAGATGCCACTGCGAGGGGCGTCGGCCTGCCGCGCCGCCCGCTCGAAGTCGGCGAACTGGATGCTGTTCAGCGGCCCCTGCACCAACTCGGCGCGCGCGATCGCGGCCTCGACCACTTCGCGCGCGGACACCTCACCCGACGCGATCCGGGCCGCGACGCCGGTGGCATCGAGATCGCCGAGGGCGTCGTCACGAAACGCGTGCACACGCGGAGTGGCCGTCATGTCCGGAGTGTAGGACGAGACGATGCCCGCGGGGAACAGTCGCGAAGCGAAGGCTCAGGGCGTGTCGACGCGATCGGCCATGGCGGCGCGGATCGCCCGCATCTCGGTGCGCAGCGAGTCCAGTTCGGAACGGATGTCCTGCACCTCGTCCGCGGTCTTCTCCGGCTGTCCCGGCTCGGCCGCGGCGGTCCGCTTGGTGGTCCGCTTCCGCGGGCGCACGGGCTGCGGCGTGGAGGCCCCCGACGGCGGCGGCACGAAGCCGTTGAGAAACACCGTCGTGAGCATCTCGGTGAGGGTGTCGATGTCCTGCCCGAGGGTCTTGCGGTGCCAGCGCACCGACATGAACACGCACTCGCGCATCATCCGCTGGAACTCGAAAATGTCTATGCCCGAATTGAATTCGCCATCACGTACGCCTTCCTCGACCATGCGGTACCACGCGTCGTGCGAGGCGTCGACGGCGTCGGCGATCTCCGGGTACCCGGGCAGGGAACCGAGATTCGCGAACTCGTTCTGGTAGATCTCCGTCGCGTACGGGTGGGCGTTCGCGACCTCGAGCGAGGCACGGACGATGCGGACGAGCCGGTCCCGCGCGGTCTCCGGTTCGGCGACGACCGCGCGGTACCGTTCCACCAGATCCGTCAGGAAGCTGACCAGGATCTCCGAGACGATGGCGTCCTTGGACTTGAAGTAGTGGTACAGCGTCCCCGAGTTCAGGCCCACGGCTTCGCCGATCTCACGGATCGTCGTCGCAGCGATGCCTCGATCGGAGAACAACCGCGCCGATTCGGTCAGGATGACCTCACGCCGGCCCGCTGACGCCACGCTCACTCCTCATTGTCCAGGTATTCGGTTCGACCGAGTACCACCGAAGGCTAGCAGCGGTGAACTGGACGACTGATCGACGAAGCGTTTGCTCGACGCTGGTCGTCAGCGCCGGAGCCCCTGAGCCCCGGCCGGCACCGGCGTGAACCTGTGCCCCCACACCTTCACGCGGGACACCAGGTTCCGGCGATCGGTGAGAGAGAGAACAGCCATTGTGAACTCCTCGGATCAGTAGAGGGTGCCGGGGTTCCCGGTGAGCAGGTACTCGCCGTACTCGTGATCGGACCGGTCCGGCAGGTTGACCGCGTGGTGCTGACCGGCGTGGACGTCCCGCCACACCGCCTGCAGCGCGCTCGACGTCGCGATCGAGCGGGGGCCGCCCACCTGGTACGCCTTGTCGGCGGCGGAGACGGCGAACCGGACGGCGGCGATGTGATCGCGCCGGGTGCGCTGACGAACCCCCATCGACACCGCGTCACCACGTTCGACGGCTGCGAACGCGTCGGCGAGGTTGGCCTGCAGGATCCGGTAGGCGGTGTCGGCCTCGAAGTCGGCCTCGGCGAGACGCGCGAGCGTCGCCGGATGTGGCAGCTTGGACGCGTCGACCGCCAAGCGGGACTTGTGAATTCCCACCGCCTCGTCGAGCACCCGGCGAGACATGCCGACCAACGGCATCACGACGGCGTTGACGAACAGCGTGTACCACGGGAGGCGGAACAGGCCAGCGGGATTCACCTCGTTGCCGGGGTAGCGCTCGGCGTACAGATCGGCGACGTCGAGCACCCGGTGCGTGGGCACGAAGGCGCCGTCGACGACGATGTCGTTGCTGCCGGTGCCCGCCAACCCGGACGTGAACCAGACGTCGTCGATCGCGTAGTCGGTACGGGGGAGCAGCAGATGCACCTGCTGCCCCGTACGGTGCCCGTCCGCGTCGGCGACCATCGCGCCGACGAAGACCCAGTCGCAGTGGTTGCTGCCCGACGAGAAGCCCCACCGTCCGGTCAGCTCGTAGCCGCCGGGGACGATCCGGGCGGTGCCCGCCGGGCTGTACGACGAGCTGATCCACGCGTCGGGGTTCTCGCCCCACACATCCTTCTGCGCCCTGTCCGGGTACAGGCCCAGGTGCCACGAGTGGACACCGACGACACCGGTCACCCAGCCCGCCGAACTCGACAGCCGCGCGATCTCGTACATCGCGGCGTTGAAGACGCCGGGGTCGGATTCGAAGCCGCCGTAACGCTTCGGCTGGATGATCCGCATGATGCCCGCGTCGCGGAGGATCTTGGCGGTGTCGTCGGAGAGCCTGCGCTGCTCGACACATTCGGTTTCGAGGTCGCGCATCCGGTCGCCGGCGGTGAGGACGGAGTCGATGGCTTCGTGCTGAAACTGCATGGTGAAAAGCACCTTTCGTCAGCGTGGAGCGGGAGACCTAGCGGGTGAGGAAATCCGTGACGAGCGACTCGAAGTCGTGCTTGCGCTCGACCTGCGCCCAGTGCCCGCACTCGCCGAGCAGGTGCAGGTCGGCCTTGGGCATCCGGCGCAACGCGAACAGGGCACCGTCCGGTGGCAGCATGCGGTCGTCGCGACCCCACGTGACCAGCGTCTTGTGCGGGATCTCGTCGGTGCGTGCCCACAGCGGTGCCTTGCCGGGGAGACCGAGCGATGCCATCACCGCACGCATGCGTTCGATCGCCCGCGGCGCGGTGGCGTTGGCCCAGCGCTCGTCGAGCAACTGCGGGGTGATCGTCGCGGGGTCGTAGACCATCGAGTCGACCCACGCCTCGAGAGCCTCGCGGGTGGGGTCCACGAGGAAGGCGTTGAGGCGGCGCGCGCCCTCGCTCATCATCGGCCCGAGCAGCGGCGCGTACAGGCCGCCCGGGCCCATCAGCGCCATCCGATCGACTCGTTCGGGGGCGAGCGCGGCCGTCTCGAGCGCGACCCAGCCGCCCATCGAATTGCCCAGCAGGTGCGCCTTCTCGATGCCGAGGTCGTCGAGCAGCGTGACGATCGTTTCCGCGGCGATCTCGGGGTACGGCCGGTCGTACGCCATGTCCGGGCTCGCGCCGAATCCCGGCATGTCGACGACGATGGTGCGGAAGCTGCGGGCGAAGACCGGCAGGTTCTTCGAGAAGTTCGACCAGCCGGACACGCCCGGCCCGGACCCGTGCAGCAGTACGAGGGGATGGCCGTCGCCGGCCTCGTGGAAGTGGAGCTTGTCCGTCGCGGACGGGCCGCGGGTGGTGTCGGTGTAGTTGAGCGTGCCCATTCTGGTCCCATCTTCCGTGCGGTCTCGTCGGCGAAGATCAAGAAGCCTTGAGCGCGAACCGATCTCGGTAACGGTTTGAAATCCGAGTTTGGATTGTGAGCCTACGGTCACACCCGCATTCAATCAAGCGATTGAGTGATGCCGGCGGCCGGATGTTCCACCAGGCAGGAAGTTCGATTTATAGAAATAAAATGTTCGTCTACCCGAACTCGAGCTAGTCTGACGGCATTCCATCGACGAAAGGTGACCAGACATGCCCGGTTACGCTCTTCCCGACCTGGCCTACGACTACGGGGCGCTCGCACCCGCGATCTCCGGCGAGGTGATGGAGTTGCATCACGGCGCACACCACGCTGCGTACGTGAGGGGAGCAAACACCGCGGTGGAACAACTCCAGGAGGCTCGCGCTTGCGGCGACCACTCGGCGCTCGCGGGACTCGAGCGTGCCCTCGCCTTCAACCTGTCCGGCCACGCGCTGCACTCGATCTTCTGGCGCAATCTGTCGCCGACGGGTGGTGACCGGCCCGACGGCGAACTGGCGGCCGCGATCGACGAGTTCTTCGGGAGCTTCGAGGGCTTTCGTGCCGAGATGTCCGCAGCGACGGCCACGGTGCAGGGTTCGGGCTGGGGCGTGCTGGCCTGGGATCCGGTGGGCGTCCGACTCGTGGTGCACCAGTTGCACGACCACCACACGAACTTCGCGATCACCAGTACGCCGCTGCTCGTCTTCGACGCGTGGGAGCACGCCTTCTACCTGCAGTACCGGAACGTGAAGGCCGACTACATCGATCGGCTGTGGTCGCTCGTCGATTGGTCGGATGTGGGACGCAGGTTCGAGGCGGCACGGGCCGGACGCGCGTTCGACCTGCGGGAGGCGATCGGCGGTGAGTGAACGCCTGGTCGATCGGGTTCGCGCGATCAACTGGAACCGGGTGCCCGACCCCAAGGACGCCGAGGTGTGGGACCGACTCACCGGCAATTTCTGGCTGCCCGAGAAGATTCCGTTGTCCAACGACCTGGCCTCGTGGGCGACGCTCACCGACACCGAGCGAGAGATGACCATCCGGGTGTTCACCGGCTTGACGTTGCTCGACACCGCGCAGGCCACCGTCGGAGCCGTCGCGATGATCGCCGATGCCGTCACCCCACACGAGGAGGCCGTCCTGACGAACATGGCCTTCATGGAGTCGGTGCACGCCAAGAGCTACAGCTCGATCTTCTCGACGCTGTGTTCGACTCGGCAGATCGACGCGGCGTTCGACTGGTCGGAGCGCAACCCGCACCTGCAGCGCAAGGCGCAGATCGTCGTCGACTACTACCGCGGCGACGACGCCCTCGCCCGCAAGGCGGCGTCGGTGATGCTCGAATCGTTCCTGTTCTACAGCGGCTTCTACCTACCGATGTACTGGGCAAGTCACGGCAGACTCACCAACACCGCCGACCTGATCCGGTTGATCATCCGCGACGAGGCGGTGCACGGGTACTACATCGGATACAAGTGCCGGCAGGCGCTCGAGCGGCTCGGCGCGGGCGCGCGGGACGCGCATCGGCGCTACACCTACGACCTGTTGGAGACGCTCTATGCCAACGAGGTCGAGTACGCCGCCGATCTGTACGACGAGGTGGGATGGACGGCAGAGGTGTTGTCCTACATGCGGTTCAACGCGAACAAGGCGCTCGCCAATCTCGGATACGAGCCCATGTTCCCGGCATCCGAGTGTCAGGTGAACCCGGCGATCCTGTCGGCGCTCGATCCCGGGGCCGGAGAGAACCACGACTTCTTCTCCGGCTCCGGCAGCGCATACGTCATCGGGAAGCAGAAACCCACCGAGGACGTGGACTGGAACTTCTGAATCCTCAGTCTGCCCGGCGCAGTTCCGCCCGCAGGTGGTGCGTCATCGGGACGTCGTCGAACGCCATCCACATGTCGTACGCGAGCACGGTCCCGTCCTCGAGAAGCTCGAAGCGGCGCCGGATCTCGTGGACCGGCTTGGCATCCGGGGAGGCCTCGAGCGTGTGCGACGCGAAGTCGAGGACACCGTCCGCCAGGGTGGCGCGGTGGATCTCGACGAAACCGGTCGGCTGGGTGATGAGGAGCTCGGCGACGCCGTCGGTGAGCCGCAGGTAGCCGGTCTCGGTGTGCATCGGCATGCCGCCGCCGGGACCCCGGGTGCGGGAACGGTAGAACAGGAACGGCTTTCCGCTGGCGGTGAGCTCGAGTTCCTCGTCGTACGCGAAGTCGTCGATCGTCGGGTAGTGGCCGGTGCCACCGCCGACCCAGCGTCCGGCGAAGGCGGCGAGATCGCCGAGGGGGGCGAGCAGGTCGGGCTGCGTCTGATCCATGCCGCCAGTCTAGGAACTGTGGGGTGCGTCGGCCTGTTCGGCCGGTGCCGGTGTGCGGGGGCCGCGAACGGCGCGCCGGACGAGCGCCGCGACGGCGGCCGCCACCACGACGGTGCCCGCTGTGACCGGGCCGGCGAGGCTCTCCGGGAACAGGCCCTCGAGCAGCAGCCACGCACCGAACGCGAAGAACAGCACCGCGGCGCCGATCTTGACGACCGTCTCGGGCAGGTGCTTGCCGAGCAGCGCGCCGACGACGATCGCGAGGGCGTCGGCGGCGACCATGCCGACCGTCGACCCGATCCACACACCCACCCAGTCGTTGTCCGCCGCGAGCGTGACGGTGGCCAGCATGGTCTTGTCACCGAGTTCGGCGAGGAAGAACGCCGACGCCACAGCCAGGAACGCCGACCCGGTGACCTTGCGCGCCTTCTGCTCCTCCTCGTCGGAGAGCTTGTCGCCGCGCAGCGTCCACAGGCCGAAGATCAGGAAGGCGATGCCGCCGATGATCGACATCGCGGTGGTGGGGATCGCGGCCCCGAGGAAGTGGCCGACACCGACGGAGACCAGGTGCACGACGGTGGTGGCGACGGTGATGCCCGCGATCACCACCCACCAGCGGTAGCGCAGCGCGAACGTCATCGCCATGAGCTGGGACTTGTCGCCCAGCTCGGCGACGAAGATGACGCCGAAACTCAGCAGTGTGGCAGCCAGCATCGTGTCGAACCTCCTCCGGATCACTTGTTCTCGGAGGATGTCGGGAAACGTTCCTCCGGCCCCGAACGCGATGGGTGCGTTCACGGCCGAAGGTCTCGCCCACCGGAGAAGATCCGGTCCGCTGGGCCGGGCGGGCACTGTGAGGTGCCGGCCAGTATGTCGACCCAGCGATTGGGGGCTACTCCCCTTCGCTCCGGCAACGATAGCTCCGGCTCAGCGAAAGTGCAAAGGCCACAATAAGTTTGGAATGCCGAACTTTCTTCTTCCGGTTCCGGTCATGCCGCGAGCAGCATCGCCAGAACTGCGGTGTCGGGATCGCTGATCGGATCGATGCCCACACGCGAAATCATCGACGTGACAGTGCCGTCCGCCTCCGCCTCCACCCACGCCGCACGGTGGTCGAGTCCGAGATGCGGCAGACCGGGAAGCAGCACACAGCCCGACGCCACCCCGGAGCACTCGGGAAGAGACGGGACGGTCTCGGCGGGCGGATGCAGCACGAGCAGCGCCGGCGGCTGGTGACCGGCGAAGCGCCCCGGGGAGACCGCGGACTCGCCGAGCACGGGACCCTCGGAGACGATCAGACCGACCGTCCCGGGCCGGGGGTCGTCCGGCAGCTCCTCGCGGGCCCCGAAGACCGTCGACGTCGGCAACAGGCCGGGCAGGGACGCGATCCGCACCGCGAGAGTCAGCAGTTGCGCCCACTCGTGTGTCGAGTCCGGCCAGCGTCCCGAGATCACGAAGCCACGCAGGTCCCCGGAGGCGTGGAACGGTGCGACACCGACATATTCGTGCTCGTTCATCGCGACCCCGATTCTCCCGTGCGGCGAGCGGTGACGGGAGCAACCGGGCGGGCTCCTCGGTGGGAGCCCGCCCGGCGCGCACGTCGATCACACCTCGTTGGGTAGTACGAGCATGCGCTCCTGTATCGCTGGCACACAAGGGGTCCCGAGTGCCAGATCCGTTCAGGAACCGGTGCCCGGAACCTGCACCCGCAGGCGCCGGATCGCACCGCCACCGAGTCGGAGCGCCTCCTCCGGAACCCACGTGTCGGCGGTGCACACGAACAGGTCGCGACCGTCCGCGCCGCCCAGCGCGACGGCATACGGGTGCGGCACCGCGATGCGTTCGGCAATCTCGCCGGCGGCCGTCACCCGGAGCACTTCCTCGTTGAACGGTGACGCCACCCAGACCGAACCCTCCGCGTCGAGCGCGATACCGTCCGGCAGGACCGCCGGGTCGTCGAACTCGACGAGCGTGCGCCGGTTCACGAGGCTGCCGTCCGCCTCGATCGTGAACGCCGACAACCGGCCCGGTGTCGCACGGGTCTCGGCGACGATCAGCGTCGCACCGTCCGGCGTGATCGCCATGCCGTTGGCGAACAGCATCTGCTCCGCGACGACGTGGGCACTGCCGTCCGGTTCGACCATCGCGAGGTCGGCGGGGAACGGGGGCGCCGGAGGCGCGCTGTCATCGCCGTAGTTGCCGACGTAGGCGCGCCCGGACCCGTCCACGACCATGTCGTTGAGATGCCACGACGCGATCCCGTGCAGGTCGGCGTGGACGGTGAGCGTGCCGTCCTCCTCGAGGCGGTACACCTTCCGTTCCTCCGCGGACGCGACGAGCAGTCGGCCGTCGGGCAGGAAGCCCAACCCGCCGGCGTGACCGGGGACCTCCACGACCCGCTCGACGTCGCCGGTCGCCGGATCCAGGCGCAGGACGACGCCGCGGTAGATGTCGGAGAACCACAGGCGGCCCGCCCGCCAACGCGGGCATTCGGGGAAGGCGAGTCCGGTGGCGATGGTCTCGAGTGTGATGTCCGTCATGACAGAACCATACTCAGCGAGCACGGGTCGCCCTCGCGAGAAACGCAGCGGCGCCGCGCCCGACGAATCGGGTGCGGCGCCGCTGAGGGTGCTGGAGTGCTCGCGCGCAGATCAGGCGGGGA